>NZ_LQXA01000001.1 GCF_001618005.1 Clavibacter tessellarius
CGTGGTGGTCGCCCCCACGGCGCCGCGCGTCAAGGCGCCCCGCGTCACGCCGCCCGCCGCCCGTCCGGCGGCCCCGAGCGAGGACGGCGCGGACGGGACGGCGGCCTCGTCCACGCGATCCCCGCGCGTGCGGAAGCGGACCCGGGTGCAGCGTCCGGCCGGAGCCACCGCGGTCGACGCCGGTCCGGACGCCACGACGTCCGACGACGAGCAGGGGCCATCGGTCCCCGCGACGGTCGATGCGTCGGCGGAGGGCGCCGGATCCGTCGCCGCGACGACCGAGCGCGACGACGCCGTCGCGGAGCTGCGGGGGATCCTCGACGCCGCCGAGCAGGAGCACGCCGCACGTGCCGGAGGCGAGGATCCGCACGACGACGACGCCGCCGACGACGCCTCGGCCGACGACGACGTGCCCGTCGTGGCGGACGTGCTCGTCGTGGACGAGGCCGTCGGAACCGCGGACGCCCTCCCCGGCGATGCTCCATCCGGGGACGCGGCAGCCGCCGACGACGGCGCCGACGAGGGCGCTGAGGCCGTCGCGGAGCCCGGTGATGGCGTGCAGCACGACGACGCCCGGGCCCCGTCGGGGTCCGACACCGGCGCGGCGGACGCGGCTCCCGATGACGCGACTGCGTCCGGCGAGGCGACCGCGTCCGGCGAGGTGACCGCGACCGACGACGTGACCGCGACCGACGAAATGACCGTGACAGTGAACGACGACGTGACCGCGACCGACGATGCGACCACGTCCGAGGCGGAACCGACGGCAGGGGAGCAGGGCGAGCCCGAGGGGGGACCCGAGACGGAGCCCGCCGACGGGAGCGCCGCCGCTGCGGATCCCGCGCCGGAGCCCCCGCGCGTCGTCACCGTCCGCACCGACAGCCTCACCGCGCCGCGATCGCCGCGGGCCGGCCTCGCGCGGGTCGACGAGACGGCGCTCACGCCCTCCGTCCGCGGCGACCGGGCCGCCGCGCCCGAGCTGGGCGACGAGGTCCTCGTCATCCAGGGGCTCACCAAGCGCTTCGACGAGAAGGTGGCCGTGGACGAGGTCGCGCTCACCGTCCGCGCGGGCTCCTTCTACGGCATCGTCGGGCCGAACGGTGCGGGCAAGACCACGACCATGTCGATGGTCACGGGACTCCTGCGCCCCGACGCCGGAACGGTCTCCGTCAACGGCATCGACGTCTGGCGGGAGCCGCTCACGGCCAAGCGCAGCATCGGCGTCCTCCCCGACCGGCTGCGCCTCTTCGACCGCCTGACGGGCGCGCAGCTCCTGCACTACTCGGGGGCGCTCCGCGGGCTCGACGCGGCGGAGATCCGCGACCGCTCGGCCGACCTCGTCGCCGCCTTCGGGCTGGAGGACGCCGTCGGGCGTCTGGTCACCGACTACTCGGCCGGCATGGCCAAGAAGGTCGCGCTGGCCTGCGCGATGATCCACTCCCCGCGCCTGCTCGTGCTCGACGAGCCGTTCGAGTCGGTCGACCCCGTGTCGGCGGCGAACATCGTGGAGATCCTGCAGGACTACGTGGCTCACGGCGGCACGGTGGTGCTCTCCAGCCACGGCATGGACTTCATCCAGCGCATCTGCGACCACGTCGCGATCATCGTCAACGGACGCGTGCTCGCCGCCGGCACCATGGACGAGGTCCGTGCCGGGCGCACGCTCGAGGAGCGCTTCGTGGCGCTGGCCGGCGGTCGACGCACGGCGGAGGGGTTCTCGTGGTTGCACTCGTTCTCCGACTGAGGCTCGCCCTCCTCGCCAACGCGTTCCGCCGGAGCCCGTGGCAGGTGCTCGGGCTCGTCGTCGCCGCCGTGTACGGGATCCTGGTCACGGTGCTCGCGATCGGCGCCCTGGCAGGCCTCCGCGACGCGGACGTCGCCTCCGCGCGCGACATCGTCGTCGCCGGGGGAGCGCTCGTGGTCCTCGGGGCGCTCGTGGTGCCGCTCGTGCTCGGTTCCGACGACGCCCTGGATCCCCGAAGATTCGCGCCCTACGGACTCGAGCCGCGTCCCCTGGCCCTGGCTCTGGGCGTCGCCGCGCTCGTGAGCGCTCCCGGCGCGGCCCTCGTGGTGGTCGCGCTGACCACCGTCGTGACGTGGGCCCGCGATCCCGCGACCGCCCTGGTGGCGATCTTCGCCGCCGCGGCCGCCGTCGTGACCTGCGTGCTCGTCGCGCGGCTGAGCACGGTCGCCGCATCGGTGCTGCTCAGCACGCGCCGCGCGCGGGAGGCGACGGGCCTCGTCGCGGGGCTGGTCGCCGTGCTCCTCGTCCCCGTGGTCGTCGCCCTCGCGCAGGCCGACCTCCTCGACGACGGCCTCCGGCCGGTCCGGGGTCTCCTGGGCGTGCTCGCCTGGACCCCGATCGGGGCCGCGTGGGCCGCTCCCGCCGCCGCCGCCGCGGGCGACGCCGGCGGGGCGCTCGGCATGCTCCTCGTCGCGCTCGCCTCCGCGGCGCTCCTCGCGCTCCTCTGGACGCGGGCCGTCCCGTGGTCCCTCACGGCACCGGATCGGGCGCGCGGCGGCCGGACGCAGACCGGCCTCGGCTGGTTCGGCCGCTTCGGCGCATCGCCGGCGGGGGCCGTGGCCGCGCGCAGCATCACCTACTGGGTCCGCGACCCCCGCTATCGTGCGACCCTCGTCCTCATCCCCGTGCTGCCGCTGGTCCTGCTCGTCCCGCTCGTGATCGTGGACGTCGACGCCCACGTGCTCGCGCTCGTCCCGCTGCCGGTCATGGCGCTGTTCCTCGGCTGGAGCGTCCACAACGACACGGCCCACGACCACACCGCGGTGTGGCTGCACGTGGTGTCGGGGATCCGCGGCACGGCGGACCGCATCGGGCGCCTCGTGCCGGTGCTCGCCATCGGCGTGCCGCTGGTCGCGATCGGAGCGCCGCTCAGCGCCCTCGGCTTCGGCGACCCGGCGGTGCTGCCGTCGGTCGTCGGCGTCAGCGGCGGCGTGCTGCTCGCCGGGGTCGGGCTGGCGTCGCTGTTCTCGGCGCGCTTCCCCTATCCGGCCTCCCGGCCCGGGGACAGCCCGTTCCACGCGCCGCAGACGGTCGGCGCCGGCGCGTCGACCGTGCCGACGCTGACCTTCATCGCCACGGTCGTGCTGGCGCTGCCCTCCGTGTGGCTCGGTTGGCTCGGGCTCGTGCACGGCGGCGCCTACCCGACGTGGTCGCTCGTCGTGGGCCTCGGGATCGGCGTCCTCGCGCTCGTCGTGGGGGTGGTCGGCGGCGGTCGCGTCTTCGAGCGCCGCGGTCCCGAGCTGCTGGCCTTCGCGCAGCGCCACTGAGCCCGGGCAGCGCCACTGAGCCGGGTCAGCGCCGCTGAGCCCGGTCCGCGGCACGGGCGTGCCTCCGCCCGGGTCGCGGTGGGCGGGGAAAAGTACACTGGGACGATGGTCATCCTCAGCATCGAACAGTCCCCCGGGAGCCCCACGCAGGGCGGCGGAACCGACACCCTCGACCGCGAGCTCGAGGAGCTCCTCGAGCAGGAGACGATCGAGCCCGGCGATCACGAGCGGTTCTCGCACTACGTGAAGAAGGACAAGATCCTCGAGTCCGCCCTCAGCGGCAAGCCCGTCAAGGCGCTCTGCGGCAAGAAGTGGCTGCCCGGCCGCGACCCCGAGAAGTTCCCCGTGTGCCCGGACTGCAAGCGCATCTACGAGGGCATGAAGCCCGAGTAGACCCGGATCGACCCCCGCGGCATCAGGCGGGCGCGCCCTCCTCGGTGGGGATGGCCGGGTCGCCGGCTCGCAGCCGGAACGCCTGCGCCGGCAGGTCCCGCACGACGCTCGCGTGGTGCGCGCGGGCCGCGGCGGTGCCCTCCGCCCCGAGCCAGCGGGGGTCCGGCTCGCCATCCTCGACGAGCGTGACCAGGAGGTCGCGGTCGCCCGGCCGCGGATCCGGGTGCGGCCCCACCGTGACGAGCTCGGCCGTCGCGATGCCCTCCGCGTCATGCCGCCGCAGCGCGCCCTTGAGGCCGCCGCGGCTCTGCTTGCCGGTGGAGCGCTTGGCGACGGCCACCCACTCGCCCCGCCCGCCGGCCTCGCGGTGGGCGACGAGCTTGAAGACCATCCCGGCGGCGGGGGCGCCGGAGCCGGTGACGAGCGACGTGCCGACGCCGTACGAGTCGACGGGGGAGGCGGCCAGGCCCGCGATGCCGTGCTCGTCGAGGTCGTTGGTGACGGTGATCCGCGTGCCCGTGGCGCCCAGCGCGTCGAGCTGCGCGCGCACCTCGCCCACGAGCACCGGCAGGTCGCCGGAGTCGAGTCGCACGGCGCCGAGGCCCGTGCCCGCGACGCGGACCGCGGTCTCGACGCCCTGGCGCACGTCGTACGTGTCGACGAGGAGGGTGGTCGCCGCTCCGAGCGCGTCGACCTGCGCGCGGAAGGCCTGCTCCTCGGTGTCGTGCAGGAGCGTGAAGGAGTGGGCGGCCGTCCCCATCGTCGGGACGCCCCACGTGCGGCCAGCCTCGAGGTTGGAGGTGGCGCTGAAGCCCGCGATGAAGGCGGCGCGCGCGGCCGCGACGGCCGAGCGCTCGCCCGTGCGGCGCGATCCCATCTCCGCGAGGGGACGTCCGCCAGCCACCTGGACCATGCGCGCGGCCGCGCTCGCGACCGCCGAGTCGTAGTTGAGGACGCTGAGCACGAGGGTCTCGAGGATCACCCCGTCGGCGAAGGGCGCCTCGACGGTGAGCAGCGGCGATCCGGGGAAGTGGATCTCGCCCTCCCGGTAGCCGGTGATGCGGCCGCGGAACCGGTAGTCGGCGAGCCAGGCCAGCGCCTCCTCGCCGACGACGCGCTCGGAGCGCAGGTACTCGAGCTCCGCGTCGCCGAAGCGGAAGTCGCGGATCAGCTCGAGCAGACGGCCGGTGCCGGCGACGACGCCGAAGCGACGGCCGCTCGGCAGGCGGCGGGCGAAGCATTCGAAGACGCACTCGCGGTCGTGGGTCCCCGCCTTCAGCGCTGCGTCGAGCATCGTGAGCTCGTACCGGTCGGTGAGGAGGGAGGTCGCCTGGTGCACGCCCCCAGCCTAGGGCGGCGCCCTCGCGGCCGGCCCGTCGCGGTGGCGCGTCGGGGTGGTCGCGCCGCGGTGGCGCGTCGCCCGGAGGCGGGCCGGTCGGCCGGGCGCACGCGCCGCGCCGGTGTCGGGGGTCCGGCCTAGGGTCGCAGCATGCAGCGCACCCGATGGATCCTGGCCGACCAGCTGGGCGAGCACTTCGACGACGGCGGGCCCATGCTGCTCATCGAGTCGCGGGGGCTGCTGGCCCGGCGCCCGTACCACCGGGCGAAGGCGCACCTCATCCTCTCGGGCATCCGGCACCGCGCCCGGGCCCTCGGCGACCGGGTCGAGTTCCACCAGGTGGAGCACTACCGCGACGTGGTCACGGGTCGCGACGACCTCGAGGTGGTCGACCCCACCTCGCGCGGGCTCCGTCGGCTCGTGGCGGAGATCGGGGCCGAGGTGCTGCCGAGCCGCGGCTTCGTCACGAGCGAGCAGGAGTTCGCCGAGTGGACGGCGGGCCGCACGTCGAACCGGCTGGTGATGGAGGACTTCTACCGCTGGTCGCGCGCCCGCACGGGCATCCTCATGGACGGCGACGACCCGGTCGGCGGCCGCTGGAACTACGACCACGACAACCGCGAGCGGCCGCCGAAGGGCGCGACGAGCCTCGGCCTGCCGGAGCCCTGGTGGCCCGAGGAGGACGACATCGACGCCGAGGTGCGAGCCGACCTCGACCGGTGGGAGCACGAGGGGCTGATGCGGTTCGTCGGCGAGGACGGCCCGCGCAGGTTCGCCGTCACGCCGGAGGAGGGGCGCCTGGCCCTCGAGGACTTCGTCACGACCCGGCTCAACGACTTCGGCCCCTTCGAGGACGCCTCCCTCGCGGGCGACTGGACCATGGCGCACTCGTTGCTGAGCGCCACCATGAACATGGGCGTGCTGGATCCGGCGGACGTCATCGAGCGCATCGTCGCCGAGCACGCCGCGGGCCGCGCGCCCATCCGGAGCGTGGAGGGCGTCGTCCGGCAGATCATGGGCTGGCGCGACTACGTGTGGCACCTCTACTGGGCCTTCGAGCACGACTACACGTCGCAGAACCGGCTCGACGCGCATCGGGGCGTGCCCACCGCGCTGCTCGAGCTCGACGCGTCGGGCATCGAGGCCGCGTGCCTCGCCCACGTGGTCGACAAGGTCCGCACGCACGGGTGGGCGCACCACATCGAGCGGCTGATGATCCTCGGCAACCTCGCGCTCCAACGCGGCTACGACCCCGCGGCCATGAACGACTGGTTCATCGACTCGTTCGTCGACGGCACCCCGTGGGTCATGCCCGCGAACGTGGTGGGCATGGCGCTGCACGCCGACGGCGGCCGCATGGCGACGAAGCCGTACGCGGGAGGCGGCGCCTACATCGACCGGATGACCGACCACTGCGGAGGCTGCCCGTTCGACCCCAAGGTGCGCGTCGGGCCCACGGCGTGCCCGTACACCGCGGGCTACTGGTGGTTCCTCGATCGCAACCAGGGCCGCTTCCGCGGCAACGCGCGCATGGCCCAGCCGCTCGCGGGTCTGAAGCGGCTGACCGACCTGCCGGAGCTGGTCGCCCAAGAGGACGCGCGGCGGTCCATGTGAGCGGTGGGTCGCCCGGGCCCGTCCTGCCGCCGGTCGGCGTGCGGCCCGCCGGTAGGCTGGCGGGATGAGCGACGCGCCGATCGGGATCTTCGACTCCGGCGTCGGCGGCCTCACCGTCGCCCGCGCCGTGACGACGCTCCTCCCGCGCGAGTCCATCGTCTACATCGGCGACACCGCCCACACGCCCTACGGCGACAAGCCCATCGCCGACGTCCGCCGGTACGCCCTCGCGGTGCTCGACGACCTCGTCGAGCGCGGCGTGAAGCTCCTCGTCATCGCCTGCAACACCGCGTCCGCCGCCATGCTGCGGGACGCGCGCGAGCGGTACGACATCCCGGTCGTCGAGGTGATCCAGCCGGCCGTCCGCACGGCCGTGAGCGTCACCCGCAACCACCGCGTGGGCGTCATCGCCACGCACGCCACGGTCACGAGCCGCGCCTACGACGACGCCTTCGCGGCGGCGCCGCACCTCGCGCTCACGTCCGCCGAGGCCCCGCGGTTCGTGGAGTTCGTCGAGCGCGGCGAGACCTCCGGCCCCGAGCTCATGGCCGCCGCGGAGGAGTACCTCGCGCCGCTGAAGGCCGCGGGCGTCGACACGCTCGTCCTCGGCTGCACGCACTACCCGTTCCTCGAGGGGGCGATCTCGCTGCTCATGGGCCCCGAGGTGACGCTCGTCTCGAGCGACACCGAGACCGCCAAGGACGTCTACCGCGAGCTGGTGTCCGCGGGCCTCGAGCGCCGCTCCGACACGCCCCCGGTGATCCGCTACGAGGCCACCGGCGGCAGCGCGTCCGACTTCGAGACGCTCGCGCGCCGGATGCTCGGCACGGGCGTCACGCACGTCGAGCTCGTCGAGACCGGCGCCATCCAGCTTCCCCGCCCGCCCCGTCCGCACGCGGTGACGCGTCCGGCCGACGACGGCACCCCCACCCCCGACACGAGCCGAGGCCGCACATGACCGACGACACCCCCCGCCACGACGGCCGCACCGCCGACCAGCTGCGCGAGATCACCATCGAGCGGAACTGGAGCGAGCAGGCCGAGGGATCCGCCCTCATCTCCTTCGGGCGCACCCGCGTGCTTTGCACCGCCTCCTTCACCAACCGCGTGCCGCGCTGGAAGGCCGGCAGCGGCCAGGGCTGGGTCACCGCCGAGTACGCGATGCTGCCCCGCGCCACCAACGAGCGCATGGACCGCGAGGCCGTCAAGGGCAAGGTCGGCGGCCGCACGCACGAGATCTCCCGCCTCATCGGCCGCAGCCTCCGCGCCGTCGTCGACATGAAGGCGCTCGGCGAGAACACGATCGTCATCGACTGCGACGTCCTCCAGGCCGACGGCGGCACCCGCACGGCTGCCATCACCGGCGCGTACGTCGCCCTCGCCGACGCGCTCGAGTGGGGCCGCGAGCGCAAGTTCATCGGGCAGAAGGCCACCCCGCTGAAGGACAGCGTCGCCGCGGTCTCCGTCGGCATCGTCGACGGGAAGCCGCTGCTCGACCTCGCCTACGTCGAGGACGTGCGCGCCGAGACCGACATGAACGTCGTGATGACCGGCAGCGGCTCGTTCGTCGAGGTCCAGGGCACGGCCGAGGGCGCGCCCTTCGACCGCGCCGAGCTCGACGCCCTCCTCGACCTCGCGCTCGGCGGAGGCACCACGCTCACCGCCCTGCAGGCGCAGGCGCTCGGGCGCTGAGGATCCCGCCCGTGATCCCGCTCGTCCTCGCCACCCACAACGCCCACAAGGTCGAGGAGCTGCGCCGGATCCTCGGGGCGCGCCTCGACGGCATCGACCTCGTCGCCTACGACGGCCCGGAGCCCGTGGAGGACGGCACGACCTTCGAGGAGAACGCGCTCATCAAGGCCCGCGCCGCCGCGCTCCACACGGGCCGGGCAGCGCTAGCGGACGACTCCGGCATCGGCGTCGACATCCTGGGCGGGTCGCCCGGCATCTTCTCGGCGCGCTGGGCCGGCCCCGCGCGCGACAGCCGCGCCAACCTCGAGCTGCTCCTCTGGCAGCTCGGCGACGTGCCGGACGCCCATCGCGGCGCGCGCTTCACGTGCGCGGCCGCCCTCGTGGTGCCGACGGCCGACGGCCTCGTCGAGCGCACGGCCGTCGGCGTGTGGGAGGGGTCCGTGCTCCGCGAGGTCGCGGGCGAGGGCGGGTTCGGCTACGACCCGGTCTTCCGTCCGGCCACCGGCGGCGCGAGCGCTGCGGCCCTGAGCGCGGACGAGAAGAACCGCGTCAGCCACCGCGCGCTCGCGTTCGACGCCATCATGCCGGTGGTGCGGCGGGAGCTCCTCGGCGAGGACTGAGGCGCTCTCCCGGAGCTGCTGAGAGCGGGAGTCGTTCCCGACTGCGCCCCGGGCTGGATCCGCGTGGTGACGGGCCCGTACGGTGGACGCATGGCCCCCGGACCGCACGACCACGGCGCGGCCACCACCGACCGTCGTCGCCTCGTCGTCGCCCTCGGGATCACCGCCCTCGTGCTCGTGGTCGAGGTGGTCGGCGCGCTCGTCTCGGGGTCCCTGGCCCTCCTCGCGGACGCGGGCCACATGACGAGCGACCTCCTCGGCCTCGGCATCGCGCTGGTCGCCACGATCGTCGCCGCCCGACCCGCGACCGACCGGCACACCTTCGGCTTCCAGCGCGGCGAGGTGCTCGGCGCGCTCGTCAACGGCCTGATCCTGGCGGTCGTCGCGGTCTATGTGGCCGTGCAGGGCGTCCAGCGGCTGCTCGCGCCGGAGGGCCCCGAGATCGACCCGGGCGTGATGCTGGCGGCCGCGGCGCTGGGCCTCGTCGCCAACGTCGCCGCGCTCCTCGTGCTGCGCGGGGGAGCGGAGCGCTCGATCAACCTGCGCGGCGCGTACCTCGAGGTGCTCGGCGACGCGTTCGGCTCCGTCGCGACCATCGTCGCCGGGCTCGTCATCGCGCTCACGGGCTTCGGCCGCGCCGACGCGATCGCGTCCCTCGTCATCGCCGCGCTCATCGTCCCGCGCGCCGTGGTGCTGCTGCGGGACGTGCTGCGGGTGCTCGCCGAGTCGACGCCCGTGGGCACCGAGCCCGAGCGGATCCGCGCCCACCTGCTCGAGACCCCCGGCGTCACGGCGGTGCACGACGTGCACGTGTGGGCCATCACCTCGGGTTCGCCCGTCTTCACCGCCCACGTCGTCGTCGAGCAGGAGGTGTTCCGCGAGGGCAGGACGGGCGAGCTGCTCGACCGGCTCGCCAGCTGCCTCGACGACCACTTCGACGTGGAGCACAGCACGTTCCAGCTGGAGCCGGCGGAGCACGCGGGGCACGAGCACCGCCACCACGTCTGACGCGGGCGGTCGCGGCCGCGCGTGCGCCGGCAGCCGCCCCTCAGCCCGGCGGATCCGCCGTCGGGGAGCGCCTCAGCGCCGGGGATCGTTCGTGGCGTCCTGGTCGAAGCTCTCGGGCGCCAGCGCGAGGTCCTCGCCGTCGTGCGCGACGCCGGCCGCCTCCTCGTCGCGCGCGTGCTTGCGGGCGCGGAGGAAGTGGATCAGGGTGGGCACCGCGGTGACGACGACCGCGCCGAGCAGCACGTAGTCGATGTAGTGCGTGACGAAGTCGCGGATGGGCGGGAAGCCGTTGAGCAGGTGTCCGAGGTAGGTGAGCCCGGCGCCCCAGATGATGGCGCCGATGGCGTTGTAGAAGGAGTACTTGCGGTAGTCCATGTGGCCGACGCCCGCGGCGATGGGCGCGAACGTGCGGATGATCGGCACGAAGCGCGCCGCGATGACCGCGAGTCCGCCGAACCGGGCGAAGAACGCGTTCGTGCGCACCACGTTCTGTCGGCTGAAGATGCCGGAGTCCTTGCGCTCGAAGACCCGGGGGCCCGCCTTGTGGCCGATGAGGTACCCGACCTCTCCGCCCGCGAACGCCGAGAACGCGATGGCGAGGCAGATCCACCAGATGTCGATGCCCGTGATGCCGGGGAGCGTGAGGCCCGCGATGACCAGCAGCGTGTCGCCTGGGAAGAGGAAGCCGAAGAGCAGGCCGGTCTCGGCGAAGATGATGAGGCAGATCCCGACGAGGGCGAATCCCCCGAACGACTCGATGAGGGTCGTCGAGTCGAGGAAGTCGAAGAGCTGGGGATGCACGTGTGGGGCTCCAGTCGTGGTGGGCCGCGACGACGGGATCGATCGACCGGCGGCAGAGCACAGGATAACGGGAGCCGCCGCGAGCGCGCCGAGTTCCCGCCACCCCCCGGTCGAGGGGCGCCGCGTCCTCAGCCGCCGAGCTCGGCGTGCCCGAACAGGCCGGGCACGCCGCCGGAGTGCCAGAGCACGACGCGGTCGTCCGGACCGATGGACCCGGCGCGCACCGCCTGGACCAGCCCGGCGGCAGCCCGCGCGGTGTAGGTGGGGTCGAGGAGGATCCCGGTGGTCCGGGCGACGAGGGTCAGCGCGGCGCGCGCGTCATCGGTGAGGTGCGCGTACCCGGGGCCGACGCGGCCCGCGTCGATGCGGAGCCGGTCGGCGGAGATGCCCGTGCCGCGCTCCGCGAGGAACCCCGCGACCACGTCGCGCGGCTCGGCGACGGCCCCGCAGTGCACGCCGAGGACGCGCTCGGGGCCGAGGGCCTCGACGAGGCCGGCCATGGTCCCGCCGGAGCCGAGCGCGACCACCACGTGGTCGACCTCGCCGACCTGCGCCGTCAGCTCGCGGCCCGCGTCGACGAAGCCCTGCACGGAGTGCGCGTCGGATCCGCCGAACGCCACCCGGTGGACGCGCGCGCCCGCCGACTCGAGCGCCGCTACGACGGACCCGGCGCGCGTCTCGGCGCTCTCGTCCCCCGACCAGACGATCCGCGCCCCGTACAGCGCGTCGAGCAGCACGTTGCCGCGCTCGGCGACCGCGTGCCCCTCGAGCACGAGCACGACGTCGAGCCCGAGGGCGGCGCCGGCCGCGGCCGTCATGCGCGCGTGGTTGCTCTGCGCGGCGCCCGTGGTGACGACGGTGTCCGCCCCGCGTGCGACCGCGCGCCCGAGCGAGCGCTCGAGCTTCCTGGCCTTGTTGCCGCCGCCGCCCCAGCCGATGAGGTCGTCCCGCTTCATCAGCAGCCGGTCGGGCCGGAGCCCGACGGCCTCGGCGAGCCGCGGCACGGGGTGCACGGGCGTCGGTTCGGTCCAGAGGCGGAGGCGGTCGTCCACGGGTGCTCCTCGTCGCGGGTCGGAGCGTCGCGGCCGGGCGGATCCGCTCCCCGTCGATCGTGGGCGGGCGGGCCTCGCCCTCGTGCGGGAGAAGGGACTTGAACCCTCACGCTCGAAAGCACAGGAACCTAAATCCTGCGTGTCTACCGATTCCACCACTCCCGCGGGTGCCCGACCAGCTTAGGACGCCCCCTAATATGTTGATCGTGACAACGAAGACACTGGTAGCAGGCATCGACTCCTCCACGCAGAGCTGCAAGGTGGTCGTCCGCGACCTCGACTCGGGCGCCCTCGTGCGCTCCGGCCGCGCGTCCCACCCCGACGGCTCGGAGGTGGATCCCGCCCGCTGGTGGGACGCCCTCCTCGCCGCGATCGCCGATGCGGGCGGACTCGACGACGTCGCCGCCGTCTCCGTCGGCGGCCAGCAGCACGGCATGGTCTGCCTCGACGAGGCCGGCGCCGTCGTCCGCGACGCGCTCCTCTGGAACGACACGCGATCCGCCCAGGCCGCCGCCGACCTCCGCGACGAGCTCGGCGCCGAGGCCTGGGCGAGCGCCCTGGGCGTCGTCCCCGTCGCGTCCTTCACCGCCACCAAGCTCCGCTGGCTGCGCGACGCCGAGCCCGAGAACGCGGCCCGCGTCGCGGCCGTCGCCCTCCCGCACGACTGGCTGACCTGGCGTCTCCTCGGCCACGGCGTCGGATCCCCGGACCTCGCCGCCCTCGCCACCGACCGCTCCGACGCGAGCGGCACCGCGTACTGGTCGAGCGTCACGGGGGAGTACCGCCTCGACCTGCTGGAGCGCGCGCTCGGCCGCGTCGTCGGCCTGCCGCGCGTGCTCGGCCCCGGCGAGTCCGCCGGCGTCACGGGTGACGGCATCCCCGGCGTCCCTGCCGGCATCCCCGTCGGCCCCGGCGCGGGCGACAACGCGGCCGCCGCGCTCGGCCTCGGCGCGGTGCCGGGCGACGTCGTCGTCTCCATCGGCACGTCCGGCACGGTGTTCGCCGTCACGGCGGATCCCATCACCGACGCGTCCGGCACGGTCGCGGGCTTCGCGGACGCCACGGGCAACTTCCTCCCGCTCATCGCGACCCTCAACGCGGCCCGCGTGCTCGACGGCGGCGCGCGCCTCCTCGGCGTCGACCACGCGAGGCTGTCGGACCTCGCGCTCGAGGCCCCCGCGGGATCCGACGGCCTCGTGCTCCTGCCCTACTTCGAGGGCGAGCGCACCCCGAACCTCCCCGACGCGACGGCGTCGCTGCACGGCATGACCCTCCGCAACTCGACGCCGGCGACCATGGCCCGCGCGCACGTCGAGGGCATGCTGTGCGGCCTGGCCGACGGCCTCGACGCGATCACGCGCCAGGGCGTCGAGGTGGAGCGCGTGCTCCTCATCGGCGGCGGGGCGAAGAGCCGTGCGGTGCGGGAGATCGCGCCGACGATCTTCGGCGTCCCGATCCACGTGCCGGACGCCGGCGAGTTCGTGGCCGACGGCGCCGCGAAGCAGGCCGCGTGGATCCTCACGGGCAGCGTCCCCGAGTGGCCCCTCGCGGGCGCCGAGGTCTTCGACGCGCCGGGCGTGCCCGCGGTGCGCCAGGCGTACGCGGCGGCGAAGGCGGAGCTGGGGTACTGAGGCCGGTCGTGCCGTAGCGGCGCGACCTGTGGACGGCCCGTGCGGGATCGGGTCCTGATCAGCATCCTGTGCGGGTGCAGACGCGGACGCCCCTCGACATCATCTCCGGACGCGTGCGGGAGCGCCTGCGCGACGAGGCTGCTCCCGACGCCGCGGGCACGGCGGCCGTGGTGCGCGAGGAGGTTCGGCGCTTCGCGGAGCAGGCGCTCGGATCCGATGTGCGCCTCCTCGACGACGAGTCCGCGACCGAGCGCGAGGTGCTGGCGCGCATCACGGGCTTCGGCGCCCTGCAGCCGCTGCTCGATGACGACACGATCGAGGAGATCTGGATCAACGCGCCCACGCGCGTGTTCGTGGCCCGCTCGGGCGTCCCGGAGCTGACCTCGCTCGTCCTCTCGGACGCGGAGGTGCGCGACCTCGTCGAGCGGATGCTGCAGTCCTCCGGCCGCCGCGTCGACCTCTCCACGCCGTTCGTCGACGCGTCCCTGCCCGACGGGTCGCGCCTGCACGTGGTCATCCCGGACGTCACGCGCCGACACTGGGCGGTGAACATCCGCAAGTTCTCCCGGCGGATCCGGGACCTCGACCACCTCGTGGCGCTCGGCAGCCTGCCGCTGCAGGCCGCGGAGTTCCTGCGCATGAGCGTGCGGGCCGGGCTGTCCATCGTCGTGAGCGGGGCCACCCACACCGGCAAGACCACCATGATCGATGCGCTGCTGTCCGCCGCCCGCGCCTCCGACCGCATCGTCACGGTCGAGGAGACGTTCGAGCTCGATCCCGCGGGTCGGGACGTCGTGGCCATGCAGTGCCGGCAGCCGAGCCTCGAGGGCTCGGGCGAGATCACGCTCCGGCGCCTCATCAAGGAGGCGCTGCGGATGCGGCCCGACCGGCTCGTCGTCGGCGAGGTGCGCGAGGCCGAGTGCCTCGACCTCCTCATCGCGCTGAACTCGGGCGTTCCGGGCATGTGCTCCCTCCACGCCAACAGCGCGCGCGAGGCGCTCGTGAAGATGTGCACGCTGCCGCTGCTCGCCGGCCGCAACATCGACTCGGCGTTCGTGGTGCCCACGGTCGCGAGCTCGGTCGACCTCGTCGTGCACCTCGAGGTGCGGCCCTCGGGTGCCCGCCGCGTGGTCGAGATCCTCGCGCCCGGCGGCCGCCATACCGGCATGGTCATCGAGGCCAGCTCGGTCTTCGCGCTGGATGACGGCGTGCTCACCGCGACGGGCGGCCAGCCGGCCCACCTCGCCAAGTACCACGCCGCGGGGCTCGATCCGCTCCGCGTGCTGGTGGGGGCGCCGTGAGGATCGCGCTCGGCCTCGCCCTCGGCGCCGGCCTGGTGCTCATGCTCGCCCCGCGGCTGTGGCCCGGGACGCCCGAGGCATCGGGAGGGCGCAGAGGAGCGGCGGATGCGGTGCACGACCGCCTGACCCACGCGGGCCTCGCGAAGGTCTCCGTCAGCTCCTTCCTCGCGATCTCCGCGCTCGTCGGCCTCGCGGCCGGTGTGCTGGTGGAGGCGCTGCTGCGCGTGGACGGCGCCGCCGTCGCGGCGGGGGTCGCGGGCACCGCCCTCCCGTGGATCGCGGTGGGCGCGCGGTCGGCGTCGCGTCGCCGGGCGTACCGCGCCGTCTGGCCCGACGTCGTCGACCACCTCGTGAGCGCGGTGCGCGCCGGCATGGGCCTGCCGGACGCGGTCGCCTCGCTCGCTGAGGCCGGGCCGGCCGTGCTGCGACCGGCCTTCCGCGCGTTCGCCGCCGACAACCGCACCACGGGCAGCTTCGCCGTCGCCCTCGACGAGCTCAAGGCGCGCCTCGCGGATCCCACGGCCGACCGGATCCTCGAGACCCTCCGCATGGCCCGCGAGGTCGGCGGCACCGAGCTGCCCGACGTGCTCCGCGGGCTCGCACGCTTCCTGCGGGAGGAGGCCGCCATCCGCAGCGAGGCGGAGGCTCGCCAGTCGTGGGTCGTCAACGCGGCGAAGCTGGGCGTCGCCGCGCCGTGGATCATCCTGGCGCTCCTCTCCACCCGCTCGGAAGCGGTCGCCGCCTACGACACGCCCACCGGCACGGTCGTCATCGTGATCGGGCTCGCCGTGTCCGCTGTGGCCTACCGGGTGATGCTCGCCCTCGGCCGCCTCCCCGAGGACCGGAGGTGGTTCGCGTGACGGGCGTCGAGTCCTGGGGCGCCGTGCTCGGGCTCGTCGCCGGCCTCGGCCTCTGGACCATGCTCGGAGCGGTGCCGAGGCTGCGTCGGGCGCGCCTGCTCGACCGCGTGGCGCCGCATGTGCTCGACGTCTCCGACGGGGCGCGCCGCCACCTCGCGCTCACCACCGTCCATCCGCTCCCGGTCCTCGGCACCCTCGGCGCCCCCGCGGTCGTGCCCCTGCGCCGCGGGCTCTCGCGCGTGCTCGGCGGCACGGAGCGCATCGAGCGGCTCCTGTCGCAGTCGGGATCTGCGGACGACGTGGAGCGGCACCGCTCTCGGCAGCTGGTCGGCCTCGTCCTGGGCGCCGCCCTCGGCGCCCTCTCCTCGGCCGTGATCGCAGGCGCCGCCCTCCTCGCAGGATCGCTCCCGCAGGCGCAGCTGGTGGTCGTCCCCGTCGTGGGCGGCATCACGGGGCTCGTGCTCTGCGACTCGGCGCTCGAGCGGCGCGCGAAGCGGCGCCTGGCCCGCATCTCGGCCGAGCTGCCGACGGTGCTGGAGTTCCTCGCGCTCAGCCTCGCCGCGGGGGAGGGCCTGCTCGATGCCCTCCGCCGCGTCGCGCGCGTGGGCTCCGGCGAGCTGGCCGCCGAGCTCGGACGCGTGGTCGGCGACGTGGGCACGGGCATCCCCGTCGCGCGCGCCTTCGACGACCTCGCGCGTCGGCTGGCGCTCCCGGCGGTGTCGCGCCTGGTCGACCAGCTCGCGGGCTCGCTCGAGCGGGGCACGCCGCTCGCGGAGGTCCTCCGCGCGCAGGCGCAGGACGCGCGGGAGGTCGCCAAGCGCGAGCTCCTCGAGAGCGCCGGCCGCAAGGAGGTGGGGATGCTCGTGCCCCTGGTGTTCCTGATCCTCCCGCTCACCATCGTCTTCGCCCTCTTCCCGGGCGTCTTCGTGCTGCAGCTCGGGCTGTAGCGCGCCACCACCATCACCGAACGAGAGGCACGACATGACCCGTCCACCCGCAGGCATCGACACGACCACGGCACCCGGCGTCGGCCTGGACGACGACCGGGGCGACGTGCCGGGCTGGGTGCTCATCACCCTGATGACCGCCGGGCTCGTCATCATCCTCTGGGGCGTCGCCGGCCCCCTGCTCCAGAACGTCTTCACCCAGGCCATCGACCGGGTCACGTCCTTCTGATGCGCGACGACCGCGGCTCGGCTCCGGCCGAGTTCGTCATGGTCGGCGCGCTGCTGGTCGTCCTCGCCCTGTCGGTCGTGCAGCTCGCCCTCGCGCTGCACGTGCGCACGACCGTGCTCGATGCTGCCGCCGAGGGAGCGCGGGTCGCGGCGCTCGCCGGCTCGACGCGCGGGCAGGGGGTCGAGCGCACGCACGACCTCATCGCGGCGGCCGTCGGCGAGCGGTACGCGGGGGACGTGACCGCGGCGACCGGCACCGTGCTCGGCCACCCGGTCGTCAGCGTCACCGTGCGCACCACGCTCCCGCTGCTCGGCCTCCTCGGCGTCGACCGCGGGCTGGAGGTGACGGGGCATGCGGCCGTGGAGCGCCTGGACTGACGACCGCGGGTCGGCCGCGCTCGAGTTCATCACCGCCGGCGTGCTGCTGCTCGTGCCGCTCGTCTACCTGGTGCTCGCCCTGTCGGCGATCCAGGGCGCGGCGCTCGCCACCGAGGGGGCCGCGCGGCAGGCGGTCCGCGTGTACGTCCGCGCCGCCGACGACGCCGCCGGGCGCCGGGAAGCGGAGGCCGCCGTCGAGGTCGCCCTCGCCGACCAGGGCGTGCCGCCCACGGGCATCGTCCTCGACATCACCTGCACGCCGGATCCGCGCGCATGCCACGTCCCGCGCTCCCTCGTGCACGTCTCCGTGCGCGTCTCCGCCGGGCTGCCGCTCGCTCCGCCGGCCCTGGGGCCCGACACGCCGGGAGCCGTGGTCGTCGCCGGCGCGGCCGACGAGCGCGTCTCCGTCTTCGCGCGGAGCGCGCCGTGATCCGGCGCATCCGCGACGGCCGGGCACCCGGGCTGCTCGGCGCGGGCGCGAGGGACGACGACGGGTCGATCCTCCTGCTCGTGATCGCGGCGTGCGCCCTCGGGCTCGCCGTGATCCTCATGGTCTCGGCGGCGTCCTCCCTCTACCTCGAGCGCGTCCGGCTCTCCGACCTCGCGGACGCCGCCGCGCTCGCCGGCGCCGAGTCCTTCGACGTCGACGGCCCCGTCGATCCGGGAGCCCTCGGCGCCGACTCCGGCGGTGCGCCGCATCCGGTGCTGACGGACGCGTGGGTGGCCGACACCGTCACGCGGTTCCTCGCCGAGGAGCCGACGGCCGGCCTGCACGACCTGCGGGTCGACGGCGCCACCTCGCCCGACGGCCGCAGCGCTCGCGTCACCCTGTCGAGCACGTGGATCCCGCCGGTCGCCTCGCTGCTCGTGCCGGACGGCATCCGCATCGACGTGACGAGCACGGCCCGCGGCGTGCTCGTGGGCCCGGGCGCGGCGACGCCGGGACCCGTGGGAGGGGGCTGAGCGGTCTCCGGCGCCCGGGCGGCCCGGGCGACGCCGCGCGGTGGTACTGATCAGGCTGGCTCGCCGCCACGGCGGTCCGCCCGAGCCCTGTCAGCGCGCGGGCCGCGGCTTCCGCGGGACGTACCTGGGCACGTACCGCACGAGGATCCCGGCGCCGATGAGCCCGAGCACCCCCATCACGCCGCTGGCGACGGCGAGCGACGCGGCACCCGTGAGCGCGGCGATGAGGAGCGGGGACGCGGCGCTGCCGGCGTCGCCCGTGAAACGCCAGGCGCCGAGGAAGGGGGCCGGGTCCTCCTTCGGGGCGAGGTCGGCGCCGAGGGTCATGAGGATCCCCGAGCCGATCCCGTTCGCGACCGACATGAACATGGCGACGCCGATGAACCACTGCACGCTCGTCGGCAGGTCGGGGGTGAGCGCGAGCACGAGGTAGCCGGCGCCGAGGCCGACCATCGACGGCACGGCGCTCCAGAGGCGGCCGAAGCGGTCCATGATCTGGCCGCTCGCGTAGAAGAGCGCGAAGTCCACGCCGCCCGCGATGCCGATGATGAGCGCCGTGTTCGTGTCCGAGATGCCGATGCTCACGGCCCACAGGGGGAGGAGCACGCCGCGGCCCGCGCGCATCGCGCCGATGAGTGCGGCGCCCGAGCCGAGCTTCACGAGCACGCCCTTGAACCGCCACAGCGTCCGCGCGAGACCGTCCGACGTCCGTGCCGGGGGAGCGGCGCCCGCGACGGACTCGTCGGCCTGCGGCTCGCCGGCCGTCGCGGGCGCGGCGCTCTGCAGGTCGGCGGCCCGGTTGCGGCGCACCACGTCCATCGGGTCGGGCAGCACGAGCAGCGTCACGGCGGCCGCGAGGCACGCGACGATGTGGATCGCGAACGCCGACTGCGACGCCCCCGTCAGGTGGATCACGCCCGCGGCGAGGAACGGCCCCACGAAGTACCCGGCCCGGAACGTGCCGCCGAGCGTCGACAGCGCGCGGGCGCGGAACGCCTGCGGCACGAAGCTCGTCATGAACGCGTGGCGCGCGAGCGCGAAGACGGCGGTCGAGACGCCGATGAGGAAGACGCCCACGCCGAGCACGAGCGGGTTCGGCGCGAGGAGGCACAGCACCAGGCCGCCGATGGAGACGAAGGCGGCACCGATCATCGCGGTCCGCTCGCCGATGCGGCTCACCACGGATCCGCTCGGGATGTCGCCCACGAGCTCGCCGAGCATGATCATGCCGCCGATGAACGCGGCGATGCCGAGCGAGGCGCCGAGGCTGCCCGCGACGATCGGGATGATGGGGATGATGGCGCCCTCGCCGATGGAGAAGAGGAGCGCGGGGAGCAGCGCCGGGAGCGCCACCGCGCGAAGGGAGAAGGGGGTCTCGGGGCTGGACATCGCCCCCGAGCCTACGCGCGGGCGGCCGGGGTCCCCGCCGGGCCTGCCGGTAGGCTGGGCGGCACCATGATCGACCAGGACTTCTCTTCGCGGATCACAGAATTGCGCGACACCTACTCCAACATCCGCTCGGTCGTCGGCGTCGAGCGCCTGCAGCAGGAGGTCGAGGAGCTGAGCGCCCAGGCGGGCGAGCCGGACCTCTGGGACGACACCGAGAAGGCGCAGAAGGTCACGAGCGACCTGAGCCACCGCCAGTCGGAGCTGAAGCGCATCGACGAGCTGCAGCGCCGCCTCGACGACCTCGACGTGCTGGTCGAGATGGCCAAGGACGACGAGGAGTCCGCCGAGGAGGCGGTCGTGGAGCTCGCCGGCATCACCAAGATCATGGACGAGCTCGAGGTGCAGACGCTCCTCAACGGCGAGTTCGACCCGCGCCCCGCCGTGGTCACGATCCGCGCGGGCGCCGGCGGCGTCGACGCGGCCGACTTCGCCGAGATGCTCATGCGCATGTACCTGCGCTGGGCCGAGCAGCACGACTACTCCGCCACCGTGCTCGACACGTCCTACGCGGAGGAGGCGGGCATCAAGTCCGCCACGTTCGAGATCGACGCGCCCTACGCGTTCGGCACGCTCTCGGTCGAGGCCGGGACGCACCGCCTGGTGCGGATGAGCCCCTTCAACTCCGCGGGCAAGCGCCAGACGTCGTTCGCCGCCGTCGAGGTCGTGCCGCTCATCGAGCAGACCGAGTCGGTCGAGATCCCCGAGAACGACATGCGGGTCGACGTCTTCCGCTCCTCCGGCCCCGGCGGCCAGTCCGTCAACACGACCGACTCGGCGGTGCGCATCACCCACCTGCCGACCGGCATCGTCGTCACCTGCCAGAACGAGAAGAGCCAGATCCAGAACCGCGCCGCCGCCCTCCGGGTGCTGCAGTCGCGCCTGCTCCTCGTGCAGCGCGAGCAGGAGGCGGCCACCAAGAAGGAGCTCGCCGGCAACATCACGGCGAGCTGGGGCGACCAGATGCGCAGCTACGTGCTCGCGCCGTACCAGATGGTCAAGGACCTCCGCACGGAGCACGAGGTCAACAACCCGTCGAACGTGTTCGACGGCGACCTCGACGGCTTCATCTCCGCGGGCATCCGCTGGCGGAAGTCGCCCGACCGCGCCTGAGAGAGTCCGGGGGACCGCCCGCCGCGGTGAGTCGATGCGGCGTTCCGGAGGTCTGGTGCCTAGGGTCGTACCGACATGATCAGGTTCGACCACGTATCCAAGGTGTATCCCGGCAACCCCCGACCGGCGCTGAGCTCCGTCGACCTCGAGATCCTCCGGGGGGAGTTCGTCTTCCTCGTCGGTGCATCCGGGTCCGGCAAGTCCAGCTTCCTGCGTCTCGTGCTCAAGGAGGACCGGCCCACGCAAGGGACGATCCACGTCCTGGGCCAGCAGCTGAACCAGCTGTCGAGCCGCAAGGTCCCGTACTACCGGCGCAGCCTGGGGGTGGTGTTCCAGGACTTCCGGCTGCTCCCGAACAAGTCCGTGTTCGACAACGTGGCCTTCACCCTCCAGGTGATCGGCAAGTCGCGCGGCTTCATCCAGGAGGCCGTCCCCGACGTCCTCAACATGGTGGGCCTCAAGGGCAAGGAGCAGCGCCTCCCGCACGAGCTCTCCGGCGGCGAGCAGCAGCGCGTCGCCATCGCGCGGGCCGTGGTGAACAAGCCGGCCGTGCTCCTCGCGGACGAGCCGACCGGCAACCTGGACCCGCTGACGAGCGCGGGCATCATGCAGGTGCTCGAGCGGATCAACGCCAACGGCACCACGGTCATCATGGCCACCCACGACTCCGGCATCGTCGACCAGATGCAGAAGCGGGTCATCGAGCTGATCGGCGGCGAGGTCGTCCGCGACGAGCTCGGCGGCCAGTACCAGACGTCCGCGATCGACCTGCCGCGCACGGCCGAGAACCCGGTCGGCGTCAACCCCGAGCACCCGCCCATCGCCGCGCCGACGCCCGTGTTCGTGCCCGCGGCGCCGCTCCCGGCACCCGTCCGGCCCACTGCGCCCGCCGCTCCCGCGACCGCCGCGGAGCGTCGGGAGCAGGCGCGCCGCGAGAAGGCGCGCCGCGCCGAGGAGAAGGTGCGCGCCAGGGAGGAGGCGACCCGCGAGGCCGCCGCCGCCAAGGCCGCGCGCACGGCGTCGAAGGAGAAGGCGCCGACCGCGGCCGCTCCGGCGCCCG
>NZ_LQXA01000002.1 GCF_001618005.1 Clavibacter tessellarius
CCGCGAGCCGCTCGCGCGCCCGGATCACGCGCTCGCGGAGACCCGAGAGCGCGGCGCGCGCGTCCTCTCGGCGGACGCGGATCCGCTCCGTGTCGGCGTCGTGGGCCGCGAGCCGCGCCTCGGCCTCCCGCAGCGCGCCGCCCGCGGCCTCCGCCTCGGCGAGGCGCGCCGTGCGGTCGGCGACCTCGTGCTCCGCCTCCTCGCGCGTGACGCCGTCCAGCTCGGCGGCCATGGCCTCGCGCCGCGCCGTCTCCGCGGCCAGCGCCGCCGCGGCCTCGGCCTGCGCGCGCCCGGCCCGCTCGCGCGCGTCGGCGGCGGCGTCGATCTCGTCGTCGTCCGGGTGCCCGGGGGCACTCGGGGCGGGGAGCGGGTGATCCGCGGATCCGCACACGGGGCACGGCGCGCCCGCCACCAGCTCGCGCGCCAGCTCGCCCGCGAGCCCGCGGACCTTGCGCTGGCGCAGCTCCGCCTCGTGCCGCACGGCATCGCCCGCGGCGGCCGAGCTCGTGTCCAGCGCGGCCCGGGCCGCCGTGATCCGCGCGTCCTGCGCGACGAGCGCCGCGGCCTTCCGTCGGGTGGCCTCCGCGTCGGCGACCGCAGCGCGCGC
>NZ_LQXA01000003.1 GCF_001618005.1 Clavibacter tessellarius
CCGCCGCGCCTCCTCCAGCCGCGCCGCGAGCCGCGCGACCTCGTCGGCCTCGGTGCGCAGCGCCTCCGCGCGCGCCATGAGCGAGCGGCGCCGCTCGAGCGCCCGGGTGATCCGCTCCGCCTCCGCGAGCGCCGCCGCCGTCCGGCGCCGCGCGGCCTCGTCCTCCTCGCGCGCCGCGTCCGCCGCATCTGCCAGCTCGGCCAGGAGCCGCACGGTGTCGGCCGCGTCGTCGACCGCGAGCGCCTCCACGCGCGTCGCCTCGCGGAGGCCCGTGAGCGCCTCCGCCACCTTCGCGTCCGCCGCGTCGGTGCGCGCCTTCGCGGCCGTCCGCATCTCGGCGAGCTGCTTCGCGGTGACGTCGTAGACGGCCGTGCCGAACAGCGACTGCAGCACCAGCCGCCGCTGCTCGCCCGTCGAGCGCAGGAACTCCGCGAACTCGCCCTGCGGCAGCACGACGGTCTGCACGAACTGCGCGCGCGTGAGCCCCACGATGCGCGCGATCTCCGTGCCCACCTCCTGCGTGCTGGTGCCGAGCACCTCGCCCGCGTCGGCCTCGGGCGACGACAGCCGGAACAGCTTCGCGGTCGCGTTCTGGTTCGTGGTCCCCGTGCCGCGCGCCTTCGGGCGCTGGTGCTGCGGGCTCCGGCGCACCCGGTGGATGCCCGCGGCCGTCTCGAACACGAGCTCCACGTACGGCTCCACGCCCGGCGCCGCGTGGTGGCTGTGCAGGCGGTCGCGGCTCGACCCCTCGCTCGCGAGCGACCCGTAGAGCGCGAACACGATCGCGTCGATGAGCGTCGACTTGCCGGATCCGGTAGGCCCCTCCAGGAGGAACAGCCCCGACCTCCCGAGCTCGGCCACGTCGATGACGTGCTCGCCGGCGAACGGACCGATGGCGCGCAGGGTGAGGCGGTGCAGGTCCATCAGGCGCTCCGGTCCGCGGCGAGGGCCTGCTCGTACGCCTGGCGGAGGACGAGCGCCTCGGCGTCGGTGGGCGGCGCGCCCGTCGCGTGCTCCACGAAGTCGGCGGCGACCTCGAGCGGATCCGTCGTGGCGTCCACCACCCGCGACCGCACGCCCTCGACGCGCCCCTCCGGCTCGTGCAGCACCACGAGCGCGTGCGGCAGCGCCTCCCGCACACGCGCCACGAGGTGGGCCGGATGCACCGGATCCGTCACGTGCACCCGCAGCCACGCGTCGGCGAGGTCGGCGTGCCTGCCGTCCGTGATCTCCGCGAGCGTGCCCGTGACCTCGTCGAGCCGCCGCGGCACGGGGGCGTCGATCAGCCCGACCGTCGTGGACCCGTCGGCCCGCAGCTCGACGAGCGCGCTCGACTTGCGCTGCATCCGCTCCCCGAAGGAGAAGGCGAGCGGCGAGCCGGAGTATCGGATGACGGGCCGTGCCGATCCCGCCGCCCGCACCTCCTGCGCCCCGTGCAGGTGCCCGAGCGCCACGTAGTCCGCGCCCCGGAACGCCGAAGCCGGCACCTGGTCGAACCCGCCCACGCGGATGTCCCGCTCGCTCTCGCTGGGCGCCGCGCCCGTGACGAAGGCGTGCGCGACCACGACCACGCGCGCCTCCGGTCGTCCGGCGGCGTCGGCGCGCACCCGGTCCATCGCCGCGCCCAGCACGGCCTCGTGCGAGCGCGGCAGGGGAGGGGCGCCGGCGGCGGCGAGCGACGCGCGCACGGCATCCGGATCCAGGTACGGCACCCCGTAGAACGCCACCGGCCCGTCGGCGTCCTCCACCACGACGGGCCGATCCAGCGTCTCGACCGAGGCCAGGATGTGCAGGCCGTCCCGCAGCAACCCCGACGCGAACCCGAGGCGCGCGGCCGAGTCGTGGTTGCCGGGCGTGACGATGACGGTGGCGTGCGCGCTCAGCCGCGCGAGCGCGTCGCCGAGCAGCGTGACGCTCGGCACGCCCGGCACCGCGCGGTCGTAGACGTCGCCGGCGACGAGCACCACGTCCACCGGCCGCTCCTCCACGAGTGAGACCAGGTGGTCGAGGAACGCGGCGTGATGCGCGTGCAGGTCCTCGCCGTGGAGGGTGCGCCCGAGGTGCCAGTCGCTCGTGTGGAGGATGCGCACGCGGGTCCTTCCGTGGGGCTGCCGGCGGTGCCCGTCACGCTACCGGAGGGCGCCGACACGGCCGGGCCGCCCGGGCGGCTGCCGCAGGAGGACCGGCCGGACCGCCTTGGTAGGATCGAGTGTGACTGGAGAGAACCTGCTCGGCGTCCCCGAGACGCGCCTGGCCGACGAGCCCGAGGTCGCCGCCCGCATCGCGAACGCCGACGGCGATCACGACACGCTCGGCGCCATCGCGGCCGACCACCCGCAGTCGTCGCTCGTCTGGGCGCTGCTCGCCGACTCCGCGTACGTGCAGGGCGACCGCATCGCCTCCTACGCGTTCGCGCGCGTCGGCTACCACCGCGGGCTCGACTCGCTGCGCAAGTCCGGCTGGAAGGGCCAGGGCCCCGTGCCGTGGAGCCACGAGCCGAACCGCGGCGTCCTCCGCTCCCTCTACGCGCTGCGTCGCGCGGCCGCCGCCATCGGCGAGGAGGACGAGGTCTCGCGCCTCAGCGCCTTCCTGCGCGACGCGGATCCCACGGCCGCCGGCCACATCGAGGCCGCGACCGCCGGGGCGCTCCCGCCCACGGAGGCCATCGTCATCCGCGGCCAGGACTGACCCGCCCGCTCCGCGCAGCACCCCGCACCGCAGCTCCGCCCGCACCACCGCACGCCACCCGATCCACCCCGACCGACCCGCCCCGACGAGGAGTGAGCCATGCCCGCAGTAGTGATCATCGGAGCCCAGTGGGGGGACGAGGGCAAGGGACGCGCGACCGACCTCCTCGGCAGCCGCGTCGACTACGTCGTGAAGTTCAACGGCGGCAACAACGCCGGCCACACGGTCGTCGTCGGCGACGAGAAGTACGCGCTGCACCTGCTGCCGTCGGGCATCCTCACGCCGGGCGTCGTGCCCGTCATCGGCAACGGCGTCGTCGTCGACATCGAGGTGCTGTTCCACGAGCTCGACGCGCTCGCCGCCCGCGGCGTGGACGTCTCGCGCCTCCGCGTCAGCGCGAACGCGCACGTCATCACGCACTACCACCGCACCATCGACAAGGTCACGGAGCGCTTCCTCGGCAAGCGCCAGATCGGCACCACCGGCCGCGGCATCGGGCCTACGTACGCCGACAAGATCAACCGCGTCGGCATCCGGATCCAGGACCTCTTCGACGAGAACATCCTGCGCCAGAAGGTGGAGGCGGCCCTCGACGCCAAGAACCACATGCTCGTCAAGATCTACAACCGCCGCGCCATCTCGGCCGACGAGATCGTGGAGAGCCTGCTCTCCTACGTGGAGCGCCTGCGGCCCATGGTCGGCGACGCGTCGCTCGAGCTGAACGCCGCGCTGGACGAGGGCAAGACCGTGCTCTTCGAGGCCGGCCAGGCCACCATGCTCGACATCGACCACGGCACGTACCCGTTCGTCACGTCCTCCAGCGCCACCTCGGGCGGCGCGGCCACGGGCTCGGGCGTCGCGCCCAACCGGCTCGAGCGGATCATCGCGGTCGTCAAGGCGTACACGACCCGCGTCGGCGCCGGCCCGTTCCCCACCGAGCTGCACGACGCGTCGGGCGAGTACCTGCGCGCCAAGGGCTTCGAGTTCGGCACCACCACCGGCCGCCCGCGCCGCTGCGGCTGGTACGACGCGCCCATCGCGCGCTACACGGCGCGCATCAACGGCGTCACCGACTTCGTGCTCACCAAGCTCGACGTGCTCTCGGGCCTCGCGACCATCCCGGTCTGCGTCGCCTACGACGTCGACGGCGTGCGCCACGACGAGGTGCCCGTCTCGCAGTCCGACTTCCACCACGCCACGCCCGTCTACGAGGAGCTGCCGGGCTGGCAGGAGGACATCACGGGCTGCCGCACCTTCGCCGACCTGCCGAAGAACGCGCAGGACTACGTGATGGCCATCGAGCGCATGAGCGGCGCCCGCATCTCGGCCGTCGGCGTGGGCCCGGAGCGCGAGCAGGTCGTCGTGCTGCACGACCTCCTCGAGGCCTGACCCTGATCCAGGACGGCTGGGCCGACGACGCCCGCCTCGGCACGGACGCCGCCGACCTCGCGCGCTTCCTCAGCCGGGCCGACGCGCGCACCATGAACCGCGAGCGACTCCAGGCGGATCTCGACATGGGCCAGGAGCAGTACGTGGCGGCGTGGCGCGAGCTGCACCGCTTCGGCTACGTGTCGTCGGCGGAGCTGCGGCGGCTGGTCGTCGAGCGGTAGGGCCCCGAGGCTCGCGCGCGCATCAGGTCAGACCCGATCGATCGACCAGGATAGTTGGCGATCGACTACGATCCTGGGCATGCAACTGCAGCATCCGTTCCGCACGATCACTCCCACGATCGATGGAGACGTCCTCCGCGTGCTCGCCCGGTCGGACTCGTGGTTCACGGTCGCGCGGATCCGCAGCCTCGCGGGCTCGGGATCGCCCGAGGGCATCCGCCGGGTCCTGCGCCGGCTGGCGGAGCAAGGCGTGGTCGACACCCAGTCGGCCGGGAAGGCCGTGCTGCACAAGCTGAACCGGGACCATCTCGCAGCTCCGGCGATCCTGGAGCTCGCGCGTCTCGATCGGGAGCTCCACGACCGCATCCGGGCCTCCCTCGCGGCCTTCCGCGTCGCACCCCTGTTCGCCGTCCTCTTCGGCTCGGGGGCGCGGCTCTCCATGCGGCTCGACAGCGACCTCGACCTGCTGCTCGTCCGGGATCGGCCCGCCTCCGACGAATGGTCCGACGACGTCTCGGAGCTCGCACGCCGGATCCATCGGTGGACGGGAAACGATCCACGGATCATCGAGTACGGTCGCGACGACATCCGCGGGGCGGCCGCGGAGGAGCCGCTCCTGGAGTCGATCGCCGACGAGGGGATCGTGTTGACGGGGAGCGCGGCGCGCTTCCGGAAGGAGGTCGCAGGCACATGACGCCGACTCGCGAAGCAGGGCGGACCGAGGCGGACGGTCGATTCCGCAAGGCGAGGCAGTTCGCGGACGCCGCGGAGCTGTTCGCCGACGCGGCCTCCGATGACGCCGACGAGTTCGGCGATGCCTACGTCACCCTCGCGGTGCATTCCGGCATCGCCTCCGGGGACGTCATCTCGATCGTCGCCAGCGGTGAGTACTCCCCGACGGGCAACCACCAGGAGTCGGTGGCGATGCTCCGCCGGGCGGACCCGGTGCGGCCAAGCACCTCGAGAGGCTGCTCGCTCTGAAGACCAAGGCGGGCTACGCGCATCGCCCCGTCTCCTCGGACGACGTGGCCAGGGCGCGTCGCGCACACGAGGCGCTGCTGGAGATCGCGTCCGCGGTGGTGGCTGGATAGCGCTGCACGACTCGCGGCTCGCGGCTCGCGCAGCAGGTGGTGTCACGGCGGCTGGTCGTCGAGCGGTAGGACGCCCCCGATCGGGCTATTCCGTTGCGCTGTATATCGTCCGACTGTACAGTCGGACGATATGAGGAGGGCGCGATGACGAGGGACCCGCTGCTGCCGCTCACCGAGACGGTGGCCTGCATCCTGCTCGCCCTGCGCGAGCCGGCGCACGGGTACGCGATCATGGCGCGCGTCGAGGAGATGAGCGAGGGCGCGGTGCGCCTCGCGCCGGGGACGCTCTACGGCGCCCTCGACACGCTCGTGAAGCAGCGGCTCATCACCCGGGTGGCGAGCGAGGATCCGCGGCGCAAGGTGTACCTCATCACCGACCGGGGATCCGAGGTGCTCGCGCAGGACGCCGAGCGCATGGCCCACCTCGTGCGGCTGCACGACCGCGGCCGGGGGAGCAGGGAGGGATGACCATGGTGATCAGGTTCTTCGTCGACTTCGACGAGGAGGAGCGCTGGCTCGACCGGATGGCGGCCGAGGGGCGGCTGATGCGGAGGCGCGGGTTCGTCTACACGTCGACGGACATCGAGCCCGGATCCGCCGTCGTGCGGATCGACTACCGGCCGAGCATGACGGCGGCCGACTTCGCCGACTACGTGCAGCTCTTCGCCGACGCGGGCTGGAGGCACATCAGCGGCAGCCGCAGGAGCGGCACGCAGCACTTCGCGTCCACGACGGCGGATGCGGACGCCGAGATCTTCTCCGACGCCCGGTCGCGGGCCGAGCGGTACAAGCGCGCGCTCGACGTGAACGCGGCGGTGCTCCTGCCGCTGCTGGTGGTGGTGTTCGTCCTCGCCGCGACGGAGGGATCCGGCGTCCGCGCGATCCTGCGCCCGGACGAGTGGTACCTGACGCCCGGCCTCTGGGAGATGGAGGGGTGGCGGTTCGCCGGCGCGTTCCTGTTCGAGACGGTGTTCGTGGCGATGCGGGTGGGACTGCCGCTGCTCCTCGTGGTCGGGTGCGTCGTGATGCTCGTGACGGCGGTGCGGCAGGGGATCCTCTATCGGCGCGCGGTCGCGGCGGCGGCGGAGGCGTAGGTCCCACCGTCCTCCACGGCCAGGCCCGGCGTCGCGCCGACTCCGTCGCGGCGGCGGTATGGTCATCCCGAACACGGGAGTCCGGTAGGCCGGGCTGAGAGGAAGACCACCAGTCTTCGACCGTAAGAACCTGATCTGGATCATGCCAGCGCAGGGAGGCATCTCTTGAGGGACCGCGCATCCGCGCGCGTCCCACCCGTGCATCCGCGACCACGGAAGGCACGCGCGTGACCAGCACCGCATCCCCCACCACCCGCCTCGAGGCGGCGCCCACCCCCGAGGAGTTCGGCGTCGGCGCCCGGCTCAGCCTCGCCGTCATGCGCGACGACTTCGTCGACGTGATCCTCGGCGCGCTCGCCGCGACGCCCGCCGACGGCCTCGTCGTCGAGACCGACGACGTGAGCACGTTCGTCGGCGGGTCCGAGCAGGACATCGTCCGCTGGCTCGTCGCCCTGCTCGCGCACGCCGCCGGATCCGGCGCGCACGTGCAGGCGACCATCGCGTTCTCGCGGGGCTGCCCGGGCGAGGTCGCGTGCGGCACGGGCGTCGTGCGCGTCGGCGAGGTGCCGGCGGCGGACGCCACCGGGATCGCCGCGTCCGCGCAGTGGGCGCTGTACCCGCTGTCCGACGCGGCCTCGGCGGATCACATGAAGGACATCCACGCGGCCATCGACCACGCCCGCACGGTCGGCACCTTCGCCGGGTCGCAGCACTTCGTGACGGCGCTCCGCGGCGACCTCGCCGACGTGATCACCACGGCCGCCGCCGGCTGGGTGCTCGTGGGCCGCTCGGTGGCGCACGTCACCAGCCACCTCACCGTCTCGTTGAACAGCCCGAGCCGGACGGCCGGCGCATGAGCGCGCCCGTCGAGGCGCGGGATCCGCGTCCCACCGCCCCGCGCCGCGCGCGCTGGGACCTCCGCGACATCGTGCTGCTCGTCACGCTGGGCGTGGTCTTCGGCTTCCTCTACTGGGTGCTCGTGCAGGGCTGGACCGCGCTGTCGGTCGCGGCCGGGCCGCTCGGCGACCTGACCCAGCACGTGCTGCTCGGCGGCTGGCTGCTCGTCGCGCCCATCGCGATCGCCGTCATCCGGCGGCCGTTCGCGGGCGTCGCGGCGGAGGTGATCGCGTCGGTCATCGAGGTCGTGTTCCTCGGGTCGGCCGTGGGGCCGATCCTCTTCGTGTCGGCGGCGATCCAGGGCGCGGGCAGCGAGATCCCGTTCGCGGCCGGACGCTACCGCCGCTACGGCTGGCTGCACTACGCGGTCTCGGGCGGTCTCGGCGCGCTGCTCGTCTTCTTCTTCTCGGCGTTCCGCTCCGACTGGTACGGCACCGACCTGTTCTGGGTGCGGCTCGTGATCCAGGTGGCTTCCGGCGTCGTGTTCGGCGGCCTGCTGGCGAAGGTGATCGTCGACGCGCTGGTCCGCACGGGCGCGGTCGACGACTTCGCCGTCGGCCGGGCGCAGGGGTGACGGACGCGCGAGGCCCCGTCGTCGCGCTCGACGGGGTGGGCGTCGCGTTCCGCTCGCGGGAGGTGCTGCGGGACGTGACCTGCCGGATCGGGGCGGGGGAGCGGATCCTCGTGATCGGCCCGTCCGGATCCGGCAAGTCGACCCTGCTGCACGTCGTCACCGGCGTGGTGCCGCACTCCGTGCACGCGACCATGACGGGGAGCGCGACCGTCGCGGGGCTCGTGGACGCGCCCGTGCTCGACCGGGTGCGGCACGTGGGCTTCGTGGCGCAGGATCCGTCGGCCGCCGTCGTGCTGCCCACGGTCGAGCAGGACGTGGCGCTCGTGCTCGAGAACCACGGCGTGGATCCGGCGGAGGTCGACGCGCGCATCGACGAGGCGCTCGAGGCCGTGGGCGCCGGCCACCTCCGGCACCGGGAGACGGACCGGCTGAGCGGGGGAGAAGCGCAGCGCGTCGCCATCGCGGCCGCGCTCGCCGCCCGGCCCGCGCTCCTCGTGCTCGACGAGCCGACCGCGATGCTCGACGCCGCGGGCGTGCGCGCCGTGCGGGACGCGATCGCGCGGCTGCCGGCGGAGGTCGCCGTGCTGATGGTGGAGCACCGGCTCGACGCGCTCGGGCCGGAGGGGCTGCCGGCGCGGACCATCGCGCTGGATCCCGCCGGCCGGCTCCTCGCCGACGGCCCCACCCACGAGGTGCTGCGGGAGCACGCGGCGGCGCTCGCCGAGTCCGGCTGCTGGGTGCCGGGGTGGGCGGCGGACGCGCACACGCCGGTCCCGCGCGCGTCCGCGGCCCCCGCGGCGGAGCCGGTGCTGCGTGCCGTCGGGCTCGCCGTGCACCCGGCGGCCGTGCGGCCGCGTCGCTTCCGCCGCGCGCCGGATCCGCTCCCGCCCGTGCTCGCGGGCGTCGACCTGGCGCTCCGGCCGGGCGAGCTGGTGGCGCTCATCGGGGCGAACGGATCCGGCAAGTCGACCCTGCTGCGGACCCTCGCCGGGCTCGTTCCCCCGGTCGCCGGGAGTGTCGCGGGGGCGCGGCCCGGCATGGTGTTCCAGGATCCGGCGCACCAGTTCGTGGCCGCCAGCGTGCGCGACGAGATCGCCGTCGGCCTCGCGGACGACGACCCGCGCATCGACGACGCGCTCCGCTGCCACCGCCTCGAGCACGTGCGGGACGCGTCGCCGCACCGGCTGTCGGGCGGGGAGAAGCGGCGGCTGAGCCTCGCCGCGATGCTCGTGCACGACCGGCCGGTGCTCCTCGCGGACGAGCCCACCTTCGGGCTCGACCGCCGCGATGCCGAGGCGGCCATGGGGGCGCTCGTCGATGCGTCGCGCACGCGCGCGGTCGTGTTCTCCAGCCACGACCTCGCGCTCGTCGGGCGTCACGCCACGCGGGCCGTGGTGCTCGGGCGCGGCACGGTGATCCACGACGGCGGGGTGGACGCGCTCGTCGCGTCGCCGGCCCTCCTCGTCGCGGGCGGGATCGCGTGAGCGGCCCGGTCGTCAGCGGCCTCGGCGTGAGCGGGCCACGCGTGAGCGGGCCGCGCGCGAGCTGGCTCGCCCGGCGCAACCCGTCGGCGGTGCTCGCCGGGCTGTTCGCGGTGTCGGCCGCGCTCATCGCCGTGCGGGATCCGGCCGTCGCCCTCGGCGTGCTCGTGCTCGCCGTGGCGCTGGCGCTCGTCGGCGCGCGCGTCGGCGTCGGCGCCGTCCTCCGCGCGCAGCTCGCATTCGGCGGCTTCGCCCTCGGGATCCTGCTGGTGAACGCGATGAGCCGGCCGGGCGCGGTGCTCGCGCGGGCGGGGGCGTTCCGGATCACCGAGGAGGGCCTCGACATGGGCGCCGCGCTCGCCCTGCGGACGCTCGCGCTCGGCACGCTGTCGGTCGCGTTCCTGGCGGCCGTGGATCCGGTCGACCTCATGATCAGCCTGCACCTCGACCTGCGGCTGCCCGCGCGCGTGACCTTCGCGGTGCTCGCCGGTCAGCGGATGCTCCAGCGGCTCCCCGCGGAGTGGGCGACGATCCGCGCGGCGCAGGCCGTGCGCGCGCCCCTCGACCGGCGCGGTCGTCCGCGGCGGGGACCCTTCGCGGCGGCGGCGTTCGCGCTGCTGGTGTCGTGCATCCGCCGGTCGGCCCGCGTCGCGCAGTCTCTGGAGGCCCGGGGCCTCGGGCTCGAGCCGCGCACGGTGTGGCGACGGAGGTCGCGGGGCTGACGCGCGGGCCCGCCGGCGGATCAGGCGCCGGACGCCCCGACGAGGACCGCGCCCGCGATCCGGTCGGCCGCCTCGACCGGCGTGATGCGCGACGTGTCGACGACCTCCGCCTCCGCGTGCAGCCAGGTGCGGGCCGCCTCCTCGTAGGGCTCCACGCGGGAGAAGCGGAAGGCCGACGGGCCGAGGTCCGCATCGTGCTGGATCCGGTCGCGGAGCGTCGCCGTGTCCGCGTGCAGCACGAAGTGGCGGATGGGGATGCCGTGCGCGGCGAGGCCGGCGCTGATCTCGCGCCAGTAGGCCTCGACGAGCACTGTCATGGGCATGACGAGCGTGCCGCCCGCGTAGTCGAGCACGCGCCGCGCCGTCTCGACCACGAGCGGGCGCCACGGCGTCCAGTGCTGGAAGTCGTCCAGCTTCGGGAGGGGCGGCCGGATGTCCATGAGCACCTCGCCGACCTTCTCGGCGTCGAGCACGCGGCCGTCGGGGATCCGCTCCTGCACGAGCCGCGAGGTCGTCGTCTTGCCCACGCCGTGGGTGCCGTTCAGCCAGATGATCATGGCCGGAGGCTATCGGCGGCGTGGCGCCGACGGCATCCGTCCGGCGACGTATCCCGGTCCGCCCTGGCCGCCGGCGTGCCGGAGGACCAGGCTGGAGGGGCGGCGGGATCCGGCCCCGTCCCACGACGCGCTTCCCCGCGCACGCGGAAGGACCCCATGCTCTCGATCGTCTACTCCAGCACCGCCGAGCGGTCCTTCGACGACGTCGACCTCGCGCAGCTCCTGGCCCAGAGCCGCGCGACCAACGCGGCGCACGGGCTCACGGGCCTCCTCGTCCACCGGCAGGGGCGCTTCCTCCAGCTGATCGAGGGCGAGGAGGACGAGGTGCGCGAGCGCATGGCCGCGATCCTCGCCGACGACCGCCACGGCCGGATCGCCACGCTCATGGAGGAGCGGATCACCGAGCGTCAGTTCCCCGACTGGACGATGGGCATGGCGAAGTACGACGCCCGCGTGGCCGAGCGGATCCCCGGCTACCGCGACACCTTCGACGACCTCGAGGGCGAGCGCCCGGACGACGCCATCCGGCCCGCGCTCCGCGAGCTGATCCGCTGGTTCCAGGAGGACACCGGCCGGCTGTCCTGAGGGGCGGGGCCCGACGCCGGCCTCACCCGCCCGGGTACCGGTAGAACCCCTCGCCCGTCTCGACGCCCGTCTTGCCGTGCCGCACGTAGTTCTCGTGGAGGTACTCGGCCCAGGCCCGCACCGTCGGATCGTCCGACATGCGCGCGGTGGCGTAGGAGTTGCGGAGGCCGATGACGTCGTAGATCTGGAACGGGCCGTACGGGGAGCCGGTCGCGGTGCGCCAGGTCGCGTCGATGGTCTCGACGTCGGCGTACCCGCCCACGAGGAGCTCGGCGGCGGCGCGCATGAACGGCGCCAGCATGGTGTTGAGCACGTACCCGGACTTCTCCCTCGTCATCACGACCGGCGTCATCCCGGTGTCTGCTGCGTACCGACGCACGGCCTCCACGGCCGCCGCATCGGTCGAGGGGGAGGGCATGATCTCCGCGGTGCCGTAGCGCCAGATGCGGTTCGCGAAGTGCAGGGCCAGGAACCGGCCGGGCAGGTGCACCACGTCGACGAGATCGCTCGGCACCATGTACGACGAGTTCGTGGCGATGATCGCGTCGTCCCGCGCGAGACGGGAGACCGCGTGATGAAGCTCCCTCTTCACGGAGAGCACTTCCGGCGCCGCCTCGATGACGAGATCCGCGTCCCGCACGGCCTCGGCCAGGTCCGTCGTGATGCGGAGGGAGGCGAGCGCGGCCGCCGTGCTGCTCGGCGTGGCGCCGACCACCGCATCCTCGACGTACGCCGCGGGCAGCCCGGCCAGGCGCCGTCGGGAGGCGTCGAGCGCCGTCTCGCTGATGTCGTAGGCCGTGACGCGCCGACCGCGGAACGCGGCGTGGAAGGCGATCTGCGAGCCGAGCGTGCCGATCCCCAGCACGGCCACGGTCTGGATCTCGGACATGCGGGTCCTCCTGGGGTGGGGTGACGCGACCCACGAGGAGCGGGTGCCGGACGACGCCCGGCCGCCTTCACGCCCGGGCGTCCGCGTCACGGTAGTCAGCCGCCCACCGGCCCGGGCTCGTTCTCCTCAGCTGGCGGGCGTCGCGCCCCGCCAGAATCCCGCGAGGAGCTCCGCGCTCGCCTCCGGCTGGTCGACCTGGGCGGAGTGGCCCGCGTCGGCGACCACCTCGTAGCGGGCGCCCGTGCGCTCGGCCATGTCGCGCTGCCAGTCCTGGGGCCACGCGTCGTCGGCGTCGCCGTGCGACACGAGCACGGGGAGGCCGGTGGCGCGGAGCTCGTCGGCACGGTCGCTCTGCGCCTGCATGATCTCCAGCGCGCCGAGCAGCTGCGCCGACGCCGTGCCGAACAGGCGGGTGCGGAACCACTCCACCTCGGGGTCGGCGCCGTCGAGCTGCTCGGGCAGGAACCACAGCGGCCAGAGGCCGGCGCTGCCCGACGCGCGGACCGCCGCGATCTGCTCGGACCGCTCGCCGCGGCTGCGGGGGCCCGAGTTCCAGTGCGTGTAGCTGGCGAAGCGGCCGGGATCGCGGATCACGGCCTGGAGGCCGACGACGCCGCCGAAGCTGTGGCCGAGGAGGTGCACGGGGCCGAGCGGCGCGGCGGGGGCGGCATCGGTCGCGACGTGACGGCCGCCGGATCCACCGACGCCCGCGAGAGCGTCGACCACGTGGTGCACGTCCTGGCCGAGAGTCTCGAGCTCGTAGCCCGACGCGTCCACGGGCGGCTCGGCCTGGCCGGGGCCGGTGGATCCCCACTGCCCGCGCTGCGAGAACGCCACCACCGTGAAGCCGCGGTCGGCGAGCGGGCCGAGCAGCGGGAAGAAGTCCTCCTTCGACCCGGTGAAGCCCGGCACGAGCAGCGCGACGGGCGCGGTCGCCGGATCCCCCGTGCGGGCGGGCACGCGCACGGCCGACAGCCGCGCCGCCGGGACCTCGATCACGAGGTCCTCCGCGTCCTTCGGCCGGTGCTCGGACAGGGTGCGCGGGGCGTGGGCGTCGGTGCTCATGGGGTCAGCGTAGGCCGGGGGTGCGGCGGCGGCGCGGTCGTCAGGCCGCATCCACCACCGGCAGCGTCAGCCGGAAGCGGGCGCCCGCGCCCGGGACGGCGGGCAGGCAGACGAGGTCGCCGCCCTGGGCGCGGGCGAGCGCGCGGGCGATGGAGAGGCCGAGGCCGGCGCCGCCGTGCTGGCGGTCGCGGCCGTCGTCGAGGCGGACGAGGCGGTCGAAGACGCGCTCGCGGTCGGCCTCGGGCACGCCGGGGCCGTCGTCGGACACCGTGACGTGCACGGATCCGTCGTCGGCCGCCTCCGCCGCCACGCGCACCTCGGCCGCGGCGTAGCGGGCCGCGTTCTGCAGGAGGTTGTCGAGGATCTGGGCGAGCCGGTCGGGATCCGCCCGCACGGCCGGGGGAGCGCCGCGCACGTCGGCGTCGATCCGGATGCCCGGGGTCCGCGCCCGCTGCTGCGCGACCGCGGCCTCCAGCACGGGCGGGACGCGCACCGGGCGTCCCTCGACGGAGAGGCCCTCGTCGAGGCGCGCCATCATCAGCATGTCCTCGACCAGGCGGCCCGCGCGGATCGCCTCGCGCACGACGTGCACCGACAGGCGCTCGCGCTCCTCGGCGCTCGGGTCGGTGCGCACGAGGGCGTCGGCGGAGGCGCGGATCCCGGCGACGGGCGTCCGCAGCTCGTGGGCGGCGTCGGCGACGAAGGCGCGCATGCGGGCCTCGGCCGCGAGGGCCTGGCGCTCGGCGTGCTCGATGTCGTCGAGCATCTCGTCGAAGGCGACGGCCGTGCGGCCGAGCTCGGTGGTCGGGCGGGTGGGGCGGAGGCGGCGGCCGCGGTCGCCGCGGCCGATGGAGCGGGCGACGCCCGTCATGACCTCGAGCGGGCGGAGCGTGCCGCGGACCACGACGACGAGCGCCACCGCCGCGAGCGCGAGGAACACGAGCGAGGTGACGGCGAGGATCCCGCGGAGGGAGGCCAGGGTGTCGTCCACGGATCCGGTGCCCGCCGACAGCTCGAGCACCGTCCCGTCGCTGAGGTCGGAGCGGAGGGTGATGCCGTCGGCGGTGGAGCGCACCGAGCTCGCGGAGACGGAGACCGCGTCGGCGCGCGGCGTGGCCGGGGCGGTGACGGATCCGCGCGCGTCGCCCAGCGGATCCGGCCCGGGCAGCGTGGCCCCGAGCGGATCCCGGCCGGGCCGCACGGAGACGGCCCCGCCGTCGGGGGTCGTGATCTGCACGGCCACGCCCTGCGCGCTCAGCCGCTCGGCGAGCGCGTCGTCGTCGAGCACGCCCACGAGCGCCGCGGCCGCGGACGCGCGGTCGGCCAGCCGGTCCTGGATCTGCTGCCGCAGCTGCGCCCCGAGGATCGTCTGCACCGTGAGCGAGAGCGCCACGAGCAGCACCGCGAGGAGCGCGAGCACGGCGAGGACAGTGCGGGTGCGGAGCGAGCCCGTGCGGAGCGGAGCGTCCGGCGTGCGCGCGGGAGCGCGGCGGTGCGCCAGGCGCCGCGCGCGGGCGACCGCGCTCACGCCTCCACCCGGTAGCCGAGCCCGCGGACGGTGTGCAGGAGCCGCGGCCCACGCGCCTCCATCTTCTTGCGGAGCGCGCTGATGTGGACCTCGACGAGGTTCGGATCCGCGTGGTCGTACCCCCACACCTGCGTGAGCAGCTGCGTCTTGGAGAGCGTGCGGCCGCGGTGCGCGGCGAGGTAGGCGAGCAGCTGGAACTCGATGGAGGTGAGGTCGAGCACCTCGCCGCCGCGGCGCGCGAGGCCGGAGTCGGGATCCACCAGCAGGTCGCCGATCTCCACCACGCTCGCGAGCCGGCCGCGCCGCCGCAGCACCGCGCCGACGCGGGCCACGAGCTCCGCGAGCGCGAACGGCTTCACGATGTAGTCGTCGACGCCCTGGCCGAAGCCGCGCAGGCGATCCTCGACGGCGTCGCGCGCGGTGAGCATGATGACGCTCGCGTCGCTCCAGCGGCGGATCCGCTCGGCCAGCTGGATGCCGCTCGGCCCGGGGAGCATCCAGTCGAGCACCACGAGGTCGGGCAGGAAGCCCTTGACCTCCTCCTCGAGCTCGACGCCCGAGGCGAGGCCGCGGACGACGAAGCGCTCGGCGGTGAGGGTGGAGACGACGGCGGCGCGGATGGCCTCGTCGTCCTCCACCACGAGGACGCGTGCGGGAGGGAGCATGAGGCGACCCTAGGAGGCCCGGATGGGCGATCCCGGCCGCATGTCCGCCCGGGACGCGGAACTTAAGCAGGACTTCAGATCCGCTGCCGAGCCTGGCAGTACCGACCCGGCGCATCCCGCGCCGCGGCGGACACGGAAGGAACACCATGGACGACACCATCACGGTCTTCGAGAAGGGCCGCGGCACGCAGAAGCCAGCGCCGCGGAAGCGCCGCGCGGGCATGGCCGTCGGCATCGCCGGCGCCTCCCTCGGCCTCGTCGCACTCCTCTCCTCGGCGGCGTTCGCCGACGGGAACGGCGGCGACACCAGCGGCGCCACCGGATCCGGGAGCGGCACGACCGCCACCTGCCCGGCGCCGCCCGCGCTGCCGGACGGATCCACGCCGCCCGCGCTCCCGACGCCGTCGAAGAACGCCGACGGATCCACCGCCACCGTGCCCGCGCCGCCGACGAACGCGGACGGGACGCCGGCCACGCCGCCCACCCCGCCGACGCCGCCCACGCCGTCGAAGAACGCCGACGGATCCACCGCCACCGTGCCCGCGCCGCCGACGAACGCGGACGGCACGCCGGCCACGCCGCCCACCCCGCCCACGCCTCCGACCAACGCGGACGGATCCACGGCCACCGTGCCGGCCCCGCCCGCCGACGGCTGCGCGCCGCCCGCCCCGCCGGTCGGCAAGGACGGCACGGCACCCACCCCGCCCGCCGCTCCCGCGGCCCCGGGGACGACCGGCGGCGCCACCGCCCCGGCCGCTCCGGCCGCTCCGCAGCAGTCCGGCGGCGGCTCGGCCACGACGCCGGCGCCCACGACCGGCAGCTGACCGGATCCACCGCCCGGCCGGGCCCGCGACACCCGCGGGTCCCGGCCGGACCTCTGCCAGGCTGGCCGCGTGACCGCCAGCATCCCCGCGCCCGTGCCGCTCGTCGGCACCCACGTCCGCCTCGATCCGCTCACGCCCGAGCACGTGCCCGCCCTCCATGCCGCCATCGCGCACCCCGCGGTCTTCGCGGGCGGCTTCGGCGGCGGCGCGGCGGGCCTCCGCGCGGATCCCGACGCCTTCGCCGAGTGGGCCCGCGGCTACTTCCGCTGGGACGACCTGCCGTACGCCGTGATCCTCGTGGGCGGCCCCCACGACGGGACGCTCGTCGGCACGAGCACCCTCACCGACCTCGACGTGCGGCGCGAGCGGATCCACCTCGGCTGGACCGCGTACGACCCGCGCGTCTGGGGCACCGTCGTCAACGCCGAGGCCAAGCGCCTCCTCCTCGGCCTCGCGTTCGACTCCGGGTTCGGCCGCGTCGAGCTCCAGGCCGACGCGCGCAACGACCGCTCGCGCGCCGCGATCCGGAAGCTCGGCGCCACGCTCGAGGGCGTGCGCCGCCGCGACCAGCGCCGCGCCGACGGCACCTGGCGGGACGCCGCGGTCCACTCGATCCTCGTCGACGAGTGGCCGACCGTCCGCGCCGGCCTCGACGCGCGCATCGCCGCCCACGAGGACCGCCCGGTGCTGTTCCGCACGCCGCCCGCATGAGCCGGATCCTCGTCACGGGCATGTCCGGCGCCTGACGACGTCGGCGGGCGGGGGCCGTCCGGCGATCCGCATGGCGTCCGGCGATCCGGATGCGCCGGGCATCCGGCCCGAGACCTGCATGCGCGCGCACGCTCGGGACTCCGGCGGAGCTATCCCGCGGGAGGCCGGCGCGGCGTGCCGGGGGCCGGACGGGGGCGCGGATGCGGTCCGGTCCGGGGGCGCCGCGCCGCCGTCGGGACGCGGACGGCGCCGTCCCGGTGGGCGGTCAGGAGCGCCATGCCCGCGGGCGCAGGCCCGGGCCCGGCGTCGCTCCCGGTGATGCGGATGGAGTGCACCCGCAGCGGCGTCCCCGCGGTCCCCTCGGCCACGCGGATCACCGCGGGCCCCCGCTCCATGCGCAGGTCGAGCGTGGTGGAGCGGCGCGCGGCCCCGGGCTCCAGCGGCGGGTAGCGGACGGTGCGCGTCTGCGCGCGGTCCAGCGCGAAGCCGAGCGCGAGCGGGACCTCGGCGGCGTGGTCGTAGGTCACCGTGACGGAGTGCACCCCCGCCTCCTCGGTCGTGACGGCGAAGTCGAGGTAGCTGCGGCTGCCGGGTTCGGCGGCGTCGGGCGGGGGTGGGCTCGCGTGGACGCGGGCGGCGTCGACGGCGGGGTAGCAGCGGACGTGGACGATTCCATGCCTCCGTGGTGCGCATAGGGGGGACGTCCGCGCGATCCGTCCGGCGTCGTCGCCGGTCGGAGGATGCGGACACCCGATGCTGCGAGGAGCAGCGGAGCGTCGCGGCCGGTGGGTGGACGGCGCGGGCATCGGGGCGGGACCGCGCACGGGACTCGGGTGTCCGGTCGGCACGTCGTTCGGCCCCGGCGATGCAGGGCGACGGGCTCACCCTACGGCGTCGGCGGGCGTCGCGGGCCCGCGCGTCGAGGTCGGCGGGCGGACGCGCCCGCCGCGTACCCTCGGGAGGACGGCAGGGGGAGTGATGGGCGACGGAGGCACGCAGCCGACGCGCGACGACGACTCCGGGGTCGGGGCCCGACGTCCGGCCCGCGGATCGCTCCACCACGTCGAGCTGCAGGTGCGCGACCTCGACCGGGCGCTGGCGGCGTGGGGCTGGATCCTCGGCGAGCTCGGCTACCGGGAGGACGCCCGCTGGTCCGACGGCGCGAGCCTCCGCCTCGGCGACGCGTACGTCGTGATCGCCCGCGCACCCCGCGACGCCGCGCACGACCGCCGCGGCGCGGGCCTCAGCCACCTCGCCTTCCACGCGGGATCCGCGGCCGACGTCGACCGGCTCTGGGACGCGGCGCCCGACCACGGCTGGGCGCGCCTCTACGCCGATCGTCACCCGTTCGCCGGCGGACCGGACCACCGCGCCGCGTTCCTCGAGGACGCCGAGCGCTTCAAGGTGGAGCTCGTCGCCGACGACGATCCCGCTGCTCGGCTCCCTCCACCGGCGGCCGCCGCCGCCAGCCGGGAATCCATTCCACGGCGGCCCGCACGATACCGCGAGCGCCGGCCCGCGGTGCGTTTTCGAAATACCGGGAATACCCTTCCTTGGGGGGTTCGCACCCTTCGAGGATGATGTTTTACTCGATGGGTCGCAGCACGCTTCCACGGTGACGCGAATGCGGGACGAGTCGTGTCCCCGTCGCGCCGGCCGTCGGGTGGCGCCTTTCCGCTGCGGTTCCCGAGTCCTCACTGAATCGATTGCAGGTGCGCACGTGTCCCTTCAGGAAATGCATGGCACGGATCCTGGCGCCGTGTACTACCCGGTCTCCGAGCAGAAGATGGTCCGCGGCGAGGGGGTGTACCTCTTCGACGAGGAGGGGAACGCCTTCCTCGACTGCGCATCCGCCACCTTCAACCTCAGCCTGGGGTACTCGCACCCCGCCGTGGTGTCCGCCATCAAGGATCAGGCGGAGCGGCTGGTGCACGTGACCAGCAGCTTCCAGACCGATCAGATCAACCATCTCTCCCGCCGCCTGGTGGATCTGGCGCCGTCCTCCATCACCCGCGCCCACCTGAAGGTCTCCGGAGGCTCGGAGGCGAACGAGGGCGCGATCAAGATGGCCCAGCGCGCCACGGGCAAGCGCGACGTCATCACGCTCTTCCGCGCGCATGTCGGACAGACCATGATGATGACGAGCATGTCCGGCAACGCCTTCCGACGCGAACCGTTCCAGACGCTCTTCCACAACTCCCTCCAGGTGCCCGACCCCTACTGCCACCGGTGCTTCTACGCGCAGGACGCCGCATCATGCGGGTCGCTCTGCACGGAGCGCCTCTACGACTTCATGGAATACGCGAGCAGCGGCAGCGTCGCGGCTTTCCTGGTCGAGCCGATATCGGGGAACGGAGGGAACATCATCCCGCCGATGGGGTATTTCCAGAAGCTCCGGCAGTTCTGCGACGACATGGGCATCAAGCTCATCCTCGACGAGATCCAGACGGGCATCGGGCGCACCGGGCGGATGTTCGCCGCCGAGCACTTCGGTGTCGAGCCGGATGCGATCACCGTCGCCAAGGGACTCGGCGGCTCCGGAGCGCAGGTCGCGGCGATCCTCGCCAGCGACGAGCTCGCGGACCTGCCCAGCGACCAGCACTCCTTCACGTACGGCTCGAACATCATGGCCGCCGCCGCGGCGAACGCGACGCTCGACATCATCGACGACGAGGCCTTCCTCGCGAACGTCCGGGCGACGGGCGCGCGCATCCTGGCGCGCCTGCACGAGATGAAGAAGAGGTACCCGTTCATGGACGACGTGCGCGGCCTCGGTCTCATGATCGGCGTGGAGATCGCGGATGCGGACGGCAGCCCCAACGTCGCGCTCACGAACGAGCTCGCTCGTCGGGCCATGGACTTCGGCCTGATCCTGCGCACGTCGCGCTACGGGCGGGGCAACGTGCTGAAGATCCGGCCCCCGCTCATCCTCACCATGGAGCAGGCCGACCTCATCTGCGACCGCTTCGACGCCCTGCTGGCCACCCATGCGGGCTGAGGAGCCGGATCTCGACATCCTGTTCGTCGGCGGCGGCTTCCGGACGACGTCGTTCCTCGCGTCGGCGCCGTGGCTGCTCGGCACGCGCCTCGGCATCGTCGAGCGCCGCCCGAGCCTCGGCGGCGGCGACTACCACGACTACGGGATCCTCAGCACGTCCGTCGGCGCGCGCTTCCTCAAGGACGTGGACCTGGCGGGGGACTGGCCGGAGCTGTGGCGCTCCCCGGTCGTGCGCGAGGTCGCCACGGCGGAGGGACCCGTGGACCTGCGCGAGCTCGCGGCCGCGCTCGACCGGATCGGGCAGGCGGTCACGTCCGCGCTGCCCGACGGCGCCGTCCTGTCCGGCCGGCACGCGTCGGAGGTGGAGATCGGGGGATCGCACCCCTCGGTGAGCCTGACCTCCGGCGAGACGCTCCGCGCCCGGCACGTCGTGCTGGCGACCGGACGGCGGGAGCCGCCGCATCCGGCGCTCGCGCCGTGGCCCGACACCACGCTGCTCTCCGGTCGCGTGCTCGATCCGCGGACCAGGCCCCGGATCCTGGAGCTCGTGCGCGCGCGACCCGGTGCGCCGATCGTGGTGGCGGGATCCTCCCACTCCGCCATGTCCGCGCTCCGCGTGCTCCTCGACATGCGCGCCGCCGACCCGAGGACGTTCGCCGGGCACCGCATCGAGGTCCTCGAGCGCTCTCCCGCGCGTCTGTTCTACGGGTCCCTGGAGGAGGCGCGCCGGTCCCAGGTGCCCGAGCGGGAGATCCTCGCGACGCCCGAGGCGGTCTGCGGCGTCACGGGCGCGGTGTTCCGGGACACCGGTCTCCGACACGAGTCGAAGCTCCTCTACACGAGGCTGTGGGACGGCGCCGTGCCCGACGTGCAGCTCGTGCGGGACACCGACGTGGAGCACGAGGCCGACCGGCTCGGCGAGGCGGCGCTCATCGTCCAGGCCCTCGGATACGTGGGTCGCGCGCCCGTGCTGACCATGCGCGGGCAGGGGGTCCTCCGGGCCGCCGACTCCCGGCGACGCGTGGACGCGGACGTCCGGGGTCGACTCCTGGTGGAGGGGCGGCGGCGTGATGACGTGACCGCCCTGCGCCTGGATCCGACGCCCCCCGGGCACCGCGACAACGCCCAGTACGGCCAAGACCTCTACGCGCACCTGTCGGATCGCCTGCGCGGGCTGCTCGACCCGGCCAGGGCGGGCACGTCGTGAGCGCGCTGCCCCGCCCCACCGCCGAGGGCGCGTCCGCCGAGGCCGCGTCCGCCGAGGCCATCGCCGCCGATGCGGTGGCGCGCGCCGCCACCGACAGGCCCTTCCTCCTCGGGATCACCGGTCCGGACACATCGGGGAAGAGCCGCCTGGCAGAGGCCGTCCGCGCCGAGGTCGTGCGGGCGGGCCGACGCTGCACCGTGGTGCACGTCGACGACTTCCACAACCCCCGCAGCGTCCGGTACGACAGCAGCCTGTCGGAGCGCGACGCGTACCTGACGCGCAGCATCGACACCCGGCGGCTCGTCGCCGAGGTCCTCGCCCCGTTGCGGCAGGCCGGATCGCTCGAGACGCGCCTCCGCCATCTCGATCTCGCGACGGACACCTACTCGATCGAACGCGAGTACCGCGTGCGGCCCGGCGACATCGTGATCGTGGAGGGGATCTTCCTGCTGCGGGACGAGCTCCGAGCCCACCTCGACCGCGTCGTCCACCTCCACGTGGATCCGCAGGAGATGCTCGACCGCGGCTTCCGGCGCGACGTCCCCGAGCAGGGGCCCGACGTGATGCGGAAGTACCACGAGAAGTACATACCCGGCCAGCAGGAGCACCTGCGCGCCCACCCGCCCCGGGAGCACGCCGACGTCATCGTGGACAACACGCTGTGGGAGCGGCCCCTGCTCGTGCCGCACGCCCCCCATCCACGCGCGGTGCTCGCCCGGTCCGACATCCGGTGGATCGTGTTCGATCTCTGGGAGACGCTGGTGGACCTGCCGCGCAGCACCAAGGACCACGCGTTCGCCGCGCTGTGCGAGAGCCTGGGGGAGGATCCGCGCCTGCTCCGCACCCCGTGGCAGGCGACCCGGTTCGCGCGCGAGACGGGAGACGTCAGCAGCTACCTCGACGAGCTCGCGAGCCTCCTCGACCGCAGCTGGTCGTCCACCCGCCGACGCGAGGCGCTCGCGGCGCGGCGCGCCATCCACGGCCGCGAATTCGAGCTCGCCGCGCCCCGGATCGTCCGGCAGCTCGGGCGCATCCGGGACAGCGGCATGGGCCTCGGCCTCGTGTCGAACTGCAGCTCCGACGTGCGGGACATGCTCGACGCATCCGGTCTCACCTCGGCGTTCGACGCGGTCGCGCTGTCCGCCGAGACGGGGGTGATGAAGCCCGACCCCCGGGCGTTCCGCGCCGCGATGGCGGCCCTCCACGCGGAGCCGGACGCGACGCTCTTCGTGGGCGATGGGTCGGACGCGGAGCTGGTCGGGGCGCTCGTGGCGGGGATGCATCCGGTGCGCATCGAGGTCCACTCCCGGGTGACCTGGCCCGGCACGGTCACCGCCTCGCTGGAGGACCTCGCGGACGCCGTCGTCGCGAGCACCGCCGCATGATCCTGCCATCCACCCACGCCCCACCTCAGGAAGGACGCCCATGAACGACTACCTCGACCTCGTCATCTTCGACTGCGACGGGGTGCTGGTGGACAGCGAGGTCCTCGCCGTGGAGGTGGACAAGCGGATCCTCGCGGAGCTGGGCTGGCACCTCAGCACGGCGGAGATCGTCGACCGCTTCCTCGGCACGTCCGCGCGCAGCTTCCAGGCCCAGGTGGAGGCGCACCTGGGCATCACGATGGCGCCCGACTGGGAAGAGAGGTACCGGCCTTGGTTCGTCGAGGCCTTCGAGGCGGAGCTGCGGGCGGTGCCGGGGATCGAGGACGCGCTCGACGCGATCACGGTCCCCACCTGCGTCGCATCGAGCGGGAGCCACGAGAAGATCCGGACGACGCTCGGGCTCACCGGCCTGCTCGGCCGGTTCGAGGGGCGCATCCACAGCTCGTCGGAGGTCGCCCACGGCAAGCCCGCACCCGACATCTTCCTGCACGCGGCCGCGCGGATGGGAGCGGCGCCCGAGCGCGCGGTCGTCATCGAGGACAGCAAGTACGGGGTCCGCGCCGCACGCGCCGCGGGGATGCGCGCGTTCGGTTACGCGGGCGGCCTCACGCCGGCCGCGTGGCTGGAGCAGGAGGGCGCGATCGTGTTCACCGACATGGCTGAGCTCCCTGCCCTCCTCCGCGCGCACGCGCCCGACCCGGAGTGAGCATCCTGCGACTCGAGTCGCAACCCGGATGACGACTCCGGCACCCTGTGCGCGCGCCGCGCACCCGGGAGCGTGGAGGCATGCACACGACACCGCACCCATCCACCTCCGGGGTCCGATCCCGGCGCCTCGCGCCCGTCGTCGGCGCCGTCGCCCTCGTCCTGGCGCTGCCGCTCGCGATGGGCGCCGCCACGTCCGCCGGCCCCGCGGATCCGCCGCCGCCCGCCCCGCCGCAGCACCAGCCGGGCGGGCACGACCTCCAGAAGGACGACGTCGACGCGTGGCTCGACGGCGTGGTCGGCGCCGCGCTGCCGACCACGGGCATCCCCGGCGCGGCCGTCTCGGTCGTCGCCGACGGGAAGGTGCTCACCTCCCGCGGCTACGGCCTCGCCGACACCGGCACCGAGAGCGGATCCGCCCGCCCGGTGGATCCCGCCGACACCCTCTTCCGCGTCGGCTCCGTCTCCAAGGTGGTCTCCGCCACGGCCGTGATGCAGCTCGTGGAGGAGGGCCGCCTCGAACTCGACGCCGACGTGCAGCAGTACCTCGACTTCGACCTCGACACCCCGAAGGGCACCGTGACCCTCCGGCACCTGCTCACCCACACGGCCGGGTTCGAGGAGGTCATCACGGGCCTCATCGGCGTGCCCGGCTCGGAGCGCGCCCTCGGCGACGTGATGAGGACGGATCCGCCCGAGCAGGTCTTCGTCCCCGGCACCACCCCCGCCTACTCGAACCACGGCGCGAGCCTCGCCGGCTACGTCGCCGAGCGCGTGGCCGGGAAGCCGTTCGTCGACCTCGTGCAGCAGGAGGTGCTCGACCGCGCCGGGATGACCTCGTCGTCGTTCGCGCAGCCGCTGCCGGCCGACCTCGACGCCCGCCTCGCGAAGGGCTACCCCGGCGACTCCCAGCCCGCGTACCCGACGGAGGTCGTCAACGCGGCGCCGGCCGGCGCGCTCTCCGCGACCGCCGACGACATGGCCCGCTTCATGCTCGCCCACCTGGGCGACCTGCCCAAGGATCAGGCCCTGCTGGATCCCGCTACCCTCGACGAGATGCACCGCCCCGCCCTCGGCGCCGACCAGCTCGGCACGTTCGCGGCCGGCCAACGCATGGCCCTCGGCTTCTTCGACGACAGCACGCCGGGGATCCGCGCGTTCGGCCACGACGGCGACACCAACGTCTTCCACACGGCCATGCGCATGTTCCCGGACAGCGACGCGGGGATCTTCGTCACGTTCAACGGCAACGGCCGCGACGCCGTCGACACGCTCGAGCTCCGCACCGCCGTGCTGCAGGGCTTCGCCGACCGGTACCTGCGCGAGGACGGCGACGCCGGATCCGCCGGATCCGCCGCCGCGACCTCCGCACCCGCGGGCGACCCCGCGGCCGCCGCCGAGCTCGCCGGCACGTGGCTCTCCTCCCGCTCCCCGTTCTCGAACCCGGGCGCGCTGCTGAACCTCAGCGGCCAGACCGAGATCGTGCCGCGCGCCGACGGCACCATCGCCGTCACGCCGAAGCCGCTCGGGATCACCACGGGCGTCTACGAGAAGGCCGGCGACCACCTGTGGCGCGAGGCCGGCGGCGACGCCCTGCTCGCGACCCGCGCTTCCGCCGACGGCGGACCGGTCGACGCGATCGCGTGGGGCGCGTCCTTCACGATGCTCCGGGCCGAGCCGTGGCAGGCCGCGTCGGTGGCGATCCCCGGCCTCCTCGCCGCGGTCGCCGTGCTCGCGGTGTCGGTGGTCGCCTGGCCGGCCGCGGCCATCGCCGGCATCGGGCGCCGCCGACGGGCCCGTGCCTCCGGTGCCGACGCGGTCGCCGTGCCGCGAACCCGCCGCAGCCGCGCGCTGCTGCTGTCGCGCATCGGCCAGGCGGTGACGCTCGTCGCGCTCCTCGGCTGGGCGGCGGCCGCCGTGCAGGCGCTCTCCCTCGTCGACGTCCCGGCCGGGCAGCTCCGCACGCTCCAGGTGCTGCAGGTCGTCGGGGCGCTCGCGGTGATCCCCGCGGCGCTCGCCGCGTGGCAGGCGATCCGCACCCGTCGCGGCGTCGGGATCGTGACGGGCCGGATCCTCGTGGTCGTCGCCCTGGTCGGCATCGCGGCCTTCGCGATCGGCTTCCGGCTCCTCGCGCCGAGCGTGAGCTACTGATGCGCGGCGGGGACGGGCGCGACGCCTGGCATGCTCGGGAGGTGACCGACCCGACACCCGACCGCGCGGACGCGGCCCGCGCGGACGCGGCTCCCGCGGTCGCCCCCGCCCCCGTCCGGCCGCGGGGCGCGCTCGCCGACCGCATCCGCCAGGCGCTCGCCCGCGTCGGCATCCGCACCGCCGCCCGGCGCGACGCGGCCGCCGCGGCCGCATGGGCGCTCCTCACCATCCCGCTACTCGGCGTGCTCGGCGCGCTCGTCTGGGCGGACGGCACCGCCCGCAGCATGTCGCCGGCGCAGGGCGCGGTCATCGCGGTCCTCGCCGTCGTGCAGTGCGCGCCCCTCGCGTGGCGGCGCCGGCATCCGCGGTCGACCCTCCTGGCCGTCTCGCTCCTCCAGGCGGCGCTCGTCGCGGCGCTCCCGCCGCAGTTCGGGTTCTGGGCCGCCGCGCCCGTCGTCGCGGCCTACACGGTCGGGGCACTCCTGCCGCCGGCGTCCGCCGTCCGCATCGTGGTCGCGGCCATCGCCATCGAGGCGGTGGGCGCGTCCCTCGCCGCCACCGGGCAGGTGCGCGCGCTGCTCGTGCCCACGGCGGTGGACGCGCGGTACGGCATCGACACGGTCGTCTCGGCCGCGTCGATCCTCGTCAGCGGGCTGCTCATCGCCGCCGCGAGCGCCGCCGTCGGATCCTGGGTCGCGCTCCGCCGCCGCCACGACGGCGACGTGCTCGCGCGGGCCGCCGAGACCCTCGAGCACCAGGCGGCGCTCGGCCGGGCCGCGGTGGCCGCCGAGCGCACCCGGATGGCGCGCGAGCTGCACGACGTGGCCGCGCACCACCTCACCGCGCTCGTGGTGCAGGCGGGCGCTGCCGAGCGGCTCGTGGACCTCGATCCGGAGCGCGCCAAGGACTCCCTCCGCGGCATCCGCGTGCAGGGCCGGGAGACCCTCGACGCGCTGCGCTCCATCGTCGGGATCCTCCGCCAGACCTCCGATGCCGAGGGCGCCGAAGGGATCGGCACCGTCCCCGTGCCCGGCCTCGCCGACCTGCCCGGCCTCGTGGTGGCGGCCCGTGCGGCGGGCACGGAGGTCGAGGAGCGCGTGACGGGCGACGCCTCGCCGCTCGGGCCGCTCGCCGACGTCACCGCGTACCGGACCGTGCAGGAGTCCCTCGCCAACGCGCGCCGGCACGCGCCGGGATCCGCGGTGACGCTGACCGTGCAGGCCGAGCCGACGCGCATCGCGCTCACGGTCGAGAACGCCCTGCCCGCCGCCCGCCCCGCGACCGCGCCCGGCTACGGCCTGGTCGGGATGCGCGAGCGGGCCGCGCTCGTCGGCGGACGCCTCGAGGCCGGACCCTCCGCGACCGGCACGTGGCGCGTGCGCCTCGAGCTGCCGGTCGAGCCCGTCGCCGCCGACCGTGCGGGCGCCGCGTGATCCGCGTGGTGCTGGTCGACGACCAGTCCATCGTCCGCGCCGGCTTCCGCGTCGTGCTCGAGACGGCCGGCGGGATCGAGGTGGTCGGCGAGGCGTCCGGCGGCCGCGAGGCCGTCGCGCTCGTCGGCCGGCTCGCGCCGGACGTCGTCGTGATGGACGTGCGGATGCCCGGCGGCGACGGCATCGAGGCCACCCGCGCGATCACGGGGGCGGACGTCGACGCCGCGGACGTCGCCGACGACCCCGCCCCCGCCGTCTTGGTCGCCACCACCTTCGACCTCGACGAGTACGTCTTCGGCGCGCTCGAGGCCGGCGCCCGCGGCTTCGTGCTCAAGGACGCCGAGCCCGAGGAGTTCATCCAGGCCGTCCGCGCGCTCGCCGTCGGGCAGTCCGCGCTCGACGGCGTCACCACGCGCCGCGTCATGGCCGAGTTCACGCGCCGCCGGGCCGCCTCGGCCGTGCATCCGGGCGCCGACGTGCTCACGCCCCGGGAGCAGGACATCGTGCGGCTCCTCGGCGACGGCCTCTCGAACGACGAGATCGGCGCGCGGCTCGTGATCGAGACCAGCACCGTGAAGTCGCACCTCACCCGGATCATGACGAAGCTCGCCACGCGCGACCGCCTGCAGACCGTCGTCTGGGGCTACCGCTCGGGCCTCCTGCCCTGACCGGATCCGGCTCGGCGCGACGCGCCCGGGACGCCGCTGGCGGTCGCGCGGATCGTCCTCCGCGTTCGCCCGCGATCCACCGTCCGTGCCGCGAACGTGCATGGAGAGCGGCGCACGCTCCCAGCCCGGTCGTGGTCTGATGGATCCATGGAACCCATCTACACCGCTATCGCGCACGCCTCCGGCGGAGGACGCGACGGACACGTCCGCAGCGAGGACGACCAGATCGACTTCGACACCCGTCCCCCCAAGGAGATGGGCGGCTCGGGCGAGGGCACGAACCCGGAGCAGCTCTTCGCCGCCGGGTACAGCGCCTGCTTCCTGGGCGCCACCCACCTCGTCGGCAAGAACGCCGGCGTCGACACGAAGGACGCGGGCGTCTCCGCCAGCGTGTCCATCGGCGACAACGGCCAGGGCGGATTCGGCCTCGCGGTCGAGCTCGACGTCTACCTCCCGAACGTGCCGGCCGAGCGCCGCCAGGAGATCGCGGACGCGGCCCACCAGGTCTGCCCGTACTCCAACGCCACGCGCGGCAACATCGACGTGAAGGTCACCATCGTCGACTGACCGTCACCGCTCGACCCGCGAGGCGGGCGTCCCGATGGGGACGCCCGCCTCCGTCGTCCAGGGGCGGATGGGTAGGGTCGTGCCATGCCTGAGAACACCGGCCCCGCAGGGGCTCCCCTCGACGACGACGCCCGTGCCGCCCTCGAGGAGCTGGGGGAGATCCGCGGGAGCATCGACAACATCGACGCCGCCCTCGTGCACCTGCTCGCCGAGCGGTTCAAGTTCACCCAGTCGGTCGGCCGGCTGAAGGCCGCGCACGGGCTGCCCGCGGCGGATCCCGAGCGCGAGCGCCGCCAGATCCTCCGCCTCCGCGCCCTGGCCGAGGAGTCGAAGCTCGACCCGGCCTTCGCGGAGAAGTTCCTCAACTTCATCGTCGCCGAGGTCATCCACCACCACACGCAGATCGCCGAGGACCAGGGCGCCGCCACCTCCGCGGTCGCGCCCGAGGACGGCGGGCCGGCGGCCTGAGGCGGCGCCTGCGGCGCCGCGTTCTCGATCAATCCGGACTCACGCGCGGCTATGGCCGAATGCGAGCAGATCACCGAGTCTTCTCTTCCGCCAGTCGTTGCATCAGAACCCGCCGCGTTGCCCCTCGGAGCTCGAATCGGCGCTCGTCTGCGTGAATCAAGGCCTCACCCGGACGCGTGCGGATTACTCCGCGGAATCCCTGGGGGTCCGTCCAAAGACCTTCTCAAGCCTCCCATCCAACCAGTCCTCCGAGCCCTCTTCCAATATCTTGGTTGGGTGATTGGAGTAGAGGAGTTCGTGGGACATCTGCATGTCGAGTTGGCGCGAGACGAGGTCGTAGGTGATGCGGTATTGCGTCGGGCGCGGGACGCCGGCCTCGTCGAACTGGGCCTCTGCGGTTCTGAGGTCGTTGCGCAAGAATCGCTGTACTGCGACTACGCGCTCGTCGCTCGCGTCCACACCGCGCAGCTGATTTGCGTAGAGGACGGCCCCTTCTTGCTCGAAGAAGACGTTGGCGTAGACGTGCCCGATCTCAGAACCCGCGTAGATGTATGTCCTGGTCAGGCCCGGGGCGCCCCCGCTGTATTCGAGGGCCAGGGGCACCCACTTGGATGTGAGTTCTTGCAGGATTTCGTATTCTGTCCTCGCCATGGCTGTCCTCGGTCAGTTTCCGTTCGGCGCAGGGGCGTCATCGTCGCCGAATATCTTCCTCAAGCGTCCGTCGAGCCAGTCCTCGGCGCCTTCTTCCATGATCTTCGCGGGGTGGTTGGCGTACATGGGTTCGTGTGATAGCTGCATGTCAAGCTGTCGTATGACGGTGTCGTACGCCACGCGGTATTGCGTCGGCACGGGGGCGCCGAGCTCGCGGAGCCGCGTCTCGGCCGCCTTGAGGTCCTTGAGCAGGAAGCGCTGCACGGCCACGGTCCGGTCCGGGTCGGCGTCCACGCCGCGTAGCTCGCTGGCGTAGATGACGGAGCCATCCTGCTCGAAGAAGACGTTCGCGTACGTCCTATCTCGCTCGGAGGCGGCGTAGACGAATATCCGGGTCAGGTCCGGAGCGCCGTCGGAGTACTCGAGGGCCAGGGATACCCAGCTCTCGATGAGTTCCGCCAAGACCTGCTCTTGATCCATCCGTCGCCTTTTCTCTCTCAATGGGAAGCGATGATCATCCACTCGCCATTGCAGCGGAGATCATCGATCGAACTTGCCCAGATGCTCCCAGTCGCCGAACTGGGGCACTCGTTCCCAATGGCGATCCATCTTCACCTCTCGGTACTCTGAGACGTGAGTGAGTGGATCTGCGTCATCCATGACGACGTGCTTGGCGTAGCCTTCGGGCTTGAAGACGAACTCCTCTACGGCGTTGGCCTCGTTGATCCGATGGAAGGACCGATCGGCGGGATAGCGGTGCTCCGTCACGTTGGACATGAAGAGCCGGCCCTGCAGGTTCGTGAACCCGTATCGAAAGCGCTGGCGGCCGAGTTCGTCGAGAAATGAGACATTGACGAAGTCGGCATGAGGGATGACTTCGAGCAGGAATTCAGGCACCGTGCGATCTCGGGCGTCATCCTTGAGTGCCGCGACGGAGAACCAATGGTCGGGCTCGGGGACCAGGCCGTCGAAACGGTTCCGTGCGTCGGCCTCCGACAATGGATTGATGGGCTCGTTGAATTCGCCGTCCCATCTTTCGCAGTAGATGTACTTCACCGGGAGTCCTCGAAGGCGTGGGCGTGGTCGATCTCAGCCTCCGCTCGGCGCAGGGGCGTCATCGTCACCGAATATCTTCCTCAAGCGCCCGTCGAGCCAGTCCTCGGCGCCTTCTTCCATGATCTTCGTGGGGCGGTTCGCGTACACGGGTTCGTATGATAGCTGCATATCGAGCTGACGTATGACGGTGTCATACGTCACTCGATATTGTGTCGGAATTGGTGCGCCCAGTTCTTGAAGCTGTGTCTCGGCCGCCTTGAGGTCGCGGAGCATGAATCGCTGCACTGTCACGGCCCGATCCCGACTGGCGTCCACGCCTTCGAGCTCGTTCGCATACACGACGGATCCCCTCGGCTCGAAGAACATGTTCGCGTAAGCGCTGTCTCGCTCAGGCGCACCATATACGAATATCTTTGTCAGATCGGGGGCGCCGTCCGCATACTCGAGGCCCAGTGACACCCAGTTCCGGATGAGGTCGTTCAAGATCGCCGCGTGATCCATCCGTCGCTTTCCTCCCATAGCCGCGTCCTCGCGCCGACGCTCGGTGCGCAGAGCCGAGGTGCCCCCATCCGGGGGCATCCCGACGACGTGCCCAGCATCCCCGTGCCGCGTCACCTCGTCAAGCGCCGGATGGGATCCGCGGGTACGGCCGCGAGGCCTCAGCCCTCCGGGTACTCCTCCCGCAGCACGCGCTCCAGCAACGCAGCTACCGCGCCCGGGCCCGAGGCGGGAGCGACCGCCTCGACGCCCGCGTTGTAGTTGGTGTTCGTGTTCACGTCGTAGGTCACGAGCCGGCCGTCGGCGGTCTCGATGAACTCGATCCCGGCCACCTCGATCCCCAGCCCCGCGAGGAATGCGACGTAGCGCTGCACGAGCGGATGCTCCGCGGTGATGTCCTCCCGCAGCGAGAAGATCGTGTCGCCCGGCTGCTGCGCGATGGTCGCGCCGGGCGGCATCACCAGCGCGCCCGTCGCCGGGTCGATCGCGCACGCGTCCGCCGGGCACAGCTGGTACCCGCCGCGCGCCGTGTCGGCCTGGATCGCGTAGACGAAGCGCCCGCCCACGATCTCCACGCGCGTCACCCGCGGGGTCGCCGCCTCCAGGAACTCCTGCAGCAGCGTGATCCCGTCCTGCGGCTCCTCGAAGTCCGGCCCGTCCACGTAGGCGGCCAGCTCCTCGACGCTGTCGAACCTCCGGACGCCGAGGCCCTTGCCGCCCTGGTTGTGCTTGGTGATGAACGGCGTCGGCAGGCCGCGCGCCGCCTCGACGATCCGGTGGCTGCCGATCACGGCGCGCGTCCGCGGCACCTCGATCCCGGCGGCGCGGAGGGCCGTGAGCTGGTCGACCTTGCTCACCTCGAGCTCGATCGTGCGGCGGCCGTTGACCGTGCGGCGGCCGTGCGACTCCAGCCAGCTCATGAGCGAGCGCGTGTAGTCCTTGGACAGCGCGTGGTCGCGCGTGTGGGCGGAGGCGCTGATCCTCGACCAGAAGATCCCCTCGGGCGGCGCCTCGTCGATCTCCAGCACGCCGTCGGTGAGGAGCCACTCCTCGTAGGGCACGCCGCGCGCGTCGAGGGCGGCGGCGAACGGCCCGAACCACTCGGGGTTCTCGTGGATGGCGAATACCTTCGGTGCGGTGGTCATCCACCCAGGCTACGAGGCCGGGGAGGCCGCGCCCAACGCGTGACGCGCGAGGCGTGACGCGCGACGTCAGCGCAGGCGCACGAGCGCCTGCACGGGCAGGTGGTCGCTCATCATGCGGCCCTGCCAGGCGAAGTCGTTGACGGCGGCGGCGCGCACGTCGACGCGGTCGCTGACGAGGATCCAGTCGATGCGCGGCGCCCCCACCACCGGCGGCCGGTAGTCGGGGAACGTGCCGAAGGCGGGCGTGGCCTGCCGCGCGGTGTCGAGCCAGGAGTCACGGAGGCCGCCGCGGCGCGTGAGCGCGTCGTAGGGCGTGGAGTCGACGGGCGCGTTGAAGTCGCCCATGAGCACGAGCGGCAGTCCGGCGAAGCGCGTGCGGACGAGCTCCGCGATGGCCTCGGCCGCGCGGTCGCGGGCCTCGGCGACGTCGTGGTCGAGGTGCGTGTCGAGCACCACGAGCGGGAGGCCGGTGGCCTCGTCCTGGAAGCGGGCCCAGGTGAGGATCCGCGGCATGGGGTTGCCCCACGTCATGCTGCCGATCACGTCCGGGGTGTCCGAGAGCCACATCACGTCATGCTCGAGGAGGGTGAGGCGGGAGGCCTGGTAGAAGATCGCGCCGTGCTCGCCGTGGCTGCCGCCCTCGCGGCCCTGCCCGATCATGCGGTACGACGGCGGCAGCGCCTTGTCGATGACCTGGATCTGCGGCCACACCGCCTCCTGCACCCCGAGCACCGTGGGCCGCTCCTGCTGGAGGAACCGGGTCAGCGGCTCCTGGCGCTCGGGCCAGTGGTCGGCCTCGCCGGGGCGGGTGCCGTGCCACGGCATGCGCACGTTGAGCGAGATCAGGTGGATGTCGTCGCCGGTCGTCGGGCCGATCGCGGGGGTCATGCCCACCATTCAACCCCGCCCGCCTGATCGCCGGGCCGCGGCGCGGCGAACGGATGAGCACCCGAGCGCGATGACGACCGCGGGGTCGTCGTCGAAGCAGCGGTCGGACGCCGCCGGCGTGCGCGCGATGCGAGAGGGCTCGACGGCGCTCGGGTCAGCCCCGGAGGCGGGACGCGCCCGTGCGGGTCACGGCCCGCACCGACTCGAGCACTGAATCGATGGCACGTCCGGCCTGCTCCCCGGAGGCGTCGTACGTGCTCTGCGAGCGGCGGTACGGGTCGACCACGTCGTAGTCGTCCTCCTGCGCGGGCGGCAGGGTGACGCCCCGCTGCGCCGCGATGAGCGGGATGAGCGCGCGCAGCTGCGCCGGGACGTCGCCGTCGCACGTGATGTGCTTCTCCTCCCCGCTCACCTCGACGAGGTGCGCGGAGAGCGCCGCGAACTCGCGGAGGGTGAAGGTGGAGCGGTTGGCACGCGGCACCTGGCGCACGACGGCGCTGCGGTGCTCGCGGGCCATCGTGAGCACGAGGTCCGTGCCCCGGATGATGTCGGGCGTGAGGAACCGGGCCTGGTGCTCGCTCGGGTCGCCGCCGTAGCGGACGGACAGCTCGGCCGCCTGCTCCGGCATGCGCTGCCCGTCGGCCGCGATCGTGCCGGCGCTGGAGAAGCGCACGACCGAGTCGGCTTCGGAGGCGTCGCCGCCGAAGATCGCGCGGACCCTCGCTCGGAGCACCTGCTCTGCGAGGGGCGAGCGGCAGATGTTGCCGGAGCAGACGAACAGCACGCGGAACGGGCCGTCGTCGACGCCCGCGGTGGATGCGGCGCCGAGGGCTGCGCGTGCGGCCCTGCGGCTCGTGGGGGGGAGTTCCGACATGGAGGGGAGATGTGCCTTGATCTTCTCGATGGGCGCCTCGGTCTTCCGACCTTCCTCGCCCTCGGTGTACCCGCAACTGTAGCCGTAGTGGCCCTGGCCGTCCGCCTGCGGACCCGGGCCGTGCGGGTCAGGCGGTGCGCGCGAGGCGGACCAGCGCCTGCACGGCGGCGTGGTCCGAGGGGGAGCGACCCTGCCACGTGTACGGGTTGATGGCCGAGTCGACCACCTCGACGCCGCGACCCGCGAGGATCCAGTCGATGCGCTCGCCCTCGGGCACCGGGTCGCCGTACGCGGTGAAGGTGCCGATGCCGGGCGTCGCGTGGTGCGCGGCCGTGGTCCAGGTGTCGGCGAGGCCGGCGTCGCGCGTGAGGATGTCGTACGCCGCCGACTCCTCGGCCGGCGCGTTGAAGTCGCCCGTGACGACGACCGGGGCGCCCGAGGCGACCTCCTGCAGGCGCTCGGTGATGAGGTCGGCGCTCTTCACGCGGGCGAGCTCCGACTCGTGGTCGAGGTGCGTGTTGAGGTGCACGAACTCGGCGCCGCTGCGGCGGTCGCGGAAGCGCGCCCACGTCGCGATGCGGGTGGTGCTGCAGCCCCACGAGCGCGAGCCGATGAGCTCGGGCAGGTCGGACAGCCAGAACTGGTCCCACGCGACGACGTCGAGGCGGCGCTCGTCGTAGAAGATCGCGCTGTACTCGCCGCCGGACCCGCCGTCACGGCCGTAGCCGAGCATGCGGTGGTGGGGGAGCGCGCGCGCGATGGCGGGCAGCTGGGCCGAGAGGGCCTCCTGCACGCCGAGCACGGTGGGCTGCTCGAGCTGGAGGAAGCGGGCGAGCACGGGCTCGCGGTCGGCCCAGTGGTCGGGGTCGCCGGGCTCGGTGGAGGGGCGGGCCAGGCGGATGTTGCAGGTCATGACGTGCACGAGGTCGCCCTCGGCCGAGCCGATGGTCGCCTGCTGGGGCGGGGCGGGAGCGACGGGAGCCGCTGCCGCCGGGCGAGACGGAGGGGGGTCGGCCTCCGCGGTGCCGTCCGGGCCGTCGGTCGTGGTGGTCGTCTCGTCCGCGCGCGGCCGCTCGAGGAGCGCCGTGCCGGAACCGCGGGTGGGGCGTCCGATGCCCGGATCCGAGGATCCGGCGCCGTCGAACAGGTCGCGTCGGCTGGATCCGCCGCTCGCCATCATGGAGATCTCCTCGGGTCGCACGTGTCTCGCATGATCAGCCTGCGCGTGCGTGCCCCTGCGGGGCACCAACGGCGCATGGCGGATGCGTGAACTGCACGGACAGGTCTACGCGAGGGGTGCGGGGATGGCAACCCGGGGGCGGCGTGTCGGCCCGTCGCGGAGGGATCCGCCAGGCGATGCCAGGCCCCCGGACAGACGCGCGCGCCGCCGGCGAGTTCCGGCGGCGCGCGGATCGGTGCGGGGAGCGGGTCAGCCCACGTGCTCCGCGAGGAAGTCCGTGAGCGCGCGCCAGGAGCGGCGCTCGGCGCGGTCCTGGTACTGCGCGCCGTGCTCGGGCGAGTCGACGCCGGGCACGGAGAACGCGTGCATCGCGCCGCTGTAGGTGACGACCTGCCAGTCGATCGCGGGACGCGTGCGCATCTCGTCCTGGAACGCGGCCAGCTTCTCGTCCGGGACCATCGGGTCGTCCGCGCCGGTGAGGACGAGGATCGCGGCCTTCACGTCCGCGACGTCGGCCGGCTCGTGCACCACGAGGCTGCCGTGCAGCGAGATGGCGGCCTTGATCTCGGCGCCCGCGCGGGCGACCTCGAGGGAGGCGCTGCCGCCGAAGCAGTAGCCCATGACGGCGATGCGCGACGGGTCGACGTCGGGCTCGGCGGCGAGCCGGTCGATGCCGGCCTGCACGCGGGCGCGCATGAGCGGCAGGTCGGCGTAGTAGGCGCCGGCCACATCCGCCGCCTCCGCGGGACCGGGGCGCACGTTGCGGCCGTACACGTCGGCGGCGAACGCGACGTAGCCGAGGCGCGCGAGCATCTGGATGCGCGCGGCCACGTGCCCGCCGACCCCGAACCAGTCGTGGATCACGAGCACGGCCGGGCGGCGGCCACCCTGCGACGCGTCGCGGGCGAGCAGGCCCTCGAGCTCGGTGCCCTCGTGCTCGTACAGCACCGGGCCCATCTGGATGTCCGCGCCCGCGGGCAGGGGCACGCGCTCGGTGAGCTCGGCGAGGGACGGCGACCAGACGGGGGTCGATGCGGGATCGGTCATGCTCAGGCCTCCACGGCGGTGCCGAAGCGGGCGGGCAGCGCGGCGCGGTGGATCCCGCGCAGCTCCTCGACCGACAGGGTGAACAGGCCCTGCAGCTCGAGGCCGGGCGCCTGCGCGTCCGTCACCCCGATGCGGAGCACGGGGTAGCCGCGCCCCTCGCAGAGGCCCTGGAACTTGACGTCGTCCTCGCGGGGGACCGTGACGAGCATCCGGCCGGTGGACTCGGAGAAGAGGGCGGTGGCCTGGTCGACGCCGTCGCGCTGGACGATGCCGTCGAGCCAGACGCGCGCGCCGACGCCGAAGCGCATCACGGACTCCGCGAGCGCCTGGCCGAGGCCGCCGTCCGAGAGGTCGTGCGCGCTCGCGACGAGCGACTGCGTGGCGCCGGCGGCGATGAGGGAGGCGAGCTCCTTCTCCGCGGTGAGGTCGACCACGGGCGGGACGCCGCCGAGGTGGTCGTGCACGGTGCCGGCCCACGCGGATCCGTCGAGCTCCTCGCGCGTGACGCCGAGGAGGTAGATGTTGTCGCCCTCGTCCTGCCAGCCGGACGGGATGCGGCGCGCGACGTCGTCGATCACGCCGAGCACGCCCACGACGGGCGTGGGGTGGATGGCCTGCGTGCCCGTCTGGTTGTAGAGGGAGACGTTGCCGCCCGTGACGGGGATCTCGAGCTCGAGGCAGCCGTCCGCGAGGCCCTCGACCGTGCGGCTGAACTGCCACATGACCTCGGGGTCCTCGGGGCTGCCGAAGTTGAGGCAATCGCTCACGGCGACGGGCGTGGCGCCGGATGCGGCGACGTTGCGGTACGCCTCCGCGAGGGCGAGCTGCGCGCCGCGGTACGGGTCGAGCTGGCAGAAGCGCCCGTTCGCGTCGGTCGCGACCGAGAAGCCGAGGCCGCTCTGCTCGTCGACGCGGACCATGCCCGCGTCGTCGGGGAACGACAGGGCCGTGTTGCCCATGACGTAGCGGTCGTACTGGTCGGTGATCCACGACGCGTCGGCCAGGTTCGGGCTGCCGAGCAGCTGGAGGAACTGGTCGCGGATGTCGTCGGGCGCGGTGGGGCGCGCGAGACGCGACGCGGAGTCGGCCTGGAGGGCGTCGATCCACGTGGGGTAGGAGACGGGCCGGTCGTACACCGGGCCGTCGACCGCGACCGTGCGCGGCTCGACGTCGACGATGCGCTCGCCGTGGTGGTCGATGACGAGGCGGCCGGTGTCGGTGACCTCGCCGAGCACGCTCGTCTCGACGTCCCACTTCGCGACGACCGCGAGGAAGCCGTCGAGCTTCTCCGGCTTCACGACCGCCATCATGCGCTCCTGGCTCTCCGACATGAGGATCTCCTCGGCGGTGAGCGACGGGTCGCGCAGCAGCACCTCCTCGAGCCGGATGTGCATGCCGCCGTCGCCGTTCGAGGCGAGCTCGCTCGTGGCGCAGGAGATGCCCGCGGCGCCGAGGTCCTGGATGCCCTCGACGAGATCCTCCCGGAACAGCTCGAGGCAGCACTCGATGAGCACCTTCTCCGCGAACGGATCGCCCACCTGCACCGCGGGGCGCTTGGTCGGGCCGCCGTCGGCGAAGGTGTCGCTCGCGAGGATGGATGCGCCGCCGATGCCGTCGCCGCCCGTGCGGGCGCCGAACAGCACGACCTTGTTGCCCACGCCGCGCGCGTTGGCGAGGTGGAGGTCCTCGTGGCGGAGCACGCCCACCGCGAGCGCGTTGACGAGCGGGTTGCCCTGGTACACGCGGTCGAAGTAGGTCTCGCCGCCGATGTTCGGGAGGCCGAGGCAGTTGCCGTAGAAGCTGATGCCGGAGACCACGCCGTGCACGACGCGCGCGGTGTCCGGGTCGTCGATGTCGCCGAAGCGGAGCGCGTCCATCACGGCGACCGGGCGGGCGCCCATCGAGATGATGTCGCGGACGATGCCGCCGACGCCGGTGGCCGCGCCCTGGAACGGCTCGATGTAGGAGGGGTGGTTGTGGCTCTCGATCTTGAAGGTGACGGCCCAGCCCTCGCCCACGTCGACGACGCCGGCGTTCTCGCCCATGCCGACCATGAGGTCCTTCTTCATGGACTCGGACACCTTCTGCCCGAACTGGCGCAGGTACTTCTTCGAGGACTTGTAGGAGCAGTGCTCGCTCCACATGACCGAGTACATGGCGAGCTCGCCGCTCGTGGGGCGGCGGCCGAGGATCTCGCGGATCCTCAGGTACTCGCCCTCGGTGAGCCCGAGCGCCGCGTACGGCTGCTCCTTCTCGGGGGTGCGCTCGGCCATCTCGACGGTGTCGGCGACGTGGCGGCGGGCGCTGCGTCCCTCTCCCGCGGGGTCGGTGGGGACGGAGGCGGGATCGGGGTGGACGCTCACTGCGCGAGGACTCCTTCGAGGACGGACGTGAAGAGACGGAGGCCGTCGACACCGGAGCGCATGGCGGCCGGGGTGTCCGGTCCGAAGCCCTCCTCGACGGCGTGCTCGGGGTGGGGCATGAGGCCGACGACGTTGCCGCGGGCGTTGGTGATCCCGGCGATGTCGCGCAGGGATCCGTTCGGGTTGCCGCCGAGGTAGCGGAAGGCCACGCGGCCCTCGCCCTCGAGGCGGTCGAGCGTGTCGGCGTCGGCGATGAAGCCGCCCTCGCCGTTCTTGAGCGGGATGGTGATCTCCTCGCCCTCGGTGAAGGCGTTCGTCCACGCGGTGCCGGCGGCCTCGACGCGGAGGCGCTGGTCGCGGCAGACGAAGTTGCCGGCCTCGTTGCGGATCAGCCCGCCGGGCAGCAGGTGCGCCTCGGTGAGCATCTGGAAGCCGTTGCAGATGCCGAGGACGGGGACGCCGCGCTCGGCCGCGTCCACCACCTCGCGCATGATCGGCGCGAACGCCGCGATGGCGCCGGCGCGCATGTAGTCGCCGTAGCTGAATCCGCCGGGGAGCACGACCGCGTCGACGCCCTGGAGGTCGTGGTCGCCGTGCCAGAGCGCGACGGGCGTGGCGCCCGCGAGGCGGACGGCGCGCTGGGCGTCGCGGTCGTCGAGGGATCCCGGGAAGGTGATGACCCCGACGCGCATCAGCGCTGCTCCGCCGCGGCCGAGCCGTGGGGGAGCGGGTGCGCGGCGACGTCGGTGTCGGCCGTGCCGCCGTCGGCGACCGTGTGCTCGTCGGTGACGTTGCCGGTGGACATGTCCGCCTCGGCGGTGAGGCCGAACCCGTCGAGCCCGGCGACGTGGACGCTGATGACGTCCTCGATGACGGAGTTGGAGAGCATGTCGGCGGCGAGCGACTGGATGTCGGCGAGCAGCGCGTCGTCCACCTCGCCCTCGACGGTGAGCTCGAAGCGCTTGCCGATGCGGACGCCGGTGAAGCGGTCCTTGCCGAGGCGGGCGAGGGCGCCGGCCACGGCCTTCCCCTGGGGGTCGAGCAGCTCGGCCTTGGGCATCACTTCGACGACGATCGTTGGCACGATGGGACTCCGGATTCCTGGAGGCGGGTGGATGCGCTCAGCGTACCGGACGGCCGCGTCCCGCCGGGCTGGTCCGACGGGGCGGTCGCGGGCAGCGTCAGCCGATCGCCTCGGGCAGCAGCTCCACGCGGTAGGCGGCGTCGATGGTCTCGCCCGTGGCGGGGTCCTCGAGCTGCACGCGCCAGCGCGACGCGAACTGGTCGACGCCCGGGACCATCGCGACCGTGCCCGAGATGAGCACCGTGCCGGGCACCCGGAGGCCGCGCTCGGCGAGCACGTCGAGCCAGTGGTCGGGCGTGAGGAGCGCGGCGAGCGTGGCGTCTTGGATGAGCTCCTCGGCGCCCTCCTCGCCGACCCAGCCGCGCAGGCGGATCGCGTCGAGCCGGTCGCGCACGTCGGCGAGGCGCCACGCCTTCCGGCCGAGCACGTCGGGTCCGGCGTTCTTGCTCCACGCGACGCCGTGCACCTCGAGCGCGCGGTCGGTGTGGTCGCACGCGACCGTGAGGAGCACGTCGTCGTGGGTGATCACGAGCGCCCACTCGGCCTCGCCGGAGGTGCGGCCGTGCTGCGCGGGGACGGCGTCCGCCTGCGACGCGAGGTAGGGCGCCACCGGGTAGAGCGCGGGCGTGACCTCGGGGCCGGGGACGCCGAGCTCGGCGAGCTCCGCGATGTGCGCCTGCACCTCGGCCTGGTCGCGGCCCGCGTAGCCGGCGTTGAGGAGGCGCACGACCTCGACGCTCGTGGTGGATCCGTCGGGCAGCTGGAAGCGCAGGGTGGTCATCGGTCCTCCGGTGGTGTTTCGAGCGTGTGAAGAGATGCGGATCCGGTCGCCCGGCCATGGTCATCGGCGTCCGGTATGCCTACTGTATACAGCACACCGACCGGACGCCCGGCGGGGTCCGCCAGCCGGATCCGCGGCGGCTCCCCACCCGGTCCCGCACCCGAGGAGACCCATGGCCGACGACCCCACCGCCGCTGCGGCGACCACCGCATCCGCCGCCTACGCGCCCGCATCCGGCGCGCCCCACGACACCCCGAGGCCGTCGCGCCGCGAGCTCGTGAAGGCCTTCACCGCGAGCCTCACCGGCACCTCGCTCGAGTGGTACGACTTCGCCGTCTACTCGGCAGCCAGCGCCGTCGTGTTCCCGATCGTGTTCTTCCCCGCCTCCGATCCGTACACGGCGATGATCCTCGCGTTCTCCACCTACGCGGTCGGCTACGTGTCGCGCCCCGTCGGCGGGTTCGTGTTCGGGCGGCTCGGCGACAAGATCGGCCGGAAGCCCGTCCTCGTGCTCACGCTGCTGCTCATCGGCATCGCGACGTTCCTCATCGGCGTGCTCCCGGGGTACGCGACCATCGGGCTCGCGGCGCCGATCATCCTCGTGCTCCTCCGCTTCGCGCAGGGCGTGGGCGTCGGCGGCGAGTGGGGCGGCGCGGTGCTGCTCTCCAGCGAGTTCGGGGATCCGCGGAGGCGCGGCTTCTGGTCGTCGGCCGCGCAGGTCGGCCCGCCCGCCGGCAACCTGCTCGCCAACGGCGCGCTCGCTCTGCTCACGGTGCTGCTCACCGAGGAGGACTTCCTCGGCTGGGGCTGGCGCGTGGCCTTCCTCCTCTCCGCGCTGCTCGTGGCGTTCGGCCTCTGGATCCGCCTGAAGCTCGAGGACACCCCTGTGTTCAAGGCGCTGCAGGAGCGCGGCGACCGGCCGAGCGCGCCCATCTCGGAGATCTTCCGCACGCAGGCCCGCCCGCTCGTGGCCGCGATCCTCAGCCGCGTCGGGCCCGACGTGCTCTACGCGCTCTTCACCGTCTTCACGCTCACCTACGGCGTGAACTCGCTCGGCTTCGAGCGCAGCCAGGTGCTCGTGGCGGTGCTCGTCGGATCCGCCGTGCAGCTGTTCACGATCCCGTTCGCGGGGGCCGTGAGCGACCGGATCAACCGCCGGGCGCTCTACGCGACCGCGGCGGTGGGAGCGGCCGTGTGGGCGTACGTGTTCTTCGCGATCACGGACGGCTCGTCGACCTTCGTGCTCGGCGTGGGCATCGTCCTCGGCCTGTTCTTCCACTCCTTCATGTACGGGCCGCAGGCGGCGTACATCATCGAGCAGTTCTCGCCCCGGCTCCGCTACACGGGCGCCTCGCTCGCGTACACGATCGCCGGCGTGATCGGCGGGGCCATCGCGCCGCTGATGTTCACGATCATCTACGAGGAGACCGGCAGCTGGGTCGGCATCGCGCTGTACCTCACCGCCGCGGTCGTGCTCACGCTCGTGGGCCTCGCGATGGGCCGCGACTCCGACGTGGCCGAGGACGAGGAGTACGTGCGGACCGGCGCCGAGGGCGTGGCCGCGCCGCGCGTCTGACGCTCCCCGCACGCGGCGACGCCCGGATCCCGTCGGGGTCCGGGCGTCGCCGTGTGCGGTTCGGGCCGCCGCGTCAGGCGCGCAGCAGCACGTCGAGCGTGACGGCGAGGTGCCGGTCGATCGCGTCGCGGGCCGCCTCGGCGTCGCCCGCCGCGAGCGCGTCGACGATGCCGGCGTGCTCCTCGCAGACCCGGTCCTGCCGGTCCACCGCGCGGTAGAGCGCCTCGACGCCCACGAGGATCTGCCGGGCGCGGAGCTTCGCGTAGGTGCGGCTCATCAGCTCGCTGCCCGCGGCGTCGACGAGCAGCTGGTGGAAGCGCCGGTCGTGCTCGATGAACTCCCGGCCGCTCTCGCGCGGCGGGCTCTGGACCATGGCGCGCTGCTGCTCGAGCACCTCGCGCATGGCGTCGAGCGGGGTGCGGTCGTGCTCGACGGCGCTCGTCGCGGCGTGCCGCTCGAGCACGCCGCGCAGCTCCATCAGCTCGGCGATCTCGCGGCCGGTGATGACGGGGATGCGGGCGCCGCGCTTCGGGATCATCTCCACCAGGTCGTCGGCGGCGAGCAGCAGCAGGGCCTCGCGGACGGGCGTGCGCGAGACGCCGATGCGCTCCGCCAGCTCCTGCTCGTTGAGGAACGCGCCCTGCTGGTCCGGGTCGGTGAGGACGTGCGCGTGCAGGAACTCGTAGGCCCGCGCGCGGCCGGAGAGGGCGCTCGCCGAGGTGCCTGGATCGCCCGCGCGTTCTCGCATACGCTATGTATACATCACCAGGAGGACCATGAAGATCGCGCTCGCACAGATCATCAGCTCGCCGGATCCCGCGGACAACCTCGCACGGATCGAGCGGTTCGCGGAGGATGCGGCCCGGCAGGGCGCCGAGCTCATGGTGTTCCCCGAGGCGGCGCAGCGCGCGTTCGGCAACCCGCTGCCGGAGGTCGCGGAGCCGCTCGACGGGCCGTGGGCGTCCGGGGTGCGGGCGATCGCCGACCGGCTCGGGGTCGTGATCGTCGCGGGCATGTTCACGCCGGGCGCCGACGGCCGGGTGCGGAACACGCTCCTGGTCGCGCGGCCCACGGGAGCGCAGGCCGAGGGCGCCTCCTCGTACGACAAGATCCACCTCTTCGACGCCTTCGGGTTCCGCGAGTCCGACGCCGTCGACCCGGGCGATGCGGTCGCGGTGATCGAGGTCGGCGGCACCCGCGCGTCCCTCGCCACCTGCTACGACGTGCGCTTCCCGGCCCTCTTCCTCGCGGGCGCCGACCGCGGCGCCGCCGTCAGCATCGTGTGCGCGAGCTGGGGCGCCGGCCCCGGCAAGGCCGACCAGTGGGACCTGCTGCTCCGGGCTCGCGCGCTCGACTCCACGACCTTCGTGGTCGCGGTCGGCCAGGGCGATCCCGCGACGCTGCCGGCCGGATCCCGCGGCCATGACCCCGCGTCCGGCGCGCCCACGGGCATCGGCCGGAGCGCTGTCGTCTCCCCGCTCGGCGAGGTGCTGCACCGCCTCGGCGGCGAGGAGGAGCTGCTCGTCGTGGACGTGGATCCGTCGGCGGTCGAGGCCGCGCGCGGCACGCTGCCCGTGCTCGCGAACCGGCGGCGGGGGCTCGAGCGCGACGCCTGACTCCGCGTCTCCCGCCGGCGACACGACGCGGGCCCGGCCGCCTGGGCGACCGGGCCCGCGGGCATGCGAGCGGATCAGCGCCCGACGGGACCCATGTCCGCGTAGCGGTCGCCGACCGGGGTGGGCAGCGACGAGAGGCGCGCGAGCTGGTCGGCGGAGAGCGTCACGGCGTCGGCCGCCACGTTCTCGTCGAGGCGGCTGACGCGCTTGGTGCCGGGGATCACGGCGATGTCGTCGCCCTGCGCGAGGATCCACGCGAGCGCCACCTGGGCCGGCGTCGCGTCGAGCTCGCCCGCGACGTCCTTCACGGCGTCGACGATGCGCATGTTCTGCGCGAAGGCCTCCTCCGCGAAGCGCGGCGAGGAGGAGCGGTAGTCGGCCTCGGACAGGTCGGCGGCGCTCGAGATCGCGCCGGTGAGGAAGCCGCGGCCGAGCGGCGAGTACGCCACCAGGCCGATGCCGAGCTCGCGCAGCACCTCGAGCACCGGACCCTCGGGGTCGCGCGTCCAGATGGAGTACTCGCTCTGCAGCACGGCGATGGGGTGCACGGCATGCGCGCGCCGGATCGTGTCGGGCCCGGCCTCCGAGAGCCCCAGGTGCAGGACCTTGCCCTCGTCGACGAGCTCCTTCATCGCGCCGACGGTCTCCTCGATCGGCACGGCCGGGTCGACGCGGTGCTGGTACAGGACGTCGATGCGGTCGGTGCCGAGGCGCTGCAGCGAGGCCTCGACGGCGATGCGGATGCTCGTGGGCGAGCTGTCCATGCCGCGCTCGTAGTCCTCGGCGTCCTTGCCCGGCGCGTGCTTCAGCAGGCCGAACTTGGTGGCGATGACGATGTCGTCGCGGCGGCCGGCCAGCGCGGATCCGACCAGGCGCTCGTTCGTGAACGGCCCGTACGCCTCGGCCGTGTCGAACAGCGTGACGCCCTGGTCGACGGCGCGGTGGAGGGTGCGGATCGATTCCGCCTCGTCCTGCCCGTGGCCGTCGTAGAAGGCGCTCATGCCCATGCAGCCGAGGCCGATGCGGCCGACGTCGAGGCCCGTGCCGGTGTGGATGTGCTTCATGCGGTGCTCCGATCTCCCGCGGCCGGATGGGCCGCCCGTCGAGCCTAGGCACGTCCCGGGACGGCGACGCGCCGTCGTCCCGCTTCTTTTGAATGGCTCAAGGGAAGTGTGCTTGACTGCGGCGATGCCCACCGACCTCGCGCACCACCACGCGCCGCCCCTCGACGCCGACGCCCTGCGCGCCGCGCTCCGGGAGGCGGGTCTCCGGGTGACCCGGCCGCGCGTCGCCGTCCTCACGGCGGTCGACGCGCAGCCCCACTCGGACGCCGACGAGGTGCTCCGCGCGGTCAAGGGCGATCTCCCGAGCACGAGCATCCAGGCGGTCTACGGCGTGCTCGGCGCGCTCGCGGCCGCGGGTCTCGTGCGCCGCATCGAGCCCGCGGGATCGTCCGCGCGCTACGAGCGTCGTACGGGCGACAATCACCATCACCTCGTGTGCACGTCATGCCGGAAGATCGTCGACGTGGACTGCGCGGTGGGGGAGTCCCCCTGCCTCGCGCCGTCCGACTCGGCGGGGTTCCTCGTGGCGAGCGCCGAGGTCACCTACTGGGGCCTGTGCCCCGCCTGCCGGACCGCATCCGCGGATCCCGGTGTCACCGTCGCGACCTAGCGGTCGCCACCGGCCCGCCCCACGGCCGACTGCCCGAGCCAGCACCGCCCCGTTCCACCGCTGACAGGAGAAACACCATGACCGACCAGAAGTACACGACCACCGACTCCGGCGCCCCGGTCGCCAGCGACGAGCACTCGCTGTCCGTCGGCCCCGACGGCGCCATCCCCCTCCACGACCACTACCTCGTCGAGAAGCTCGCGCAGTTCAACCGGGAGCGCATCCCGGAGCGCGTCGTGCACGCCAAGGGCGGCGGCGCGTTCGGCATCTTCCGCACCACGGGCGACGTCAGCGCCTACACCCGCGCCTCCCTCTTCCAGCCCGGCGCCGAGGTCGAGATGCTCGCGCGCTTCTCCACCGTCGCCGGCGAGCAGGGCAGCCCCGACACGTGGCGCGACCCCCGCGGCTTCGCGCTGAAGTTCTACACGGACGAGGGCAACTACGACCTCGTCGGCAACAACACGCCCGTCTTCTTCATCCGCGACGGGATCAAGTTCCCCGACTTCATCCGCTCGCAGAAGCGCCTGCCGGGCTCGCACCTCCGCGACCACGACATGCAGTGGGACTTCTGGACGCTCTCGCCCGAGACCGCCCACCAGGTCACCTGGCTCATGGGCGACCGCGGCCTGCCGAGCTCGTGGCGCCACATGGACGGCTTCGGCTCCCACACCTACCAGTGGATCAACGCGGCCGGCGAGCGCTTCTGGGTGAAGTACCACTTCAAGACGCAGCAGGGCATCGAGATCCTGAAGCAGGAGCAGGCCGACCAGATCGCCGGCGAGGACGCCGACTTCCACATCCGCGACCTCACCGAGGCCATCGACCGCGGCGACTACCCGGAGTGGAAGCTCGAGGTGCAGATCATGCCCTACGAGGAGGCGAAGTCGTACCGGTTCAACCCGTTCGACCTCACGAAGGTCTGGTCGCAGAAGGACTACCCGCGCATCGAGGTCGGCACCATGACCCTGAACCGCAACCCGGAGAACTACTTCGCGCAGATCGAGCAGGCCGCGTTCGCGCCCTCGAACTTCGTGCCCGGGATCCAGACCAGCCCCGACAAGATGCTCCTCGCGCGCATCTTCAGCTACGCCGACGCGCACCGCTACCGCGTGGGCACGAACCACGCGCAGCTGCCCGTGAACGCGCCCAAGTCGCCCGTGCACAGCTACTCGAAGGACGGCCAGGGCCGCTACGCGTTCCAGGACGCCGGCACGCCCGTCTACGCGCCCAACTCGCTGGGCGGCGCGCACGCCGACCCGGCTCGCGCCGCCGAGAGCGCCGGCTGGGAGCAGGACGGCGAGCTCGTCCGCGCGGCCGCCACGCTGCACGCGGAGGACGACGACTTCGTCCAGGCCCGGATGCTCGTCAACGAGTCGATGGACGACGCCCAGCGCGAGCGCCTCGTCGGCAACATCGTCGGTCACGTGAGCAAGGTCACGAGGCCCGAGCTGCGCGCCCGCGTCATCCAGTACTGGACGAACGTGGACGCCTGGCTCGGTGCGGCCGTCGCCGCGGGCCTGCCGCCGCTCGCCGGATCCGCGCCCGTCGCGGAGGCCACGCCCGGCCCGACGCGCGACGCCGAGGAGGTCTCCGTCGCGGCCCACTGAGCCGCGGCGGTGATCCGCTGGTCGCGTGACACGACGCCCGTCCCCTCGACGAGGGGGCGGGCGTCGTCGCGTGCGCCGCCGGCCCGCACGCGACCGCACCGGGCCCGCCGGGCGCCCTGCTCCTGTGCGATGCGCCCCCGCCCGGGGGCGCGGCCGTGTCAGCGTCATGCCGCGCGTCGATCGACGCGCACCCCTCACACGAGAACAGGACGGAACCATGGCACTCGCCACCCGCTCCACCATCCTCGGCACGGCGGCCTGCGCCGCGCTGGCCGTCGGCATGCTCGCCGGCGGCGGCGCCGCGACCGCCGCCACCGTCGTCCCCGGCACCGTCGGGTCCGGCGTCCTCCAGCAGTCGGTCGCGCGCGGCTCGACGGCCTCGACGTCGACCTACTGGACCCCCGCGCGCATGCAGGCGGCGAAGTCGAACGCCTTCGTCGATCCCGACCCGGCCGACGGTGACGGCCCCGGTGCCGCCCCGGACAGCGCGGTCGCGTCGCGCGCGGGCTCCGCGGTGACGGCGCCGACCGGGATCCCGGGCTTCGACGAGTCCCAGCCCGTCCCCGGATTCGCGCCGCAGGACCACCTCGGCGTGGTGTTCTTCCGCAGCGGCGGCGTCGACCAGCGCTGCACGGGCAACGTGGTGGCATCCGTGTCCGGCGACCTCGTCGCCACGGCGGGGCGGTGCGTCTCCGCGCTGGCCGGGCAGTTCGTCTCCCAGCTCGCGTTCGTGCCGCAGTACGACGGCACCGCGCCCCACGGCGTCTGGGGCGCGGTGGCCGTGTCGGCTCCGGCCCGGTGGGTCACCGGCCGCGAGGTCGCCTTCGACTCCGCGTTCTTCCAGGTGAAGGCACCGGCGGGAGCCGCCGCCGGCGCCACGCTCTCGTCGACCGTCGGCGCATCCGGCGTGTCCTTCACGGGGGCGAAGGACGACGACGACTTCCGCTCGACCGGCTACCCGCTCGACGGCGGCCACGACGGCACGAAGGCCGTCTCCGTGGAGAGCGGCGCCGAGCCGAACCCGTGGATGAACCGGGACGACGCCATCGAGGGGCTGCAGATCGAGTCCCGCGCCGGCATCAGCGGATCCCCGTGGGTCTCGACGGACGACGCGCCGGTGCGCGACGTGCAGCGCGGCATGACCTCGTTCGCCTACCAGCACTTCACGCACTCGGCCTTCGGCCCGCAGTGGAAGGCCGATCTCCACGCGACGTACCTCGCCGCGGCCGCCGCGTCCTGACCCACCGGGCGGATCGCTGACCCGCGGATCGCTGACCCGCGGATCGCCGCACACGACGCCCGTCCCCGCTCGGCAGGGGACGGGCGTCGTCGTGCTCCGGCGGGACCTGCGCAGCGGCTCCGAGCCTCGTCGCGGGGGTGCCGGCCATGGCACCGTGGGCGCATCGACGCCGAACCCCCGGAACCGGAAGGACACCGCATGCGCAGCACCCGCCCCATCCCCGGCGACCCGTGGCCGCACGACATGGTGCTCCGGATCGACGAGCCCCGCGAGCTCACGTCCCTCCTGTTCGTGCGGGAGGCGTGGCGGCTGGCGATCGACGACGTGCCGGCGCTCGACGGCGTGCCCGATGTCGGGGCCTCGGCGCGTCCGGCCGGGCTGGGCGACGCCGAGGCGGTGGAGCGCTGGCGCAGCGAGTGGGCCAGGGCCTGGCCTCGTCTCGCGGCGCTCCGTGAGGCGATGCACGCTCCGCAGGAGGAGAGGATGCGCCTGCTCCGCGGGATCGCCCCCGACGGGCAGGCCGCCGGGCGCCTCTCCCTCGGGGAGGGCATCGACCGGGACGCGTTCGAGGCGTGGCACGCGACCCTGCACGACGACCACCGGCTGCCGCTCGCCGAGCACCCGGAGCGGATCTGCGTCGAGGCCCTCGCCGACGCCTGGCGGGCCGGGCTCGCGAGCATCGTGCAGCTGCCCTACGCCGGGTACCACGCCGAGCGGATCGACCCGGCGACGCTCGTCGTGTCGCGGACGACGCGGCATGATCCCGCGATGTACCGGCGAGCGCTCGCGACGCCGGTGTCGCGCACCGAGGGCTGACGGCCCGTCACTCCACCGCGAGCGCGGCGACCGGGGAGATGCGCGTCACCCGGCGCGCGGCGCCGAGGGAGGCGACGACGGTGAGCAGCGTCGCGGCGACCGTCACCGCGGCGATCAGCCACAGCGGCACCACGGGCTCGATGAACCCGCCCGTGCTCGGCAGCGAGGCCAGCAGCGACTGCGCGCCCGCCCAGCCGTAGACGGTGCCGAGCGCGAGCCCCACGAGCACCGCCGTCACGGTGAGCTGCGCGCTCTCGACCGTGATCATGCGCCGCAGCTGCCGCGTGGTGAAGCCGAGCGCGCGGAGCAGGCCCAGCTCGCGGGTGCGCTGGAGCACGCTGAGGGCGAGGGTGCTCATCATGCCGATGGCCGCGATCAGGGCGCTGAACCCCGTGAGCACGGAGAAGACGACGACCATGGCGACGAGCGTCGGGGCGACGGCCTGCATGCTCTCCGGATCGTGCGCGTAGTGGCGGGCGATGGCGTGCTCCACGCTCGCGGAGGCGACGGCGAACATGGTGACGAGGGCGACCCCGATGACGAGCCCGGTGGTGGTGCGCGTGCTCCGCTCGGGGTAGCGGACGGCGTTCTCGGCGGCGAGGCGACCGCTGGGGCCTCGGCCGAGCACCCGGCCGACGAGGCGCAGGGCCGTCGGCATGACGACCGGGGCGCCGAGCACGAAGCCCGAGAACGAGAGCAGGCCTCCCGCGGCGGACGGCAGGATCCCGATCGGATCCTCGAGGCCCTTCACGATGCCGAGCGCGAGCAGCCCGATCCCGAGCACCAGGAGGACGACCGCCACGGCGTCCCGGCCCCGGTGGCGCCGCGCCTCCTCGTGCCGCATCTCCTGCGCGCCGCCGACGGCCTGCATGGGCGAGACGTCCAGCACGCGCCGGGACCCGATCCACGACGCGAGCCAGGTGGTGAGCAGCACGGCGACCACCGGCAGCGCGACGGCGGGCTGGACGAGCGCGTACGGCAGGTCGGGGACGAGACGCAGCGACGTCGCGACCGCCAGGAGCGCGGCGGTGGCCGCGATGCCGACTCCGACGCCGAGGACGCTGCCCACCGCGCCCACGGCCAGGCCCTCGCGGGCGACGGCGCGCCGCTGGCTGGACGCGCTCGCGCCGATCAGTCGGAGGAGCGCGATGGTGCGCGTGCGCCCGGCGATGATCGTGGCGAAGGCGTTGGCCGTGACCACCGCGCCGACGAAGGTGGCGATGGCGATGAACACGACGCCCACGGCGGTGAGCATCGCGATGACGATGTCCTTGCCGCCCGTGTAGCCGTTCGCCGAGATCATCGTGGAGAGGTCGCCGACCACGAGCAGCAGCGTGGTGCCGAACGCCGACGACAGCGTGGCGACGAGCACGCTCGGACCGTGCCCCCGCAGCGCGGAGACCTTCACGCGACGCCCTCCATCCCCAGCATGTACCCACTGATGTCGGCCGCGCTCGACCGGCCGCGCTCCTCCACCACGCGGCCGTCGGCCACGAAGACGACGCGGTCGGCGTAGCTCGCGGCGACCGGATCGTGCGTCACCATCGCGATGCTCTGGCCGTGCTCGGAGCTGGCCGCGGCCAGCAGGGTCAGGACCTCGCGCCCGGTCCGCGAGTCGAGGTTGCCCGTCGGCTCGTCGGCGAACACGAGGTCGGGCCGCGTGCCCAGCGCGCGCACGATCGCGACGCGCTGCTGCTGGCCGCCGGACAGCTCGTGCGGGCGGTGGCGGAGGCGGGGCGCGAGGCCGAGCGACCCGATCAGCCCGTCGATCCACCGGCGCTCGTCGGCGTCGGGTCGGCGGCCGTCGAGCTCGAACGGGAGCAGGATGTTGCCCTCGACGTCGAGCGTGGGCACGAGGTTGAAGGACTGGAACACGAAGCCGACGCGGCGGCGCCGGAGCAGGGTGAGGGCCGTGTCGTCGAGGGCGGAGACGTCGGTGTCGCCGATCCAGACGCGGCCGGACGTGGGGGTGTCGAGGCCGGCGAGGATGTGCATCAGGGTGGACTTGCCGGATCCGCTCGGGCCCATGATCGCCGTGAACTCGCCGCGGCGGATCTCGAGGGTCACGTCGTCGAGGGCGGTGACCGCGGTGCTCCCGCTCCCGTACGACTTGCACAGGCGCTCGGCGCGCGCGACGACACCGGAGGACTCGGGGGATGTCTGCATGCTCCGACAGTAGGGAGGAGCCGGGGGCGGCGCGTCGGTCTCTCGGACCATCCCGGGCGGGCTCCGGGCCGGTCCCGGGTCGGGTCCCGCCCTACGCGGTGCGGCGGACCGGGCCCGCGGGCGCGCTCACCCCAGCGGCAGCTCCATCTCCAGGTCGCGCTGCGAGCGGTCGAGCGCGTACGGGACGCTGCGGCCCGTGAGCGCGAAGCCGCGGCGCGCGTAGTAGGCGCGGGCGCGCGGGTTGTCCTCGTGGACCTCGAGCCGCACGGCGCGGACGTTCGGCCGGTCGCGCGCCCACGCGATCACGGCGTCGAGGAGCATGTCGGTGACGCCCGCCGCGCGGCCGCGGGCGTCGGGGGTGATGTAGACGCTCACGAGCATCACGCGCGTGGGATCCGCGGCCACGAACGCGTTCATCGCGCCGAGCCAGCGGCCGGTCGCGCGCTCCACGGCGACGTAGGCGGTGCTGCCCGGCTGCTCGGCGCGCGCGGTGCGGGCGCGCCAGTCCGACTCCGGCTGGGCGCGCGCGTGCTCGAGCGTCTCGAGGTACGCGAGCGGGGTGTCCTCGAGCATCTCGAGGCGGAGGGCGCGGTACTCGCGCCAGTCCTCAGCGCGGAGGCGGTGGATCACGGCGTCCATCGGGATCAGACCAGCTGGCCGTTCACGTGGAGGTCGCCCGCGGGGAGGGCGTCCGCGGGCGCCGTGACGGGGAGCGCCATCCAGCCGTGGTCCTGGTGCACGACGCCCGCGGCGCCGAGGAGCGTGAAGCCGTTGTAGTGGCCCCTGCGGCCGTCGAGCGGGAGCCAGCCGTGGCGCGCGTAGTAGCCCGTGGTCTCGGCGCCCGTCTCGAGGAGGCCGAACGGGACGGCGAGGCGCGCGAGGGCGCCGCGGATCCCGTCGGCGAGCAGCGTGCCGAGGCCCTCGCCCTGCCGCTCCGGGCGCACGGCGACCATGCCGGTGGATCCCATGAGCAGGTCGTCCGCCGGGTCGCCCCGGCCGTCGCCCACCTCCACGAACACGCGACGGATCCCCGCGTGCGCCACGAGCGCGTCGCCGTCGTGCACGAGGATCCGCAGCTCGGGCTGCGCGCCCGCCCAGCTGCGCGCGCCCGCGTAGCCCGCCGCGAAGTCGGGGAAGGCGAGCGCGAGGAGCGCCGCGATCCGCTCGTGCTCGGCGACGTCGAGCGCGCCCTCGCGGACGACGGAGAGGCGGGGTCCCATGGGTCGAGGGTATCGGCCGGCCGCGCCGGTGTCCGGGCCCGGCCGCAGCCCGGACGCGCGCGCCGCCCGCCCGTAGGGTGGAGCGCATGACCACCCCGCAGTCCGTCTGGCAGGACAAGCTCGGCCGCCTCTCCATCCGCTGCGTGCAGATCCTGGCGGTCCTCGTGGTCGCCATCGCGATCGTGTACGCCGCCATCTCGCTCAAGCTCGTCGTGATCCCGGTGATCATCGCGCTGATCCTCGCGTGCGCCGTGCGCCCGATGGTGCTGTGGATGGAGCGCCGCGGCGTCCCGGACGCGCTCGCCGCCGCCATCGCGCTCCTCACCGGCCTCGTGCTCTTCGGCGGCGCGATCACGCTCGTCGTCTTCGGCGTGCAGAGCCAGTGGCCGACGCTCGTGAAGGCCACCAGCGAGGGCGTCGACCAGTTGCAGGCGTTCATCCAGGAGGGCGGGCTGCCCATCGACTCGGCGCAGATCGACTCGCTCCGCACGTCCGCGGTCGACTTCCTCACCAGCAGCCAGTTCGGATCCGGCGCCATCGCGGGCGTCTCCGCCGCGGCCGAGGTCGTGACGGGCGCGGTGCTCGGGCTCGTGGTGTTCTTCTTCTTCGTCAAGGACGGGCCGCAGATCTGGGCGTTCCTCATCCGCCCGTTCCGCGGTCGTGGCCGGAAGCGCGCCGTGCGCGTCGGCCACGAGGGCTCCAAGGTGCTCGGCGGCTACATCCGCGGCACGGCGACGGTCGCGCTCGTCGACACGGTGTTCATCGGCGCCGGCCTCTTCATCCTCGGGGTGCCGCTGGCGCTGCCGCTCTCGCTCGTGGTGTTCATCGGCGCGTTCGTGCCGATCGTCGGCGCGACCGTCGCGGGGATCCTCGCGGCGCTCGTCGCGCTCGTCACCAACGACCTCAACACGGCCATCGTGGTCGTGATCATCGTCGTCGCCGTGAACCAGCTCGAGGGCAACCTGCTGCAGCCGGTCGTGCTCGGCAACGCGCTCAAGCTGCACGGGCTCGTCGTGCTGCTGGCGCTCACCGCCGGCACGATCCTCGGCGGCATCATCGGCGCGATCCTCTCGGTGCCGCTCACCGCCGTCGCCTGGACCGCCTGGAAGATCGTGATGGAGCCCGACGAGGAGGAGCCGGCCGACGCGAGCCCACGGCAGGCGGAGGCGCCACCGGGGAAGCGCGGCGTGCGCGGCCTCACCTCGCTGCTCACCGGCCGCTCCTCGGCTCCCGCGACCACGACGCACGCCGACCGATGAGCGCCAGCGGCGCCGCGTCCCGCCTCCAGCGCGAGCCCGGGTTCGCCGTCGCCGCGCGTCTCGGGCACGCGGTCAACGGCCTGCTGCACCTCCTCATCGGCGTCATCGCGTTCCGCCTCGCCACGGGCACCGGTGGCGGCGGGGCCGACCAGTCCGGCGCGCTCGGCTCCATCGCCCAGACGCCGGGCGGCCGCATCCTCGTCTGGGTCATCGTGGTCGGCCTCGTCGGCCTCGGCCTCTGGCAGCTCGTGGAGACCGTGCTCGCGCGCGGCGACGACGCGAAGGGCACCTGGGCCGCGCGCGCCAAGGAGCTCGGCAAGGCCGTGGCGTACCTCGTGATCGCGTCGACGGCCCTGCGCTTCGCGACCGGCGGATCCAGCGACTCGACCGAGCAGACGCAGTCGCTGAGCGCCCGCGTCCTCGCGGCGCCCGGCGGCGTCGTGATGCTCGTGCTCGTCGGCCTCGGCGTCATCGCGGTGGGCGTCTACTTCGCCCACAAGGGCGGGACGAAGCGCTTCCGCGAGGACATCTCCGTGCCCGCGGGCTCGCTCGGCCGGGGCATCACCGCGCTCGGCGTCGCCGGCTACATCGCCAAGGGCGTGGCGCTCGTCGCGGTCGGCGTGCTGTTCGTCGTCGGCGCCGTGACAGCCGACCCGCGCCGCGCCACGGGCCTCGACGGCGCGCTCCAGTCGCTCGCCGAGCTCCCCGCCGGCGTCGCCGTCCTCGCGATCACGGGCCTCGGCCTCATCGCGTACGGCCTGTACTGCGGCGCCCGCGCGCGCTACGCGGACCTGTGACCGGGCGTCCGGTCGTCGCCCTCGACGGCGTGCGGCCGGACGAGGTGCACGTCGTGCGGGTGTTCGCGGACGCGCACGGGCAGCACGGCAACGAGCTCGGGATCGTGCTCGCGTCGGCGCGCACGGACGGTCGCGAGGCGGGGATCGCGCGCGAGCTGCCGTTCGCCGGGCACCCGACGGTCGGCGCCGCGTGGTGGCAGGCGTCGCGTGGGGCGACCGTCGCGGACGCGAGCGTGGACCACCTCTACGCCTGGGCGTGGATCGACGAGGCCGCGGGCGGGATCCGCTCGCGCATGGGCGCTCCCGCGCTGGGCATCGCCGAGGACGAGGCGACGGGATCCGCCGCGCTCCGCATCACCGCGCACCCCGGTCGCGACCTGCGGATCACGCAGGGCCGCGGCAGCGAGCTGGTGACGCGGCTGCTGCCCGACGGCCGGGCCGAGGTCAGCGGGCGGACGGTCGCGGACCGCGTGGTCCCGCTGCCCTGATCCGCGCGCCCGACGCCCTGACGCGCTGCCGCGCCGGCTCCGCTACGCCGTCGTGCGCTCGGCCGTCCCGTCGTCGTCGTCCGCGTCCGCCGGCTCCTCGCGCGGCACGACGAGGATCTCCGAGATCCGGCGCCGGTCGAGCGCGGTCACCTGGAGGGTCACGCCGTCGACCGCGACCGAGTCGCCGACCTGCGCGAGCCGCCCGAGGTTCTCGATCACGAAGCCCGCGACGGTGTCGGACGCCGAGTCGGGGAGCCTGACGCCCGTCGCCTCCTCGAAGTCCTGGAAATTGAGGCGGCCGTCGATCGTGCCGCCGTCCTCCGCGAGGTCGCGCGCGGCGGAGTCGGTGTCGTACTCGTCGAAGATCTCGCCCACGACCTCCTCCACGAGGTCCTCGAGCGTGACGATGCCGTCGGTGCCGCCGTACTCGTCGACGATGACGGCGATCTGGTGGCCCTCGGCGCGCATCATCGTGAGCGTCGGCAGCACGCGCGCGGTCGCCGGGAGGTACGGGATCGGGCGGAGGATCTCGGCGACGGGCCGCTCCGGATCCGCCGCGATCGCCTGGTACAGGTCGCGCACGTGCACGAAGCCGATGACGTCGTCGATGCTCTTGTCCATCACGGGATAGCGCGAGTACGGCCGGTCCTGCACGTCGATCCCCGCGTCGCGCACCGTGCCCGCGCCGTCGAGCGCGGCGATCTCGGGCCGCGGCTTCATCACCTCGCTGAGCTGGCGGTGGCGGAGGGAGAGCACGTCGTCGAGGATCCGGCGCTCGTCGTCCGGGAGGCCCTCGTGGCTGGAGACGATGTCGCGGAGCTCCTCCTCGCTCATCTCCTCGCCGGTCTTGTGCGGGTCGCCGCCGAGGAGGCGCACGACCAGGTCCGTCGACGCGGAGAGCAGCCAGATCACGGGCCGCATGAGGATCGCGAAGCCGTTGAGCACGGGCGCGACGCCGTACGCGAACCCGGCGTTGCGCTGGATCGCGAGGCGCTTGGGCGCGAGCTCGCCGAGCACGAGGGACAGGTACGCGATCACCAGCGTCAGCAGGAGCGTGGCGAGCGTGGAGGCGAAGCCGGCCTCCAGGCCCCACGACTCGAGCAGCGGGACGACGGACGGGGCGATGGACGAGGCGCCGTAGGCGGCGGACGCGAACCCGGCGACGGTCACGCCGATCTGCACCGCCGCGAGGAAGGTGTTGGGGTTCCGGGCGAGCGCGGCGACCTTCTCACCGCGGCGGCCGCGGGCGGCGAGGGCGTTGAGCTGGCCCTCTCGGAGGGTGACGAGCGCCATCTCGGTGGCGGCGAACACGCCGCCGACGAGGACGAACACGACGACGAGGACGATGTTGAGGAGGAGGTCGCCGTTCACGAGCGGGTGCCGGCCCGGCGGATCGCGGTGAGGCGGGCGGCGCGGAGGGTGCGGGGCGTGCCCGGGGTCGTCCGGGCGCCGAGACTGTGGCTGTCGGGAGCGGGCTCCCGCGCGGTTCTGTGCATGGATCGAGGGTAGTGGAGCGGGTGGGGAAATAGCCGGGGCGGGCGGTCGTGCCCTAGCGTCGGGGCATGGATCACGGCATGGATCAGCAATGGAACGCCCCATGGGTGTGGCTCGCCCTCGCGCTCGTCAACGCCGGCCTCGCCGAGCAGAAGAACCGGTCGAGGTGGACGTGGTTCCTCGTCTCCCTGTTCCTCGGCCCGATCGCGACCCTCTTCATCGTGACGTGGGAGCGCGTCCCCGAGCGGCCCGTCGCGCCCCGGCAGGAGGGGCCGACGAACGGGCTCCTCGCGGTGGGCGTCGGGTTGGCCATCCTGGCGGTCGCCAGCGCCGTGGTGGCGGCGATCGGCGGGGACACCGGCATGTGGACGCTCGCGGGCGCGCTCGCCCTGGTGGCCGCGGTCTCCCTGGTGCTCCACGTCCTCGCGCATCGGCGGTGGGCGGCGCTGCGGTCCGCGCGCGCGGAGGCCGGCGGCGACCGGTCGTGATCCGGATCCGCGGCGAGCTGGTGTGCGCCGACGCCGCCGAGTCGGATGCCGTGGACCATCACCTTCCGGAGCACGCCGAGCGCACGCGTGCTGAGCCCGGCTGCCTCGCGTTCGAGGTCGTGCCGACGGCGGACCCGCTCGTGTGGCGCGTGGACGAGCTCTTCCGCGATGACGACGCGGTCGGCGCGCACCGCGAGCGCATGGATGGGAGCGCGTGGGCGCGGGCGACGGCCGGGATCGAGCGGCGTTACGCGCAGGTCGTGACGGAGGCTGAGACCGGCTAGTCCGCCGCCGTCCGTGGCTGACGCGCGTGCGCCGGCGACTGCGATCCGGCGTCGAGCAAGACGCCGGTCGGAGCGACGCGACGTCGCCGATCCGGCCGCGGCGCCGTCAGCCGCGCAGCGCCGGGTACTCCGCGAGCGTCGGCGCGTGCCGGGCGCTCGTCAGCAGGAAGCGGTCGCCGAACCCGCGCACGGGCCGCGACGCGGCCACCCGCACGGCGCCGCGCAGCGCCTTCTGCCCGAGCGCGGACGACGGGTGCGTGATGCGCGCCCCGCCCGGCGGCAGCCCCTGCGCGCTGTCGGCGTAGCGCCGCAGCTGCGCCTCGTATCGCGCGAACGCGGCCGGGAAGGTGTCGCCCGTGTCCGCGAGCGCGCGTCCCAGCTCGCCCGCGAGCACGTGGGCGGCGACCAGCGAGAGGGTCGTGCCCATGCCCGTGGGGCCGGATCCCCAGGCCGCGTCGCCGAGGAGCGCGATGCGTCCCTTCGACCACGTCGAGACGATCACCTGCTCCATGCGCTGCGTGTAGAACTCGTCCGGGCGCGCTTGGAGGCCGTCGAGGATCCGCTCGACCTGCCAGCCCGCGCCGCGGAAGCGCGCGCGGAGCACGGTCATCTGCGCGTCGAACGGCAGCTGCTCGAACCCGGAGGGCTCCGACTCGAACGACAGGCTCGCGCGGATCGTGCCCACGTCGTCGGGCCGGATGGTGGCGTTCCGCGCGCCGCGCCCCGTGAGGAAGTCCCAGTAGCCGGTGTCGCCGGGGATCCGGTCGATAGTCCCGTAGGCGATGCTCACGCCGTGGTCGCGGAGCGTGGTCTCCTCGGCGAAGGCCAGCCGGCGCGTGCGGGAGCTGCGGCCCTCGGCCACGAGCAGGAGGTCGTAGCGCTCGCGGGATCCGCTCGCGAGCTCGACGTCGACCCCGGTCGCGTCCTGGCGCACCCCCGTCACGAAGTCGCCGTAGCGGAGCTCGACGTCGTCCCGCACGAGGTCGACGAGGATCCCCGCGAACCGGCCGCGCAGGATCTCCACCTCCGCCGTCGGCCCGTCCTTCCCGGCGGTGCGGGGGAACGTGGCGAGGACGCGCCCCTCCTCGTCGACGAAGCGCGTCCCGTCCTCGCCGGTGAGGTTCGCCATGACGATGTCCTCGACGCCCATGCGCCGGAGCACGTCGCGGCCGAGCCCGCGCACGTCGATGTTCTGCCCCGCCTGGCGCGGCTCGGCCGAGCGCTCGAGCAGGGTCACGTCGAAGCCCTCGCGGTGCAGGCCCCAGGCGAGCGCCGGACCGGCGATGCTGGCTCCCGTCACGAGGACCCTCGGGCGGTGGTGGGTGGTGTCGGCCATGCGGTGATCTCCTCGGTCGTCGAGCGGACCCGGGATCCCGGGCGCGAGTAGACTCTATGGCGCAGATACTTCATGGTGAAGCATTCGCGTCGACTCGGAGGAACACGACATGTCCCACACCATCGCGGTCCCGGGGGACCGCTCCGAGGTGCTCGAGCGGCTCCGAGACCACACGACCGCGTTCGACGAGTCGGTGCGGCAGCTGGCCGCAGCGCTCGGGCTGCCGACGACCGACACGACGGCGCTCGCCGAGGTGATCTGGGCCGAGACCGCCGGCCGGGCGCTGTCCCCGGCCCGCCTGTCGGAACGGCTCCACCTGACCTCGGGGGCCACGACCGCGCTCGTCAACCGGCTCGAGGGCGGCGGGCACATCGTGCGGAGCCGGGAGAGCGACGATCGGCGGATCGTGACGCTGCGGCCGACGGCGGGGTCCAAGGCGCGCGTGATGGCCATGCTGCAGGGCGCGCAGGTCGAGGTCGACCGGGCGCTCGACGGGTTCACCGCCGACCAGCTCCGCACGGCGGCGGCGGTCGTGCGCGCGGTCACGGAGGGCACGGCGGCGGGGACGCGCGCACTGGCCGGCGACGGCGCGACCGGGAGCTGAGGGGCGGTCGTCGGGTCAGCCAGCGGAGACGCAGGGGCTGTCGCAGCCCGCGCGCTCCGCCGCCCGCGTCGCCGCAGCGCGTTCCGCAGCCCGCTCGGCCGCTCGCGCCAGCAGCGACACGTGCAGGTACCCCGCGTAGCCGCCGGGCGTCCGGCCGTCGCGCCGGCTCGAGGTGAGCACCTCGCCCGCGGCCGACGCCGTGATCCGCGCGCCGTGGGAGCGGAGCCGGGCGACCAGGTCCACGTCCTCGTGCTCGACGACCGCGGGGAAGCCGCCGGCCGCCGCGTACGCGTCCGCCCGCACGCCGAGGTTGGCGCCGTGGACGTGCCCGTTCGCCTCGCCGGGCACGCGCGTCGCCCGCCAGGCCGCGATCTGCGCCGGGCTGAGCGCCTCGAGCTCCGGCCGGACGGTGCCCACGACCACGTCGGTCCCGGCGTCCGCGAGCTGCAGCTGGCTGGTGATCCACGCGGCCGGCACCTCCGAGTCGGCGTCGGTGCACGCGAGCCACAGCTCGGCGTCCGCACCGTCCCAGCCGGCGCGCGCGGCGTCGACTCCCCGCGCCCGCGCGGCGCCGACCCGGCCGGCCGAGCTCTCGATGACCTCGACGCCGGCCGCCCGGGCGATCTCCGCGGTGCGGTCGCGGCAGTCGTCGGCGACGAGGATCACGCGCACGTCGACGCCCGCGGCCCGGGCGCGCTCCGCGGCGACCTCGACGGACGCGAGGCAGCGCCCGACGAGCGCCTCCTCGTCGCGCGCGGGGATGACGACCGCGACCGCGCGGATCCGCCGCCGCCCCCGCTCCGGCTCCTCCGCGCGGTCGGACGCGGCCGACGCCCCCGTCACCGGAGCCCCGTCCGGGCGGCGACCGAGCGCGGATCCGCCGACAGCACCTCGAGCAGGAAGTCGTCCTCCTCGTGCCGGAGGATGCGCGTCAGCCCGGGCACGCCGGCCAGCCGCGCGTGCACCTCGTCGCCCGAGCGGCGGAAGTCGCCCTCGGGGTGCCGCCAGTGGCAGGCGACCAGGGTGCCGGAGGGGCCGAGCGCATCGGGCAGCGCCGCGAGCACGCGGTCGAGCGCGTCGTCGTCGAGGTAGTAGCCGACCTCGCTCATCACGACGAGGTCGAAGGCGCCCGCGGGCCAGTCGGCGCCCACGTCGCGCACCTCCACCCGCACGTGCGGGGCGTCGGCGAGCCGGGCACGGGCGCGCTCGACGGCGGTCGGGGCCACGTCCACGGCGAGGAGCTCGTCGACGCGCTCGGCCAGGCCCGCGCTCGTCACGCCGATGGAGCAGCCGATCTCGAGCGCGCGCCCGTAGCGCTCGTCGGGCAGCGCCGCGAGGGTCGCCAGGCGCTTGCGACGCTCGTACCAGCGGGTGGTGACGCGCCACGGATCCTCGTCGCGCGCGTACGCGGCGTCGAAGCGCTCGGCCGCGGACGGCGATCCGGCGGGCGTCGGCTCGGCGGAGCGGTCCGGGACGATGAGGACCTCCCGGTCGCGCTCGGCGTGCCGCAGGAACGCGGGCAGCAGCACGGCGCGGTCCTCAGGGGCGTCGGAGAGCGGCCGCACCTGGCTCGCGTGCGCGTCCATCGCGGCGCGCTTCGCCTGCCGCGCGGCCGGATCCAGCGGGAGCGCCCGCAGGTCGGCCCACGGCACGCGCGCGTCGTCGGGCGTCGCCCAGTGCCACATCCAGACGGGGTACTCGACGAGGCGGAGGCCGCGCTCCGCCGCCTGCGCGGCCACCAGCTCGGCGACGACCTCGCCCGTGACGCGGTGGTCGCGGTGTCCGTCGCCGCGCCAGGGTGCCGCGACCCAGGTGCCCGCCGCCGCCGCGGCGACGAGCGCGGCGAGGTCCGCGCGCACGGCGTCGCGTGCCTCGCGCACACCGCCGTCGGGATGGCCGAGCAGCACCAGGCGCGCGCCGGGGGCGACCGCGTCGAGCGCCGCGCGGGCCTCGTCGCGGCGGATCGCGGCGAGACCGGCGGGCGTGACGGTGGGGGATCCGGGGTGCGATGCCGCGCCGTCGGTCACGATCGCGAGGGTCACCGGCACGCCGCGGGCGGCGGCCGCGGCGAGCAGTCCGCCCGCGCCGACGGACTCGTCGTCCGCGTGCGCGGACACCACGAGCAGGGCCGGCACGTCGTCGAGGCGCAGCTCGGGGATGGCGTCCCAGCGCGGATCAGCGGGCCACACGTCCGCGTCGACGCCCGGCTCGCGCGCGTCGAACGCGACGCCGGTCGCGGGCGCGGCGTCACCCGGGCGCTCGACGGGCTCCCGCGCGGCCTCCCGCGTCGCCGCCTCGACCAGCGCGCCGCCGAGCGACGCGTCGTCGCGCTCGGCGTGGTGCTGCCGCACGTACAGCTCGAGGTCGGCGACGCGCTTGGCGTGCACCGGATCCTGCGCGAGCGGCGCCGGTCCGAGCGCGTGCGCGACGTGCATCAGCGTCTCCTCGGCGGCGCGGGCGGCGATGCCGCGGACCCGCTTGGCGAGCAGCCGTCCCTCCTCGCCCTCCGCGAGGCCCCGGTCCACCAGCCGCGCGGCCTCGTCGAGGGCGCTGCGCGACGCGGCGAGGGCCGCGTCCACCGCGCCCAGGTGCATCAGCGTCAGGCGGTCGGCGCCCGGCCGCTCGGCTGCCGCCAGCAGCGTGCGGGCCAGCCCGACCGCGCCGCCGTGCCAGCAGGCGGCGACGCCGATCGCGCCCCAGTGGAACCCGGCGCGCTCGAGGTACCAGCCGGGGGCGCCGACGCGGCGCGCGGGCACGCCGGTCATCCGCAGCGGACCGCTCGGCACCTCGACGAGCCCCCGCGCCGCCCAGGCGCCGGGCACGACCTCCACGCCGGGGTGGTCGAGGCGCACCGCGTAGAGCGCGCGCGTCCCGTCGGCGGCCGTCGCGGTGATCAGCGCGTGCGACAGCGATCCCGCGAGCGAGCACCACGGCTTCGTCCCGGTCAGCACGGCGTCGCCGGGGGCGGGGGCAGGGCCGTCGGCCGGCCGGTCGCTGGCGTCCTCCGCCGGCACGGCCCGCAGCGGATCCCCGCCTCCCTCGGCCGCGAAGACCCCCCACGTGCCCGCGAGTGGATCCGCGGCGGCGCGCACGCCACCGGCCTCCCGCTCCTGGTCGAGGATCGCGAGCGCGTCGAGGTGCGGCTCCACCGCCCGGGCGATCCCGAGGTCCGCGGCCGCGAGCGTGGCGAGCGCTTCCCACAGATCGCGCGTGCGCCCGCTGCCGGGCAGCGCGCCGTCGGCGCCCAGCGCCACGGCGAGCTCGAGCGCGCGCTCCGTCGGCCACGCGTGCGCCGGGCCGTCCGTCGCGGCGAGCGCTGCGACGACCCGCCGCGTCGCCGGGCCCGGCGCGTCCTCCGCGAGCGGCACCGCCGTCGACGCGAGCCGGACCCGGATGCCGGGGAGTTCGGGGAGGATGCGGTCGCGCGGGGAACCGGAGGTCACAGGGGGTGGATCCACTTCGTCGGTCGGTCGACCGGTCGTCGACCGGCGTCTCCCTTCGAACCTACAAGCGTCGCGCCCGCGGTGACGCGGTGCTCCGTCCCGGGTGTGCCGCGGGCGCGATCGTGGCGGACGTCCGCGGGGATGTGGGACCCTGGCGGCAGGGAAGGGGCGCGATCCGCCCGCCCACGCACGACTGGAGGGGACCACCATGACCGAGCACGCCACCGAGCCGTCCGAGTCGATCGACCCGACCGCGTCCGCACCTGACGCGCAGCCCACCCCCGAGGCGGTCGAGGAGTTCGAGCGCCTGGCCGTCCTCCGCATGGGCGGCGAGGACATCGAGGGCGCTCTCGACGCCCTCGCCGACGAGGAGGCCCGCGACGTCGCCGAGGTCGCCATCGACCGCGTCGTCCGGAACTACGAGAACCTCTAGCCCCAGCCGCAGCCGCAGCCGCATCCGCAGCCCCAGCCGCGCGCGTCCACCCGGCGGACGGGCCGACCCGCGGCGGGCACGACCGGCCTAGTGCCCGGTCAGCCGCGCGATCAGCTCGCGGTACCGCGCCGCCGTCCGCTCCACGATCTCGTCCGGCAGCACGGGGGGCGTGCCCGTCCGGTCCCAGTTCGCGGCGAGCCAGTCGCGCACGATCTGCTTGTCGAAGCTGTCGGTGCGGTTGCCGGTCGCGTACGCCTCGGCATCCCAGTAGCGGGACGAGTCGCTCGTGAGCACCTCGTCCGCCAGCGTCGTGATGCCCGTGCGCGGGTCGATGCCGAACTCGAACTTGGTGTCCGCGAGGATCACGCCGCGCTCCTCCGCGATGGCCGACGCGCGGCGGTACACGTCGAGCGAGAGGTCGCGCAGCCGCGCCGCCTCCTCGTGCCCCACGAGCTCCTCCGTGCGGGCGAACGTGATGTTCTCGTCGTGCTCGCCCTGCGGCGCCTTCCAGGCCGGCGTGTAGATGGGTTCGGGCAGCCGGTCGCCCTGCTGCAGGCCGGCGGGCAGCGGGATGCCGCACACGGTGCCGTGCTCGCGGTACTCCTCCCAGCCGGATCCGGCGAGGTAGCCGCGCACGACGCACTCGATGGGCAGCATCTCGAGCACGCGGCAGAGCATCGCCCGGCCGCGGACGGGCTCGGGCACGCCGATGCGCGCGAGGGTCGCGGCGTCCACGAGGTGGTTGGGCACGTCGAGGCGGTCGAACCACCACAGGCTCAGCTGCGTGAGGAGCTCGCCCTTGCCGGGGACGCCCGGCTCGAGCGCGAAGTCGTAGGCGCTCACGCGGTCGGTCGCGACGACGAGCACGTGCGGCTCGCCCTCGAGCGCCCGGTCCTCCGTGTCGTCCATGGCGGGGCTGAAGAGCTCGCGCACCTTGCCCGAGTAGGCGTGCTCCCAGCCCGGCAGCTCCCACTCGGAGGCGTGCCCGGCCGGCACGGCGCCCGTGGGGACCGCGCCGCTCATCGGATGACCTGCGCCGCGATGTCGGTGCGGTGCTGGGCGCCGTCGAGCGATATCCGCCCCACCGCCTCGTACACCCGCGACCGCGCCTCGTCGAAGCCCGCGCCCGTCGCGACCACGCTGAGCACGCGCCCGCCGGTGGCGACCAGCCCGGCGTCGGACTCGGCGGTGGCGGCGTGCGCGATGCTCACGCCCTCGACCCGGCCCGCCTCGTCGAGGCCCGTGATGACACGGCCGGTGCGCGGCGACTCGGGGTACCCCTCGCTCGCGAGCACGACCGTGACGGCCACGTCGTCGGAGAACTCCGGCCGCGGCACGCCGCCGAGCTCGCCGGACGCGGCGGCCAGCAGCAGCCGCGAGAGCGGGGTGACGAGGCGCGGCAGCACGACCTGCGTCTCCGGATCCCCGAACCGCGCGTTGAACTCGATGACCCGGATGCCGTCCGACGTGAGGATGAGGCCGCAGTAGAGCAGGCCGATGAACGGCGTCTGCTCGGCGGCGAGCTTCCGCACGGTGGGGAGCGCGATGGTGTCGATGACCTCGTCGACGAAGCCCTCCGGCAGCCACGGCAGCGGCGAGTACGCGCCCATGCCGCCCGTGTTCGGTCCCGCGTCCCCGTCGCCGAGGCGCTTGTAGTCCTGCGCGGGGGAGAGGGGCAGCACGTCGTGCCCGTCGGAGAGGAGGAAGAGCGACACCTCCTGGCCGGCGAGGAACTCCTCGACGAGCACCGTGCCCTGCCCGAGGTAGTGGCGGGCGTGCTCGAGGGCGAGCGAGCGGTCGGCCGTGACGAGCACGCCCTTTCCCGCGGCGAGCCCGTCGGCCTTGATGACGTAGGGAGCGCCGTACTCGTCCAGCGCGGCCTCGACCTCGTCGACGGTGCCGGCCTGGGCGGCGCGGCCGGTGGGCACGCCCGCCTCCTCCATGATGCGCTTGGCGAAGGTCTTGGACCCCTCGAGCGCGGCGGCGGCGCGGCCCGGCCCGAAGACGGGGACGCCGCGGGTGCGGAGCGCGTCGGCGACCCCGGCCACGAGCGGCGCCTCGGGCCCCACGACGACGAGCTCGAAGCCCTCGGCGAGCGCGTGCTCGGCGACGACGACGGGGTCGTCGATGTCCATCTTCACGACGGGCACGTCCCGCGCGATGCCCGCGTTGCCGGGGGCGGCGACGACCTCGTGCCCCGCGTCCTCCCGGAGCAGGGCCGTGACGATGGCGTGCTCGCGCGCACCGGAACCGAGTACCAGGATCTTCACGCCCCCACCCTATCGACGCGGTGCCCGGCGGACGGGGCTCGCGCGGCGCCCTGCGGAGACGCGCATCCGCGCCCCGGGTGCACGGGGCGCGGACGGCGGGAGGCCGACCCGCCGCGGGTACGGTCCGGGTCGGCTCCCTGCCCCTCCCGACGTCGTTCGGGTCCGTCGGGAGGCGCATCGTCCGATCCGTCGACGCCCGGGAAGGCGGCGGCGGGGGACGCCGTGCGGTGCCCCGCGGGTGATGTCACCGCCGGGCACTTCCATACACGGTAATGGATGTCCCCCTAAATGCGGACTCCTCCCGGCGCCCCACTTGGAGGGGCGCGCGGGGTCGGTGAGCCCGCCGGCTCTGGCATCCTGGGGCGATGGCCAAGGCGCGCATCCACCCCACCGTCGGACAGCCCGCGGTGCGGGCCGCGCTCGCCGCGGGGGCGGACGCCGACCGCGAGACGCGCGCCACCGCCGTGCGCTTCCTGCTCCAGTCGCTGGCCGACCTCGCGCCCGGCGGCACCGTCGAGGTCCGCGTGCCGCCGTTCGGCGCCGTGCAGTGCATCGAGGGGCCGGGCCACACGCGCGGGACGCCGCCCAACGTCATCGAGACCGATCCCGCCACCTGGATCGCGCTCGCCACCGGCGGCCTCGCCTGGGACGCGGGCGTGGAGGCGGGAGCCGTGCGCGCGTCGGGCCTCCGGGCGGATCTCCGCGGCCTCCTGCCGGTGCCGTGGCAGCTGCCCGCCGACCGCTGAGCGGACGCGGCGCCGTCCGCGGGGCGCCCGGTCCGCGCTGACGGGCCACCCGGGTCGCCGGGTGTCCGGGGCGCGGGGGATGATGGACCCATGACCGACGCCCGACCCCAGCCCGACGACGAGCGCCGCACCGAGGTCCTCGTCCGGCGCTCGCCCCGCTACTTCCGCTTCATGGGCGTCGGCGCCGTGCTCGGCATCGTCGTGGCCATGATCCTCACGCTCACGTTCCCCGCCAACGCCGAGTTCTCCGGGGCGCAGGTGCTCGCGTTCCTGGCGCTGTTCGCGGTCGTGCTCTTCGGCGGGCTGGCGGCGCTCCTCGCGCTGCTGCTCGACCGCGCGGCGTCGCGCCGCTCCCGGGTCCTCACGGCCGAGCGGGAGCGGGGCGAGCCGGGCGCCTGACCCGCGTCGCGGATCCGCGCGGCCCGCCCGCCACGCGCCCCGGTCAGCTGAGCTGCGTGCGCTCGAGCCAGGACAGGTACTCCGGCGTCACGTTGCCGGTGATGTACTCGCCCGTGAAGCAGCTCATCTCGAGGTCCTCGACGCCCGTCGACCCCTCCAGGATGGCGTCCCGCATGTCCGCGACCTCCTGGTAGATGAGGTGGTCGGCGCCGAGCTCCTGCGCGATCTCGGGGATCTTCCGCCCGTGCGCGATGAGCTCCTGCCTGGACGGCATGTTGATGCCGTACACGTGCGGGTAGCGCACCGGCGGCGCCGCCGACGTGAAGGTGACCTTGTTCGCGCCCGCCTGCCGCGCCATGTCCACGATCTCGCGGCTGGTCGTGCCACGCACGATGGAGTCGTCGACGATGAGGATGTTCTTCCCCTTGAACTCCGAGCTCATGGCGTTGAGCTTCTGCCGCACCGACTTCTTGCGCTGCGCCTGGCCCGGCATGATGAAGGTCCGGCCGACGTAGCGGTTCTTGTAGAAGCCCTCGCGGTACTCGATCCCGAGCGTCTGCGCGACCTGCATGGCGGACGGCCTGGACGAGTCCGGGATCGGCATGACCACGTCGATGTCGCCCGCCGGGCTGTGCTCCGCGATGGTGGCGGCGAGCCGGTTGCCCATGCGCAGGCGCGCGTCGTAGACGCCGATGCCGGACATGACCGAGTCGGGCCGGGCGAGGTACACGAACTCGAAGGCGCAGGGGATGAGGCGCGGCGTCGGGTGGCACTGGCGCGCGTGCATCTCGCCGTCCATCGTGATGAACACGGCCTCGCCGGGCGCGACGTCGCGCACGATCTCGTAGCCCAGGGACTCCATGACGAGCGACTCGCTCGCCACGACCCACTCCATGCGGCCGCCCTCGAGCTCGCGGCGGCCGAGGGTGAGCGGGCGGATCCCGAACGGGTCGCGGAACGCGAGCATGCCGTGCCCCGCGATCATCGCGATGGACGCGTACGAGCCCTCGACCCGCTCATGGACGCGCTCGACGGCGGTGAACACCTGGTCGGGATCCAGCGCCATGCCGGACACCTGCGACTGCAGCTCGTGCGCGAGCACGTTGACGAGAAGCTCGGTGTCGGAGCTCGTGTTGGTGTGGCGGCGGTCCACGTGGAAGAGCTCCTGCGCGAGCTCCCGCGTGTTCGTGAGGTTGCCGTTGTGCACCAGCACGATGCCGTAGGGCGCGTTCACGTAGAAGGGCTGCGCCTCGTCCTCGTCGGCGGCGCTGCCGCGGGTGGCGTAGCGCACGTGGCCGAGGCCCATCGTGCCGAGCAGCGAGCGCATGTCGCGGGTGCGGAAGGCCTCGCGGACCTGGCCGCTCAGCTTCTTCACGTGGAAGGTGTTGCCCTCCGCGGTGGCGATGCCGGTGGAGTCCTGACCGCGGTGCTGCAGCAGCAGGAGGCTGTCGTAGACGAGTTGGTTGACGGGTTCGGACGATACGACGCCGACGATGCCGCACATGCTTCGGCTGACTCCTGAAGAGTAGAAGAGGTGGGGGAGCGGCCAGTCTCCCACACGGGAGCGACGCGCCCGGCCGCTACTCTGTGTCTCGTGACCACCAAGAGCTCCTATGCAGAGGCCGGCGTCGACACGGAGGCCGGCGATCTCGCGGTCCAGCTGATGAAGGAGGCCGTCTCCCGCACGCACGGCCCCGAGGTGGTCGGCGGCTTCGGCGGGTTCGCGGGGCTGTTCGACGCGAGCGCCCTCACGCGCTTCCGCCACCCGCTTCTCGCGACGTCCACGGACGGCGTCGGCACCAAGGTCGCCATCGCGCAGGCGATCGACAAGCACGACACCATCGGCCAGGACCTCGTGGGCATGGTCGTCGACGACATCGTCGTGGTCGGCGCGCGCCCCCTCTTCATGACGGACTACATCGCGTGCGGCAGGGTCGTGCCGGCGCGCATCGCCGACATCGTCGCCGGCATCGCCCGCGCGTGCTCCGACACCGGGACCGCGCTCGTCGGCGGCGAGACGGCGGAGCACCCGGGCCTCCTCGGCCCGGACGACTACGACGTCGCCGGTGCCGCGGTCGGCGCGGTCGAGGCGGATGCCGTGCTCGGCGCGGAGCGCGTGCGCGACGGCGACGTCGTGCTGGCCCTCGCATCGAGCGGCCTGCACAGCAACGGCTTCTCGCTCGTGCGCCACATCCTCCGCGTCGCGGGCATCGGGTTCGGCGACACGTCCGCCGAGCTCGGCGGCGTGGTGGGCGAGGTGCTCCTCGAGCCGACGCGCCTCTACACGACGCCGCTGCTCGACGTGCTCGCGCAGCCGGAGCTCGGCCCGGCCGTGCACTCCATCAGCCACGTCACGGGCGGGGGCATCGCCGCGAACCTCGCGCGCGTGCTGCCGCGCGGGTCCTTCAGCGAGGTCGAGCGCTCCACCTGGTCGCCGCCTGCCGTGTTCCGCGCGCTGTCGGGCATCGCCGGCTCGACGCTCGAGAGCGCCGAGGGCACGTGGAACCTCGGCGTGGGGATGTTCGTCGTCGTCGACCCGGCCGCCGCCGAGGGCATCGCGCAGGCGCTCACCGCCGCGGGCATCCCGACGTGGGAGGCCGGGCGCGTGGCGATGGGCGAGGCGCCCGCGGGCACCGGGTTCGAGCAGGGCGCGAAGGGCGTGGACGGCGGGGCCGTGCGCCTCACCGGCCGCTACCGCGACTGATCCGCCCGCCTTCGAGGCGCCCGGGACGTCGACAGCCCGCGCCCCGCGTGTGCGGGCACCGGGCGCGACGGCACCGGGCGCACGTGAACGGACCCGCCTCGCGAGGAGACGGGTCCGCAGCTCACCCGGCTCTCGCCGGGGATGGGATCAGGCGCGCTTCTGCTCGTCGCCCGGGACGTAGGCGTCCGGCTCGTCGGCGTACTCGTCCCACTTGGCGGCCTCGGCCGCGTACTGCTCGTCGACCGCCCCGTGGGTGGTCAGCTCACGCTCCAGCTGCGTGTAGTCCACATTGGGACTGAACGACTTCAGCTCTCGCGCGATCTTGGTGTGCTTAGCTTTTTGACGGCCGCGCCCCATGCGAGACCCCCTCACGACTCAGGCCCCGACGGGCGGCGACAACGCTGGAAACAGCGGACAGGGATTGGAGAAAACCTAGGGGCTACCCTAACATGTGGCCTCCGGCGTCCCGGGCGTGTCCTCCCGCCGGACGCTCCTGGCCGCATCGTACGGCTCCGCCCTCCGCACGGGATCCGCGCGGGAGCGGGCGCTAGCCTGGCAGTCCCATGAGCCGCGCACCCGCCGAATCCCAGGTCGTGGTCATAGGTGCCGGGCAGGCCGGCCTCTCCGTGGCGTACCACCTGCAGCGGCTCGGGCTCCGCATGGGCACCGACGCCGTCGTGCTCGACCGCGGGCCGTCCACCGGCGGAGCGTGGCAGCACCGCTGGGCGGCGCTCCGGCTGGGGTCCGCGCATCGCGTCGCCGACCTCCCTGGCATGTCGCAGCTGGGCCTGTCGTTCGCGACGGCCGACCGGATGCGCCCGGCGCGCGAGGTCGTCCGCGAGCACTACGCGCGGTACGAGGAGGCGTTCGACCTGCGCGTCGCGCGGCCGGTCGAGGTCCGGGCCGTGCTCGACGCCGACGTGCCGCCGCCCACGGCCTCACGGCGTCGCGCCGCGCATCCGTCGGACGGCGTGCGGCCGCTCCTCGTCCGCGCCTCCGACGGCGATCGCGTGAGCCGGCTGGTCGTCAACGCCACCGGCACCTGGGGCGCGCCGTTCGTGCCGTCCTATCCCGGGCTCGCGTCGTTCCGCGGTCGCCAGCTGCACACGTCCGGCTACCGCTCGGCGGCCGATCTCCGCGGGCTGCGCGTGCTCGTCGTGGGCGGCGGCACGTCGGCCATCGGGTTCCTGCTGGAGCTGGAGGGCGTCGCGGCGCGCACGATGTGGTCGACGAGGCGCCCCGTCGACTTCCTCGAGGCGGGCGAGCTCGACGTGGAGGCGGCCGTCCGCGCCGTCGAGCTGCAGGACCGGGCGGCACGGGCGGGGGAGGCGCTGCCGAGCATCGTCAGCGGCACCGGCGTGCCGCGCACCCGGCGCATCGCCGCGGGGATCCGCCGGGGCCTGCTCGCGAGCCGCGGGCCGATCGACCGGTTCGAGGAGCGCGGCGTCGTCTGGGCCGACGGCGCGCGTGAGGAGGTCGACGCCGTGATCTGGGCCACGGGCTTCCGTCCCGAGATCCGCCATCTGGCACCGCTCGGGCTGCGGGAGAAGGAGGGCGGCGTGCGCGTCGAGTCCGGTGTCTCCGAGCGGGATCCCCGGCTGTTCCTCGCCGGCTACGGCCCGCAGGCGTCGACGATCGGCGCGAACCGCGCGGGCCGGCGCATCGCGCGGCAGGTCGTCGCCGCGCTGGGCTGAGGGGCGGCGCGCGTCGCCGCGCCGGGCGTCGGGGGAGTCGCGGGGGCCCGCGCCGTCTGCGGGAACTCGCGGCGCGTGCCCCCGCCTCGATCCGGACCTCACGGGTCGGCCCGGACGTCGACCGGCCGGCTCGGTGCGCATCGGCGTCGATGCGTCCGTCGTCCGGTCGGGCCCGCACGACCTCCCGGGGTAAGAGTTCGTGCACCAACGACCCTACATCCGTGTCCCCCTTTTCGAGGACACCCGTCCGTCCGGCGTGGCCCGCGACCTGCCCGGGAGCACGCGCGAGGGGAGCCGGGTCGCGCGACCCGACCCCCCTCCGGAGCGCGTGCGGGGATCAGCCGCGGGCGTCGTCCTGCACGGTGCGCTTCGCGTCCCGCGCGCTGTCCTCGACGTCCTGCGCGGCCGACTGCGCCTCCGACCTGACCGTCTCAGCCGAGTCGCGCGCCGTGCCCGCGACCTGCTGCGCGGCCTGCTGCGCGGGCTCCTTCAGCTCACCCGCCACGTCCTTGGCGGCGTCGGTCGCCTTCTCCACCAGGGGCTGGGCCTTGTCCTTGACGGTCGAGGCCAGCTCCTTCTCCTTGTCGCTCGCGGGGATCAGCGAGGCGATGAGGAGGCCCGCGCCGAACGCGACGAGGCCGAGGCCGACGGGGTTCCCCTTCGCCTTCGCCTTCGCGCCGCCGGCGGCGTCGCCCGCGCGCGACTGCGCGTCGCTCGCGGATCCGAGGACGCTGTCCTTCACGTTGGACAGGGCGCCGCGCACCTTGTCGGTCTGGCGCTGCGCCACCTTCGCGGGCGTGACCTTGTCGGCCACCGCGTCCACGTCGATGCTCAGATCGTTCCGCGTGCGCTCGATCTCCGCACGGATCTGCTCCGGGTTGTCGCTCATCGGTCTGCCTCGTTCCTCTTCATCGCTTCGGGGATCTTCTTCACGCTCTCGGCCGTGCGGGGCGCGCCCTGCACGGTCCTGAGCTGCTTGCGGCCCTGCAGGTACATCACGAGGCCGATGACGGCCCAGACGACGGCCACGACGACCGCGCCCCAGGCCTGGTCGTCGAACAGGTAGCCCAGCCCGACCATGAGGGCGACGGACAGGAAGAACACGGCCATGAGGCCCGCGTATCCCGCGCCGCCCAGGAGGCCGGCGCCCTTCCCGGCCTTCTTGGCCGAGTCGCTGATCTCCGCCTTGGCGAGGGCGATCTCCTGGCGCATCAGCGTGGAGACGTCCTTCGTCACGTTCCCGAGGAGGTCGCCGAGGCTGGTGGTCGCGGCCTTCTCCTCGGAGGGGGTGCGTCCGTCGGTCATGCGCGCGATCCGTCGGTGCGGTCGCCCGCGCCGAAGGTCTCCGTGAGCGGGTCGACGGGGCGCGTCTGGTCGTAGAGCGGGGTGGGGGCGACGGACGCGGTGTCGTCGGCGTCGTCGTACGGTCCGACGCCGAGCGGGTCGTCCGCGCCGAGCTGCGTCGACGGCAGGTCGGAGGCCGCGGCAGCGGGCGCGGCAGGGGCGACGTCTCCGGGCGCGGTGGCGCGCGCGGTCGTCGCGGTCGACGTGCCGGTCGTCGTGGTCGTGGACTCCTCCGCCTCCTTCGCGTCGTGCGCCTCGCTCGTGAGCGAGCGCGCGAGGCGACCGGCGGCGACGCCGGCGACGAGGGCCAGGCCGACGAACAGGCCGGGACGGCGGCGCGCGAAGTCCGTGACGTCCTGGAGGAGCGTGCCCGGGTCGCGGCCCTCGAGGTACGAGGCGGCGCTGCCGGCGCGCTGCGACGCCTGCGCGACGAGCTCGCCGGCGAGGCCGGTGCTCTCGGACCGGTCGCCCATGTCCCGGAGCTCGTCGCTGAGCGTGCGGAGGCTGCCGGCGGCGCGCTCCTGCTGGACGCCGGTCTGCTCGCGGAGCTGGTCGCGCGTCTGGGCGACGAGGTCCTGCGCCTGCGCCTTGGCCTCGGACGCGACCTTGCGGGTCTCGTCCTTCGTGACGCCGGCGACGTGCTGCGTGCCGGCCTTGGCGTCGTCGGCCACGCCCGCGGCCTGCTCCTTCGCGGTGTCCGCGGTGCTGCTGGTGCTGCTGCTGGCGGTCGTGCCGGTGGTCCCGGTCGTGCCCAGGGTGGACGCGGGGGCGACGGCCGGGTATGCGTCGTCGGCGGCGGATCCACCGCTCACGGGCGACGCCGGTCGGAGGTCGTTCGACATGTGGTTCCCTCTCGGTTCTCGTGGGGTTCGAGCTGCCGCAGGGCTCGGGCCCTGCTGTCTGCCACAGAACTCCGGGAGAGGGGGAAGTGCATAGGGGCTTGCCCCAGAAAGCTAGCGCCCTAATGATTTGCACGCGCGAGCATGCGCCTGCGTTGCGCTACGGCGTCTCGCGACCGCTCGTGTGCTTCACGGGCGTGGGCGGCGGCGGCCCGGGCCGGCGGCTGACCGGGCGCACGGGCTCCCCGCGACGATCCTGTCCGGGGACGGGCCGAGAGCGGCGGCCGTAGATGATCTCGGACGAGTCGAGCAGCCACGGCACGAGGGCGAGCGTCACGCCGTGCACGAGGAGCAGCTTCTGGCGGATCCGCCGGGCCTTGTGGTTGTGCAGCAGCGTCTCCCACCAGTGGCCGACGATGTAGACGGGCGTGTAGACCGTGATGATCTCGCTGCCGTGATCCGCGCGACGCGACTTCAGGTACTTGATGAGCGGGAAGCTGATGTCCCGGTACGGCGAGGCGACGATGCGCAGCGGCATCTCGATCTCCATCTCGACCCACTGCCGCTCGAGGAGCGTCGTCGCCTCGTCGTCGACGGACACGTGCACCGCCTCGATGCTGTCGTGGTTCGCGGCGATGGCGTAGTCGAGGGCCTTGAGCACCGGCTTCTGCATCCGCCCGACCAGCACCACCGCGTGGTCGCCCGTGGAGCCGAAGACCGTGACGGGGTCGACCTCGATCTCCTTCTCGACGTCGCGGTAGTAGCGGTTGACGCCGAGCATGAGGAGGAACAGCACCGGCATGATCGCGAAGACGAGCCAGGCGCCGTGCGTGAACTTGGTGATCGTGACGACGATGAGCACGAGCGCGGTGAGCAGCGCGCCGAACGCGTTGATGGCGAGGCCGCGGATCACCTCGCCGCGGTTCGCGCAGCCCTCGCGGAGCATGCGGGTCCAGTGCACGACCATGCCCGTCTGCCCGAGGGTGAACGAGACGAAGACGCCGATGATGTAGAGCTGGATGAGCTGCGTGAGGTTCGCCTGGTAGACGACGAGGATGAGCGTCGCGCCGAGCGCCAGCAGCAGCATGCCGTTGCTGTAGACGAGGCGGTCGCCGCGCGTGAGGAGCGACTTGGGCGCGTACGCGTCCTTCGCGAGCACGGAGCCGAGCAGCGGGAAGCCGTTGAACGCGGTGTTGGCCGCGAGGAGGAGCACCGCCGCGGTCGTGGCCTGCAGCAGGTAGAACATCACGCTGCCGCCGCCGAACGTGGCCGCCGCGACCTGCGCCATGAGGCTCTTCTGCGGCTCGGTGGCGCACTCGGCCCAGCCCTGGAGGTCGCACGGGTGCTCGCCGTAGTGCACGCGGGCGATGAGGGCGAGGGTGGTGAGGCCCACGAACAGGACGATGGCCGTGCCGCCCATGATCACGAGGGTGGCCTGCGCGTTCTTCACCTTGGGGGTGCGGAACGCGGGAACGCCGTTGGAGATGGCCTCGACGCCGGTGAGCGCCGAGCATCCGCTCGAGAACGCGCGCAGCAGCAGGAGGATGAACGCGACCTGCGACAGGGTCGGGGTGTCGACCGTGTAGGCCGCGGACTCGGCGACGGGCGGGTCGCCGAGCGCGGTGCGGACGAGGCCCACCACGATCATGACGCCGACGCTGCCGATGAAGAGGTACGTCGGCACGGCGAAGGCCTTGCTCGACTCGCGCACGCCGCGGAGGTTCACGGCCGCGAGGAGCGCGACGAAGAAGACCGCGATCTCGACGCGGAACGGCGCGATCTCGGGGACCGCGCTGATGATGTTGTCGACCCCGGAGGCCACCGACACCGCCACCGTGAGGATGTAGTCCACGAGGAGCGCCGACGCGACGACGAGGCCGGCCTTCTCGCCGAGGTTCTTGTGCGCGACCTCGTAGTCGCCGCCGCCGGACGGGTAGGCCTTGATGAGCTGGCGGTAGCTGAGCACCACGACGACCAGCAGGATCACGACGCAGGCCGCCACCCAGGGCGCGAAGCTGAGGAACGCGAGGCCGCCCAGCGTGAGGATGAGGAGCAGCTCCTGCGGCGCGTAGGCCACCGAGCTGAGCGGGTCGCTCGCGAAGATGGGGAGCGCCAGGTGCTTGGGGAGCAGCTGGCCCTCGAGCTTGTCGCTGGCGAGCTTCTCGCCGATGAGCAGACGTTTGGCGGGACTGCTCTCGGGAGCCTGGGGGTCCGGAGTCACGAGCGGCCACGATACATGGCGACGCGCCCGGGACGCGACGGAGCGGGGAGCGGGCCGTGAGGCCGCTGGATCCGCGTCGCCGTGCGGACTAGCCGGCCGTCGTGACGGGTCCCGTCGAGAGGGTGCCAGCCGGGTCGGCGGGGGCGGCGTCGCCGCGTCGCCGACGCCGCTCGCGGACGGGGACGGGGAGGTCGAACAGGGGGAGCGTGCGCTGGACGATCGGGCCGATCAGGAGCGCGAACGCGAGCGTGCCGAGGCCCACGTCGCCGCCGAGCGCCCAGCCGATCAGGAGCACGACGAGCTCGATGCCGACGCGCACGCGCCACACCGGCCAGCCCGTGCGGCGGTGGATCCCCGTCATCAGCCCGTCGCGCGGGCCCGGCCCGAAGTGCGCGCCGATGTAGAGGCCGGTCGCGATGCCGAGCAGGACGAGTCCCGCGGCGAAGAGGGGGATGCGGAACCCGAGGCTGTCGACGGCCGGCACCACCGCGAGCGCGAACTGCGCGCTGTAGCCGACGAAGAGGACGTTGAGGACGGTGCCCCAGCCCGGGCGCTGGCGGATGGGGATCCAGAGCAGGAGCACGAGCGCGCCGATGATGTTCGTGACCAGCCCGAAGGGGAGGCCCGTGCGCAGCGTCACGCCCTGGCTGAGGACGTCCCACGGCGAGACGCCGACGGCGGCCTGGAGCATCATGCCGATGGCGAAGCCGTAGAGGAAGATGCCGACGGCGAACTGGACTGAGCGACGGAGCATGAGGGAGATCCAATCGCGTCGCCGGTTGCGGGACAAGGTGCCAATCGCCAGGCTGTGGCCTCATGACCCGCTCTGGATCCGCGCCCTCCGCCGTGCTCGGCCCGACCGCCCTCACCGCGCTGCTGGGGGAGTGGACCCGGCCCGGCAGCCCGGCCTACCAGGCGCTCGCCGACGGGATCCGCCGCCTCGTGCTCGACGGCCGCGTGCCCGTGGGGGCGCGCCTGCCCGCGGAGCGCGAGCTCGCCGCGTCGCTCGGGCTCAGCCGCACGACCGTCGCGGCGGCCTACGCGGCGCTCCGCGGGACCGGCCACCTGGCGAGCCGGCGCGGCTCCGGCAGCGTGACGCGGATCCCGCGACGCGCGCCCGACGCCCGGGGGGAGGGGCGCGAGGTCGCCGACATGAGCCGCGCAGCCGTGCCCGCCGCGCCCGGTCTCGCCGAGGCCGCCATGCGCGCGGCGGCCCGGCTCCCCGCGCACCTCGACGGGCACGGCTACGACGTGGATGGGCTGCCCGAGCTGCGCGAGGCGATCGCCGCCCGCTACCGAGCCCGCGGCCTGCCGACCGAGGCCGACGACGTGCTCGTCACCGTCGGCGCGCAGCACGCGATCGGGCTCCTGGCGTCGGTGCTGCTGCACCGCGGCGACCGGGCGCTCGTCGAGCAGCCGAGCTACCCGCACGCGATCCAGGCCCTGCGCGACGCGGGCGCGCGCCTCGTCGGAGCGGGCGTCGGCGCCCACGGTTGGGATGAGGACGTGCTCGAGCAGACGATCCGCCGCACCCGTCCCGCGCTCGCCTACCTCATGCCCGACTTCCACAACCCGACGGGCCGCACGATGCCGGAGGGCCAGCGCGCGCGGGTCGTGGCGCTCGCCGAGGCGCACGGCGTGACGGTCGTGGCGGACGAGACCACGGCCGAGCTCGACATCGACCGGGCGGAGGCGCATCCGCCGCTGGCCGTCCACGGGTCGCCGGGCGCCGTCGTGCTCGTGGGGTCGGTGGGCAAGACGGTGTGGGGTGGGCTGCGCGTGGGCTGGATCCGCGCCGGCCGGCCGCTCCTCCGGGAGCTGGCCCGCGCGCGCTCGGCCCGCGACCTCGGCACGCCCGTGCTCGAGCAGCTCGTGGTGGCGGAGGTGCTGGGCGGCATGGACGGGATCCTCGCCGAGCGCCGCGCGCGCCTCCGCGAGACGCGGGACCACGTCGAGGCCGAGCTCGCGCGGCGCTTCCCCGGCTGGGAGGTGCCGCACGTCGACGGCGGATTGGCGGTGTGGGTCGGGATCGGAGCGCCCGTGAGCACGGAGCTGGCGCTCGCCGCCCGGGCGCGCGGCCTGTCGATCACGGGCGGGAGCCGGTTCGGGCACGACGGCGCGTTCGAGCGGTTCCTCCGGATCCCCATCACGTCCCCGCCCGCCGCCACCGACCGCGCGCTCGACATCCTCGACGAGGCGTGGCGCGGCCTCGCCCCCGTCGCAGGGCTCGGGCGCGACGTGGAGGACCGCTCGATCCTCGTATGAGGAGCCGACCGCCCTGGGGAGGCGGCCGATGGCGCGGGTGCGGCCCGCGGTAGCGTTCCGGCATCCGTGCGACCTCCCGCGAGCGGCGTTCGTCCCGATGTCCCGTCTCGACGGGCCCCGGCGGAGGGTCGCCAGCCGACCGATCCTGGAGGAACAACTCATGCGCATCCGTCCGCGATCCACCCCCGTCTCGACCCCGTCGGCGGCCGCCGGCCGACCCCGTCACGCGTTCGCCGCGCTGGCGCTCGCCGGCGGGCTCGCCGCCGCCGGTCTCGCCGTGCCGTCGTCGGCGTCCGCCGCGCCCGTCGCCGACGGGTCCGTCGTCGTCCCCGCATCCGTCGATCAGGCCGCTGCCGCCACGCACTGGACGCCCGCCGCCCGTGCCGCCGCCCTCGCGGCCGATTCGCCGACCGCCGCCGGGTCCGCCTCGGCCTCGGCCTCCGCCCTGTCCACGTCGGAGGACGGGAACGCCGCGGCCTCCACCCCGGTCCCGCACCCCGACCAGCCGTTCGTCGGCGTCCTCTTCTACGTGTCGGGCGGGCGGAACCACGCCTGCACCGCGAGCGTGGTCGACACCCCGGAGGGCGACGCGATCGCGACCGCCGCCCACTGCCTCGTCGACCGGCGCACCGGTGCCGCGACCACGCTGGCCACCTTCATCCCCGGAGCCCAGGGCGCCACGGCGCCCCACGGCATCTGGCCGGTGCGCGTCGCGGCCGTCTCCTCCTCGTGGACCACGACGGGCCGCGCCTCCGACGACGCCGGCTTCGCGCGCGTCAGCGGGCCCGCGGGCGAGGTGCTCGCGGCCCAGGTCGGCGCGGCCGAGCCCGTGTTCGGGACGCCCCTCGTGCCGGCGACCGGGGAGGCGCCGCGCCTCGCGATCCTCGGGTACCCGGCCGCCGGATCCGCCACGGCCGCGCTCGAGGCGTGCGCCGGCCGTCCCCAGCACGACACGGGCGGCCAGACGTCCCTGCCGTGCGCGCTCGGGAAGGGCGCGGCCGGATCCCCGGTGATCACGGCGGCCGGCGAGCAGCGCTCCGTCGTCGCGCGTCCCTCCGCAGGCCGCGGCGTGCTCCTCGCCACGTGGGGCGCCGAGGCGCAGTGCGCCTTCTCCTCCCTCCAGGGGCGGTAGTGGATGCCCGGGCAGCGGTCCGCCGTAGCCGCCGAGCGCCGGTCTCGGACCGCTGTCTGGGTAATCCCCTTCGTGCACGAACGGGTTGGGCGGGCACGAGCATACTGAAGCCGTGACCATCGACCTGCCTCCCATCAGCCGCTCCTACATCAGCCGTCCGTACCCGCTCGGCGCCACCGTCGTGGCCCGCGACGGCGGACTGCCCAGCGGCCTCAACGTCGCCGTGTACTCCGAGACCGCGGAGGCCGTCGAGGTCTGCGTGTTCGACGAGTCCGGCACCGAGACCCGCACGCGCCTCTCCGAGCGCACCGGCCACGTCTTCCACGGCCTCGTCGAGGGCGCCGGCATCGGCACCCGCTACGGCCTCCGCGTGCACGGCGAGTGGGACCCGTCCCGCGGCCTCCGCCACAACCCCGCGAAGCTCCTGCTCGACCCGTACGCCATCGCGATCGAGGGGCACCCCACCTGGGGCGAGGACGTCTTCGCGCACACCTTCGACGATCCGTCCGTCATGAACGAGGCCGACTCCGCCGCCTCCATGCCCCGCTCCGTCGTGGCGGACCGCCGCTTCGACTGGGAGGACGACGAGGCCCCGCGCACGGCGTCGGACGAGACCGTCGTCTACGAGGTCCACGTCAAGGGCTTCACCGAGCGGATGGAGTCGGTGCCCGAGGAGATCCGCGGCACGTACGCGGGCCTCGCGCACCCGTCGGCCATCGAGTACCTCACCGACCTCGGCATCACGAGCGTCGAGCTCCTGCCGGTGCACCACTTCATGCAGGACTCGCACCTGGAGGAGAAGGGACTCCGCAACTACTGGGGCTACAACTCCATCGGCTTCCTCGCGCCCTACTCCGACTACAGCTCCGCGGGCGACGGCGGGCAGCAGGTCGTCGAGTTCAAGGAGATGGTCAAGGCCCTGCACGCCGCGGGCCTCGAGGTCATCCTCGACGTGGTCTACAACCACACCGCCGAGGGCAACCACATGGGCCCGTCGCTGTCGCTCAAGGGCATCGACAACGCCTCCTACTACCGGCTCATGGAGGGCGACGAGGCGTCGTACTTCGACACCACCGGCACGGGCAACAGCCTCAACGTCGGGCACCCGGCGGCGCTCGCGCTGATCATGGACTCGCTCCGCTACTGGGTCGAGGAGATGCACGTCGACGGCTTCCGCTTCGATCTCGCCACGACGCTCACGCGCCAGGACGGCGACGCGGAGCTGCACAGCGCGTTCCTCACCCTGATCCACCAGGACCCGGTGCTCGCGCCCGTGAAGATGATCGCGGAGCCGTGGGACACCGCGGGCTACCAGGTCGGCGGCTTCCCCGCGGACTGGTCGGAGTGGAACGGGAAGTTCCGCGACGACGTGCGCGACTTCTGGCACAGCGGGCAGAACGTGCTCGGCGCGCTGGCCCAGCGGATCACCGGCAGCCCCGACGTGTACGAGTCCGGCCGCCGCTCGCCGCTGTGCAGCGTGAACTTCATCACGGCGCACGACGGCTTCACGCTCGCCGACCTCACGTCGTACGACGCGAAGCACAACGAGGCCAACGGCGAGGACAACAACGACGGCGAGAGCGACAACCGCTCCTCCAACGCCGGCGTGGAGGGCCCGACCGACGATGCCGAGGTGAACGCGATCCGGGACCGCCAGCGCCGCAACATGCTCGGCACGCTGCTGCTCTCCTCGGGCATCCCGATGGTGCTCGGCGGCGACGAGATCGCGCGCACGCAGGGCGGCAACAACAACGCCTACTGCCAGGACAACGAGATCTCCTGGTTCGACTGGGAGAACGCGGACCGCGAGCTGCAGGACTTCACGCGGAAGCTCATCCGCCTGCGCCGCGGCAACCGGGCGCTGCGCCCCATCTGGTTCCGCGGCGACGACGTCGAGGGCGCCGAGGAGGCTGTGCGCTTCATCCGCGCCGACGGGCAGACCCTGAACCCGGAGGACTGGACGGACCCGAACGCGTTCAGCATCGGCGTGATCATGAAGGGCCGTGACAGCGACGCGTTCTTCGTCGCGTTCAACGCGGCCGAGGGCCCGGTCGAGTTCCAGCTGCCCTCCGGGCTCGGCGTCTCGTGGCACCTCGCCATATCGTCCGACTCGGAGCAGAACACGGACGAGGACGCGACCAGCATCCTCGTGCGCGACCGCTCCTTCACGGTGCTGCGGGCCGCGCGCTCCTAGCCGCCCCGCCCGCACGACGGGCCGATCGACCACGCGCCCCCGGGAGACCGGGGGCGCGTCGTCGCGTCCGGACCGGGGCGCGCGGGCGGCGCGCGTCGGGGACGCGCGCGCGAGGGGCGTACCGTGGACTGCCCCGTTTCCTCTCCCGGGGAGATCGGATGGCCGCGTGCCCGCATCGCCCGCCCCACGGCCGTCGTCCACCCGCACGCTCGACCTCGAGGCGGCGATGCGCGCGAGCGTCGGCCTCCTCGTGCCGCTCCTGGTGCTCCTCGCGATCGGCCGGCTCGATCTCGCGCTCTACGCGTCCTTCGGCGCCTTCACCGGGTTGTACGGCCGGAACGAGCGGTACCGGTTGCGGCTCGCGAGCGTGGGCGCCGGGGCCGCGATGATGCTCGTCGCCATCGCCACGGGCGTCGTCCTGTCGCTCGCCGACGCGCCCCTCGCGCTCGAGGCGGCGGGCCTCGTCGTCGTGCTCGGCGGGGCGTCGCTCGTCTCGACGGCGATGAGCCTGGTGCCGCCGCATCCGCTGTTCCCCGTCTTCGGGCTGGTGGTGTGCGCGGCCGTGCCGGTGGATCCGGCGCAGGCGCGCGACGCGCTCGTGACAGCCGTGGCCGCGATCGCGTTCTCCGCCGGCGTCTGCATGTCGGGCTGGCTGCTCCGCCGCTGGGCGCCCGAGGCGCACGCCCACCGCTTCCGGGCACTGCCGCGGATACCCGTGCGCGACGCCGCCGTGCACCGCGATCCCGCCGCGTGGACCGCGGTGGCCGCCAACGTCCTCGGCGCGCTGGTGGCGGGCGGGATCGCCGTGGCGCTCGGGCTGGGCCACCACTACTGGGCGGTCGTGACCCTGGTGGCCGTGCTGCCGGTCGTCCGCGGGCCGCTGTCGTTCACGCGCGTGGCGCACCGGGTGCTCGGGACGCTGGCCGGCGCGGTGGTGGCCTCGGGCATCCTCGCGCTGCACCTGCCGGCGCCCGCCGTGATCGCGGTGGCCGTGGCCTGCCAGTTCGCGGCCGAGCTCGCGGTGGGGCGGCACTACGGGCTGGCGCTCGTCTTCATCACCCCGCTCGCGCTCGTGATGGGCGGCCTCGGCCGGACGCTGCCCGTGCTGCCGCTCGTGACGGACCGGGTGGTCGACACGCTCGTGGGCGCGGCCGTCGGGGTGGCCGTGATCCTGGTCCTGCGGGCGCTCGCCGCCGGGCGTCAGCGGCGCGCAGCCGGCACCGCGTAGCGGCGGAGGAGGCAGACGATCCCGCCGGTCAGCGCGAGCGCGGCGACCGCGCCGGCGAGGACGGCGCGGCGGACGAGGGCCTCGTATTCCGGCGACGTCGGCGTGCCGAGGTCCGGCTGCGGGAGCCGGTCGACGAGGACCGCGCTCTCGAAGAGGGCGGCGAGCGCCGTCGGAGCCGCCGCCGCGAGGATGACGAAGCAGAGCACGGCGCCGGTGAGCAGCAGGCGGTCACGGGGTCGTGACGGGCGTGCGGCCGGGGCGGACATGGTGCGGCGGCCTAGGGGAGGACCGTGGTGCTCCACCCGTACAGGTGGCCGTTCGCGCCGAAGACGTTCCAGCCGCCGGCGCAGGTGACGGTGGCCGGGTCGATCTTCGGCGGCCACCAGGTGTCCTCGATGGTCGACATCTGCAGGTCGGTGCAGCCGCCGGGTGCGGGCGCGGCCTGCCCCGTCTGGACGGCGACGATGCTGCCGGCCTTCGCCTCGGACTTGGTGCGGATGAGGGTGCCGTCGGCCGGGATCCACGTCGGCAGCGCCGTGCCGATGGCGGTCTGGGCGTCCGCCGTGGTCGCGTAGATCTCGGTCGTGGGCGCCGTGAACTGCGCGCTGGCCCCGCATCCGGACAGGAGCGCCGCGCTCGCGACGGCGGCCAAGACGGTGAGGGTCGGTCGATGCATCCCCCTAGTGTGCCTGGTCAGCGCCGACGGCGGATGCGGATGGGCCCACGGGCGGTGGAGGGATCGACGACCGAGCCCTTCTGGGTGATCTCGACCTCGCCCGCGTCCACGAGCCGCCGGGCGGCGCGGCGGGCGGGTTCCATCAGGTCGCGCCAGTCGTCGGGCGACTCGGCCCGGGCCGCCTCGGAGGGGCAGATGGTGGCGCCGCCGGCGCGGTGCGCGAGGAGGTCGAGGATCCGCCGCTCGAGCGCGGCGTCGACGTCGGAGACCCCGCGGCGCCGGCACGCGTCGCTGCAGAAGCGCACCTGGTCCCAGTCGCGCTCCCACTTCCTGCGCCACTCGATGGTGCGACCGCACGAGGCGCAGGTCTTGGGCTCGGGGACCGCGTCCCTGGTCGTCGATGCCCGGTGTGCCATCCCCCCAGCATGCTCCGTGCGGCCGGGCATCGGCCGAGCGCGGCGCCTCCCGTTCGAAAACCCGTCGCGAACGGGGGATCTCCCGGTCGCGGATGCGATACTCCTCACGACGGGGCGGGTTCCCGGTGCGGGCGATCAGCGGTCCGAGCGACCGCCGCCCCCGCGGCCCGCATCGCACAAGGAGCACCCCCTGCATCTCCTCTCCGTCTTCAGCCTCCGCAACCGGGCGCTGATCGCGCTCGTCACGATCGTCATCGGGGTCTTCGGCGGCATCGCGCTGACGACGCTCAAGCAGGAGCTCATCCCGTCGGTGTCGTTCCCGCAGCTCGCGGTGGTCACGGCGTATCCGGGCGCATCGCCCGCGGTCGTGGACACCGACGTGTCGACGCCCATCGAGCGCGCGATCCAGGCGGTGCCGGGCCTCGAGTCCTCCACCGCGACCTCGCGCACCGACTCGTCCGTCATCTCGGCCTCGTTCACGTACGGCACCGACCTGGCGACGGCCGAGCAGAAGATCGACCAGGCCATCAACCGGATCCGCACCACGCTGCCCGACGGGATCGACCCCGTGGTCATCGCGGGCAGCATCGACGACCTGCCGGTCATCCAGATCGCGGTGACGAGCGACCTCAGCCCGCAGGACCTCACGGCCGCGCTCGAGCGCTCGACCCTGTCGGACATCCGCAAGCTCGACGGCGTGCGCGACGCGAGCCTCCTCGGCACGGTCGGGCAGCGCGTGGTCATCACGCCGGATCCCGCGAAGGTGCAGGCCGAGGGCCTCTCGAACCAGGCCATCCGCGACGCGCTCGACGCCAACGGGAAGCTCCTGCCCGCGGGCTCGGTGACGGAGGACGGCACCACGCTGTCCGTGCAGTCGGGCACGCGCCTCGGATCCACCCAGGACCTCGCCGCGCTGCCGCTGCTGGGTGCGACGGGCGGCCGCGCGCTCACGATCGGCGACGTCGCCAAGGTGGAGCTCGGCCAGGATCCGACCACCGGCATCTCGCGCGTCGACGGCCAGCCGTCGCTCACCATCGCCGTCACGAAGACGCCGGCGGGCAACACGGTCGACGTGTCGCACCTCGTCACGGAGCTCCTGCCGCAGCTGTCACAGGACCTGGGGAACGGCACGGAGTTCACGGTCGTGTTCGACCAGGCGCCCTTCATCGAGCAGTCGATCTCGAGCCTCACCACGGAGGGCCTGCTCGGCCTCGTGTTCGCCGTGCTGGTGATCCTCGTGTTCCTGCTGTCGATCCGGTCGACCATCGTCACCGCGATCTCCATCCCGGCGTCGGTGCTCATCACCTTCATCGGCATGCTCGCCTCGGGCTACACGCTCAACATCATCACGCTCGGCGCGCTGACCATCGCGGTCGGGCGCGTCGTGGACGACTCGATCGTGGTGATCGAGAACATCAAGCGGCACCTCTCCTTCACGCCCGACCGGCTCGAGGCGATCCGCGCCGCCGTGAAGGAGGTCGCGGGCGCGGTCACGGCGTCGACCGCCACGACCGTCGCGGTGTTCCTGCCGATCGCGCTCGTGGGCGACATCACGGGCGAGCTGTTCCGGCCCTTCGCACTCACGGTGACGATCGCGCTCGCCGCGTCGCTGTTCGTCGCGCTGACCATCGTGCCGGTGCTCGCGTACTGGTTCCTGCGGCCGGAGGGGGAGTCGCGCCGGGCGCGCCGCAAGGCGGCCGCCGCCGCATCCGCATCGACCTCCGCCGTGGAGGGCGCCGCCCGCACGGGAGCCCACGCCGCGATCGCCGGCCCCGTCGACGACCGCGAGCTCGCCGACCGGCCGGCCCGCGGATCCCACGCCGCGCACGACGAGGGCGAGGGGATGGGCGCGCCCACGCGCCTCCAGCGCGGCTACCTGCCGATCCTCGCCTGGACGCTCAAGCACTCCGCGGTCACGCTGGTGCTCGCGATCCTCGTGCTCGGCGGCACGGTCGCGCTCATCCCGAGCATGAAGACCAACTTCCTCGGCGACAGCGGGCAGAACACGCTGACCGTCTCGCAGGAGCTGCCGAGCGACACGAGCCTCGAGGCGCAGGACACCGCCGCCACGAAGGTGGAGCAGGCGCTCATCGGCGTCGAGGGCGTCGACACCGTGCAGACCTCGATCGGCTCGGACAGCACGTCGCTGACGGCGGCGTTCAGCGGCGGCGGCGGGATCACGTTCGCGCTCACGACCGACTCGGACGCCGACCAGGACGCCATCCGCGAGCGCGTGCGCTCCGCGGTCGACGGCCTCACCGACGTGGGCGACGTGTCGCTCGCGGCGGCCTCCGGCGGGTTCTCGTCGAGCGACATCGCGGTGCAGATCACCGCGAACGACGCGGACGACCTCAAGGCGTCCGCCGACGCGATCCTCGCGGCCGTGAAGGACCTGCCCTCCATCGAGCAGGCCACGAGCAACCTCTCGGAGACGCAGCCGTTCATCGCCGTGAACGTGGACCGGGCCAAGGCCGCGGCGGCCGGGCTCAGCGAGCAGGCCGTGGGCGGCATCGTCACCGCGAGCCGGCTGCCGGCCTCGGTCGGGCAGGTCGTGATCGAAGAGAAGACGCTGTCCATCTACATCCAGGACCCGGACGCCGCGCAGAGCCTGCAGGGGCTGCGCGACTTCCGGATCCCCACCGCGCGCGGCCTCGTGCCGCTCAGCGACCTCGCGACCGTCGAGGTCACCGACGGGCCCGCGACCGTGACGACCACGGGCGGCTTCCGCAGCGCCACCGTGAGCGCGACGCCGGGCAGCGACGACGTGGGCTTCGCCTCGTCCGAGGTGTCGCGGGCCGTCGCCGACGTGCAGCTGCCGGCCGGCGCGCAGGCGTCGCTCGGCGGCGTCGCGTCGCAGCAGTCGAACGCGTTCGGGCAGCTCGGGCTCGCGGTGCTGGCGGCGATCCTGATCGTCTACATCATCATGGTGGCGACGTTCCGGAGCCTCATCCAGCCGCTCGTGCTGCTCGTCTCGGTGCCGTTCGCGGCGACCGGCGCGGTGCTGCTGCAGGTGGTGACGGGGATCCCGCTGGGCGTCGCGTCGATCATCGGCCTGCTGATGCTCGTCGGCATCGTGGTGACGAACGCGATCGTGCTCATCGACCTCGTGAACCAGTACCGGACGCGCGGGCTCGAGCTCCGGGAGGCGATCCTGCAGGGCGCGTCGCGGAGGCTGCGGCCCATCCTCATGACGGCGCTCGCGACGATCTTCGCGCTGCTGCCGCTCGCGATCGGCCTCACCGGGCACGGCGGGTTCATCTCGCAGCCGCTCGCGATCGTCGTGATCGGCGGCCTGCTGTCGTCGACCGTGCTGACGCTCGTCGTGCTTCCGTCGCTGTACTCGCTCGTGGAGCGGGCGGGGCTCAGGATCCGGGCACGGGGCGAGCGCAGGCGCGGCGAGCGCGGGCTGCCGGTCGGTGGATCCGCGGCGACGACCGAGGGCGGCACGGCGAGCTGATCCGGCTCCCGACCCCGCCCGGGGGCGCCGCACGGCGCGCCCGGGCGGGGCGCTGCCCTGGTGCCAGCGGCCGGCGTCCGGTAGTGTTCTCCAGTCGGCTCTTGACACCGCTACCGGACCATCCATCCGGGCGGATGGATTTGTCAGTCAGGTGGGCCGGTTTCCCCCTCTCGTTCCGCAGAGGGGTACGTCACGCGATGACACGGCCCCCGGTCGACGACTGCCCGGGTTGAGAGCAGCTCTGCGCACCCTGATCCTGTAGCGCGCTGCTTCGCACATGCGCATTGTCATGCATCCGAGCAGAACGAGGAATCCCTCATGCCCTACAACAACGACTCCCCGCGCGGCGCCAAGCGCGCCCCGGCGGGATCCCGCAGCCCGAACCACCGCGGCTACAACTCCGATCCCGCGCCCAAGAAGCAGCGCTGGAACGCCGACGAGCGCGCCCAGCGCTCCGGCCAGGACGACCGCCCCCAGCGCGGCGGCGCCGCCCGTCCCGCACGCGGCGCCGACCGCCCCAACTGGGAGCCCCGCGCCGAGCGCCCCGCCGGTCGCGGCGAGCGTCCCGCGTACGGCGACCGCCCCAACCGCGCCGGCCAGCGCCCCGAGCGCGGCGACGCCCGCCCGCAGCGCGGCGAGCGTCCCTCGTACGGCGGCGGCGCCGACCGCGGCCAGCGCAGTGAGCGTCCCTCGTACGGCGCCGAGCGCGGACAGCGCTCCGAGCGTCCGTCGTACGGCAACGAGCGTCCCGCCCGCGGCGGCGAGCGCTCCCAGCGTCCGTCGTACAACGACCGCGCGCCGCGCAACGACCGCCCGTCCTACGGGAACGACCGGCCGCAGCGGTCGGAGCGTCCGTCGTACGACGACCGGAGCGCTCGCACGGAGCGACCCGCGTACAACGACCGGAGCGCTCGCACGGAGCGACCCGCGTACAACGATCGTCCGGCTCGTTCCGAGCGTCCCGCGTACGACGACCGCGCCGAGCGTCCCTCCTACGGCGACCGCGCCCAGCGCAGCGAGCGTCCGTCGTACAACGACCGCCCGGCTCGCACCGAGCGTCCGTCCTACAACGACTCCCGTCCGGCCCGCACGGAGCGTCCCGCGTACAACGACCGGAACGCTCGCACGGAGCGTCCCGCGTACAACGACCGGAACGCTCGCACGGAGCGTCCCGCGTACAACGACCGTGCGGCCCGCACCGAGCGTCCGTCGTACAACGACTCCCGCCCGGCTCGCACGGAGCGTCCGTCCTACGGCGACCGCCCCGAGCGATCCGAGCGCCCGTCGTACGGCGACCGCCCGCAGCGCTCCGAGCGTCCCTCCTACGGCGACCGGCCCCAGCGCAGCGAGCGCCCGTCCTACGACGACGCGCGCCCCAAGCGCGACAGCGACTTCTACCCGAGCAAGGAGGGCGCCCCGCGCCACGCGCCGTCCGAGGACGTCGTGCTCGAGCGCCTCGAGGCGCAGGCCACCACGGCCAAGGACGTCGACGGCGTGACCTTCGCCGCGCTCGGCCTCGGCCAGAACATCGTCCGCGTGCTCGAGGAGCTGGGCGCGTCCAGCCCGTTCCCGATCCAGGCCGCCACGATCCCCGACGTGCTCGCGGGTCGCGACGTGCTCGGCCGCGGCCGCACCGGATCCGGCAAGACCATCGCGTTCGGCGCGCCCCTCGTGGAGCGCCTGCTCGAGAACGACGGCGCGAAGAACCGCAAGATGGGCCGCAAGCCCCGCGCGCTGATCCTCGCCCCGACGCGCGAGCTCGCCATGCAGATCGACCGCACGGTGCAGCCCATCGCCCGCTCGGTGGGCCTGTTCACCACCACGATCTTCGGTGGCGTGCCGCAGTTCAAGCAGGTCGGTGCGCTGCAGCGCGGCGTCGACATCCTCATCGCGACCCCCGGCCGCCTCGAGGACCTCATCGACCAGGGCCGCCTCGACCTCTCCGAGATCGTCGTCACCGTCCTCGACGAGGCCGACCACATGTGCGACCTCGGCTTCCTCGAGCCCGTGCAGCGGATCCTCCGCCAGGTGAAGAAGGACGGCCAGCGCCTGCTCTTCTCCGCCACGCTCGACAAGGGCGTCGCGACGCTCGTCAACGAGTTCCTGCCGTCGCCGAGCGTCCACGAGGTCGCGGGCGAGGACCAGGCGTCGTCGACCATCGACCACCGCGTGCTCCTCATCGAGCAGCGCGACAAGGCCGCGATCATCGAGCAGCTCTCCAGCGGCGAGGGCAAGACGCTGATCTTCGCCCGCACCCGCGCGTTCGCCGAGCAGCTCGCCGACCAGCTCGAGGACGCCGGCATCCCGGCCACGTCGCTGCACGGCGACCTCAACCAGGCGCGCCGCACGCGCAACCTGCAGCTCCTCACGAGCGGCAAGGTCCGCGTGCTCGTGGCGACCGACGTGGCCGCCCGCGGCATCCACGTGGACGACATCGGGCTGGTCATCCAGGCCGACGCGCCGGATGAGTACAAGAGCTACCTCCACCGCGCCGGCCGCACGGGCCGCGCGGGCAAGCAGGGCACCGTCGTGACGCTGATCACGAAGGCCCGCCGCCGTCGCATGGACGACCTCCTGGGTCGCGCCGAGATCAAGGCGACGACGGTCATGGCCGCCGCCGGGGACCGCATCATCGCGGACCTCGCGCGCGTCTAGCGACCACGCACGACCCGACGGCCGTCCCACCCCTCAGCGGGTGGGGCGGCCGTCGTCGTGCGCGGGGCGGCACGGCGGTCTGGCATCCTCGGTGCCGTGCCCGACCGGATCCGACTGCTGACGCCCGACGACGCCCCCGCCCTGTCCGAGCTGCGCCTGCGGAGCCGCGCCCACCTCGCGCCGTGGGAGCCGATCCGGCCCGCTGACCACGACACGCCCGCCGGCCAGCGCGCCGACGTCGAGGCGGCGCTCGCGCAGCACGCGCTCGGGTTGGGCGTGCCGCTCGCGATCCTCGACGACGACGGATCCGTCGCCGGTCGCGTCAGTCTGACGGGCATCGTCCGCGGCGCCTTGGAGTCGTGCGCGATGGGGTACTGGCTCGCGGCGGATCGCACCGGCCGCGGGCTCACGACTTCCGCCGTCGCGGCTGCGGTCACCCTCGCCTTCGACGATCTCAACCTCCACCGCGTGCAGGCCGAGACGCTGGTGCGCAATGCCGCATCGCAGCGGGTGCTGGCGCGCACGGGCTTCACGCGGTACGGCCTCGCGCCGCGCTACCTCCGCATCGCGGGGGAGTGGCAGGACCACGTGATGTTCCAGCGGCTGGCGGACGACGCGCCCGCCTGAACCGGGATCAGTGCGACCCGCCGTACGCCGCCGGCACGAGATCAGGAGACGGCGTGCCGACCACGGGATGCTGTCGGCCACGAGGCGACGGATTGCCTGAACTCGATCGCCTCCGCGGCATCGGAGAATTCGAGCAGATTGCCCACCTTGCTGAGCAGCACCTCACGCACCTCGCTCGGCGTCGCGAAGAAGAACTCCTTGCGTGAGTTCGCCTGATTGAGGGCGCGGGCGGCGAAGTGCCGGTGCAGCTCGTTCTCCAACGTGACGGCATCCTCGGAGAAGAAGAGGGTGTGCACGTCGAAGCGGAAAGGCACGGATGCGCCGCTGAGCTCGCTGATGCGCTCGGCGGGCTTCAGGCGGCGCGTCAGTCCGATCTTCACCACGCCCGGTCCGAATGCGCCCTCGTTGGAGATGACGTAGACGTAACCCGCGCGGATGTTCGCCGCTCGGAAGTCGTTGTCCGCGATGGCGCCCTCGACGGCCGCGAGGCGAGCGAGCAGGTCCGCATCCGTCTGTCCCTGGGACGTGAGGACACCGAGCGCGGTGAGCAGATGCGCGCGCTCCTTGTCGAGCCGCGCGCGCTCCTCGTCGAGCTCCTTCTGCACGCGCTGCTCTTCCCTCAGGCGAGCCCGCTCTTCACGCGCCTCCTCGCGCTCCACCTGCTTCTTCATGAGCCAGTCGGCGGTCAGCTCGATCTCCTCCACCCGGAGGGAATGGAACGCGTCGCTGATGCGCATCTCCATCAGCTTCCCGAGCTTCGCGATCGCGACACGCGATGCTTCGAGCCGGCGCGTCGCCGTCAGCGCGTTTCCTGCACGCAGGGTCCTGAGCGCGTTGTCGGCTTCCGCGTTGTAGGCACGGAGCATGAGACGGGCCAGGTCGGTCGTCATGCGCCGTCCCTGCGCCAGCGAGTTGTTGAACGTGAACATCTCGGACTTCTCTATCGCCCGATCGTCGCGCACCACATCCGCGATCCGCGACTCGACGTCCGTCAGCCTGTCCTTGTACGCAGCCGCGGTTTCGAGCGGGTGATGGAAGCGGTAGATGCCGACGGCTTGCAGGACACGTGCATCATCGAGGTCGATGAGGTCCTCGGATTCTCCGCCCGCGAGCCTCTCGCGCAACCGCGCGTTCTCCGCTTCCAGCGCCTGCAGGCGTGTGTCGCGGTCGTCGTCGGGATTCGCAGAGGACGCCTCCGTGGACGCAGGCGGCGACGGGGTGCCCTCGTCGGTCCCGGCCGGCGCTTGATGAGCATCCGGATCGGCATCGAGCCAGAGGACCCACCCTCGAGGAGCAGGCGGCCAGGAGGGGTCCGGCGTCCATCCGGCAGGAGGCGTCCAGGTCGCAGGCGGGCGCGGCCAGCCGGGAGGTGGGTTGAACGTCATTCCTCCCGACGTCATGCCCGTCGCACGCCGTCCGCCTCGACGCCGATCAAGGCCAGGGGGTTCTTCGAGACGACCGCATTCAGATAGTCGAGCGTGGCGCTGGGAACCACCGCCGAGAGGTCGAGTTCCGCGAATCGCTCTCGTGTCGTCGCGACAGCGACGAAGCGGACGTAGATGTCTCGTCCCGTGGCGGGGTTGATGGTCTCGGTGCCCAGCTCCAGCGATACGCCACGGATGAGCCCGCGGCGGTCGGCCTCGAAGACCTCGTGCAGGCTGCGCAACGCGACATCATGGACGGCCTTGGCGTAACGGTCCCTCGTGTCCTTCTGCGTGGACGGTGAGGGAGAGATCTCGTCGGACGCCTTGACGTACCGGTATCCCTTGATGGCCGGGACCAGGTCAGGGCCCGGAATGGTCACGCGGAGATTGAGCTCGGCCGTCGCGGGATCGAAGTCCGCACCGTGCGACACCTCGAACCACTCCGGATAGACGGAGTTCGCGAGCACGATGCCGACATATTCCTCGACGGCATCGACCGTCCCGTACGCGAGGCCGGAGATGAGCGCGTCCAACTCGGCGTTCTGTGCGGCTGCGTCGGCTTCGTTCTCGGCGATGAGGAGGGCGTGAGCGTTCTCGACGTCAGCCAGCTGGCGCTGTCGAGCCTCCTCTGCCGCAGCGTGCAGCGCGTGTTGCTCAGCGCGGAGGCGAGGAAGCGCCTCCGTCGCGGCCTGCCAGGCGTAGTAATCGGTGGCGTACTGCGCATCCACCGCGGCTTGCGCCTCCTCGATCTTGCGCTTCTTCCCGAAGAGGCCGGTCGGCGGCTCCGGTTCATGCTGGACGGGAAGAGGCGGGTCGGGGATGGGCGTGGGGTACGGGATGGGATCGCGCAGTTCGGGGCGTGGGAAGGGCGGACGCTCCGCGACGACGCGCAACTCCTCGAGGTCGACGTGGTCATCCCGATCCAGGGTCGCGGTGAGCAACCCGTCCAGCTCTGCGTATCGGGCGGCGAGGTCGTCGTTCATGTGCTCGGCGCGCACCTGCATGAATTCGACATGGGCAGCAGAGGCTTCCTTCTCGAGGCGCTTGCGATCGGCTTCGGACGCACGAGCGGCGGCGGCCTGCGCTCGTGCAGACGCCTTGCGTGCGCGTTCCAGGGATCGCACGTGAGCTTCGTGTTGACGCATGGCCGCGCGTTGCCGTTGCTCCGCGAGGCGCGCCTGATGCTGCATTTCCGCAAAGAATCCGCGCCGACGCGCCATGCCAACCTCTATCTGCTCCCGTGAATTCTACGGGCGAGGAACTGCCGATTCTGTGTCACCCGGGGTCCCAGAACGAGGGACGTATCCACCCGCCAGTGCCGTCGTGTCCGCATGTCCCGAGTCGGGCGCCGGCCCCCGGATACCCTCGACCGCATGCAGATCCGCCCCGCCACGGATGCCGACTGGCCCCTGATCCACCCCTTCTACCGGGCGATCGTCGACGCCGGCCGCACCTACGCGCTCCCCGCCGGGCAGTCGCGGGAGGAGGCACGGCCGAACTGGATGGCGGAGGCGCCGGGCCGCACGTTCGTGGCGGTCGACGACGACGGCGCGATCCTCGGATCCGCCAAGGCCGGCCCGAACCGGCCCGGCCGCGGGGCGCACGTCGCCACGGGGTCCTTCCTCGTGGATCCGGCGCACGCGGGCCGCGGGATCGGCCGCGCGCTCGGCGAGCACGTGATCGCGTGGGCGCGCGCCGAGGGCTACCTGGCCATCCAGTTCAACGCGGTCGTGGAGACGAACCGCGCCGCCGTGCACCTGTGGGAGTCGCTCGGCTTCCGCATCGTCGGCACGGTCCCGCAGGCGTTCGACCACGCGGAGCACGGGCTCGTCGGCCTGCACGTGATGCACCTGCCGCTCCACGGTGTCGTGCGCTGAGAGTCGTGCGCTGAGGGCCGGGCCGCAGGCCGGCCCGGCTACAGTCGCACCGTGACCGACGACCGCCGCGATGACCTCCCCGCGAGCGGTGGCGGCGACGGCATCGTCGGCGACCTCGACGCCCGCCACGGCGGCTCCCGCCCCGTGCTGCGCGAACTCCCGGCGCACGCTCCGGCTCACCGTCGCTTCCGGTTCCATGTCGCAGTGACCATGGCGTCCACGGCCGCCTACGCCGCCTTCGTGGTCGTGATCGCCCTCGTGACGCCGCTGACGCAGGCCGTCCCCGTCGGCATCCTCGTCCCCCTGTTGCTCGTCGCACTGCTCGTCGTGCTCGCCGGCGTCGATGAGGCCTTCCGCGGACCTGGCGGTGCCATCTCCCGCGGCCTCGGCCAGCTGGTGCCCGCGCTGTGCGGCTCGTTCCTCGGTGGCCTCGCCTCCTCCGCGATCCCCGTGCCCGGGCTCCTGGTCGTCGTGGGCCTCGCGCTCGGCGCCGGCTTCGGGGTCGGGATGACGCGCGGCCGATGACCCGGGTCGCGGGCGGCGGCGGGATGACGACCGTAGGCGCGCGGACCCATGTGCCTATGTCAGAACATGCGCTACGTTGGACGGACCGCAGCACCCGACCACCGCCCTCCACCGCCGGAGAGGAAGCAGCGCCGCCATGAGCACTGCCGATAACGCAGCCACTGCCGAGAACACGGCCCCCGCCCCGACCCCGATCCACGACGTGATCACCATCGGCCGCGTCGGCGTCGACCTCTACCCGCTCCAGGACGGCGTGGGCCTGGAGGACGTCGCGACATTCGGCAAGTACCTCGGCGGGAGTGCCGCGAACGTGGCCGTCGCGGCGGCCCGGCACGGCAGATCCGCCGCCCTCGTCTCCCGCGTGGGCGACGACCCGTTCGGCCGCTACGTCACCCGCGAGCTCGAGCGGCTCGGCGTCTCCGCCGCCTTCGTGCCCCCGGTCGACGACCTGCCCACGCCCGTCACCTTCTGCGAGATCTTCCCGCCCGACGACTTCCCCCTCTACTTCTACCGCCGGCCGAAGGCCCCCGACCTCTGCATCGAGGCGGAGACCCTCGACCTGGCGGCGATCCGGGACGCGCGCGTCTACTGGTCCACCGTCACCGGGCTCAGCGAGGAGCCGAGCCGCTCCGCCCACCACGCCGCCTGGGTGGCCCGCGCGCGCCGACCGCTCACGGTGCTCGACCTCGACTACCGGCCGATGTTCTGGTCGTCGCCCGCGGACGCGACCCGCGAGGTCGGCCGCGCGCTCGAGCACGTGACCGTCGCCGTGGGCAACCGCGAGGAGTGCGAGATCGCCGTGGGGGAGACGGATCCGCTGCGGGCCGCCGACGCGCTGCTCGACCGCGGCGTCGAGCTCGCCATCGTGAAGCAGGGGCCGAAGGGCGTGCTCGCCAAGACGCGCGACGAGACCGTGGAGGTGCCGCCGTACCCGGTGGAGGTCGTCAACGGGCTCGGCGCGGGTGACGGCTTCGGCGGCGCGCTCGTGCACGGGCTGCTCGCCGGGTGGGACCTGGAGCGGATCCTGCGCTTCGCCAACGTCGCGGGCGCGATCGTGGCGTCCCGCCGCGAGTGCTCCACCGCCATGCCCACGACGGCCGAGGTCGAGGCCGTGCTGGAGGGGATCCGATGACCGCCGTCGATGCGACGATGACGCCCGCCGAGCTCGTCCGGGCCGGTGACCTGCCCGGCGCGTTCGCCGCCCTCCGCGACGTGCGCGCCACGGATCCCGCCGCCGTCGCCCGCGCGCTCGCCGGCCGGATCCGCCGCCCGCTGATCCGCGACGACGGCCGCCTGCTCATCGTCGCCGCCGACCACCCCGCGCGCGGCGCCCTCGGCGTCGGCGACGACCCGATGGCGCTCGCCGACCGCTACGCCCTGCTGGAAGGCCTCGCCACCGCCCTCACCCGCGACGGCGTCGACGGCGTGCTCGGCACCCCGGACATCGTCGACGACCTCGCGCTCCTCGGCCTCCTCGACGACAAGGTCGTGGTCGGATCCATGAACCGTGGCGGCCTGCGCGGCGCCGTCTTCGAGATGGACGACCGCTTCACGGCCTACGACGTCGACGGCATCGTGCGCGACGGACTCGACTTCGCCAAGACCCTCGTGCGCGTCAACCTCGGCGACGCGGGCACCGCGGCGACCCTCGAGGCCAACGCCCGGGCCGTCGACGCCGCCGTGCGCGCCGGCCTGCCGATCATGCTCGAGCCCTTCCTGAGCGCGTGGCAGGACGGCCGGATCGTCAACGACCTGTCGGCCGACGCCGTCATCACGTCCATCGCCATCGCCTCGGGCCTCGGCTCGTCGTCCGCCCGCACGTGGATGAAGCTGCCGGTCGTCGACGACATGGCCCGCGTCATGGCCGCCACCACCCTGCCCACGCTCCTGCTCGGCGGCGATCCGCAGGGCGCGAGCGAGGACACCTGGGCCGGCTGGGATCACGCGCTCGGCCTCCCCGGCGTCCGCGGCCTCGTCGTCGGGCGCACGCTGATCCACCCGGCCGACGGCGACGTCGCCCGCGCGGTCGACCAGGCCGCCGCCCTCGTGCACGGCCGCGCCCGCTCCTGACCCCGAAGACCGACCCGATCCCGAACTCGACCCGCCGACCGCCAGAGGACACCATGACCGACACCGCCCCGCTCCCCGTCGTCCCGCACTGGATCGACGGCGCCCGCTCGCCCTCGACCTCCGGCCGCACCGCGCCCGTCTACGACCCCGCGCGCGGCGTCGTCACGAAGGAGGTCGCGCTCGCGGACGCGGACGAGATCGCGCGCGCCGTCGCGTCCGCGCACGCCGCGTTCCCCGCCTGGCGCGACCTCTCGCTCGCCAAGCGGCAGGCGATCCTCTTCCGCTTCCGCGAGCTGCTCGAGGCCGAGAAGGGGGAGCTCGCGGAGATCATCACGTCGGAGCACGGCAAGGTCGTGAGCGACGCGCTCGGCGAGATCACCCGCGGGCAGGAGGTCGTGGAGTTCGCGACCGGCCTCGCGCACCACCTCAAGGGCGAGTACTCGGAGCAGGTGTCGACCGGCGTCGACGTGTACTCCACGAAGCAGCCGCTCGGCGTCGTCGGGATCATCTCGCCGTTCAACTTCCCCGCGATGGTGCCGATGTGGTTCTTCCCCATCGCGATCGCGGCCGGCAACGCCGTGATCCTGAAGCCGAGCGAGAAGGACCCGAGCGCCGCCATCTGGATCGCCGAGCTGTGGAAGCGGGCCGGCCTCCCCGACGGCGTCTTCACGGTGCTCAACGGCGACAAGGAGGCGGTGGACGGTCTGCTCGCACACCCGGACGTGCGCGCGATCTCGTTCGTCGGATCCACGCCCATCGCCCAGCACGTCTACGAGACGGGCACGAAGCACGGCAAGCGCGTGCAGGCCCTCGGCGGCGCCAAGAACCACATGCTCGTGCTGCCCGACGCCGACCTCGACCTCGTCGCCGACTCGGCCGTCAACGCGGGCTTCGGCTCGGCGGGCGAGCGCTGCATGGCGATCTCCGTGGTCGTCGCGGTCGAGCCCGTCGCGGATGCGCTCATCGAGCGGATCTCGACGCGCATGACCGGCCTCCGCGTCGGCGACGGCCGCCGCGGCTGCGACATGGGCCCGCTCGTCACCGAGGCGCATCGCGACAAGGTCGCCTCCTACATCGCCATCGCGGAGGAGGACGGCGCGCGCGTGGTCGTCGACGGCCGCGGCATCGAGGTCGACGGCGAGGCCGACGGCTTCTGGCTCGGCCCGACCCTCATCGACGAGCTGCCCACCAGCTCGCGCGCCTACACGGAGGAGATCTTCGGGCCCGTGCTCGGCGTCGTCCGCGTGCGCTCGTACGAGGAGGGCGTCGCGCTCATCAACGCCGGCGCGTTCGGCAACGGCACCGCGATCTTCACGAACGACGGCGGGGCCGCGCGCCGCTTCCAGAACGAGGTCCAGGTCGGCATGATCGGGATCAATGTCCCCATCCCCGTGCCCGTCGCCACGTTCTCGTTCGGCGGCTGGCGCTCCAGCCTCTTCGGCGACACCAAGGCGCACGGGGCCGAGGGCGTGCGGTTCTTCACCCAGCAGAAGGCCATCACCAGCCGGTGGCTCGACCCGTCGCACGGCGGCGTCGACCTCGGGTTCCCGCAGACCTGACCCTGACCCGCACCACCGCCAGCACCCCATGACGACGACGGAGACGAGCATGACGACGAACGAGTGGCTGCACCCCCGCGGCACCCTCGGCCGGGACGGCTGGGAGACCGTGGTCGACGGATCGGTGCCCGGCTGGGAGCACACCGGGCTCCGGGTCGCGGTGCTCGCCGACGGCGACGCGCTCGAGCTGCCCGCGTCGGGCGTCGAGCGCATGGTCGTGCCGCTCGCGGGATCCTTCGCCGTGCGGCACCGCGAGGGCGACGGCGAGGAGCGCGTCACCGACCTCGCGGGCCGCGCCTCGGTCTTCGCCGGCCCGACGGACGTGCTCTACCTCTCGTGCGCATCGAGCGCGGTGCTCACCGGATCCGGCCGGGTGGCCGTCGCCGAGTCGCCCGCCACCCGGCGCGTGCCGAGCCGCCGGATCGCCCACGAGGAGGTGCCCGTGGAGCTGCGCGGCGCCGGCCGGTCGAGCCGCCAGGTGCACAACTTCGGGACCCCCGGCACGCCCGGATCCCTCGACGCCGAGCGCCTCATCGTCTGCGAGGTCGTGACCCCGGCCGAGAACTGGTCGAGCTATCCCGCGCACAAGCACGACGAGGAGAGGCCGGGGGAGGAGTCGCGGCTCGAGGAGATCTACTACTTCGAGACCGCCGTCGGGAAGGGCCTCGAGGCGCCGGCCGACGCGGATCCGTTCGGCCTGTTCCACACGTCCTCGTCGCCCGCGGGCGAGATCGCCATCGACGCGGTCGTGCGCACGGGCGACGTCGCGCTCGTGCCCTACGGCTACCACGGGCCCGCGGTGGCGGCGCCGGGCTACGACCTCTACTACCTCAACGTGATGGCGGGGCCGGGCGCCGACCGCGCCTGGCTCATCAGCGACCACCCGGCGCACGGCTGGATCCGCGGCACCTGGGCCGGGCAGGAGATCGACCCGCGCCTGCCGTACCTCGCCGACGACGCGACGCCCGCACACGACCAGGAAGCCCCGACCCGATGACCGAGCCCACCACCCGGATGACCGTCAGCCAGGCGCTCGTCGCGTTCCTCGCGGCCCAGTGGACGGTCGACGGCGACCACCGCGAGCGCACCATCCCGGGCGTCTTCGGGATCTTCGGCCACGGCAACGTCGCCGGGATCGGCCAGGCGCTCATGCAGGCGAACGCGCAGGATCCCGACCTCATGCCGTACCACCAGGCCCGCAACGAGCAGGCGATGGTGCACCAGTCGGTCGGCTTCGCGCGCATGCACCGGCGGCTCGCGACCTACGCGAGCGCCGCCTCGGTCGGGCCCGGCGCCGCGAACATGCTCACGGGCGCCGCCCTCGCCACGGCGAACCGGCTGCCGGCGCTGCTCCTGCCGAGCGACACCTTCGCCACCCGGGTCGCGGATCCGGTGCTGCAGCAGCTCGAGCACCCGCACGACACCGGGATCAGCGTGAACGACGCGTTCCGTCCGCTCTCGCGCTTCTTCGACCGGGTGCAGCGGCCCGAGCAGCTGTACTCGATCGCGCTCGCGGCCATGCGCGTGCTCACCGACCCGGCCGAGACGGGCGCCGTGACCATCGCGCTGCCCGAGGACGTGCAGGCGGAGGCGCTCGACGTGCCGCTCGCGTTCCTCGCGCCGCGCGAGTGGCACCTGCGCCGGCCCCTGCCGGAGCGCGGGCCGCTCGCCCGGGCCGTGCAGGCGATCCGCGACGCGCGCACCCCGCTCATCGTGGCGGGCGGCGGCGTCATCTACTCCGCGGCCGAGCAGGCGCTGCTCCGCTTCGCCGAGGCCACCGGGATCCCGGTCGGCACCACGCAGGCCGGCGGCGGCGCGCTCGTGTGGGACCACCCGCAGTACCTCGGCGGCATCGGCGCCACCGGATCCACCGCCGCGAACCGCCTCGCCGCGGAGGCCGACGTGGTCATCGGCATCGGCACGCGCTACTCCGACTTCACGACCGCGAGCCGCACGGCGTTCCAGCGCCCGGACGTGACCTTCGTGAACGTCAACGTCGCCGCCTTCGACGCCTACAAGCACGGCACGCAGCTGCCCGTGATCGCCGACGCGCGGGAGACCCTGGAGGCGCTGACCGACGCGCTCGCCGGCACGCGCGTCGACGCCGCGTACGCCGACCGCATCGCCCGCGAGAAGCGCGAGTGGGACGCGCTCGTCGACCGCGCGCTCGCGCCCACGGGCGGCGCGCTGCCCGGCCAGCCCGAGATCGTCGGCGCCGTGCAGGCCGCGAGCGACCCGCGCGACGTCGTCGTGCAGGCGGCCGGATCCCTGCCGGGCGACCTCCACAAGCTCTGGCGCGTGCGCGACGCGCTCGGCTACCACGTCGAGTACGCGTTCTCGTGCATGGGCTACGAGATCCCCGGCGGGCTCGGGGTCAAGCGCGGCGCGGAGGCGTACGGCGACGACCGCGACGTGATCGTCATGGTCGGCGACGGCTCGTACCTCATGCTGCACACCGAGCTCGTGACCGCGGTGGCCGAGGGGATCAAGATCATCGTGGTCGTGATCCAGAACCACGGCTACGCGTCCATCGGCCACCTCTCCGAGACGGTCGGCACCGAGCGCTTCGGCACGCGCTACCGCCAGCTCGACCCGGCGACGCGGAACTTCGAGGGCCGCGAGCCGCTGCCCGTCGACCTCGCGGCGAACGCGCGCAGCTACGGCGTCGACGTGATCGAGGTCCCGCCCGGTCCCGACGCCGCCCGCGACCTCGGCGATGCCGTGCGCCGCGCGAAGGCGTCCGACGGCACCACCGTGATCCACGTGGAGAGCGACCCGCTCGTCTACGGCCCCGACGGCGAGGGCTGGTGGGACGTGCCCGTGCCCGGCGTCTCCGAGATGCCGTCGACGCAGGCGGCGCACGCCGAGTACGTGGAGCGGAAGAGGGCGCAGCGGCCGCTGCTCGGCTGACGGGGTCGCGGTCGTCGCGACGGCCCTGGCCGCCCGAATGCTATTTCCTATAGGATCTGGATCCCGGGCATCCGGGACCCGACGACCGCGATGGAGCAGCATGCCGGAGACGACCGCGACGACCGTGACCACCCCGGGATCCCCGGCCGCGCCGGCGTTCACCGCGGCGGACTGGCCCATCGCCACCTGCCTGCACGGCTTCGCGACGGTCGGCCGCGACGGCGTCGCCCTGCACGACGCCGACACCGCGGTCTGGGACCGCATGTTCGCCGACATCGCGCGCGAGGGCTTCACCCTCGCCGAGCTCGCCGACAGCCACATCCGGCCCGCGGACCTCGACCCGTCCCGCCGCGACGAGCTCGTCGCCGTCGCCCGAGGCCACGGCGTCGGCATCCCGTCCGTGCACCTGCAGCGGCAGAGCGTGATCATGCCGGGACACGAGGAGCGCAACCTCGCCTACGCGCATCGCACCATCGACGCGATCGCCGAGATGGGCATGGAGGTCTTCTCGACCGGGCTGCACCAGCCGTTCAGCGACGCGCAGCGGAAGGCGCTGTGGTTCTGGACCGCCGAGGGCCCGAAGGACCCCGACGATCCGGAGGTGTGGGCCGCCGCCGTCACGCGCCTCCGTGAGCTCGGCCGGCACGCCGCCGACCTGGGCCTCCGGATGGCGCTCGAGATGTACGAGGACACCCACCTCGGCACGGCCGACAGCGCCGTGCGGCTCGTGCAGGAGATCGGCCTCGACAACGTCGGCCTCAACCCCGACGTCGCGAACCTCATCCGCCTGCACCGCCCGGTCGAGAGCTGGCGCGAGCTGTACGCGAAGACGCTGCCGTACGCGAACTACTGGCACGTGAAGAACTACATGCGCGACGAGGCGGCCGACGGCAGCTGGGCCACGAGCGTGCCCACCACCATGAGGGCCGGCCTCATCGACTACCGGCAGGTCATCCGCGACGCGGTCGAGCTCGGCTTCGACGGGATCATCCTCACCGAGCAGTACGGCGGCGACAGCCTCGGCGTCTGCGCGGAGAACCGCGACTACATCCGCACCCTGCTCCCGCAGGGCGCACGAGGGGAAGGGGCGTCATGAGCGACGCGCAGAGCACGCCGAAGGACATCGCCATTGTCGGATCCGGCTACATGGGCGGCGGCATCGCGCAGGTGCTCGCGCTCGCGGGCGCCCGCGTGCGCATCGCCGACATCTCGGAGGAGATCGCGGTCGCGAACCACGCGCGCCTCATCGCCGAGGCGGAGCGGTTCGTCGCGGACGGCCTGTTCCCGGCGGACGCCGTGGAGCGGATCCGGGCGGCCGTGACGCCCGCCGCGTCCATCGAGGAGGCCGTCGCCGACGCCGACCTCATCGAGGAGGCCGTGCCGGAGAAGCTCGAGATCAAGCACGCGACGCTCCGGCGGATCTCGGCGGCCGCGCGGCCCGACGCGATCATCGGGTCCAACACCTCCACCATCCTCATCGGCTCGCTCGCCGAGGCCGTCACGAACCCGGAGCGGTTCCTCGGCGTGCACTTCTCGAACCCGGCGCCGTTCATCCCGGGCGTCGAGCTGATCCCGCACGCGGGCACCGACGAGTCCGCCATCCGGGCCGCCGAGGCGCTCGTCGCGTCCACCGGCAAGGAGACCGCGCGCGTCACGGACTCCACGGGCTTCGTGCTCAACCGCCTCCAGTACGCGCTCTTCCACGAGGCGACGCAGATCGTGGAGGAGGGCATCGCGACCCCCGAGGACATCGACACGATCGTCCGCACCACCTTCGGCTTCCGCCTCCCGGTCTTCGGCCCGTTCGCCATCGCGGACATGGCCGGCCTGGACGTGTACGCGTTCTGCTACGCCTCGCTGCAGACCCGCTGGCCCGAGCGCTTCGCGACGCCGGCGTCGCTGCAGGAGCACGTCGACGCGGGCGAGTACGGCACCAAGACCGGATCCGGCTACCTCGACGTGCCGGCCGAGCGCACCGAGGCGCTCGTGGCGTACCGGAACAGGGCGTACGTGGCGATCAAGCAGCTGATGGACGAGCTGGGGCCGGCGCCGATCTAGGCGCCGGGGCCGGCGGTGCGGCCGCGCCTGCCGCGCGAGCCCTGCCGGGCGACACGGGCGTCAGCTCGCGGGTGCGTCGTCCGCGTCCCGTCGCGACCGCTCGCGCACCCGCTCGATGTGCGCGCGCATCGCGGCGGCCGCGGCCTCGGGGCCCTCGGCGACCGCGGCGATGATGGCCCGGTGCTCGTGCACGGCGTCGTCCGCGTCGTGCACGCCCGTGCGGAGGTTCTGGCGCATGCGGTGCACGCGCGTGGAGATGGCGTCGGACATGTCGAGGAGGAAGGGGTTGCCGGTGGCCTCGAAGATGCGGTGGTGGAAGTCCCAGTCCACGACGAAGTACTCGCGGATGAGGCCGACCGGCATGTCGGCGGCGTCGCCGGATGCGCGGATCCGCCGGGTCGTCTCCTCGTGCGCCGCGAGGGCCTCCTCGAGCGCGGGCACGAGGCGCGCGGGATCCGCGGACGCCAGCGCCGTCGCCCCGCCCTCGAGCACGACGCGCGCGTCGAACAGCGCCTCCAGCTGCTCGCCCGCGATGGGCGGCGCCACGCGGTAGCCTTTGTGCGCCTCGCGCGCCACGAGCCCGGTGCGCTCCAGCTGCACGAGCGCCTCGCGGACCGGAGTCGGCGAGACGTGCAGCTCGCGGGCGATCTGGTCGATGGCGAGGCGGGAGCCGGGCTCCATCTCGGAGCCGAGGAGCATGTCGAGCACGAGGTCGTAGACGCGGTCGCGGAGGCCGCGACGCGCGTGCATCGAGGAGGCGTCGAGCGGGAGGCCGGTGGTCACCAGGACAGTCTGCCGTCACCCGGGTCGTGGTCCGGCCGGGACGCCAGTGCGTGCACCTCGTCCAGCACGGCCGCGAGGCCCGCGGGATCGTGCGCGCGGCGTCCGAGGAACAGGCCGTCGACGTCCTCCGCGATGCGCGTGAGGAGCCCGGGCCCCGCGCTGCCGCCGTAGATGACGGCGGATCCGGGGTGCGCGTCGAGCTCGTCGACGCGCGCCCGCAGGCGGCGGCACACCGCCATGATGTGCGCGTCGGACGCGGGCTCCTCGGCCCCGATCGCCCAGATCGGCTCGT
>NZ_LQXA01000004.1 GCF_001618005.1 Clavibacter tessellarius
CCCGCCGTGCCCGTGCCCGCCGTGCCCGCGCTCCCGGGGCAGGGCGAGCGCGTCGTCGAGCTGCCGGACGCACGCGGAGGCCGCGCGATCCGCATCCCCGCGCTCCTCCTCGCCGACGCAGAGGATCGGCACGAGCCCGTTCCGGAGCGCCGCATCGGCCTTCCGCCGCACGACCTCGTCCGTCTCGCCGAACAGGCGCCGCCGCTCGGCGTGCCCCACCTCGACGAAGCGGCAGCCCGCCTCGGCGACCTGCCCGCCCGACACCTCGCCCGTGAAGGCCCCGGAGTCCTCGGCGGCGAGGTCCTGCGCTCCCACCGCGGCGAGACCGTCGAGGATCCCGACCGCGGCCGGGACCGACAGGTGCGAGGGCAGCACCACGAGCTCCGCCTCGCCGCCCGCGGTCGCCGGGTGCGTCCGCGCGACGTCCGCGACGGCCCGGCACCACGCGACCGTCTCCGCGTGCCCGAGGTGCATCTTCAGGCTCACCCCGACGAACGTCGGCCGCCGGGCCGGATGCGCGGGCACGGCCCTACTTCGCCTCGTACGCGCGGATCTCGTCGACCTTGTCGTTCGACGCGCTCGTCGCATCGAACTCGTACGTCAGCCACTCGCGCACGTTCCGGCGCGCGAGCTCGAGCCCCACGACGCGCTGGCCCATGCAGAGCACCTGCGCGTCGTTGGAGAGCACGCTCCGCTCCACCGAGAAGCCGTCGTGGGCGGTGGCGGCGCGGACGCCGGCCACCTTGTTCGCCGCGATGGCCATGCCGAGGCCCGTGCCGCAGATGAGCACGGCCCGGTCGGCCTCGCCGCGCGCGACCATCTCCGCGGCCGTGGTCGCGACCGTCGGGTAGTTGGTGTGGCCGTCCGCGTCGACGCCCACGTCGACGACCGACACCACGAGGTCGCTCGCCTCGAGATCCGCCTTGATGGCCTCCTTGTGCTCGTAGCCCGCGTCGTCCGCGCCGACGACGATCCGCCATGTCCTGCTCATGCGCTCCTCCTCCTGATGGTCCTGCTGGTGCGTGTCGTGCTGGTCGTGCCCGTCGTGCGGGGGCCGGCGGCTGCCGGGTCCCGGGTCAGCCCTCGCCGAGGCTCCGGCCGACCGCGGCGGCGATCAGCGCGAGCGACACCGCTCCGGGGTCGGGGGTCCCGACCGAGCGATCGCCGTGCGACCGCGCGCGGCCGATGCCGGGCTTCAGGGCCGCCGTCGCGTCCGCCGCCTCCCGGGCCGCCGTGCTCGCGGCGGCCCAGGCGTCGTCGAGCCCGGCACCGGATCCGAGCCGGCCGGCGAGCACCTCGGCGAACGGCACGAGCGCGTCGACCATGGTCTTGTCGCCGACCGCCGCCTTGCCGTGGCCCATGACCGCGTCGCGTGCGGCGCCGATCCCGGCGCTCACCGCCTCCGCGGTCGCGGGGGCGTCGCCGTCGTCGGCCAGCGCATCGCCGACCGCCCGGAGGATCAGCCCCCAGAGCGCGCCGGACGTGCCGCCGCCCTTGTCCGACCAGGCCTCGCCCGCGATCCGGAGGACGGTGCGCGCGCCGGCGCCCGCCTCGACGGCCGCGGTCGCCCGGGCGGAGGCCGCGCGGGATCCGCGGAGCATGCCGATCCCGTGGTCGCCGTCGCCCGCGACCGCGTCGAGCCGGCCGAGCTCGTCGGCGTGCTCCTCCACGGTGGCGCGCACGGCGTCGAGGGCCCCCGCGATCCGGCCCGCCGCCCGCCGCGAGGCCTCGGACGCCTCCGGGATCGCGTCCTCCGCCTCGTCGGCCTCGCGCGCGTCCACGGTCTCGAGCGCGGATCCGTCGAACGCGCCGCTGCGGAACGCCGGGGTGTCTGCGGGGGCGGTCCACAGCCGCTCGAGCTCCTCGTCGAGCCAGAACAGGGTGAGGGAGGCGCCGGCCATGTCGAAGCTGGTGCAGAACTCGCCGACCTGCGGATCCACGAGCACCACGCCCGCCTCCTCCAGCAGGTCCGCGACGCGGGTGTAGACGACGAACAGCTCCTCGGTCTTCACCGAGCCGAGGCCGTTGAGCACGGGCACGACGCGGGCGCCGCGCACCTCCACGCCGTCCGGGACCTCCGCGTCCGCGAGCAGGTGCTCCACGAACAGCTCGGCCAGGCCGGCGGCGGACGGGATGTCGGTCTCGTCGATGCCGGGCTCACCGTGGATCCCGAGCCCGATCGCCATGCGCCCCTCCGGCACCGAGAACAGCGGCTCGTCGGCGCCCGGCAACGTGCAGCCCGTGAAGGCGACGCCCATCGAGCGGGTGCGTGCGTTGGCGAGGCGGGCGACGCGCTCCGCGTCGTCGAGGTCGTAGCCCGCGGCGGCCGCCGCCCCGGCGGCCTTGAACACGGTGAGGTCGCCGGCGATGCCGCGGCGCTTGGCCTGCTCGTCGGGGGAGGCGCTGAAGATGTCGTCGGTGACCACGACGGTGCGGCAGTCGATCCCGTCGGCGCGGACGGTCTCCTGCGCGTCGTCGAAGTGCAGCACGTCGCCCGCGTAGTTGCCGTAGAGGAGGAGCGCGCCGCGGCCCTGCTCGCTGGAGCGGATCACCGACTCCACCTGGTGCGACGAGGGCGAGGCGAACAGGTTGCCCATCGCGGCGCCGTGCGCGAGGCCAGGTCCCACGAGTCCGCCGAACGCGGGGTAGTGGCCGGATCCGCCGCCGATGACGACGGCCACCTCGGCCTCGGGCGAGCGGGTCGAGCGCGAGACGCCGCCGTGCACGCGGCGCACCCAGCGGCCGTTGGCGCGGACGAAGCCGTCCGTCATGTCGTCCGCGAAGTCCGCGGGGTCGTTCCACAGTCGGGTCATCCGTGCAGTCCTCCTCGTCGAGCACGCGAACGTTCCGAGGAGATCCTATAGGATATTGGATCCGAGGTGGCGGGTCGGATCAGCCGTCCGTCGTGCTCGTCCGCAGCGCCTCGGCCGCCACCTCGCGCAGCCGCCGGGAGGTCTGCCGGGCCTCGCGGCGCAGCACCGCGAACGCCTCGTCGACCGAGATCCCCATCCGCTGCGCCACCGCGCCCTTCGCCTGCTCGATGACCACGCGGCTGTCGAGCGCGTGCTGCAGCTGGTCGCTGAGGAGCTGGCTGCGGTCGAGCGCGTGGTGCTGGAGCACGCTGAGGGTCGCGAGGTCGGCGAGCGTCTGCACGAGCGCCGCCTCCCGGTCGCTGAGCGCGCCGGGCTCGGTCGAGAAGAGGCAGAGCGATCCGAGGGTGCGGCCGCGCAGCCGCATCGGCGTCGCGTGCACGGCCCGGAACCCGCGCGCCTCGGCGATGCGGGAGAAGCGCGGCCAGTCCTCGAGCCGGTCGTCGAGGTCCGCCACCTCGATGGCCTCGCCGTCGCGCACGCAGTCGAGGCACGGGCCCTCGTCGGTGCCGAGCTGCGCCTCCTCCACGTCCGCCGCGCGCTCGCTCGTCGAGGCGACGACGTGCAGCCGCCCGGACGCGTCCGCGAGCACGATGCCGCCCTCCGCCGCCGAGGTGTGCCGCGTGCTGGCGGTCACGAGGTCCGCCAGCGCGTCGAGGATGTCGGACTCGGCGAGGCTGTCGGCCAGCGCGCTGAAGACGTCGTCGGGATCGCTCACCCCTTCCACGTTAGGCCGGGAACGCGGCGGTGGGGAGGGGCGGAGGCGTCAGGACGTCTCGTCGCAGGCGGCGAGGATCGCGCTCGGGCCGTCGGCCGCGCCCGCCTCGTCCCCCGCCTGCACGCGCGCCACGTCGAGGATCCGCACCGCCTCCGCCGCCGTGACGGTCCACGTGAGCGTCGCCGTCACGGTGGCCGTGTCCTCCTCGGACACGCCCGTGCCGGTGAAGTCGACGCGCACGTCGCGGGTCTCGCGGCTGAGCACGTGCGCCTCGGCGACGGCCTCCAGGATCCGGTCGTCGTCGTAGGGCAGGTTGGTGATGGCCATGGCGGCCCTTCCGATCGGGGTGCGGGTCTGCGGGACGCGGTGCGTCAGGGGGTGGTCGAGCTGTCCGGGGCGGCCGCGGGCTCGCGGACGAGGTGGAGGCCGGCGGACGTGTTGGCGGCGAGCATCATCGCCTCGACCCACGCCATGTTGATGGAGGGCGCGCGTCCGCCGAGGTAGACGAACTCGAGCGGGATCTCGGGGGCGATCCAGATCGTGCGGCGTCCGTCGCCCTCGGAGGCGGGGTTCTTCCAGGAGAACGCGAACGCCTCCTTCCGCCGGAGCTTGTTGAGGATCACGATCTGCAGGTGGGCGAGCGCCCGGTCGTCCATCTCGGTGCGGGTGCCGGAGTCGTAGACGAGGTGGCCCATGCGCGGCTCTCTCTCGGGTGTGGAGCAGCGGGCCCGTCCCGCGTGCGCGCCGTCCGCGGCCGGGTCCTCCGGCGGGATGCCCTCGGACGCGGCGCGCGACGAGCTCGCGGGGAGCGGCTCGATGGCGTGGATCGAGCCTAATCAGGCGGGCCCGCATCTCGCCGCGCGCGCGGCCGACTTCTTCACTTCCCGACCAGGCGTCGGCATTCGCCGGGCCGGCGGAGGTGAGCCCGGGACGACGCTGTGGTGGGGTCGTCCCGGGCTCGGCCCGCAGCGTCGTCCGGGTCCGCTGCGGGCGGGATCGCGCGACCGTCGGCCCTCGCGGGCGGTCTCGGTCGCGTCCTCCGATTCGGGTTCGTGCGGGTCCACGATCCTGGTGCCGACGGTAGCGGCAGGTCGCGTCGTCCTGCTCGCCCGGGCCTGACCCTTGACTCGCGGAAGCCGATTCTGCTACCGGATCCGACCCCGACCCCTGCCGCCGGGGCGACCGGCCGACGGGCCTAGCGGTCGACGAGCGTGATCTCGAACGAGTAGAGGTCCGGCCGGTAGCAGTGCTGCCCGTGCTCCACGGCGCGGCCCGAGCTGTCGAACGCCGTGCGCGACATGGTGAGCACGGCGCCGCCCCGGGGCAGGTCGAGCAGGCGGCCCTCGGACGCGGTGGCCGCGCGGGCGCCGATGCGCTGCTTGGCGACCCGCATGATCACGCCGCGGCCGCGCAGCAGCTGGTACAGCCCGCGGGTGGTGAGCTCCTCGGGATCCAGGTCGACGAAGGGCTCCGGGAGCACGTTGTCGAGGATCGCGAGCGGCACGCCGTCGGCCGTGCGGAGCCGCGTGAGGTGCAGCACGGGGCTGCCGACCTCGACGCCGAGCGACTCCGCGATGCGCTCGTCGGCCTCGCCGCGCGAGGAGGACAGCAGCTGCGTGGCCGGCTTCTGGCCCTGCCGCTCGAGGTCCTCGTGGAGGCTCGTCAGCTCGACGTTGCGGGTGACGCGGCCGTGCACGACCTGCGTGCCGATGCCGCGGCGGCGGACGAGCAGGCCCTTGTCGACGAGGTCCTGGATGGCCCGGCGGATGGTCGGCCGCGAGAGGCCGAGCCGGGCCCCGAGCGCGATCTCGTTCTCGAGCCGCGCACCCGCGGGGAGCGTGCCGTCGTGGATCGCCGTCTCCAGCAGGTTGGCCACCTGGTAGTAGAGGGGCACGGGTCCCGAGCGGTCGAGAGCCAGGAACAGGTCGGGGGGCAGGATCTGCTCCGGTTGCGTCATCCGGATCGCTCCCTCGGTGTCAGGTCAACGTCTCATCCTGGCATGGGGCGGCTCACGCGCCCGCCGGGGTCCGACCCCCGTCCGGGTCGCCGTCGCGCGCCAGCTCGTGCGCCAGGGAGTCGAGCTCCGCCCCTCCGGCCATGAGGGTCGTGAGCTCCCCGATCGTGATCTCGTCCTTCTCGAACGTGCCCAGGCTGGATCCGCGGTTGAGCAGCAGGAACCGGTCGCCCACCGGGAACGCGTGGTGCGGGTTGTGCGTGATGAAGACCACACCGAGCCCCTGGTCGCGCGAGCGGGCGATGTGGCGGAGCACGATGCCCGACTGCGTGACGCCGAGGGCCGCGGTCGGCTCGTCGAGGATCAGCACGCGGGCGCCGAAGTGCACGGCCCGGGCGATGGCGACGCACTGGCGCTCGCCGCCGGACAGCGTGCCGATGGGCTGGTCGACGTCGCGGAGGTCGATGCCCATCCGCGCGAGCTGCTCGCGGGTGATCGCCTTCATGGCCGCCACGTCGAGCCGGCGGAACGGCCCCCGCCCCGTGGTGATCTCGGAGCCGAGGAAGAAGTTCCGCCACACGGGCATGAGCGGCACGACCGCGAGGTCCTGGTGGACGGTCGCGATGCCGGCTTGCAGCGCCTGCCGCGGGGACGCGAGGACCACGGGCTCGCCGTCGAGCAGCATCGTGCCCGCGCTCGGCGCGTGCACGCCCGCGAGCACCTTGATGAAGGTCGACTTGCCGGCGCCGTTGTCGCCCAGCACGCACGTGACCCGGCCCGCGTCGACGACGGTCGAGACGCCCGTGAGCGCGGTGACGGCGCCGTACGACTTGCCGAGGTCGCGCACCTCGAGGATGGCCGTCACCGTCCGCCTCCCGCGCGGCGGCGCACCAGGTCGTTCAGGAGCACCGCGGCGAGCAGCATCCCGCCGAGGATCGTGCGCAGCCAGTTCGTGTCCCACTGGGCGAAGGTGATGCCCTGGAAGACCATGCCGTAGATGAGCGCGCCGAGCGCCGCGCCGATCGCCGAGCCGAACCCGCCCGTCAGCAGGCAGCCGCCGACGACCGCGCAGATGATGTAGATGAACTCCTGCCCGACGCCCGTGTTCGCCTGCACCGTGGAGGTGCGGAACAGCGAGATCATGCCGACGAGCCAGGCGGCGCCCGCGGTGCCCATGAAGAGGCCGACCTTGGTCTTCACGACGGGCACGCCCACCTGGCGGGCGGACTCCTTCGCGCCGCCGACCGCGAAGATCCAGTTGCCGGCGCGGGTGCGCAGCAGGATCCACGTGGCGACGGCCGCGACCAGGAGCCACCACAGCACCGAGACGTAGAAGTTGCCGCCGCCGATCTGGAGCGACGAGCCGAAGATCGGCTGGATCTGGTCGTAGGACGGCACCTTGGTCATGCCCTGGATCGCGACCTGGCCGGTGATGGCCTTCGTCACCGCGAGGTCGACGCCCGCGAGCGCGAAGAACGTGCCGAGCGTGACGATGAAGCTCGGCAGCCCCGTCTTCATCACGAGGAACCCGTTGAGCGCGCCGATCGCGAGGGCCGCCGCGAGCGAGACGACGACCGCCACCCAGATGCTGAGGCCGTAGTGGGAGGTGAGGATGCCGACGACGAGCGCCGAGAACCCCGTCATCACGCCGGCCGAGAGGTCGAACTCGCCGCCGATCATGAGCATCGCGACGGCGACCGCCATGATCCCGAAGGTCGACGCCGACTCGAGCCACACGCCCGCCCCGCCGAGGGTGAGGAACTGCGGCGTGGAGAGGGAGAAGAACACGAGCACGGCGAGGGCGGCGGCGAGGGCGCCGATCTCGGGCCGGGCGAGGATCTTCCGGATGGGCCCGTCCGCGAGGCGCGGCCTCGGGGCGGTCGGCGCGGTGTCCGTCGGGGTCAACGCGTGCTCCTTGGGTGAGGGGTGCGGTGCGGGGATGGGGGATCGGGGGTGCCGGGCCGGGCGGGCCCGGCCGGGCCGGTCAGCGGGTGCCGTCCTTCGCGAACTCGGCGACCTCGGCCGCGTCGTCCTTCGTCACGAACGCGGGCCCCGAGTACACGGGCTGGCCGCCGCCTAAGACGGTGCCGGTGGTGGCGTGGAGGTCGAGCGCCGTGATGCCCATGAACCCCTGCACGTAGGGCTGCTGGTCGACCGCGAAGAGGATCGAGCCGGACTCGACCGCGGCGACGACGTCCTCCGAGAGGTCGAAGGTGCCGATCCGCGCTCCGCTGCCGGACTCGTCCACGGCGCCGACCGCGTCCATCGCGTACTGGCCGCCGAGCGTGAGGACGCCGTCGATGGACGGATCCGCCTGCAGCTTCGACTTGATGGTCGCCTTCACGTCGGCGTCGTTCGTGCCGTCGACCTGGAGGTTCGCCATCCGCCCGGGGAAGGCGCTCGCCGCGGACGCGCAGCGCTCCTCGAGGCCCACGTTGCCGGCCTCCTGGATCACGCACAGCACGTTCCCGAGCCCGGCGTCGCCGAGCCGCTTCCCGACCGCCTCGCCCGCGACCGTCTCGCTCTGGCCGACGTGCACGAGGGCGCCGAACTCGGCCGAGCGCTCGATCCCGGAGTTGATCGTGACCACGGGGATGCCCGCGGCGACGGCCTTCTCGACGCTGTCCCTCAGGCCGTCGGGGTTCGCCATCGAGACGACGATGCCGTCCACCCGCTGCGCGACCGCGTTGTCGATGAGCTGGGACTGCTTGGCGGGATCCGGGTCGGCGCTGTAGGTGACCTTCGCGCCGTCGCCCGCGCCGGCCTTCTCCGCGCCCGCCTTGACGCGGTCCCAGAAGGCGTCGCCGGGACCCGAGTGCGTGACCACCGCGAAGGTGAGGTCCCCGCCGCCGCCGCTGCCGCCGCCCGCGGCGGGTGCGGGATCCTGGCCGGTGCCCGCGCACGAGGTGAGGAGGAGGCCCGCGGCGACCGCGAGGCCGAGGGGGGCGAGGAATCGGTTCTTCATCGAAGGCTCCTTGTCGAGCGGACGCCCGCGCGGGGTCCATGACGTCGTCGGCGGGCCGACTGGGCCGGCCCGACATGCCAGTCTGCCCTCTCGCCGGGCCGTGTCGGCGCGCGACGACGCCGCCCGTCCGCCGTCGGGGGCGGAGGGCGTCATCCGGCGGGGCGTCCCGCGGGGCGTCCGGCGTCAGAGCGAGACGGGCACCGCCACCCGCTCGACGGCCGAGCGCTGCGCGGCGTCCGCGAGCACGAGGGCCGCGCGGCCGTCCTCGAACGTCGGGCTGTCGGACTCCTCGCCGCGGGCCAGGCGGATGAAGGCGCGCAGCTCGGCGACGTACGCGGCGGCGTAGCGCTCGAGGAAGAAGTCCTGGTAGGGCGGCTTGCCCTCGACGCTCGTGGCGGTCGAGACGCTGACGAGGCTCGTGAGCGCGTTCGCCACCTGGAGGGATCCGCGCGAGCCGAACGCCTCGATCCGCTGGTCGTACCCGACCGCGCTGTGCCGCGAGTTCGTGATGACGACGAGCGCGCCGGTGGACGCCCGGAGCGTCACGACGGCCGTGTCGAAGTCGCCGTGCTCGCGCGCGCCGGGGTCGAAGGTCGTGGATCCGGTGGCCTGCACCTCCACGATGTCCGGCAGGAAGAAGCGCGCCATGTCGAGGTCGTGGATGGTCATGTCGCGGAAGATCCCGCCGGAGACGCCGACGTACGCGGCGGGCGGCGCGGACGGGTCGCGGCTCACGATCGACAGCTGCTCCAGCTCGCCGACCTCTCCGGCCGCCACGCGGGCGCGCGCCTCCGCGAAGGCCGGGTCGAACCGCCGGTTGAAGCCGAGCGCGACGGGCACGCCGGCGGAGCGCACGCGGGGGAGGAGCGCGTCCACCCGGGCGATGTCGAGGTCGATGGGCTTCTCGCAGAGCACGGGCAGGCCGTGGTCGATCGCCGCCGCGATGAGGTCGACGTGCGTGGGCGTGGGGGACGCGATGAGCACGGCGTCTATGCCGCCGGACGCCATCATCTCCGTCGCGTCCGCCGTCACCCGTCCGCCGAGCCGTGCGGAGAGGGCGTGCGCGCCGTCCACGAAGGGGTCGCAGATCCACGCGAGCTCGGCGTCCGGATCCGCGGCGATGTTCGCGGCGTGGACCTGGCCGATGCGGCCGGTGCCGATCAGGCCGAAGCGCAGGGGGGTCGTGGTCATGGCGGCGTCCTCGTGTCTCTCAGGGGTCGTGCGCGCGGGGGCGCGTGCGGGTCGGATCGGGCGGCTCAGGCCCAGGCGCGGAGGGCCTCGCGGTTCACGCGCTGGTCCTCCGTGCGCTCGGCGCGGAAGGCGCGGATGTCGGCGTCGGGGGCGTTGAGCACGTCCTGCTCCACGACGATCCAGCCGTCGTAGCCCTGGGCCTCGATCGCGGTCATGACGCTCGCGAGGTCGACGTCGCCGCGGCCGAACGCCGCGAACGCGCCGGAGGACCACACCTCCCGCATGCCGCCGCCGGCCGCGAGCACGCGCCGGAGCTCGGCGCCGTCGACGTCCTTGAGGTGCAGGTGCGTGATCCGCGACCCCCACCGCGCGACGGCCGCGACCGGGTCGCCGCCCGCGATGACGAGGTGCCCGGTGTCGAGCGTGAGGCCCACGTCCACGGCGTCGAGGAACCGGTCGACCTCCGCGGGCGACTCGACGAACGTGCCGGCGTGGTGGTGGAAGGTCGGCTCGAAGCCCGCGGCGCGCGTGATGTCCGCGGCGCGCGCGGTGTTGCGCACGAGCCGCGACCAGGCGGCGTCGTCGAGCGGGTCGGCCTCGTGGCCGCGGCCGGGAGCGGCGGCGCGCGCCGCGGATCCGCCGTCGGCGAGCGTCGGGAGCGGCAGGCGCGCGGGCCCCGCCTCGGACGCCTCCTGGAAGACGCGGAGCGACGCGTGCAGATCGGGGAGGGAGGCCGCGAACGCGTCATCGTCGGAGAGGGGCAGCTGGATCCAGCCGCCCGCGAGCTCGAGGCCCGCTCCCGCGAGCCGGTCCCGGAGCTCCCGCCCGCGGCCGAGGTACCCGACGGGGCCGAGGTCGATGCCCGCGTACCCGGTCTCCGCGAGCGCCTCCACCATGTCGTCGGGCGTCACGACCTCGGCGCCCTCGGGCGTCAGCTCGAACACGCCGAAACTCACGGGCGCGCCCGCGACGGTGGCCCTCACGCGGCGGATCCCAGGGGTCGGGTCGTGCGGGCCGCGGACGCGGCGGGGGTGGTGCGGGTCTGGACCATGCGGCGTCGCACTGCTCCTCGGGCCGTCGAGCGCGGATGTTTGTCCTGACGATAGTACGTGGTCCGGTGCCTCCGTCGTCGTCCGATCCGCGCCGCGCGCATGCCCCGCGGCCGGCGGCCGGGCGCCCTGCATGACGGGCGCATGACGACCCGGTGACGATCCGGCCGCGGCCTCCCGCCCGGCCCGCGGCCCGCCTACGCTCGCAGGAGGATCCCCCATGTGGGGGAACCGCGACGCCGAGGGGGACGACGCCATGACCTGCACCGAGACCGCACCCGCATCCGGATCCCCGGAGCGCCGATCGGGGCAAGCCCGCCGCATCGCCCGCCCGCTCGCCGTCGCGACCGCGCTGGCGCTCGGCCTCTCCGCGCTCGTCGCCGGTCCCGCCCAGGCCGCGACCGTCTCCATCGCCGACGTGCAGGGCACCGGCAGCGCGACCCCGTTCGCGGGCAAGGCCGTCACCGTCGAGGGCGTCGTCACGGCCGACTACCGCGGCGCGAGCGGCTACGCGGGGATCGTGATCCAGACCCGCGGCTCCGGCGGGCCGACGGACGCGACGCCCGGCGCCTCCGACGGCGTATTCGTCTACCTCGCGAGCGCCGACCCGGCCGTCGCGATCGGCGACCTCGTGCGCGTCACGGGCACCGCGTCCGAGCGCCAGGGACAGACCCAGATCGCCGCGACCGCGACCGGCCTCGTCGAGGCCGCGGTCGGCGTCCCGGCCCCGACCGCGCTGCCCGACACGCTCCGCGGCGCCGACCGCGAGTCGCTCGAGAGCATGCTCGTGACCCCGACGGGCGACTACCGGGTCGGATCCGCGCATCAGCTCGACACCTACGGCACCCTCTGGCTGAGCGCCGGCGCCGACCTCCCCGTCAAGGCCACCGACGTGGTGCGGCCGGGCGCCGAGGCCGACCGGATCGCCGCCGACAACCGCGCGCGCCGCCTCCTGCTGGACGACGGCTACAACATCCAGCTCACGAACGCGGCCTACCCCGCGGGCGCGACGCAGCCCTACTACTCGGCCGATCGGGTCGTCCGCAACGGCGACGCGCCGGTCTTCCCGACCACGCCCTACGTGCTGGCCTACGGCTTCGACGACTGGCGCCTCCAGCCCACGACGCCCCTCACCTCGCTCGACGCGGCCGGCCGCGTGCCCACCTTCACGAGCGCGAACCCGCGGCCCGCGTCCTCGCCCGAGGTGGGCGGCGACGTGCACATCGCCGGCTTCAACGTCCTCAACTACTTCACGACGCTCGGCGAGCGCGGCGCGAAGACGGCCGCGGAGTTCCAGCGGCAGCGGGCCAAGATCGTCACGGCCATCACGGGGCTCGACGCGCAGGTCGTGACCCTCATGGAGATCGAGAACTCGACCCGCTTCGGCGAGCCGGCCGACACCGCGACGGCCGACCTCGTGCGCGGCCTGAACGACGCGGCGGGGAAGCCGGTGTGGGACTACGTGCGCACCCCGGGCGCGCTGCAGTCGACGCCCACCGACGAGATCCAGAACGCGATCATCTACCGCACGGACGCCGTCACGCCGGTCGGCGCCGCGGCCACGCAGATCGACGAGACGGTCTGGGGCAACGCCCGCGAGCCGATCGCGCAGTCGTTCCGCGGCGGCGACCAGACCTTCACGGTCGTCGCGAACCACCTCAAGTCGAAGTCGGGCTCGGGCACGCAGCCGGCCGACGGCCAGGGCTTCTTCAACGCCGACCGCGTCGCGCAGGCGAAGGCCGTGGCGCGGTTCGCGGGCGAGCTGCAGGCGTCGAGCGGATCCGACCTCGTCTACCTCCTCGGCGACTTCAACGCGTACTCGGAGGAGGACCCGATCCAGGTCCTCCGCGACGCGGGCTTCGTCGACCTGGTGCCCGCCAAGGCCCCGGGGGAGCGCACGTACTCGTTCGACGGCGAGGTCGGATCCCTCGACCACGTCCTCGCGACGCGCGCCGGCGCCGACCGCGTCACGGGCGTCGGCGTCTGGGACGTCAACGCGCCCGAGTGGGCCGCGCGCGAGTACGGCGGCGCCGCCACCGACGGATCCAGCGCCTTCCGCTCGAGCGACCACGACCCCGTGAAGGTCGGGCTCGACACCGTGCGCGACGCCGCGCACCTCGTCGGGTACGCCGACCGCCTGCTCGTGCGCGGCGGGCAGCCGGTGAGGTACGCGGTCAAGCTCGCGTCGGCGGCGACCGCGCCGACCGGCCTCGTGCAGATCCTCGACGGGGGCCGCGCCATCGCCTCCGTCGACCTGACCGCGGCCGACGCGGGCCGCGCGACCGTCACCCTGCCGCGCCTGTCCCGCGGCATCCACCTGCTCACCGCCGCCTACGCGGGCGACTCCGCGGCGCGCGGCGCGCGCACGCTCTGGCCGTCGATCGTCCTCGTCTGGTAGACCGTCGGCCGGCGGGACCCGCGTGGAATGCCCGCGGGTCCCGCCCGGTTGGACCCCCTGACCGCACGAGCGACACGAGAAGAGGACACACCATGGCCACCACCGAGCTCACGCAGGAGAACTTCGAGAGCATCGTCGACTCCAATGGCATCGTCGTCGTCGACTTCTGGGCCGACTGGTGCGGCCCCTGCAAGCAGTTCGCGCCCGTCTTCGACAGGTCGAGCGAGAAGCACGCCGACATCGTGCACGGCAAGGTCGACACCGAGGCGCAGCAGTTCCTCGCGCAGCAGGCGAACATCTCCGCCATCCCCACGCTCATGATCTTCAAGGACCAGACCCTCATCTTCAGCCAGGCCGGCGCGCTGCCCGCTCCGGCGCTCGAGTCCCTCATCGAGGAGGTGCGCGCCGTCGACGTGGCCGCCCTCAAGGAGCAGGCCGCCGCCGAGGCCGCGCAGGCGACGCCCGGCGCGAGCGCCGACCCGACCGCGATCTGATCCGCGCCTGATCCGCGCCGACGGCCCCTCCCCAGCCGGGAGGGGCCGTCGTCGTCCCGAGCCACCGCATCGCCCCCGTCCGCGCCGGGCGCCCCGGATACCATTGCCCCGATGACCAACTCCCCTCCCGCTCCCGTCGACGCCGCGCCGTCGTCCCCCGCGCTGGCCCCCGCCCTCGAGCGCCTCGGCACGGTCTTCGGGTACGACGCGTTCCGCGGCGACCAGCAGGAGATCGTCGAGCACGTCATCGGCGGCGGCGACGCCCTCGTGCTCATGCCCACGGGCGGCGGCAAGTCGCTCTGCTACCAGATCCCGAGCCTCGTGCGCGCGGGCACCGGCGTCGTCATCTCGCCCCTCATCGCGCTCATGCAGGACCAGGTCGACGCGCTCCGGGCGGTCGGCGTGAAGGCCGCGTTCCTCAACTCCACGCAAGACCTCGAGACCAGCCGCGAGGTGGAGCGCGCGCTCCTCGACGGCGACCTCGACCTCCTCTACCTCGCGCCCGAGCGCCTCATCCTCGACCGGATGGGGCGCCTGCTCGACGAGGCGCCCATCGCCCTCTTCGCCATCGACGAGGCGCACTGCGTCTCCCAGTGGGGTCACGACTTCCGCAAGGACTACCTGGCGCTGTCCATGCTCCAGGAGCGCTGGCCGGACGTGCCGCGCATCGCGCTCACGGCCACGGCCAACGAGGCCACGCACGCCGACATCACGGCGCGGCTCGGCCTGCAGGACGCGCGCCACTTCGTCTCCTCGTTCGACCGGCCGAACATCCGCTACCGCATCGTGCCCAAGGCCGAGCCGCGCAAGCAGCTCATCGACCTCATCCGGAACGAGCACGCGGGCGACGCGGGCATCGTCTACTGCCTCTCGCGGAAGACCGTGGAGCAGACGGCCGAGGCGCTGAACAAGCAGGGCATCACCGCGCTGCCGTACCACGCGGGCCTCGACGCCGCCGTGCGCCAGCGCAACCAGGCGCGCTTCCTCCGCGAGGACGGCATCGTCATGTGCGCCACCATCGCGTTCGGCATGGGCATCGACAAGCCGGACGTGCGCTTCGTCGCGCACGTCGACCTGCCCAAGTCCATCGAGGGCTACTACCAGGAGACCGGCCGCGCGGGCCGCGACGGCCTCCCGTCCACCGCGTGGCTCGCCTACGGCCTGCAGGACGTGGTGCAGCAGCGCCGCATGATCGACCAGTCCGAGGGCGACGCGCAGCACCGCCGGCGCCTGTCGCAGCACCTCGACGCGATGCTCGCCCTCTGCGAGACCGTCGGCTGCCGGCGCGTGCAGCTCCTCCGCTACTTCGGCGAGGAGACGGGGCCCTGCGGCAACTGCGACACGTGCCTCGAGCCCGTCGAGACGTGGGACGCCACGGTGCCGTCGCAGAAGCTGCTGTCCACGATCGTGCGGCTGCAGCGGGAGCGGAACCAGCGCTTCGGGGCCGCGCACCTCATCGACATCCTGCTCGGCAACGAGACCGACCGCGTGCGGCAGCAGGGGCACGACCAGCTCACCACGTTCGGCATCGGCGGCGAGCTCACCGACGTGCAGTGGCGCGGGGTCGTCCGGCAGCTGCTCGCGCAGGGCCTCCTCGGCGTGAGCGACGACGGCTACGGCACCCTCGTGATCACGGCGGGCAGCGGCGACGTGCTCACGGGCGCCCGGAAGGTGCCCATGCGGCAGGAGCCGGAGCGCATCGTGCGCGGCCGCGGCACCCGCACCACGCGGGCCAAGGGCGGCCAGGTCCTCGACCTGCCCGAGGAGGCGCAGGGCCTGTTCGAGGCCCTCCGCGCCTGGCGGTCGGAGCAGGCGAAGGAGCAGGGCGTGCCCGCGTACGTCGTGTTCGCCGACGTCACCCTGCGCGAGGTCGCGACCGTGCGCCCGCAGGACCTCGGGCAGCTCGCCGGCATCACGGGCGTGGGCCAGAAGAAGCTCGACACGTACGGCGAGGGGCTCCTCACGGTCGTCCGGGCGGAGGCCGCGCCGACCGTCTGACCGGGAGAGGGACCCGGTCCCGAGCCTCGAGGGCTGCGGGACCGAGCCGCGCACACGACCGACTTTTACCCGAAGACCGGTCCGGCGCTGGCGGGACAGCTCACCCGAAGAGCTGTCGCCGTTGCCCACGATCGTACTGGTCCGCCCACGGCCGTCGGCGCGGGTTGTGGGGAGTCGTCGTTGCCGCTAGCGGACCGTGCAAGAGGGAGACGGCGCCGGACGCCTCTCGTGTAAACAGCGTGTAACAGGAGGCCGCAGACGCTTCATCACCATTGCCAACAACGCATGGCGTATTTGTAATATGTCACCTACCACCGGCCGCCCGAGGCCGAGCGAGGGAGCGGGATGGCTGTGACAGGAGCTCATGCGCGTGCGGCAGGCGAGGCCGCCGGGCGTCCCGCGGTGGACCCGAGGACGGGCCGCCGCCGCCCGCTCGGCTCCGCCGCCGTCACCCTCGAGGCCGGGCTCCTCGCCGCGTGGCAGGAGCGCAACCGCGCGCGCACCATCCCGCACGCCATCGCCTCCATGACCGCCGCCGGCAACCTCGACGACCTCCGCGCCGCGGTCGACGGCCCGGGGGAGCGCCCGGTCCCGCGCTACCCGTTCCTCGACACGGACGTCTACAAGACCCTCGAGGGCATCGCCTACGAGGTGGGCCGCGGCACCGCGGACGCGGCGTCGCGCGCCTTCCTCGCGGAGGCGACCGACGTGCTCGAGCGCGTGCAGGCCGCTGACGGGTACATCGGCTCGTACGTGCAGCGACCGGGATCCGACCGTGAGCCCTGGACCGACCTCGCCTGGGGCCACGAGCTCTACAACCTCGGGCACCTGATCCAGGCGGCCGTCGCCGACTCCCGGCAGGGCGGCGACGGCCGTCTCCTGGCCGTCGCCCGCCGGTTCGCGGACGCCGCCGTCCGCGAGTTCGGGCCGGACGGCCGCGTCGAGGTGTGCGGGCACCCCGAGGTCGAGATGGCGCTCGTCGAGCTCCATCGCGAGACGGGGGAGCGCGCGTACCTCGACCTCGCATCCGCCTTCGTCGACCGGCGCGGGCACGGCACCGTCGCCATCCGCATCTTCCCGGCCGAGTACTTCCAGGACGCGCACCCGTTCCGCGAGATGCCCGCCGTCACGGGCCACGCCGTCCGGATGGCGTACCTCGCCGCGGGCGCCACCGACGTGGCCGTGGAGACGGGCGACGCGGAGCTGCTCGCCGCCTCCGTCCGCCTCTTCGACGACGCCGTGCGCACCCGCCTCTACGTGACCGGCGGCCTCGGCAGCCGCCACTCGGACGAGGCCATCGGCGACGCGTACGAGCTGCCGAGCGAGCGCTCCTACAGCGAGACGTGCGCCGCGATCGCCGTCATGCAGTGGGCCTGGCGCCTCTTCCTCGCGACCGGCGAGCCCCGCTTCCTCGACACGCACGAGACCGTGCTGCTGAACGCCTACGCGGTCGGCCTCTCCGCCGACGGCACCGGCTTCTTCTACGACAACCCGCTGCAGCGGCGCCCCGACCACCACGCGCAGTCGGGCGCCGAGACCGAGGGCGAGCTGATGCGCCGCCCGTGGTTCACCTGCCCGTGCTGCCCGCCGAACATCGTGCGCTGGATGAGCGAGCTGCAGGACCACGTGGCGGTGCAGGACGGCGACGACCTCGTGATCGCGCATCCCGCCGCCTGCGTCATCCGCACGGACGCGCTCGACGTGCGCGTCTCCACCGACTACCCGTGGGACGGCGCCGTGCGCATCGAGGTGCTGCGCGCATCCGGTGCCGCGACCGGGCTCGTGATCCGCCGGCCCGGCTGGTGCCGCACCGCGACCGCCTCCGTGCAGGCGGCCGACGGCACGACCGCGGCGGTCGACGCGAGGGCGGGCGACGGGTGGATCCGCGTCACCCGCCCCTGGGCCGCCGGCGACGCCCTCGTGGTCGAGCTCGACATGCCCGTGCGCGCCCTCGGATCCCACCCGCACCTCGACGCGACGCGCGGCAGCCTCGCGGTCGCCCGCGGACCCGTCGTCTACGCCGTCGAGCAGCAGGACGCGGGCGCGTCCGTCGACGACCTGCTCCTCGACCCGCGCGACCTCGCGACGGCACGGATCGTGCCGCTCCCGATCGCCGAGCCGTGGGGTCCGGTCGCCGACCCGGCAGCCGCCGACCCCGCCGCACCCGCACCCGGCGTCGCGCTCGCCGTGCGCCTCCGACGTTCCGCCCCCGCCCCGGACGAGCTCTACCCCGAGGTCGTCCCCGGCACCCCCGCCCCCGCCGCGTCACCCGATCCCGTCGACGCGGTCCTCGTGCCCTACGCCCTCTGGGGCAACCGGGCGCCGGGGGCCATGCGGGTCTGGATCCGCGCGGCCGACACCGGCTGATCCGCCGCCCCGCACGCGCGCCGCCCGGGTCCACCCGACCCGGGGCGGACGCCCGCACCTCCTCCCGCACCTCCTTCCCGCAGTTCCCATCGCACGACCCCGTCCGTCATTCCCGCCCCGGTGCGCTCCGGCCGCCATCCACGAAACGAGAGTCCGATGAAGAGACGAATCACCGCCGTCGGGCTGGCCGTCGCCGCCAGCCTCGCCCTCACCTCCTGCGCCGGCGCAGGAGCGAAGTCCACCTCCGACATCACGGGCCCCGCCGACACGGGCGGCACGATGCACGTCCTGCAGGTCGCGGACTTCCCGCACCTCGATCCCGCGATGGGCTACGAGACCGACCTGGCCGACCTCTACCGGCTCATCTACCGCTCGCTCACCACGACCACGGGCAAGGACGGCGCCACGATCGCGCCCGACCTCGCCACCGACACCGGCACCCCCAACGCCGACGACACCGTCTGGACGTTCACGCTCAAGGACGGTGTGAAGTTCGAGGACGGCTCCCCGATCACGAGCCAGTCGATGAAGTTCGGCGTGGAGCGGTCCTTCGACCCCGCGCTCGCCATCGGCTCGCCCTACGCCCGCATGTACCTCGAGGGCGGCGACGCCTACAAGGGCCCGTACCAGTCCGGCGACCTGGCCTCCATCGAGACCCCCGACGAGAAGACCATCGTCTTCCACCTCAACCGCTCCGTGCCCGAGTTCGCGAGCGTCACCGCGCAGAGCACCTTCGTGCCGTTCCCGGTGGACAAGGACCGCGTCACGGTCACGAACATGGATCAGCAGCCCATCTCCTCCGGGCCGTACAAGGTGAGCGCCCGCACGCAGGGACAGTCGCTCACGCTCGTGCGCAACCCCGAGTGGGACGCCTCCACCGACGAGGTCCGGACGGCGAAGCCGGACGAGTGGCAGTTCACGATGGGGCTCGACCAGGCGACCATCGACGAGCGCATGATCGCCGGACAGGGCGACGACCAGGACGCCCTCGCCTACGGGATCACCGCGGCATCCGTCTCCCGCATCCAGACCCCGCAGATCAAGGCGCGCACCGTCTCGGGCGACACCGGGTGCACCACGTACCTCGCGCTCAACACGACGAAGCCGCACCTCGGCGACGTGCGCGTGCGGCAGGCCATCGCGTACGCGGTCGACAAGAAGTCGCTCGCCGACGTGGCGGGCGGTCCCATGATCGCGGAGCCCGCGTCCACGGTCCTCACGCGCAGCGTCCCCGGCCACAAGGACTTCGACCTCTACCCCAGCACCGACAGCTCGGGCGACGTCGACAAGGCCAAGGCGCTCCTCGCCGAGGCGGGCCTCTCGGACGGCTTCACGATCACGCTCGACGTGGCCAGCGTCCCCACCTCGCAGAAGGCGGCGGAGGCGCTCCAGCAGTCCCTCGCCCGCGTCGGCATCACGGTGGCCATCAACCTGCTCGACACGGCGACCTACAACGAGACCATCGCGACCACGTCGCAGCAGCACGACGCGGCCGAGGCCGGCTGGTGCCCCGACTGGAACTCCGCCAGCACGGTGCTGCCGATCCTGTTCGACGGGCGCCAGATCCCCGAGAAGGGCAACAGCAACCTCTCGCAGATCAACGACCCCGGCATCAACGCGAAGATCGACGAGGTCTCGGCCATGACCGACCTGAAGGCCGCCGACGCCGCCTGGGGCGACCTCGACGAGCAGGTGCAGCAGCTCGCGCCCGTGGTGCCGCTGCTCTACGGCCAGGCCGTCCTCGTGCTGGGGCAGAACGTGCGGAACGCGTACTCGAGCCCGATCTACGACGGCGCCCCCGACTTCGCCACCATCGGCCTCCACACGGGGAAGTAGGCCGTGACCGCCACGCTGCAGGGCGCCTCGGTGCCCGACTCGGCATCCCCGTACCCGACGGGACGGCCGCCCGCCGTCACGCCGGCCAAGCGGGTGGTCCAGGCCCTCCGGTCGAAGCCGTCCGTCATCGCCAGCGTCGTGTTCGTCGTGCTGGTCCTGGTGCTCGCGGTGTTCGCGCCGCTCCTGTCCGGGATCACCGGCTGGGGCCCCACGACCTTCGACGCGACGGCCGTGGACCCCGTCCTCGGCGGCCTCCCCATCGGCCCGTTCGGCGGCGTCAGCGCCTCGCACTGGTTCGGCGTGGAGCCGCAGAACGGGCGCGACATCTTCGCCCGCATCGCGTACGGCGCCCGCGTCTCGATGCTCATCGCGGTCTCCGCGACCATCGTCACCACGACCGTCGGCGTGATCGCGGGCATGGTCGCCGGCTACTTCGGCGGCATCGTCGACCAGGTCGTGTCGCGGGTCATGGACTTCCTCATGGCCTTCCCGGCGCTGATCTTCATGATCGCGATCCTGTCGGCGCTGCCCGCGGGCAGCCGGCCGGCGCTGCTCGTCCTCACGCTCAGCGTCTTCGGCTGGCCCTACACGGCCCGCATCGTGCGCGGCCAGACCATGACGATCCGCACGCGCGACTTCGTCGAGGCGGCCCGGGCGTCCGGCGCCTCCTCGATGGGCGTGATCTTCCGGGAGGTGATGCCGAACCTGCGCGGCACGATCATCGTGCTGGCCACGCTCGCGGTGCCGGGGTACATCGGCACGGAGGCGGGCCTGTCCTTCCTCGGCGTCGGCGTGCTGCCGCCGACGCCGTCGTGGGGCCAGATGATCGCCGACTCGGTGAACTGGTACACGGTCGACCCCGCGTACTTCATCGTGCCGGGCTCGTTCCTCTTCCTCACGGTGCTGGCGTTCACGGTCTTCGGCGACCACCTCCGCACCGCGCTCGAGCAGGGGGAGGCGGCATGATCGGCTACCTGATCCGCCGGGCCGGCGCGGCCCTGGTGGTGCTCGCGCTCATCAGCCTCTTCACCTACATGATCTTCTTCCTGCTCCAGCCGGACCCCGCCGTGACCATCTGCGGCAAGACCTGCACGCCGGACAAGATCGACTCCATCCGCCAGCTCCTCGGCCTGGACCGGCCGTTCTGGGCGCAGTACGGCGACTTCGTGACGGGCATCTTCACGGGCCGCACCTACGGCGACGGCCCGACGGCGATCCAGTGCTCCGCGCCCTGCCTCGGCTTCAGCTTCCAGACGCAGCAGTCCGTGCTCGACCTGATGCTGTCCCGCCTCCCCGTGAGCATCACGATCGCGGTCGGCGCGGCGGTCCTCTGGCTCGTGTTCGGCGTCGCCGGCGGCCTCGTCAGCGCCATCCGCCAGGGCAGCGTGTGGGACCGGACCGCGATGGCGGCGGCGCTCACCGGGATCAGCGTGCCGATCACCTTCGCGGCGCTGCTCCTGCAGTACGTGCTCGTCGTGCAGCTGCAGGTGCTGCCGTTCCCGGAGGCGGTGGCATTCTCGGACGACCCCGTCGGCTGGCTGGAGTCGTACATCATGCCGTGGCTGGTGCTCGCGCTCGGCTACGCGGCGATCTACGCGCGCATCGTGCGGGCCAACGTGATCGACACCCTGCAGGAGGACTACCTGCGGACCGCGCGCGCCAAGGGCCTGCCGGCGGCGCTCGTGATCCGCCGACACGCGCTCCGGCCGTCGCTCACGCCCGTCGTCACCCTGTTCGGCATGGACTTCGCCGGGCTGCTCGGTGGCGCCGTGATCACCGAGAAGGTCTTCGGCCTCAACGGCGTCGGCAAGCTCGCGGCCGACTCCATCGCCAAGAACGACCAGCCCGTCATCATGGGCGTCACGCTCCTCGCCGCGGCCTTCGTGGTCGTCGGGAACGTGGTCGTCGACGTGCTGTACACCGTGCTCGACCCCCGAGTGAGGATCACCGCGTGACCGCCACCGCACCGCACCAGCCGCCCGCCCGGGCCGTCCCCGGGACGCCGCTCCTCGAGGTCCGGGACCTCACGATCGCGTTCCCCACCTCGCGGGGGCCGGTGGAGGTCGTGAAGGACCTCTCCTTCCGGGTGGAGCCGGACAGCACCCTCGGCATCGTGGGGGAGTCGGGCTCCGGTAAGTCGATGACCTCGCTCGCCGTGATGGGCCTCGTGCCCCGCGGCGGCACGGTGACCGGCAGCATCAAGCTCGCGGGCGAGGAGCTCGTGGGCCGGCCCGACGCCGAGCTCCGCCGCTTCCGCGGCGACCGCATGGCGATGGTGTTCCAGGATCCGCTCTCGTCGCTCAACCCGTACTACACGGTGGGGCTCCAGATCGAGGAGGCCTACCGGGCGCACCGCGGCGGATCCCGCCGGGCCGTGCGCCAGGTGGTGGTGGAGGCGCTCGAGCGCGTCCGGATCCGCGAGGCCGGCACCCGCGTCGACCACTACCCGCACCAGTTCTCGGGCGGCATGCGGCAGCGCATCATGATCGCGATGGCGCTCTGCCTCGAGCCCGAGCTGCTCATCGCGGACGAGCCGACCACCGCGCTCGACGTGACGGTGCAGGCGCAGATCCTCGACCTGCTCCGCGAGATCCGCCGCGACACCGGGATGGGCATGCTCGTCATCACCCACGACCTCGCCGTCGTGTCCTCCCTCGCCGACGAGGTGCTCGTCATGCAGGGCGGGCACCGCGTCGAGAGCGGCACCACGGAGCGCGTGTTCACCGCGCCCGAGGACCCGTACACGCACGCGCTGCTCGAGGCGATCCCCCGCATCGACGCCGCCTACGACCGACCGACGACGGGAACCGCCTCATGAGCACCCCCTCCACCGCGCCCGAGCCGTTCCTCTCGGCCCGCGGCCTCACCAAGGAGTACGTGACGCGCGGCGGCCCCGGCCTCCGCCCGCCTGTGCGCCGGTTCCTCGCCGTCGACCACGTCGACCTCGACGTGCCGACCGGGCAGACGCTCTCCATCGTGGGCGAGTCCGGATCCGGCAAGTCGACGACCGCGCGCATCATCGCGCACCTGCTCGACCCCACCTCCGGCACCTTCGCCCTGAAGGGCGAGGACATGACGCACGCATCCGGCGCGCGCCTCCGCGAGTTCCGGCGGCAGGTGCAGGTGGTGTTCCAGGATCCGGCGTCGTCGCTCAACCCGCGGCACACGGTGGAGCAGATCATCAGCGCGCCGCTGCGGTACCAGGGCATCACGACGCCGGGCGGGCACGGGAAGCTCGTGCGCGACCTGCTCGACCGGGTGGGCCTGGACCCCGACCACGCGCAGCGCTACCCCGCGCAGTTCTCGGGCGGCCAGTGCCAGCGCATCGGCATCGCGCGGGCGCTCGCCGTGCAGCCCGGCCTCATCGTGTGCGACGAGGCGGTCTCCGCGCTCGACGTGACGGTGCAGGCCCGCGTCATCGCGCTGCTGCGCGACCTGCAGCGCGAGCGCGGCCTCAGCTACGTCTTCATCGCGCACGACCTCGCCGTCGTGCGGCAGCTCTCCGACCGCGTCGCCGTGATGAGCGCCGGCAAGGTCGTGGAGGAGGGCACGCGCGACGACGTGTTCGAGCGGCCGCAGCACCCGTACACCCGGTCGCTGCTCGACGCCGTGCCGCGCATCGACCCCGAGTGGGACCGGAAGCGGCTCGCCTCGCGGCGCGCGGCCGGCCTCGACACGGCGAGCATCGACACGGCGAGCGTCGACGCGGCGGCTCGCCGCGCGTCGGGCCGCGGCGCGGCGGGCGGGTCGGCCGCGTGATCGTCGGATCCGCGACCGTCCCCGGCGTGCACGTCACCGACCACGAGATCGAGGTGCCGCTCGACTGGGCGGCGGCGCGCGCGGGGGAGCCGACCCCGACGATCACCGTGTTCGCCCGCGAGCTCGTCGCGCCCGGACGCCGGGCGGACGACCTGCCGGCGCTCCTCTACCTGCAGGGCGGGCCGGGCGGGAAGTCGCCGCGGGTCCTCGATGACGGCGGGTGGATCGGCCACGCGCTCCGCACCCACCGCGTCGTGCTGCTCGACCAGCGCGGCACCGGGAGGAGCACGCCCGTGACGGCGCGCACGATGCAGCGGTTCGGCGACGACCACGCATCCGCCGCCCGGTACCTCGCACTGTTCCGCGCCGACTCGATCGTGCAGGACGCCGAGGCGCTCCGGCAGCACCTGGAGGGCGGCCGCCGCTGGTCGACCCTCGGCCAGAGCTACGGCGGGTTCCTCACGCTCACGTACCTGTCGCACGCGCCCGAGGCGCTGTCGGCGTGCTACGTGACGGGCGGGCTCGCGTCGCTCGACCCCGACGCCGAGGAGGTGTACCGGCGCACCTACCCGCGCACGGCCGCCAAGAACGCCGGATACCACGCGCGCTACCCGGGCGACGTGGCGATCCTGTCCCGGCTCGCCGACCGCCTCGCCGCGGGCGACGTGACGCTGCCCGACGGCGACGTCCTCACGGTCCGGCGCCTGCAGACCCTCGGCATCGACCTCGGCATGGCGCCGGGACGGGAGCGGATCCACGCGCTCCTCGACGAGGCCCTCGACGACCGCGGCGATCCCACCGACGTGCTGCTCGCCGAGGTGCTCCGCCTCACCTCGTACGCGGCGAACCCGCTGTTCGCAGGCTTGCAGGAGAGCATCTACGCATCCGGCACCCGGCCGGCGACGGCGTGGGCGGCCGAGCGGGAGCGCGCCCGCCACCCGGCGTTCTCGCCCGACGCCCGGCCGCTGCTGCTCACCGGCGAGATGATGTACCCCTGGATGTTCGAGGAGATCCGCCTGCTGCGCCCGTTCCGCGGCGCCGTCGAGGAGATGGCCCGCCGCGACGACTGGCCGGAGCTCTACGACCCGGATCGGCTCGCGGCCAACGAGGTGCCCGTCGCCGCCGCGATCTACCACGACGACATGTACGTGGACGCCGGCCTGCAGCAGGAGACGGTCGCGCGCGTGGCGAACGCCCGCGCGTGGATCACGAACGAGCACGAGCACGACGGCCTGGGGGCGCCCGGCGTCCTCGGCCGGCTGATGGACATGATCGCCCGCGATGGAGGAGGGATCCCCCGATGACCGACACGACCCCCGAGACGCCCACCGGCGTCACCCCCGAGGAGCGCCGCCCGCCGCGGCTCGCCCAGGTGCCCGCGTTCCGGGAGCTCATGGCCGGCGGCTGGATCGCGCCCGACCGGACGCCGCCGACCGTGCCCGGCGCGGTCGAGGCGGCGGCCGCGCACCGCGACCGCCTCAGCGCCGCGATGCCCGGCGTCACGATGGCGGTCGTCAGCGGGTACGCGCCCACGCGCAACGACGACTGCCGCTACGCCTTCCGCGCGGACAGCGACTTCGTCTGGCTCACGGGGGTGCAGGTCGAGGGCGCCGTGCTCGTGATGCACGCGGTGCCGGGCGGCCACGACGCCGTCCTGCACGTGCCCGCGCCCGCGCATCCGGGCGACCCGCGCTTCTTCTCCGACGCCGACCACGGCGAGCTGTGGGTGGGGCCCGCGCCCGCGCACGCCGACTGGCAGCGCGCCCTCGGGATCCCGGTGCGCGACCCCGACCGCATCGCGCGCGACCTCGCGGGCGTCCGCGACGTGCGCCGGGCGGGCGCCGTCACGGGCGTCCCCTCCGCGCTCGCCGACGTGCCGCGCGACGACGCGCTCGTGGCGGCGCTCGGCGAGCTGCGCGTGATCAAGGACGCGTGGGAGCTCCAGGAGCTCCGCCGCGCGGTCGACGACACCGTCGAGGGCTTCGCCGAGGTGGTGCGGGCGATCCCGCGGGCCCAGGCGTCCGGCGGCGAGCGCTGGCTGCAGGGCACGTTCGACCGGCACGCGCGCACGGTCGGCAACGGCCCGGGCTACGCCACCATCGTGGGCGGCGGCGGGCACGCGACGATCCTGCACTGGGTGCGCTGCGACGGCCCGCTCCGCGACGGCGAGCTCGTGCTGCTCGACATGGGCGTGGAGGCGCGCAGCCTCTACACGGCCGACGTCACGCGCACGATCCCCGTCTCCGGATCCTTCTCACCCGAGCAGCGGCTCGTGCACGACGTGGTCGAGCGCGCCCACCGCGCGGGTCTCGACGCCGTCGCCCCCGGGCGTCCGCTCGTCGACTTCCACCACGCGTCGATGGAGGTGGTGGCCCAGGGCCTCCACGACCTCGGGCTCCTGCCGGTCTCCGTCGACGAGGCCCTGTCGCCCGCGGGCCAGCACCACCGGCGCTGGCTGGTGTGCGGGATCGGGCACCACCTCGGCCTCGACGTGCACGACTGCTCGGGCGCCGGCGTCGCCGGGTACGACCGCCTCGTGGAGCCCGGCATGGTGCTCACCGTGGAGCCGGGCCTCTACTTCCAGCCGGACGACGCGATGGTGCCGCCCGAGCTCCGCGGCATCGGCGTGCGGATCGAAGACGATATCGTGGTGACGCAGACGGGGTCCGACGTGCTGTCGGACGCGCTGCCGATCGACGCCCTCGGCCTGGAGTCCTGGATGCGGGAGCAGCGGTCCCCGTCCTGACACCCCGAGGAGGTCCCGCGTGAGCCTCTCGGCCCTGCGTCCCGCACCCCCGCGCGCGAGCCTGCGCGAGCACGTCCACCAGGCCCTCTCCGCCGCCATCGTCTCCGGGGAGCTCGAGCCCGGCACGCTCATCACCGTGCCGACGCTCGCGGTGCGCTTCGACGTGTCGGCCACGCCCGTGCGCGAGGCCGTGCTGGAGCTGGAGAAGCGCGGCTTCGTCGAGACCGTGCGCAACAAGGGGTTCCGGGTCACGGCCGTGAGCGACGAGGAGCTCGGCCACCTCGTGCAGGTGCGCCAGCTCCTGGAGGCGCCCGCCATGGAGCGGCTCGCGGGCCGCGTGCCGGACGACGCCCTGCCCGCGCTCGAGGGGCTCGCCGACCGCATCGAGCAGGGTGCCCGCGACGGCGACCTCCGTGCCTACCTCGAGGCCGACCAGGAGTTCCACCTGTCCCTCACGCGCATGCTCGGCAATCCCGTGCTCACGGCCTCCATCGCCGACCTCCGCTCGCGCACGCGGCTCGTCGGGCTCGCGTCGATGAAGGAGAGCAGCCACCTCGACGCGTCGGCCGCCGAGCACCACGAGCTGCTCCGCGCCCTCGTGCGCGGGGCCGGCCGGGAGGCGCACGCGGTGATGGTGCGGCACATCCGGCACGCCACCGGCTGGTGGGCGGGGCACGGCGAGGAGGACGCGGACGCCGGGGACGGCGACGACGGCGGGGACGCTGCTGGCGGCGGCCACGCCGACCGGGTCGCCGTGGATCCGGCAGCCGGACCCGTCGCACGGGACTGACGCGCGGGCCTGACGCGCGGGCCTGACGCGCGCGTCTGCCGGGTATCGCGGGTCCCGACTTCCCCTCGTCGCTGATGTGTGACATATTACTGACACCGCCACCCGCCCCGTCGCCCGACATCGGGCGCCATGACCCGTGAGAGCAGGGACCGCATGACGCGACACGTGGTGGTCGTCGGGGGAGGCATCGTCGGCGCGGCCTGCGCCCGGTCGCTCGCGCGCGCCGGGATCCGCGTCACGGTCGTCGAGCGGGCCGCCGTCGCGTCGGGCACGAGCGCGCAGGGCGAGGGCAACATCCTCGTCTCCGACAAGGGCCCGGGCGCCGAGCTGGAGCTGGCGCAGCTGGCCGCACGCCGCTGGCCCGAGGTCGCCGCCGAGATCGCCGAGGAGCTGGGCGACGCGCTCCCCTCCATCGAGTACGAGCCCAAGGGCGGGCTCGTCGTCACGACCACGGCCGAGGGCGCGGATCCGCTCCTCGCCTTCGCCGCCACCCAGCGCGCCGCGGGCGTCGACGCGGTCCCCGTCGACGTGCGCCGCGCGCTCGAGCTGGAGCCGTGGCTGAACCCCGGCATCACCGCCGCCGTGCACTACCCCGAGGACGCGCAGGTGCAGCCCGCGATCGCGACCGAGGCGCTCGCCGCGTCCGCCCGCCGGGCCGGCGCCGTAGTGCGGACCGGCGTCGAGGTGACCGGGCCGATCCTCGGACCCGACGGCGCGCTCCGCGGCGTGCGGACGACCGCGGGCGACATCGCAGCCGACGACGTGCTCGTCGCGGCCGGCCCCTGGTCGGGCGAGGTGGCGCGCGCCCTCGGCGTGGAGCTGCCGGTGCTGCCGCGGCGCGGGGTCGTGCTGGTCACGACGCGCATGCCGCACCGCATCCACCACAAGGTCTACGACGGCGACTACGTGGGCGCCGTCGGCTCCGGCGATGGGGCGCTGCAGACTTCGGGCGTCGTGGAGTCGACGCCGTCGGGGACCGTGCTCATCGGATCCAGCCGCGAGCGCGTCGGCTTCGACGCGTCGCTGCGCGTGGCCGTGCTGGAGGAGCTCGCCGCCAAGGCCGTGCGGCTCTTCCCCTTCCTCGCCGAGGCGAACGCGATGCGCTCCTACGGCGGCTTCCGGCCCTACCTGCCCGACCACCTGCCGGTCGTCGGGCCCGACCCGCGGCTGCCCGGGCTCTGGCACGCGAGCGGGCACGAGGGCGCCGGGATCGGGCTGTCGATCGCGACGGCCGACCTCATCGCCGCGCTGATGACCGGGGCCGCGACGCCGCTCGACGTCACGCCGTTCTCGGTCGCGCGGGCGTCGCTCGGGCTGGACCTGACGGGTGCCCGGGTGCCCGGGGCCGCGTCCCCCTCCTCCGCGGGGGTGCGCGCGTGACGCCGCGGCGCGTGGATCCGGCGCGCGACCCGATCCGCCCCGCGCCCGCGGAGGCCGTGCGCTTCACGGTGGACGGGGATCCGGTGGAGGGCCTGCGCGGCCAGACCATCGCGGGCGCGCTGCTCGCCTCGGGCACGCTCGCCTGGCGGACGACCGCGAGCGCCGGCCGACCGCGCGGCGTCTTCTGCGGGATCGGCGTGTGCTTCGACTGCACCGTGACGGTGAACGGGCTGCCCGACGTGCGCGCCTGCCAGCGACGCGCGGTCGACGGCGACGTCGTGGAGACGGGGCCGGGGGCGACGGTGCCGGACGCGGAGGCTGCTGGGCCTGCTGCTGGGTCGGCCGCTGCTGGGTCTGCCGCCGCCGCGCCTGCCACCGACGGGGACGCCTCGTGAGCGCCGCGGACGACCGGCGGCACGTCGTCGTGATCGGCGCCGGGCCCGCGGGGCTCGCCGCCGCGGTCGCCGCCCGCGCGCGCGGAGCACGGGTCACGCTGCTGGACGCGTCCGACGAGCTGGGTGGCCAGTACTGGCGGCACCTCCCGGCGTCGCGACCGGCGGCGCGCGAGCGGATCCTGCACCACGGCTGGGACGCGTTCACCGGGATGCGGGCGCGGCTGGCGTCCGACGACGGCTGCGAGATCGTGACGGGCGCGCAGGTGTGGGCGATCGAGGTGCCCTCGGCCGACGCGGAGGCGCCGGTGCCCGCCGCCGTCGTCCACGTGCTCGTCGGCCCGGTCGACGGATCCGGTCGCGCGCCCCGGACCCTCCGCCCCGACGCGCTCGTCCTCGCGACCGGCGCGCACGACCGCACGCTGCCGTTCCCCGGCTGGGACCTGCCGGGCGTCTTCACCGCGGGCGCCGCGCAGGCCCTCGCGAAGGGCGAGCGTGTCGCGATCGGCGACCGCGTGATCGTCGCGGGCGCCGGACCCTTCCTCCTCCCCGTCGCCGTGTCGCTGGTGCAGGCCGGGGCGCGCGTGGTCGGGATCCACGAGGCCGCGCGCGTGCCGTCGCTCGCCCGCGGCTGGCTGCGGGATCCGCTCGGCCTCGCCCGCGCGCCGCACAAGGCCGCCGAGCTCGCCGGCTACGTCTCCGTGCTGGCGCGCGAGCGGATCGGGTACGCCACGGGCAGCGCGGTCGTCGCCGCGCACGGGACCGACCGCGTCGAGGCCGTCACCGTGCAGCGCCTCGACGCGTCGTGGGCGCCCGTCCCGGGCACCGAGCGGCGGGTCGCGGTGGACGCCGTGTGCGTCGGCCACGGCTTCACGCCCCGGCTCGAGCTGCCGATCGCGGCGGGCTGCCGCATCGGGTCCGACCGCTTCGTCGAGGTCGACGCCGACCAGGGCGCCGGGCCCGCGGGCGTGTTCGCCGCGGGCGAGATCACGGGCATCGGGGGAGTGGACCAGGCGCTCGCGGAGGGCGAGGTCGCGGGGCACTGCGCCGCGGGCGGATCCCCGTCCGACGCCGCCGTCGCCCCCGCCGTCCGCCGCCGCGCCGTCGCGCACGACGTGGCCGGCCGCATCGAGGCCGCGCACGGCATCCGACCCGGCTGGACCGGCTGGCTCCGCGACGACACGCTGGCCTGCCGCTGCGAGGAGGTGCCGGTCGGCCGGATCCGCGCCACCGCCCGCGCCGCGCGCTCCACCGACCTGCGCTCGATGAAGCTCGCCACGCGCGCCGGCCTCGGCATCTGCCAGGGCCGCGTGTGCGGACGCACCGTCGAGGAGCTGCTCGCGGGGGAGGCGACGCCCGCCGGATGCGCGCCCGCCGGATCCGCGCCCGGCGCGGGTCCCGCCGCCACGCCCGCCGCCCTCGGCCCCGGCTCCGACCGCCGCCCCATCGCCTCGCCCGTGCGCCTCGGCGAGCTCGCCGCCGCCTACGACCTCCGCGACGCCGGGCCCCCGTCCCTCGCCGCGCCCGGCGTCGACGACCCGGCCATCGAGGTCGACGATCAGGCCCCCGGCGTCGACGACCCGCCGCCCGACGGCGCCCCGCCGCCCGACCCCGCACCCCCGACCACCCCCGCATCCCCCAGCACCACCGACCGGAAGGACACGCCATGACCGCACCCGCCCTGGACCTCGGAGGCGTCGTCGTCGCCACCACGCTGCCGTTCCGCGAGGACGCCGCCGCTCCCGCCGGCCTCGCCGTCGACTACGACGCGTACGCCGCGCACTGCGACTGGCTCATCTCGAACGGCTGCCGCGGCGTCGGCCCCAACGGCTCGCTCGGCGAGTACTCCTCGCTCACCGACGAGGAGCGCCGGAAGGTCGTGCAGGTCGCGGTCGAGGCGGTCGGCGGGCGGGGCGTCGTCGTGGCCGGCGTGCACGGCGTCGGCTGGCACCAGGCGAAGAAGTGGGCCGAGGTCGCGGCTGAGGACGGCGCCGACGGCGTGCTGCTCCTGCCGCCCACCCTCTACCGGGCGAGCGACGACGAGGTCGTCGAGCACTACGCGCGCGTCGACGAGGTGGGCCTGCCGATCATGGCCTACAACAACCCGTTCGACACCAAGGTCGACTTGACGCCCCAGCTCCTCCAGCGCCTCGACGCGCTCGAGAACGTCGTGGCGATCAAGGAGTTCTCGGGCGACATCCGGCGCGTGACGGAGATCCAGGACCTCACGGGCCTCGACGTCATCGCGGGCGCCGACGACCTGCTGCTGGAGTCGCTCATCATGGGCGCCGTCGGCTGGTTCGCGGGCTACCCGAACGCGTTCCCGCGCGAGGCCGTGGAGCTGTACGGGCTCGCGACGAGCGGTCGCATCGAGGAGGCGAAGGCGCTGTACCAGCGCCTCGTGCCCGTGTTCCGCTGGGACTCGCGCACCGAGTTCGTGCAGGCCATCAAGCTGTCGATCGACGTGGCCGGCGAGAGCACGGGCGGCCCCACGCGTCCGCCGCGCGCGCCGCTGCCCGCCGCGGTCGCCGAGCAGGTCACGCGCGACACGCGCCGCGCGCTCGACCACCTCGCCGGACGATGATCGACGGATGAGGTCCTCCCGCGTCTTCCACGCCGTCGACTCGCACACCGAGGGCATGCCGACCCGCGTCGTCACGAGCGGGTTCGGCGTGATCCCCGGCTTCACCATGAACGAGCGGCGTCTGCACCTCATCGAGCACCTCGACCACCTGCGGCTCCTGCTCATGACGGAGCCGCGCGGCCACGCGGCGATGAGCGGCGCGATCCTGCAGCCGCCCACGCGCGACGACTGCGACTGGGGCGTCCTCTACATCGAGGTCTCCGGCTGCCTCCCGATGTGCGGCCACGGCACCATCGGCGTCGCGACCGTGCTGGTGGAGACCGGGCTCGTGGAGGTGCAGGAGCCGGTCACGACCATCCGGCTCGACACCCCGGCCGGGCTCGTGATCGCGCGCGTCGACGTGGAGGACGGGCGGGCCGCATCCGTCACGATCGAGAACGTCCCCTCCTACGTGGAGCGGCTCGACGCGACGATCGAGGTGCCCGGCCTCGGTGCCGTGCCGTACAGCCTCGCGTTCGGCGGCAACTTCTACGCCGTCGTGGAGCTCGAGCGCCTGGGGCTGCCGTTCGACCGGGAGCGCCAGCAGGAGATCCTCCAGGCCGGGCTCGCGATCATGGGCGCGATCAACGAGCAGGCGCCGCCCTCGCACCCGGAGATAGAAGGCGTCGACCACTGCCACCACGTGGAGTTCCTCGCGCCCGGATCCGACGCCCGGCTCTCCCGGCACGCCATGGCCATCCACCCCGGCTGGTTCGACCGGTCGCCGTGCGGCACCGGCACGTCCGCGCGCATGGCCGAGCTGTGGGCGCGCGGCGAGCTGGCGGTGGGCGACGACTTCGTCAACGAGTCGTTCATCGGCAGCCGCTTCACCGGGCGGATCCTCGCGGAGACGACCGTCGCCGGGCGGCCCGCCATCGTCCCCGCCATCACGGGCCGGGCCTGGATCACCGGCATGGGCCAGTACCTGCTCGACCCCACCGACCCGTTCCCGAGCGGCTTCCGGTTCTGAACCGGCGCGCACGAACACGAGGAGAGACATGACCCCGCACGAGACCGACGCGACCACCGACCCCGCCGTCGCGGCGACCGTGGAGGCCGTCGCGGCGGCCGCCGCCGAGGCCGCCGCTCCGCTCGCCGCCCTCGCCCCGGCCGTCCGCGCCCGCGCGCTCGAGGCCGTCGCCGACGCGCTCGAGGCGATCCGCCCCGAGCTGCTGCCCGTCGCCGAGCGGGAGACCGCGCTCGCGCCCGGCCGCCTCGGCGGCGAGCTGACGCGCACGACCGTGCAGCTGCGGATCCTCGCGGCCGCGGTGCGCGACGGCCGCTACCTCGATGCGCGCATCGACCACGCGGATCCCGACGCCGCGCCCACCCCGCGCCCGGACCTCCGCCGCTACCTCGTGCCGGTCGGGCCGGTGCTCAACTTCGCGGCGTCGAACTTCCCGTTCGCGTTCTCCGTCGCGGGCGGCGACACGGCATCGGCCCTCGCGGTCGGCTGCCCGGTGGTCGTGAAGGCGCACCCGGGGCACCCCGAGCTGTCGCGCCGCGTCGCCGCGGCCGCGTCCGCCGCGCTCGTCGCCGCGGGGCTGCCCGAGGGCACGCTCCAGCTGGTGGAGGGCGAGGAGGCCGGGCTCGCCGTGCTCCGCGACCCGCGCATCCGCGCCGCCACCTTCACGGGCTCGCTCCGCGCCGGACGCTTCCTCGCCGACGTGGCCGCGGCCCGCCCCGACCCGATCCCGTTCTTCGGCGAGCTGGGCAGCGTCAACCCCGTCGTCATCACCGAGCGGGCCGCCGCCGAGCGCGGCGCGGACATCGCGCGCGCCCTCGTGGCGAGCGCCGCCGGATCCGCCGGGCAGCTGTGCACCGCGCCCGGCATCGTGCTGATCCCCGCCGGCCACGGACTCGACGCCGTGCTCGCCGAGGAGGCCGGCGCCGTCGCGCCGCACGGGATGCTCAACGCCAGGATCGCGGAGGGCTACGCGGGAGGCCGCGCCGCCGCGATCGCGGTCGACGGCGTGCGCCTCGTCGCCGAGGGCCGCGCGCCCGCGGGAGACGACGGATCCGTGACGCCCACCCTCGCGGCCGTCGCCCTCGCCGACTTCGAGGCCGCGGGCGACGCCCTCCGCCACGAGGTGTTCGGCCCGTTCGCGCTTCTCGTCGAGTACCCCGCGGGCACCGACCTCGCCGAGCTCGCCGCGCGCACCTTCACGGGCGAGCTGACCGCGAGCGTGCACCTCGGCGCCGACGAGTCCGAGGCGGGCGACGCGGCCGATGCGGCAGCCGACCTCATCCGCGTGCTCGCCGCCCGCGCCGGCCGCGTGCTCGTCGACGCCTGGCCCACGGGCGTCTCCGTCACCGACGCGCAGCAGCACGGCGGGCCCTGGCCCGCCACCACGCTCGACCGCGGCACGAGCGTCGGCACCGCCTCGCTCGACCGGCTGCTCCGCGGCGTCGCGTTCCAGGGCGTGCCCGACGCGCTCCTGCCCGAGCCGCTGCGCACCGCGAACCCGTGGGGCGTGCCGCAGCGGGTGAGCGCCAGCGGGCACCGCGCGTAGGGGCCGGGCAGCGCGCGCCGAGACCGCGCGGGCGCCCGCGGCTGAGGGTTCCCACAAGCCGCGGGCATCCCCGCGGGAGCGCGTTGGAGGCCCGGCACGTGTTTTTCGGCAGGTGGAGGATCCGAACGTAGCGTGGCCGATGCCGGCAGGGACGCCGGCCGAGACGACGGCACGGAGGATCCATGGTCGACACGGCGGCACGAAGCACCACCCGCGGCACGAGGGGGCGGGGTCCCGCTGCGGGCGCGCTCCGGGGGACCCCCGTCCCGGTCGCGGGCGACGTCGACGCCGAGGTCGCGCAGGACCTCGACCGCACCGACGGCCGCCAGGACGCCCCGGGCCGCGGGCCGCGCATCGACGTCGAGGCCCTCGGCCGCGTCCTCCTCGGCCGCTGGGCCGATGTCCGCCGCTCGTCCCGCGAGCTGACGAGCCGCCCCGAGCTGCACCGCGTCGAGGGCCTCGACATGCACCAGCACCGGGCGCGCGTGAGCGAGCAGCTGAAGATCCTCGTCGAGCACGGCGGCGTGCACCGCGCCTACCCCGTGTCCGTCGGCGGGCTCGAGGACCACGGCGGCAACATCGCGGGCTTCGAGGAGCTCGTGGCCGCGGATCCGTCGCTCCAGATCAAGGCCGGCGTGCAGTGGGGCCTCTTCGGCTCCGCGGTGATGCACCTCGGCACCGAGCGCCACCACCGCGACCTCCTGCCGGGGATCATGACGCTCGAGACGCCCGGCGCGTTCGCGATGACGGAGACCGGGCACGGCTCCGACGTCGCGAGCATCGGCACCACCGCGACGTACGACCCCGAGACCGGCGAGTTCGACCTGCACACCCCGTTCCGCGCGGCGTGGAAGGACTACCTCGGCAACGCGGCGGTCGACGGCCGCGCCGCCACGGTGTTCGCGCAGCTCGTGACCCAGGGCGTGAACCACGGCGTGCACTGCTTCTTCGTGCCGCTCCGCGACGAGACCGGTGCGTTCCTCCCCGGCGTCGGCGGCGAGGACGACGGCCTCAAGGGCGGCCTCAACGGCATCGACAACGGCCGGCTCCACTTCGACCACGTGCGCGTGCCGCGCCAGAACCTCCTCAACCGCTACGGGGACGTGGCCGAGGACGGCACGTACACGTCCGAGATCACGAGCCCCGGCCGCCGCTTCTTCACGATGCTCGGCACGCTCGTGCAGGGCCGCGTCTCGCTCGACGGCGCCGCCACGAGCGCCGCGAAGATCGCGCTGCAGATCGCCGTCACGTACGGCAACCAGCGCCGCCAGTTCGTCGCCGGCGGCACCGACGAGGAGGTGCTGCTCGACTACCAGCGGCACCAGCGCCGGCTGATCCCGCGCATCGCCACCACCTACGCCGCCTCGTTCGCGCACGAGAAGCTGCTCGCGCAGTTCGACTCGGTGTTCTCCGGGAAGACCGACACCGACCAGGACCGGCAGGACCTCGAGACCCTCGCCGCCGCGCTCAAGCCGCTCAGCACCTGGCACGCGCTCGACACCATCCAGGAGGCGCGCGAGGCGTGCGGCGGCCAGGGCTTCCTCGCGGAGAACCGGCTCGTCGGGCTCCGCGCCGACCTCGACGTCTACGCGACCTTCGAGGGCGACAACACCGTGCTCCTCCAGCTCGTCGCCAAGCGCCTGCTCACCGACGTCAACCGCCGGTTCGCGAAGGCCGACTTCGGGGTGCTCGCGCGCTACGCCGTGGAGCAGGCCACCGACCGCACGCTCCGCTCGACGGGCCTCCGCCGGATCGGGCAGGCGCTCGCGGACCGCGGATCCACCGCCCGCTCGGTCGGCCAGCTCCGCGAGCCGGAGACGCAGCGCGCGCTCCTGACCGGCCGCGTGGAGACGATGGTCGCCGAGATCGCGACGGCGCTGCGGGCCACCCGCACGATGCCGCCCGCCGAGGCCGCCGCGCTGTTCAACCGGCACCAGGACGCGCTCATCGAGGCGGCCCGCGCGCACGCGCAGCTGCTGCAGTGGGAGGCGTTCACCGAGGCGCTCGACCCCGCGTCGGACACCGGCCGCGCCATGGACGACGGCACGCGCCGGATCCTCACCTGGACCCGCGACCTGTTCGGCCTCCGCCTCATCGAGGACGACCTGGCCTGGTACCTGATCCACGGCCGCATCAGCTCGCCGCGCGCCCGCGCCGTGACGGCCTACATCGACCGGCTCGTCGCGCGCCTGCGCCCGCACGCGCAGGACCTCGTGGACGCGTTCGGCTACACGCAGGCGCACGTGCGCGCCCCCGTGGCGTCGGGCGAGGAGAAGGACCGCCAGGACGAGGCGCGCGCGTACCGCGACGCCCGGATCGCGGACGGCTCGGCGCCGCGCATGGAGAAGACCGCGAAGAAGTAGCAGCAGCTGAGGCGCCGCCGCGCATACACCACGCGGCGGCGTCTCCCGCACCGTTTGACAGCGCCTGCGGGACGCCCGGAGACTGATCTCGTCCGAGCAGCGCCCCCGAGCGGGGGTGCTCGGCATGCCATGGGGAACCGGGTGCGCGAGCGCCGGAGCGGGAGCCCCGAGCGCGATCGCGCGGCGGCCGACGGACGACCGGGAGGAGACGTCCGTGGCGGAGGGCTACCGCATCGATCCGCAGGGCGTCCAGGACGTCCTGACCGCGGTGCAGCAGGCATCGCAGGACCTGTCGGCGGCGATCAGCGGCATCGGCGGTGCTCAGACCGACGTGGAGACCGGGGCGTCGTCCACCTGCTCGGCGGTGCCCGCGGCGCTGTCGGCGTTCCTCGACGCGCAGACCGCGTCGGTCACGGACGTCACGAACCGCATCACCGCATGCATCTTCGGCGCCGCCACAGCGACCACGGACTACGTGGAGGCCGACGACACGATGGCGTCCGACGTGACGCAGGCGCAGACGGCCGCGGTCGACGCGGCCGTGGGTGGCGAGGGGCGCGCGGCGGGCGACTTCAGCTGGTTCACCTCCCGAGCCGGGGGCCGGTGATGGCCGCGGTCGCGGGCGGCGGCACACGCCGCGCGGACGGACTCATCGATCCCGACGGCATCCCCGGCGTCGACATGGCGCCGGAGCTCATCCGCAGCGCCGCCTGGACGCTCGCGTCCGCGTCGGCGGGCGTCTCGCAGCACGGCGCCACGGCTGTGACCAAGTGGCAGACGATGTCGACGGTCTACGAGGCGCCGGAGTCGGAGGCGCTGCTGGCCGTGATGGGGCCGGTCGGCCAGGAGACCACGGCTCTCGCGGACGGGTTCACGAAGGTGGGGAAGGCTCTCACGGACTTCGCCGACACCGTGGCGCCCATCGTCGCGAAGCTGGTCGAGCTGAAGGCCGAGGCGGTCGCCTTCGTCGCGCAGGCGGAGCAGGGGTACGACCTGCCGGCGATCGGGCCGCAGCCCACGACGCAGCTCACCGACTACGGCTCGGTGCAATCCTCGCCCGGCGGCATGTACTCGGCACCGGCGCATCACGTGGAATGGACGGAGTACGCGCCCTACAGTCAGCGCAACGACAAGCTGATCATGGCGGTCGCGACGCTCGCGACGGCGTTGGACGAGGCGCAGGCCGACTGCGTGAACAAGATCGCGGCGGCGCATCCGCCGGCGAATTCGTGCCCCGAGACCGTGCACGGCACGGACTTCACGACCGCCGCGAAGGAGGGCAAGCCGCTGCCGTTCGGGCAGACGGCGGCGGGGCGGCCCAACTGCGTGACGTCGTTCGGCGGCGGCGTGGGCGATGCGGCGAAGGGGATGGTCGAGGGGCTGGGGAGCCTCGTGTCGTACAACCCGGAGACGGGGCAGTGGGGCGACTGGGATCACGCGGGCAAGGCGGCGTTGGGCGTGGTGGAGGGGCTCGGTTCCCTGATCGCGCCGACGCCGTTGTTCCAGGTGCTCGCGGATGATTCCAGTGGTGTGACGCCGGGGTGGATGCGGGACTTCTCGAAGTCGACGTTGGACAAGCAGCAGCAGATGGTGGACGGGTTCGTCGGCAGCAAGGAGCAGTGGCAGACGGATCCGGCGCGGGCGGCGGGGTCGTTGTTCGTGAATGTGGGGTCGTTGTTCATCCCCGGGGCCGGTGAGGTCGCGGCGGGGGCGAAGGTGGTGTCGGTCGGGGCGCGGGTGGCGTCGGTCGGTGGTCGTGTGGCGGAGGCGGCGGATGCGGCGTCGATCGCGGGGCGTGTGGTGGGTGCTGGTGCGCGGGCGAGCGTGGTGGCGGGGTCGGGGCTGGTGCGGGTCGGGGATCTGATGACGCAGGTGGCGGCTCGGGCGGATGCGCTGGGTCACGCGGCGACGGCCCCGGTGATGAATGCGCTGCGGGATGTGGTGGATCGGGTGCCGCACGTGGAAGTGGCGGTGCGTCATGTAGTGACTCCGGACGGGTTCCGGATCCCGACGCTGCATGTGGAGGTCGGGGACAGTGCGCGTACCCGCGCGATGTCGAGTTCGGCGCATGCGGGCGAGCGGGGCGTTCTGGAGCATGGTGCGGCGGGTGCGCATGTGAGTGGTGAGTCCGCTTCGGCGGGCGCGTCTGCGGTCGGGCGTGGTGCGGTGGTCGACGCGATGCGTGGTGTCGAGCATCATGCGACCGACGCGGGTGGGCGTCATGCGGCGTCGACGGATGTGGTGGAGCGTCCCGGCGGGGTGCATGGCGGGGAGGATGCTCGCGGGGTTCACGAGAGTGGTGACGGCGCTGGCCACGAACCGGGTGCTGGGCAGAGCGCTGAGCACAGAGACGGACATGTCGACGGCGCGCATGGCGGCGACGAGCATGGACCTGGTGTCCCTGAGGCCGCGGGTGCTGAGCAGTCTCGACTGCACGCGTCTTCGGAAGGCGACTACTGGCGTCCCCTCTCGCATCAGGAGATCCAGGACCTGCCTGTGGTGCGCGACGGCAGTCACATCCGGGCGGACGGCACCTTGCGGCCTAACATCTGGTATCAGACGGGGGAGCATGAGTACCTGTATCGCACCAACGAGCATGGGCACATTGACCGGGTCATCGCCGAGAATCTGCAGCTCAAGATGCACACCGGCCGATTACGGCACATCCGCCGTACGCTGGGCAAACTCTTCGGCGATCACGCGGGGCACCTCGTCGCTGACTGGTTCGGAGGGTCTCCCCGGCTTGATAACGTCGTCTCGCAACTTGAGCGCATCAATAGGCGCGAGTTCGGTTCTCTTGAGCGCCGCTGGGCACAGGTTCTGAAGCAAGACCCACCAGGTCATGTCAGTCTCGATATTCGGGTGGATTCCTATGCGGCGACGGGAAGGCCAGGGCGGTTTGTCGTAGTCAGCGTAGTTGACGGCGCGCGTGCAATTCGAGTATTCAAGCAGTAGGAGCTCAATATGGCAAGAAGCGAAAGTGATATCGTCCAAGATCTTGTGAATAAGTGGATTTCACTAGGCGTCGAGTACGGTGAGGCCGCACCCGGGATCAAAACGCTGTATGTCTACGCGGCCTCTGAATCGGGCATTATGCATGCAAATGTATTCTATGAGCAGGACGGGAAGGTGGTGTACCCGGACAAGCTGGAGGGAGAGGGCATCGATCACGATGATGTCTTCAAATTGCAGACCCTGCTTCTGGAGGATCTGGAGGAAGCTGAAGCGGAGTTCATAGAGAGCGGCGTTCCATGTCCCACGGAATACAAAATAACCTATGAGACCGGTCCGAGTCGGCTCGACGTTCAGCTCTCAAGGGATATTAAATTCAGTAACGACCGCGACAGAATACCAGAGGACGGGCCTGAGGAATGGCTTGATGGCCGACTCCCCAAGGTCTATGGAAAAACTACCCCCCCCCAAGCCAAGTGGTCTCCGAAGAGCTGGTTTGGGTAGCTCTATGAACCCCTGCAGGTCATATCGCCATAAGCTCTTCGGCGACCACGCGGGACATCTGATCGCGGACTGGTTCGGCGGGTCACCCAAGCTCGACAACCTGATATCCCAATCTCGTCTCATCAACCAGCGAGGGTACGCGGCGCTTGAGAGACGGTGGGCAAAGGCGCTGTCGTCTGATCCTCCCGGTCATGTCGGCGTCGACATCCGCATCGATACCGATCCGATCACGGGTAGGCCGAATCCATTCGATGTCGAGTCGTTGGTCAACGACGAACCGCTGTTTCAGCGATTCTATCAATAAGGAAGGCGACATGAGTAGCGAGCAGCGAATAATTCAAGGGCTCATCAACAGTTGGTTACCGCTCGCGCTTGAGTATGCGGCTGGTGCGCCCGACGTAACCAAGCTGTTCGTATACGCAGGGTCAGAGCCCGGGCAACAGTGCGCCAATAGTTTCTACGAGCAGGGTGGGGTGATTCTATACCCTAGCAAGCTCAAAGGGGCCGGCGGTGGGCCGCGAGCAATCTTGGACATGCAGCGCCATATGATAGATGATCTAAATGCCGCGGAAAAGCAGTTTGTTGAATCGAGCATTCCTTGCCCTACGGAGTATCGTATCGAGTACGATCTCAAGGGCAGTAAGCTGGATGTTCAGCTGTCGCGTGAGTTGAAGTACTCGGATCCTCCCGACAAGAGCCTCATCGACGGCCCAGAGGATTGGCTCGATGGTCGACTGGACAAGCATTTTGGCAGGCTGGTACCCGGAGATCGAGAATGGCGAGAATGATGTCGCCACATTGTGCTCGAATTGCCTATCTCTTATTGGTGATGAATGTGATCGCATGCCGATGAGTGAGCAAGACGTCATCCAAGGTCTTATAAACAGTTGGGTGCTTCTTGGTTTGGAATATGCTCAAGGCGCTCAGGGCGTCACTGCTCTCTACTTGTATGCCGGCTCCGAACCCAATCACCAATACGCGAACATCTTCTTCGAGCAAGATGGGCAAGTTCTCTATCCGAGCAAGCTCTCCGGTGTCGACGTCCATCCGCACCGCATGCTCGATATGCAGAAATGCATGATCGAAGATCTTATCCAAGCCGAGGTGGCCTTCCGCGAGCTTGCCGTCCCTTGCCCCACTGAATACCGGATAACCTACGAACCTGGCCCGGGGCGCCTGGATGTGCAACTATCGCGTGAGGTCAAGTACGCGGATCATCCGGTCAAGACCCTGCAAAGCGGCCCGGAGGACTGGCTCGTCGGTCGTCTTGAACCGGTCGTCGGCAAGCTCTTGCCTCCGGAACGCAGGTGGCTCAGATTTCGGCGAGAGCACAGGTAGGAGCCGTGCGTTCCCGAAGCGCCGTCACGGCCCGCCCAAAGAGCTTCCTCGTGGACTCTGTGCTCAGTGGTAGGTCAGTATTCGCGGAATTCCGACGATAGGGGAACAGGGTGTCGAGTACCGAGCGCGACGTTGTCCAGAGCCTCATCAACAGTTGGATACCACTTGGCGTGGAGTACGCGGCTGGGGCCAAGGGTCTAAGTGCGATGTACATATATGCGGCGTCGGAGCCAGGGCAGCGGTACGCTAATATATTTTTCGAACAGGATGGCCGAGTCGTCTACCCAGATGACGTGACCGGCGTGGACGCCAGTTCTCCCCGGGTGCTCCGCATGCAGCATCAGATGGTTGCCGACCTGCGAGATGCGGAGAAACGGCTTGTGGAGCAAGGTGCGGGCCACCCGACGGAGTATCGTATCACCTATGATCCCGGCGCGGGGAGGTTGGATGTGCAGCTGTCTCGCGAGGTCAAATACGCGAACCATCCGGTGAAGACGTTGCAGAACGGGCCGGAGGACTGGCTCGACGGGCGCCTGGAGAAAGTATTCGGCAAGCTGCTGCCTCCCGAAACTGAATGGTTCACGCATCAGCGAAAGCGAAAGCGCTCGTGAGCGTGTCCTCTCGTCTCTGGCAAGCTACGGGAGTGCCATGAGATGGCTACAGCACTTGGGCAACTGTTCAGTGCCTGGTATCAGTGGTAGGGGGCGTGGTCGACATGGGCGTGAATGAGCAGGAGATCATCCAAGGTCTCATCAACTCTTGGATACCGCTCGGGTTGGAATACGCAGAAGGCGCACAGGGAGTGACTGCGCTCTTCATCTACGCCGGCTCGGAGCCCAATCATCGTTACGCGAACATCTTCTTCGAGCAAGACGGCGCTGTGCTCTATCCAAGTCAGGTGCGGGGTGCCAGATCCGACGACAATCGCGTCTTCGGCATGCAACACTGCATGCTAGATGATCTGCGCGAGGCCGAAGCGAGGTTCAAGGAGGCGGGCATTGCATGCCCGACCGAATACCGCATCACCTACGAGCCGACTCTGCGAAGATTGGACGTGCAGGTCTCTCACGACATCAAATACGCGCACCATCCCGTGAAGACGTTGCAGAACGGGCCGGAGGACTGGCTCGACGGGCGCCTGGAGAAGGTCTTCGGAAAGCTGCTTCCTCCGGAGAGCAGGTGGTCGAGGTTCGGCAAGAGACGCGGATGAGGCGTCCGCTCTTCTGGCGGGCTCGCCAGCTGCTGAGATCCTGTCCGAACTGAGTGGCGGCATACGCGGCGTGGGTGAGTAATTCCAGCGTGGCTCGCCGCCGGGTGGATGTGGGACTTCTCGAAGTCGACGTTGGAGAAGCAGCAGCAGATGGTGGACGGGTTCGTCGGCAGCAAGGATCAGTGGCAGACGGATCCGGCGTGAGTTCCTGACGCACCCCGAGCATCCACCCGCCCCCTCAGCCGTGCAACGCCGCATCCGCCGCCCCCGTCCGCCACGACGCGAAGCGCGCCGTGAAGCCGGATCGGGTGGGCGCGCAGCAGAACGGGCCCGCGGACGCGTCGGCCGACGGATCCAGCGGCGCCACGCGCACCAGCCGCCACGGCTCGTCGTCCACCCGCGCCCGCACGGTGAGGGCGTCGCCGGAGCGGCTCGCGCGGATGGTGACGAGCCGGCCCGACCAGCCCGGCACCGGGGCGAGCGACCAGTCGGAGACGCCGCGGGTGACGACGGCGCCGAGGCCGTCCTCGCCGTCGCTGCGCTCGACACCCGCCTTGATCCACGTCGCGTCGTCGACCCGCACGAAGACGCCGGCCTGGTCGAACTGCGCGCGGAGGTCCAGCGTGAACGCCACCTCCACCGCGGTGCCCGGGGCGAAGGGCGCCAGGAGCGCGTGCTCCGTGTCGTGCACGAAGCCGTAGGAGGTGATGCGCCAGGCGTCGCTGCCCTCGCGTGCCGTCACGTCCATGCCGCTGTCGTGGATCCGCACGGCTGCAGGCGGGGTGGTCCAGGTGCCGTCGGCCCAGGGGACGTCGACGAGGGCGGATGCGGGGGAGCGGCTCATGCGTCGACGGTACCCGGCGGGCCGGACGTCACACCGCGAGGAGCAGCCGCACCGCGGCCGACACCTCCGCCATGATGTAGCCGGGGAGATGACCCACGGGGTAGGGGTCGATGAACTCACGGCTGACCGGCCCGAGCTGGGGGATCACGGCCACGGAGTCCTTGCCCAGCCCCGAGGCCGCCGCTGGGATGAACACGTTCCCGGGGAAGACCTGGAGGCGCACCTGCGAGGTGAACGGGATGAGCACGATCGTGGCGTTGGCGCTCTCGGTGAGCCAGTCGTCCTGGATGACGAGGGACGGTCGGATCTTCGCGGGCTCCGACCCGCGCGGAGCGCCGAAGTCGACCCATACGACGTCGCCTCGCGAGATCACCACTCCGAGCCGGTCCGTGCGATGCGCTCCGACTCGCGCAGGAAGTCCTCGCCCGCGGTGGGCTGCCCGACCTCGGCGATGGCCGCGTCCGCGAGGCGGGTCAGCTCGGCCTTGCCCGCCCCCTCCAGCTCGTCGGCGAGCTTCTGACCCGCGACCCGGTAGAACTCGGAGCGGGTCATCCCGTGGCGCTTGGCGAGGCGGTCGAATCTCTCGAAGTCGGCGTCCGGGACGGAGATGGCGGTCTTCATGGCGGCGAGTATAACCGGTCATACCGCTTGCGGGTTTGGAGCGCGTCAGTCGCGCGGTGACCGCGGATCCCCCAGGAACGGCATCGTCGCGTCCGCCCAGTGCGCGTGCATCACGCGGTACGAGAAGCGGTCGCGCACGTGCATGCGCGTGCCGGAGATGTCGGGGTACGGCGCGAAGACGATCCCGCGGGCGGGGTCGTCGAGCAGGCTCGTGGCCCGGTTCAGCCGGGTCACCTGGGCGAGCAGGAGCTTCCGTCCGAGCATCGGGATCGGCTGGAAGCGGTCCATGGGCGGGATGCCCGAGAGCACGATCCGGCACCGGTCGCCCGCCTGCGCTCGGATGCTGCGGACGATGGCCGTGAGCCGGTCGGTCCACTCGGCGGCCGAGGTCGCGACGAGCACGTCGGGGATGCCGAGCGCCACGACGGCGAGATCGAGGCCGCCGGTCCGGGTGGCGACCGCCGCGGCGGCCTTGCGCGCCGTCATGTCGTACGACGCGACCGTCTCCCACTCCACGCCGCGACCCGTGCGGGCCGCCCGCCGGCCGGCCACCTGGGCGGGCATCGCCATGCCCGCGAGGAGCACGCCGTACCCGGCCACGCCGATGTCGCCCACGAAGAGCACGCGCTCCGGATCCGGCCCGGCGATGGCGGAGGCGTCGTCGTGCGGGGGGAAGATCGCCGCCTCCATGTCGCGCATGTACAGCGCCAGGTGCAGGCGGAGCGTGGGACGCGCGACGGCCAGGGCGGCGAACGAGGCCAGCGGCAGCAGCGGCCGCAGCGTCGCCCGCGGTGTGGTCCGCGTCGACGGGCGCCTCTCGGGCAGGGCGGGCAAGGGGTCCTCGTCTCTCGGCGGGGAGGGTGGTGTCTTGGGAAGGGTACGCGGCGTCCGGCGCCCGCGTCCCTCGCCGCCCCGGATCGGGGGCGCGCCGCCGCCTAGGCTCGTCGCATGCAGACCCTCTTCCCCGAGATCGACCCGTACGACACCGGCATGCTCGACGTGGGCGACGGGCAGCTCCTCCACTGGGAGACCTCGGGGAACCCGTACGGGATCCCCGTCGTGTTCCTGCACGGCGGCCCCGGCGGCGGCACCAGCCCGACGCATCGGCGCCTGTTCGACCCGGCGCGCTACCGCATCGTCCTCGTCGACCAGCGCGGCTGCGGCCGGAGCACGCCGCACGTCTCCGACCCGTCGGCCGACCTGTCCGTCAACACGACCTGGCACCTCGTCGCCGACCTCGAGCGGCTCCGGGAGCACCTGGGGGTCGAGCGCTGGCTCGTCTTCGGCGGATCCTGGGGCTCGACCCTCGCGCTCGCCTACGCCGAGACGCACCCCGAGCGCGTGACCGGGCTGATCCTCCGCGGCATCTTCACGCTGCGCGCCAGCGAGCTCGACTGGTTCTACGAGGGCCCGGCGGGCATGGTCTACCCGGACGGCTGGGAGGCGTTCACGGCGCCCGTGCCCGGGGTGGAGCGCGGCGGCATCATCGCGGCGTACGCGCGGCTGCTCGCGGATCCGGATCCCGCGGTGCACGGGCCGGCCGCGGTCGCGTGGAGCACGTGGGAGGCGTCGGGCATCACGCTGCTCCCGAAGCCCGAGGTGGTGGCGCGCTTCGCCGAGCCGACGTACGCGCTCGCGTTCGCCCGCATCGAGAACCACTACTTCATGCACGGCGGGTGGATGGAGGACGGCCAGCTGATCCGCGACGCGCACCTCCTGCGCGGCATCCCCACCGAGATCGTGCAGGGCCGCTACGACATGTGCACGCCGCCCGCGACCGCGTGGGACCTGCACCGGGCGCTGCCCGAGGCGCGCTTCACGATGGTGCCGGATGCGGGGCACGCGTTCGACGAGCCGGGGATCCTCGCGGCGCTCCTCGAGGCGACCGAGCGCGCGGCGGACCGGCTGGGGGCGGCGGGCTGACCCGCGGCGGGCCCCCGGCCACGGGCTCTGCGGCCACGGCGGCGGGCTGATCAGCGGCCGATCGACCGGCGGCGCCGATCAGCGCCGCGCAGCCCCCGCGTCGACCCGCGCGCCCTCTCTGGCGGCCAGCCGCGCCTTGAACCGCGCATCCAGCGGCGCGCTCACGAAGCGGTGGCTGAGGACGGACGCGAGCACGGTCGCCGGGATGGCGATCCACGCGACGGAGGCGGGCGTGCCCCCGGTGATCGCCGTCAGGTACTGCAGCAGCGGGTAGTGCCACAGGTACAGCTCGTAGCTGATGGCGCCGACCGCCACGAGGGGCGACCAGGAGAGAGCGCGGGTGACGCGCCCGCCGCCCTCGACCAGCGCGGCGAGCAGGAGGACGGATCCGAGCGCCGCCAGGGCGAGGCCGGGGCCGGCCTTGGGGGTCACGCCGCCGACCACGACGGCGGCGGCGAGCGCGGCGATGCCGGACGGCGCCACCAGCGCGTGCCGGGCGGCGGCCGCCCATGCCGACCGGGTCAGCGCCAGCACGCAGCCGATCGCGAGGCCGCCCGCGCTCGCGAGCGGGTTGACGCTGGAGATCCCGGTCCCGGGCAGGCTGCCGACGACGATCGACGCCAGGGCGAGCGCCGTGAGCACGCCCACCGCGATCCGCGGCGACCGCCGGGCGCCCGCGAACGCGAGCAGGAACACGACGGGCCACACGAGGTAGAACTGCTCCTCGAGCGCGAGCGTCCACGTGTGGGCCCAGCCCTGCACGCCGCTCCCGGTGACGGTCGCGTAGAGGTTCATCAGGTAGAGCGCCGACAGGCCGGACGCCTTCGCGTAGCCCACGACGCCGGATACGGCGATGCCGAGGGGCGCGAGCACGAGCAGCGCGGTGAGCAGCGGCGGGTACAGCCGCAGCGCCCGGCGCAGCGAGAAGCGCACGAGGTCGATGCGCCCGGTGCGGGCGTGCTCGCGCAGGAGGAGGGACGTGATGAGGAACCCGGACAGCACGAAGAAGACGTGCACGCCGATCCAGCCGCCGGTCTCCACCGGGGGCGTGACGTGGTGGACGATCACCAGCGCGACCGCGATGCCGCGCAGGCCGTCGAGCTGCGGCATGTAGGCCATCGACGGCGATGCCGCGGGCGCGGCGCCGGGCACTGCGCCGGCCGTCGGGGGAGTCGTGCGCGTCATCGGCCCGGGATCACGGCGTGGCGAGCGCGGGCGCGGCGGCCGGCACGGCGAGCGGGGCCGCCGCGGGGGCGCCCATGCCGCTGAGGATGTCGAGCGCGCGCCGGAGCCGGGTGCTGGAGGTGTGCATCGTGTACGGGAAGTAGACGACCTCCACGCCCACCGCGGCGAACTCCGCCTCGAGGCGCTCGCCCTTCGCGGTGCCGCGCCAGTCGTCGCCCTTGAAGAAGACGTCGAAGCCGACCTCGCGCCAGGTGTCGAGCTTGTCGGGCAGCGTCTCCGCGCGGGCCTGGTCGACGTAGCTGATGTGGCTCACGATCTCCAGGCGCTCGGCGAGCGGCACCACGGGCGTGATGCCCTTGGTGCGCTCGAGCATCTCGTCGGAGACGACGCCCGCGATGAGGAGGTCGCACTGGCTCTTCGCGTGCTTGAGGATGTTGAGGTGGCCGACGTGGAACAGGTCGAAAGCTCCAGCGGCGTAGCCGATTCGGGTCATGGCTCGTCGTTCTTCCGGGTGGACCGCGACCGGGCGCGGGTACGCGCGGATGCGGGATCGGGTGCAGCCCGGAGCGGGTACGCCGGGCGGAGGCCGACCCGCTCGCGCGACGCGGGTACGTCGGCCGCCCTGGGTGGGGGCGGCGTGGAGCGGGTGGATCTGACCCCGAGCATAGGTCGCGGGCTCCCGCCGGGGGAAGCGGGAGCCCGCGAACGGGGGGGGGGTGGGGCGGCCTAGAAGATGCCGACCCGCTTGACGCCCGTCGCCTGCCCGAGGAGCGAGGCGATCGCCGACGGGAGCGCGACCGCGAGGGACGCCGCCTGGCCGAGGTACGCGGACATGCCCGACACCGTGGTGGCGCCGGTCGTCTGCGTGTTCCGCCAGCCGCTGCCCTTCGCGGCCGCGAGCGCGGCGGGCGTCTCGTAGCGCACGAGGGTCCTGTTGTCGCCCTGGCCCCACGCGACCATGGCCGGATCGGTCGTCGCCACGCGCTTCGCGAACAGGTTGCCCGTGATCGTCAGGTTCCACCGGTCCACGGCGATGCCCGTCTTCTTGTCGAGGGCGTAGATGAGGAAGTTGCCGCCCGTCGCGAAGACGTTGTTGCTGATCTGGATGTTGCGCGTCAGCCACGGCACGGTGGGGTCGATCGCGGGACGGCGCGGATCCTGCCCCTCGAAGGACGCGACCGACTGGCGCCGCTCGTCCTGGAGCAGCGTCATGCCGAACTTCGAGTTGCCGCCGAGCGTGTTGTTGAAGATCCTCACGTTGCCGGTGTCGAAGACGTTGATGCCCGTCTGGCCGCCCGTGGTGCTGTTGCCGGCGATGACCGCGGTGTCGGAGAGCTCGAGCTGGATGCCCGTGTACTCGTTGTCGTTCGACGTGTTGCCCGTGACGGTGATGTCGTAGCAGGACTCGTCGAACCAGATCCCGCTGCCGTTGTTGCGGCTGGTGTCGCTGTCGCGGACGGTGACGTCGCGCGAGCGGCCGATCTTGATGCCGCCGGAGACGGGCGCCGCCTTGAAGCGCTCGGAGTTGTTGCCCGTGATGACGCTGTCCTCGACGACCATCCCGTAGGCGTACGCGGCGCTGATGCCGAGCATGCCGCTGCGCTGCACCGTGACGCGGGAGAGCAGGGCGCCGTCGTTGCCGATGGTGATGCCGGTCATGGCGTTGTCCTGCACGACCAGGTCGCGGACGGTCGCGCGCACGTTGTCGAAGCGGATCGTGCCGCGGTCCTCGTAGGCGGTCGCGTAGCGGCGCACGCCGAAGCCCCGGAGCGTCGTGCCGGCCGACTGGACCTGCAGCGCCTGCCGGAGGTCGCTCGCGCGCACCTCCTTGCCGGTCGGGTCCGTGCCGATGCGGAGGGTCTTCGCCGCGGTGTCGACGTGGAAGGTGCCGGGCACGACCTGGGACGCGGACGCCACCTGGCGCAGCTGCGTGCCGCCCACGAACACCTGGTCGAGGCGGGCCGCGAGCGGCGCCTCCGGCCGGACGAAGCGCGGGTTGTCGCGGATGCCGGCGATGGTCGTCGGGTGCTTCGGCGTGTAGCCCGACACGACCCAGGAGCTGCCGCTCTTCGCGAAGCCGGAGAACGTGCGGGATCCGTCGAGCCAGACGGCCTCGCGCGGGTACGCCTGGATGGTGAGCTGCTTCGCGTAGGGCACCACGACGGCCTCGTGGTAGGTGCCGCCGCGGAGCACGATCGTCTGGCCCGAGCGTGCCTTCCCGACCGCCGCGACGATCGTCCGGAGCGGTGCGCCCTGCGTGCCCGCGGCCCCGTCGTCCCCGGAGCCGCTGCTCACGAAGAGCGCACCGGACGGCACCGGGTAGGCGGCGGAGCCGACGGCGGCCGAGCCGCGCGCGCCGGTCGCGGGGACGGCGACGGGCGTCGACGGCGTGGGCGTCGGGGCGGGAGACGGCGCGGCCGATGCGGTGGGCGTCGGGGTCGGGCTCGGCGCGGGCGTCGCCGTGGATCCGGCGGGGACGCGCGAGAGGTCGTCGAACGCGACCGTCGTGGTGCGGCTGTTGCTGCCGGATGCGTAGGACCACACGCCCGTGGCGCCGGCCTTCGCGATGCGGGCGCTCGAGGCGTCGGTCGCGGTCGCCTGCCAGTCGGGCTCGTCCGTGCCGGCGACCCACGCCTTCGCCGCGAGGGCGACGGGCGCGGTGCCGGTGGCGCGCACGCGCACGTTCACGTCCGTCCCGGCCTCCGCGGTGCCGGCCGCGACGACGCTGCCGAGCGCGGTGGACGCCCCGCTCGACGCCGTGCGGGAGAGGCTCACGCGGAGGGCGCCGGACCGGCCGAGCTCCACCTTGCCGCGGTAGGAGCTGCCGTCGGCCTGGCGGCGGATCTCGACCGCCTGGTACAGGCCGAGCGGCGTCGTGCCGACGAGGGCGACGGTCGCTCCGGCGGTGCCGTCGAGCATCGCGGTGCCGGCGGACCAGGCGCCCGCGGACGTGCCCGCCGGGATCCCGGCGATGCGGGCGCGGCCGCCGTCGACGGAGAAGGCGGCGCCGGCCGGGCCGTACGACGTGTACGCGCCGCCCGTCTCGGCGGTGCCCCAGCCGCCCGTGCTCTGGCGGCTGAAGGAGTCGCTCGTCGCGGCGGCGACGGCCGGTGCGGTCTCGGACGCGACGACGGCGCCGAGCGCGACCGCGACGACGGTGGCGGCGGCGGCGATGCCGCGCAGCCGGCGACGCGGCGCGCGGTCCCGCGGGGCGCGGGGGAGGGGGGTGGAGGCGGTCATGACGTTCTTCCTCTGCTTCGGAAAGCGGGGACCCGCCGGCGAGCCGGCAGGCGTGGGGGATGAGCGGGCGCGGCCGACCGGATGGTCGGGGCCCGTGGTGGCCCGAGACGGGCGATCGCCCGCGCAGGCGTCCCGGGCCCTCCCGGGTGCGCGGCGCGGAGCGGATCGGTCATCCGCGTCCGGCGGGTGGCGACGCGATGTGCAGGACACTACGTCCGCGTCGGGGCGCGATCGGGGTCGCCCGGTGCCGATCAGTACCGGGCGCGCGCATCACCAGTAGGGCGGTGGCGCCAGCAGCCCGAGGAGGCCGCGCGGTGCGGGGGCGGGCAGGGGGACGGGGGACTCGGCCAGGGGGATCAAGAGGTCCTCGGGTGTCATCGCGACCGACCCCGTCCGCGCGGGAGCGCGGAGGATCAGACGGCAGGCGGGCAACGGGCGCCCGGTCGGGGGACCGGTCGCCGCTCGCACCGGACGACGGGAGGACCGCGACGGATCCGCGTGCCGCGGGCCGCTCGCCGGCCCTTCGGGACCCGCGCCTGGTGATGACCCGACTCTATACGGATGGGCGCTACCACAGAAGGCTCTCCGGCATCTCGTCTTGTGCACACCCAGTGCGGGGGGTGCCTGACCCCAGAGCGGGGGACGGCGGATCCGGCTCCCGTCCCGCGTCGCTCCCGCATGGTGGACACGGCCGTCCGCCGACCTATCCTGTGAGCTGGACCAGCGCCCAGAAGGACGGTACCCGTGGTCTCCTCTCCCCGCCGGTCGACCCCGGCACGACGTCGTCGACCCGCGCCCCGCGGCTCGGCCGAGGCCGCCGTCGGCGCGCCCGGCACCACCCTCGCGCCGGATGCGCCGCATCCGGCGTCCACCGCTGCGGCGTCGGCTGCCGCGCCGTCCGCCGCGCCGTCCACCGCCTCGGCCGCCGCGGCGCATCCGCTGCTCCGCGCGCTCGCCGCGGTCACGATCGTCGCCCTGGCGCTCCGGATCCCCCTCCAGCAGGGCCTCGAGGTCGGCCACGTGCTCGCCGTCGTGCTGGCGCCGCTCTGGATCCCGCGCCTCGCCCGGTACCGCGGCGCCGTGGTCGTCGCCGGCGCGATCGTGCTCGCCGTCGGCGCGGGCCTCTGGCTCACCGAGGCGTCCCGCGGCGACCACGTGGTCTCCCGCACCGAGACCACCTACGTGACCGTCATGGTGCTGGGCCTGCTGGCCGGGATCGGCGTGCTGCTCTGGGCGCGGACGCTCATGCGGGACGCGACCGTCGCGGTGTGGTTCGGCGTCGGCATGCTCGCCGGGGTGAACCCCTCCTCCACCCTCTTCTCCAGCAACCCCTGGAAGTTCGGCCTGACCGTGCCCGTGACCGTCCTCGTCCTCGCCCTGGCCTGGCGGTGGGGCAGCCGACGCGCCGCCGCGGTGGCGCTCGTCGTGCTCGTCGTGCTCGCGGGCCTCAACGACGCGCGGTCCGAGCTGGCGATCCTGCTCCTCGTGCTGCTCGTCGTGCTGTGGGAGATGCGGCCGTCGATGCCCGGCCGCCGGGGGAGCGTCGCGCTGACGCTGCTCGGCCTGGGCGGGCTCGCGCTCGTCGTCTCCCAGGCGGGGCAGGCCCTGATCCTCGAGGGCTACCTCGGCGAGGCCACCCGGCAGCGGACCGAGGCGCAGCTCGACGAGTCGGGGTCCGTGATCACGGGCGGGCGCCCCGAGGTCGGCGCGTTCGTCGCGCTCCTGCGCGCGCACCCGTGGGGCTTCGGCTCCGGCACGTTCCCGACCTCCACGGAGCTCGGCATCGCCAAGACGGGCATGGCCGCGCTCGGCTACGACCCGGACAACGGCTACGTCGAGGACTACCTCTTCGGCGAGGGGTTCGAGCTGCACTCCCTCGTGGGCGACCTCTGGACGCGCTTCGGCCTGATCGGGATCGCGCTCTCGGTCGTCATCCTCGTCGTCGTCCTCACGGGCGCGGCCCGGTCGGTGGCGCACCGGGCGGGCGCGGCGGTGCTCGTGTACGTCGCCGTGAAGACCCTCTGGAACCTGCCGTTCAGCCCGCTGTACAGCAGCATCCCGCTCCTCGTGCTCGCCGTCGGGCTGTGCCTGATCCCGCGCGCGGCCGACCCCGCGACCGCCCGCGGCGAGCCGTCCGGAGCGGACCCCGCCCGCCCCCGCACCCGCACCCGCACCCGCCCCCGCACCCGACCAGCACGGAGCCCGCATGGACCGCTCGACGCCTGACGACACCGCGACCACCGACGCCGCGACCGCCGCGACCGCCTCGACCACCGCGACCGGACGCCGCCGGCGCCTCGTGATCCTCGTGGTCGCGGCCGTCGTGGTCGCGGTCCTCGTCGTCGCCGCCGTCCTCGCCTCCCGCGGCGGGGCCGACGGCGGCACGGGGCCGGGCGGCGCCGACCTCGACGCGCCTGCTCCCGTCACGTCGCAGGATCCGGCCGACGGCCAGGCGCCGCCCGCCGAGGCGCCCGCGGTGGGCCTCGACGCGACCGCCCAGCCCGTGCCCGGCGTCGACGTGTCCATCGACGAGCTGCGGGCCGTCGAGGGCGTCGCCGACGGCGCGGGCGAGATCGCCGGCCCCGCCCTGTCCTTCGTCGTCACCGTCGCGAACGGCACCGACGCGCCCGTCTCCCTCGCCGCCGCGGTGGTCACCGTCGCCTCCGGCGCGGACCTCCTCCCGGCAGACCCGCTCCGCACCGGCAGCACGCCGCTGCCCGCCGAGGTCCCGGCCGGCGGGACCGCCACGGCGACCTACGTGTTCACCGTCCCGGTCGAGCGCCGCGACGACGTGCGCATCGCCTACGACCACCGCGCGGGCACCCCCGCCGTGGTCTTCTCCGGACAGGCGCCGCGGCCCTGATCCGCCGCCGGTCCCCGTCCCCGCGGGGCCGGCGCAGGCCACCCCCGCACTGGGGGATCCGGCCGGATCGACCGTGAAAGTAGGATCCGGTCAGCGCACCGGCAACCCGAAAGGCCGGCGCGCGTCACCCGAACCCGAATGAGGCCTCACCATGGGCATTACCCTGCCCGCGCGCCTGCGTCCGCTCGCGCTCGCCACCGCCGTCGCCGTCCTGGCATCGGCCTTCGTGGGCGTCCAGCCCGCCGTGGCGGACACCGTCCCCGTCGAATCCGCCACGCCCACCACCGTCTCCGCGGACGCCCTGCCCACCGTGCAGATCGACGGCGTGGTCTGGACCCAGGAGGTGGTGGGCGACACCGTCTTCGTGGGCGGCAGCTTCGCCACCGCCCAGCCGGCCGGAGCCGCGCCCGGCGTGGGCACCGTCCCGCGCTCCAACCTCCTCGCCTACGACATCCGCACGGGCGCGCTCATCACCTCCTTCGCGCCGGTCGTCAACGGCCAGGTCAAGGCCATCGAGGCGTCGCCGGACGGGAAGCGCATCTACATCGGCGGCACGTTCACCTCCGTCAACGGCGTGAACAAGTACCGCGTGGCGGCCCTGGACCCGGTCACCGGCCAGGTCATCGGCTCCTTCACGGCGGGCACCAACGCCTCGGTGAGCACCATCGTCGCGACGGCGTCGACCGTCTACATCGGCGGGGCCTTCTCCTCGATCGGCAAGAGCGTCCGCTCGCGCATCGCGGCCGTGAACGCCTCGAACGGCGTGGAGACGGCGTTCGCGCCCACGACGTCGGACGGGACGGTGACCTCGATGGTCATCTCGCCCGACGGCCAGAAGCTCGTCCTCGGCGGCAGCTTCACGAGCCTCAACGGCTCGAGCGACCCGGGCTACGGCCTGGGCGCGGTCAGCACCGCCACGGGCCGGAACCTGCCGTGGGGGATCAACTCCCTCGTGCGCAACGCCGGCAAGGACGCGGCGATCACGAGCCTCACCAGCGACTCCGACAGCGTCTACGGCACGGGCTACACGTACGGCAAGACCGGCAACCTCGAGGGCGCCTTCCGCGCCGACTGGGCCACCGGCACCACCACGTGGGTCGAGGACTGCCACGGCGACACGCACTCCGCCGTGCCGTTCGGCGACACCGTCTACGTCGCGGGCCACCCGCACTACTGCGGCAACGTCGGCGGCTTCGGCCAGACCGAGCCGACCTGGACCTTCTACCGCGGCCTCGCGTTCTCGAAGGCCGTCACGGGGACGCTGACGCGCGACCCCATGGGGTACCACAACTTCGAGGGCACCCCGGCCCCGACGCTGCTCGACTGGTACCCCGACTTCAACGTCGGCACGGTCACCGGCCAGAGCCAGGGACCGTGGAGCGTCGCCGCTGGCGACGGCTACCTCTCCTACGCGGGCGAGTTCACGCAGGTGAACGGCAAGCGCCAGCAGGGCATCGTGCGCTTCGCCGTGAAGGACAGGGCTCCGAACACGCAGGGGCCGGTCGACGCCGGCGCCCTCTTCAAGCCCACCGTGACGAGCTTCGAGCCCGGCACCGCGCGCGTCACGTGGCCGGCCAACGCCGACCGCGACAACCGCCGGCTCACGTACGCCGTCTACCGCGACGGCAACACGACCACGCCCGTGTACACGACCACGCAGGACTCGCGCCCGTGGGACCGCCCGGCGATGGGCTTCGTCGACCGCGGCCTCACGGCGGGCACGACGTACACGTACCGGATCCGCGCCACCGACCCGCTCGGCAACACCGTCCTCGGCGACACCGCGCCGGTCACCGTGACGGGCGTCGACCCGGGCGGCTACGTCGACGCCGTGCGCGCCGACGGGGCCTCCGGCTTCTGGCGCCTCGGCGAGCCGTCGGGCCCGACCGTCTACGACTGGGCCGGCTTCGCCGACCAGGTGGCGGGCGCCGGCGTCAGCCGCGGCGCGCCGGGGGCCGTCGTCGGCGACCCGACGACGTCCTCGACGTTCAGCGGCACCGACGCGGGGCTCTCGGCCACGCAGCAGCTGATCCCCGCGCCGCAGACCTTCTCCGTGGAGGCGTGGATCAAGACCACGACCACCGCGGGCGGGAAGATCGTCGGCTTCGGCGACAGGAGCACGGGCACCTCGAGCAACTACGACCGCCACCTCTACATGGACGGCAGCGGCTACGTGACGTTCGGCGTGTACCCCGGCACCGAGCGGAAGCTGAGGTCCAGCACGGCGCTCAACGACGGGAAGTGGCACCAGCTGGTCGGCACGCTCGGCTCCGGCGGCATGCAGCTCTTCGTCGACGGCGTCCGCGCGGGCTACCGCGCCGACACGACCGGCGGGCAGGACTACCGGGGCTTCTGGCGCATCGGCGGCGACAACTCGTGGAGCGGCGGCCCGTGGTTCGCGGGCGAGATCGACGAGGTCGCGGTGTACCCGACCGCGCTCGACCGGAGCCGCGTGGACGCGCACTACGTCGCCTCGGGCCGCGCGTCCACCCTGCCGCAGGCGCCCGCCGACTCGTACGGCAGCCGCGTGTTCCAGGACGACGCCGACTCCTTCTGGCGCCTCGACGAGAAGGGGGGCACCACCGTGGCCGCCGACGCGAGCACCACGGCGAGCCCGGCCGCCTACGTGGGCGGCGTGACGCAGGGCGTGCCCGGCGTGCTCACGACCGCGGGCAGCGCGGCCGCGCGCTTCGACGGCCAGTCGGGGATGGTGTCCGGCACGCGCCGCGTCTCCGACCCGCAGGTGTACTCGCTCGAGCTCTGGTTCAGCTCGACGACGAACCGGGGCGGCAAGCTCATCGGCTTCGGCGACAACCCGAACGGCCTGTCCAACAACTACGACCGGCACGTGTTCCTCCGCGACGACGGCCGGATCACCTTCGGCACGTGGACGGGCCAGGAGAACACGGTCACCACGCCGGGCTCCTACACCGACGGACGCTGGCACCAGGTGGTGGCGACGCAGTCGGGCGAGGGCCTGAAGCTCTACGTCGACGGCGCCCTCATCGGCACCCATCCGCAGACGCAGGCGCAGGGCTACGACGGCTTCTGGAAGCTCGGCGGCGACCCGACCTGGGGATCCTCCAGCCCCTACGTGCAGGCGACCATCGACGAGGCGGCCGTGTACACGACCGCGCTCTCGGCGAGCACCGTCGCCCAGCACTACGCGCTCGGCCAGGGCACCGCGCCCAACCAGGCGCCGACGGCCGCGTTCGACGCGGAGCCGACGGACCTGCAGGTGGCGGTGGACGCGTCCGCGTCGGCCGACGCCGACGGCACGGTGGCCTCCTACGCCTGGGACTTCGGCGACGGCGGCACGGCGACCGGCGCGAAGGCGACGCACGCCTACGCCCTGGCCGGCACCTACCCGGTGCGCCTCACGGTGACGGATGACGAGGGCGCCACGGCGGTCAAGACCGCCGACGTCACGGTCGTCGCCCCGCGCGCGAACCAGGCGCCGACGGCCGCCTTCACCTCCACGATGGACGCCCTCGCGCTCGCCGTCGACGGGCGGGCGTCCGCCGACGCGGACGGGCGCATCGCCTCCCACGCCTGGGCGTTCGGCGACGGATCCACCGCCACGGGCGCCGAGGCGCGTCATACCTACGCCGCGGCGGGGACCTACCCGGTCACCCTCACGGTCACGGACGACGAGGGCCTCACGGGCGTCAGCACGACGTCGGTGACGGTGACCGCCGCGCCCCCCGCGAACCAGGCGCCCACCGCCTCGTTCACGAGCCGCGTCACGGACCTGTCCGTCGCGGTGGACGGGACGGCGTCCGCGGACGCCGACGGCCGGGTCGCCTCCTACGCCTGGCAGTTCGGCGACGGCGCGACGGCGACCGGCGCCACGGCGACGCACGCCTACGCCGCGGCGGGCACCTACCAGGTGCGCCTCACGGTCACGGACGGCGAGGGGTCCACGGCGACGAGCCTGCAGAGCGTCACGGCGACGGCCCCCGTGGTCGTCGACGGGCCTCCGACGGCGTCCTTCACGAGCGCGGTGACCGGATCCGCGGTCGCGGTCGACGCCTCCGCGTCCTCCGACGCCGAGGGCCCGATCGCCTCGTACGCCTGGCAGTTCGGCGACGGCACCTCGGCCGCCGGCCGCACTGCCAGCCGCGTCTACGCCGCCCCCGGCACCTACACGGTGACGCTGACGGTCACGGACTCCGCGGGCGCCACGGCGACCTCGACCGGCACCGTGACGATCGCCGCGGCGCCCGTCGCCGCCCCGCTCGCCCGCGACGCGTTCACGCGCAGCGCGACGAACGGCTGGGGCACGGCGGACGTGGGCGGGGCGTGGACCCGCTGGGGCCTCGCGTCCTACCTGAGCGTCAAGGACGGCGCCGCGAGGATCGCGCTGCCGAGCACCGGCGTGCAGGGCGGCGGGACGCTCCAGGGCGTGAGGTCGACCGACACCGACCTGCGGACGACCTTCTCGCTCGACAAGGCGGCCACCGGCGGCGGCACGTACCTCTACGCGACCGGGCGCCGGGTGGCGGACGACAACGAGTACCGCGCGCTGGTGCGCATGAAGAGCACGGGCACGGTCGCCGTGTCGCTGCTCGCGTACCGGAACTCGTCGTCGAGCACGGTCATCGCGCCCGAGGTGCAGGTGCCCGGCACCGTCGCCCCGGGGACCGCGGTGAGCGTGCGCCTGCAGGTGACGGGCACGTCGCCCACCACGATCGCGGCCAAGGTCTGGATCGCGGGGACGCCCGAGCCCGCCGCGTGGACGGTGCGGGCCACCGACTCCACCGCGAGCCTGCAGGCGCCCGGCGGCGTGGGCCTCGTCGGCTACATCTCGGGCAGCGCCACGAACGCGCCGCAGACCATCTCGGTCACCGAGTTCAGCGCGTTCCGACCCTGATGCGCGCGCGGCGGGGTCGGCCGGATGCGGCCGGCCCGGCCTCGCGCGTCCCCTCCCCTCGCGCGTCCCCGCCCCTCGGCGGCACCCGCCTCCCGCACCGCCGCCCGCCCATCGACCTGGAGCACCACGTGAGCCGCCGACCCGATCCGACCGCCCCGTCCCGGCGCGCCCGCGCCCTCGTGGTGCAGCAGTCCTTCCCCACGCCCCGGCCCACCACGAACCCGTACCTCGTGATGCTCGCCGAGAGCATCGCCCGCCAGCCCGGCGTCGCGGTCCGCACCTTCTCCTGGACGAGCGCGCTGCTGCGGCCCTACGACGTGCTGCACGTGCACTGGCCCGAGATCCTGGTCTCCGGGCACGGGCCGCTCAAGCGGCTCGTGCGGCAGGGCCTCACGGTCGCGCTCGTCGCGCGGCTCGCGATCACGCGCACGCCGCTCGTGCGGACGCTGCACAACCTCGAGCTGCCCGACGGGATCTCCCGCCGGGAGCGCGCGCTGCTGCGGCTGATGGAGCGGCGGACGACCCTCTGGATCCACCTCAACGAGGACACCCCGGAGCGCGCCGACCGTCCGCACGAGACCATCGTCCACGGCCACTACCGGGACTGGTTCCGCCACCACCCGCGACCCGACGTCGTGCCCGGCCGCATCGGCTACTTCGGCCTCATCCGCCGCTACAAGGGCGTCGACCGGCTGCTCGCGGCGTTCCGCGGCATGCCCCGGGACGCGTCGCTGCGCGTGGGCGGCCGCCCGTCGTCGCCGGAGCTCGCCGCCTCGCTCGAGGGCCTCGCGGCGGCCGACGACCGCGTCCGGCTCGACCTCCGCTTCCTCGCGGACGCCGAGGTGGTCGAGCTCGTCGGCGCCTCCGAGCTCGTGGTGCTGCCCTACCGGGAGATGCACAACTCCGGCGGCGCCCTCACGACCCTGAGCCTCGACCGGCCCGTGCTGATGCCCGCCAACCGCGTGAACGCGCGCCTCGCCGCGGAGGTCGGGCCCGGCTGGGTGCACGCCTACGAGGGCGAGCTCGAGGCCGCGGACGTGGCCGCGGCGCTGGATGCCGTGCGCGCGCTCGCGCCCGGCGCACGGCCCGACCTGTCCCGCCGCGAGTGGCCGGAGGCGGGCGCCCGGCACGTCGCCGCGTACCGGCGCGCGGTCGCGATCGTCGCGGGCCGCCGGGCCTGTGGCTGACCGGGGGAGGGGCGGCGGCGGATGCGGCGG
>NZ_LQXA01000005.1 GCF_001618005.1 Clavibacter tessellarius
CTCCCCCTCCCCGTCCGGATCCGACGACGCCGCTCCCCGCGGACGCGCCCGCGTCCTCGCCCATGCCGCCCGCCTCGGGATCGACGTCGAAGTGGTCGACCGACCGGAGGCCTCCTCGCTCGAGGAGGCGGCCGCGGGCCTCGGCATCGATCCGTCGCACCTCGTGAAGTCGCTCGTCGTGAAGCGGCACGACGGCGCGCTGCTCATCGCGCTCGTGCCGGGCGACCGGCAGATCAGCTGGGCGAAGCTGCGCGCTCTCGTCGGCGTCAACAAGCTCTCGATGCCGGCGCCCGAGGTCGCGTTCCAGGCGACGGGCTACGAGCGCGGCACGATCACGCCCCTCGGCGCGGAGGGCGACCTGCCGGTGTACGCCGACGAGCGGATCCGCGGCCGCCGCATCGGCATGGGCGCGGGCGAGCACGGCGTCTCGGCGCTCGTCGACGCGGATGCGCTGGTGACGGCGCTCGGCGCCACCCTCGGCGACATCACCGACGAGCTGACGATCCGCCGCCCCTGATCCCGCGCGAGGCGGCATCGGGGACGGCGGACCGGTCGTGCACGGAGCGGGTCAGGCGCCGATGAGCTGCCCCGCGAGGTACCCCATGAGGTCGTCGAGCGGAATGCGCTCCTGCGCCATGGTGTCGCGCTCGCGCACCGTGACCGCCTTGTCGTCGAGCGTGTCGAAGTCGACCGTGACGCAGAACGGCGTGCCGATCTCGTCCTGGCGCCGGTAGCGGCGGCCGATGGCGCCCGCGTCGTCGAACTCGATGTTCCACACCTTGCGGAGCTCGGCGGCGAGCTCGCGTGCCACGGGCGACAGGCGCTCGTTGCGCGACAGCGGCAGCACCGCGACCTTCACGGGCGCGAGCCGGCGGTCGAGGCGGAGGACCGTGCGCTTGTCGACGCCGCCCTTCGCGTTCGGCGCCTCGTCCTCGTGGTACGCGTCCACCAGGAACGCCATCATCGACCGGGTGAGGCCGGCCGCGGGCTCGATGACGTACGGGATCCAGCGCTCGTTCTTCGTCTGGTCGAAGTAGGAGAGGTCCTGGCCGGACGCCTCGGAGTGCGTGCGCAGGTCGTAGTCGGTGCGGTTCGCGATGCCCTCGAGCTCGCCCCACGCGCCGCCGGCGAAGCCGAAGCGGTACTCGATGTCGACCGTGCGCGTGGAGTAGTGCGAGAGCTTCTCGGCCGGGTGCTCGAAGAGGCGGAGGTTCTCGGGGTCGATGCCGAGGTCGGTGTACCAGGCGTAGCGCTGGTCGATCCAGTACTGGTGCCACTCGGCGTCGGTGCCGGGCTCGACGAAGAACTCCATCTCCATCTGCTCGAACTCGCGCGTGCGGAAGATCCAGTTCTGCGGCGTGATCTCGTTGCGGAAGCTCTTGCCGATCTGGCCGATGCCGAACGGCGGCTTCTGCCGCGCCGCGCTCAGCACGTTCGCGAAGTTGACGAAGATGCCCTGCGCGGTCTCGGGACGGAGGTAGTGCATGCCCTCCTGGTTGTCGACGGGGCCGAGGAAGGTCTTGAGGAGGCCGGAGAAGTTCTGCGGCTCGGTCCAGGAGCCGGGCTGGCCGGTGTCCGGGTCCTTGATGTCGGCGAGGCCGTTGACGGGCGGGTGGCCGTGCTTCGCCTCGTACGCCTCGAGGAGGTGGTCGGCGCGGTAGCGCTTGTGCGTGTGCAGCGACTCCACGAGCGGGTCGCTGAAGACCTCGACGTGGCCGGACGCCTCCCACACTCGGCGCGGCAGGATGACCGAGGAGTCGAGGCCGACGACGTCGTCGCGGCCGTTGACCATGGTCTGCCACCACTGGCGCTTGATGTTCTCCTTCAGCGCCACGCCGAGCGGCCCGTAGTCCCACGCGGAGCGCGAGCCGCCGTAGATCTCACCCGCCTGGAAGACGAATCCGCGCCGCTTGGCGAGGTTGATGACGGGGTCGAGACGCGAGGGGGTTGCCACGATTGCTCCTAGGTGGGGCCGGACTGGGTGCCCGGTCGGCGGACGACGACCGGTGGGCGGGCGCCGCGGGTCGCCGGGAAAGGCGGCCCCCAGTCTACGGGCGGGCGCTCAGTCCTCGTCGCCCGCGGTCCGGCGGTGGGCCAGCTCGACGATGCGGACGGTCTCGAGGGAGTCGCGCGGCTCGACGGGCACGGGTCCGCGTCCGCGCACGGCGTCGGCCATCGCGGCGTAGAAGTCGGCGTAGCGGCCGCGCTCGGTGGGGATCCGCTCGCCCGCGGGATCGCCCGCCGCCTCGACGAGCGTGCCCCACTCCGACTCGGGCGCCTCGCCGAAGCCGGCGTCGGTCGGCGACGCGCCCCGCTTGAGGAGCGGCTCCTGCGGGTCGAGCCCGTGCACGGCGTACGCGCCGGCGGTGCCGAGCACGCGGAAGCGCGGGCCCGCGAGGGCGGCGACTCGGCTGACGGTGATGTGCGACTGCACGCCCGACTCGTGCAGCAGCGAGTAGAAGGCGTCGTCGTCGCTAGCGGATCCGTCGCGCACCGTCGCGAGCTCGGAGGCGAAGTCGACGACCGGGCCGAAGAGCTGGAGCGCCTGGTCGATGAGGTGGCTGCCGAGGTCGTAGGAGATGCCGGCGGCGTCGGCCGGGGTCTCGCGGTCCTGCCAGCGGTCGCGGACCGGGCCGCCCCAGCGCTCGAAGGTCGACTCGAAGCGGTGCACGTCGCCGAGGCGCCCCGACTCGATGAGCGCGCGCACGGTGAGGAAGTCGCCGTCGAGGCGGCGGTTCTGGAAGACGGAGAAGGGCACGCCGAGCGCCTCGGCCCGCTCGATCAGCATGAGCGCCTCGTCGACGGTCGCGACGAACGGCTTGTCCATCACGACGGCGAGGTGCGCGTCGAGCGCCTGCATGCCCTGCTGCAGGTGCGCGGAGGCGGGCGACGCGATGACGACCATGTCGAGCTCGGCCGAGCGCGCGAAGAGCTCGTCGGCCGAGGGGACGACGTCGACGCCCGGGTGGCGCTCCCGGACCTGCGCGGCGCGGTCGGGGTCGGAGGTGGACACCAGCGCGACGCGGTACTCCGGGCTCGCCTCGAGGAACGGCGCGTGGAAGACGCGGCCCGCGAGGCCGTAGCCGACGATCCCGACGCGGATGGGCGCCTCGGCGGCGGTGTCGGACGGGGCTGCGGCGGAGGCGGTGTCGGGTGTGCTCACCCGACCGATGCTACTGAGCGTCCGGGTCCCGGTCGCCGTCCGTCGGGGCGTCGGGATCCTCGGCGGACCCCTCGTCGGCGTCGCCCGCGTGCGCGTCGATCGCCCCGCCGAAGCGCCGGTCGCGGTGCACGTAGCTCTCGACGGCGTCCCAGAGGTCCTTCCGCCGGAAGTCGGGCCAGAGCCGGTCGAGGAACACCATCTCGGCGTACGCCGACTGCCAGAGCAGGAAGTTGCTCGTGCGCTGCTCGCCGGAGCTGCGGATGAAGAGGTCGACGTCCGGCACGTCGGGCAGGTAGAGGTAGCGCTGGATCGTGCGCTCGTCGACGCGCGACGCCTTGAGGCGCCCGGCGTCCACGTCCTCGGCGATGCGCTTCACGGCGTCGCCGATCTCGGTGCGGCCGCCGTAGTTGATGCACATCGTGAGCGTCATCCCGGTGTTGTCCTTCGTCATCTCCTCGGCGACCCGTAGGTCGTCGATGACGCTGCGCCAGAGGCGGGGGCGGCGGCCGGCCCAGCGGATCCGCACGTTCCAGGCGTTCAGCTGGTCGCGGCGGCGGTGGATCACGTCGCGGTTGAAGCCCATGAGGAAGCGGACCTCCGCGGGCGAGCGCTTCCAGTTCTCGGTCGAGAACGCGTACACGGACAGGTGCGTCGCGCCGAGCTGCACGGCGCCGGCGACGGTGTCGAACCACGCCTCCTCGCCCGCCTGGTGCCCGGCGGTGCGGGGCAGGCCGCGCTGGTTCGCCCAGCGGCCGTTGCCGTCCATCACGACCGCGATGTGCTGCGGCACGAGGTCGGCCGGGATCTCGGGCGGACGCTCCCCCGTCCAGTCGAGCGGCAGGTCGGTGCGGCCGGGGACCTCGGGGCGTCGGCTCATGGGGTCGTCTCCTGTGCTCGGGATCGGTCGGCGGGGTCGGCGACGGCGGTCGCGTCGTCGGGGTCGGGGTCGGCGTCGCGCGGGGTGGCCCGGACGACGGACGCGGTCGCGGCGGCGAGGGCCGCGGCCGGATCCGGGTCGGCGCCGTCGAGGTCGGGTGCGTCGAGCGGCACGGGCTGCTCTGTGGGCGGGAGGAGCTGGCGGGCGTCGCTGCGGTCGACGAGGCCCAGCGAGCGGATCCCCCGGTCGAGGTGCCACTGCGCGTAGGCCGCGACCACACCGCTCGCGCGCGCCTGCGACCGGAGCGTCGCCGCCTCGGCGTGCCGCCAGTCGCCCGTGAGGAGCGCGGAGAGCAGGGCGAGGGTGTCGGGGTCGAGGCGCGGGGATCCGGGCGGGGCGGCGGCATCCGCGACCACGCCGCCGAGCTGCACGACGAACGCGGAGTGCGGGCCCGGCGCGCCCGTGACGGCGCAGTCCTGGAAGCTCGGCGCCCAGCCGGCCATCGAGAGGCTCCGCAGGAGGTACGAGTCGAGGGTCAGGCTCGCGCCGTGCTCGCGGCGGCTGAGCGATCGGAGCGCGCCGACGAGGAGCAGGTACTGCTGCAGCGAGCCCTCGTCCTCGGTGACGCGGTCGGCCGTCTCGACCATGGCGCTGGCGGCCGTGTAGCTGCCGTAGTCGGTCGCGATGAGGGCGCCGTAGGACGCGATGGACTCGGCCTGCGTGATGATGTCGAGCGTCCGGCCCTCGAAGAACTGGGCGTCGGCGACCATGAACGGCTCGAGCCGCGCGCCGAACTTGGACTGCGTGCGGCGCACGCCCTTCGCGACGGCCCGGATCTTGCCGTGCTGCCGGGAGAGCATCGTGACGATCCGGTCCGCCTCGCCCAGCTTGTGGGTGCGCAGGACGACGATCTCGTCACGGTAGAGGGGCACCCGTCGATTATCCGCCCCGCGCCCCGGCTCCCCCTCCGCCGCCGCGCGGGTCCGTCCCGGTCCACCCGGCGTCGCGCGGCCGGGTACGGCACCCGCGCTGTGCTATCAAGGGGAGGCCATGGATCCCGTCCCCCTCACCATCCCGCTGTGGGCGGACCTCCTGGCGGTCAGCATCGGCAGCCTCCAGGGCGCCATGTTCGCGGCCGGCTTCCGCGACCGGCGGCTCGACCTGCTCGGGGTCGCCATCATCGGCACGGCCACGGGGCTCGGCGGCGGCCTCCTCCGCGACGTGTTCCTCAACGTCACGCCGGCCGCGCTCTCCAGCAACTGGCTCATGCTCGTGGCCGTCGCCGCGGCGCTCGGCGGGATGCTGCTCGAGCGGATCTTCACCCGCCTCGACGTCGTCATCACCGTGCTCGACGCGCTCACCATCGGCCTCTTCTGCGCCATCGGCACGTCGAAGGCCATGGCCGCCGGCGTCCCCGAGGTGCCCGCGGTCTTCATCGGCGTCGTCTCGGCCGTCGGCGGCTCGTTCGTGCGCGACCTGCTCCTCAACCTGCCCATCGCGATGATGCACGTGGGCTCGCTCTACGCGGTCGCCGCCGCCGTGGGCGCGGTCATCGTGGTGGGGCTGGCCGCGTTCGGGGTGCCCATGTGGGGCGCCGCCATCGTCTGCGTCGCCGTCACCGCGACCACGCGGCTCCTCGCGGTGCGCTTCGGCTGGAGCCTGCCGGAGCAGCGCGCGCTCAGCCGCCTGCGCTTCACGGCGCTGCGCCGCCCGCGTCCCCGCCGCTGAGGCGCCCGCGTCCCCGCAGCTGCGCCGCCCGCGGGACGCCCCCCGCGCACGATGACGGCCGGGCGTCGCCGCCCGGCCGTCATCGTGGTGGTGCCCCGCGGATCAGACCGCGGCGAGCTCCGGTTCGCGTACCGTGCGGCGGATCGCCCGGTTGACCGCGGAGACGATGGCCTCGAGCGAGGCCGTGGAGCTGTCCTCGTCGATGCCCACGCCCCAGAGGCGCACGCCCTCGACCTCGAGCTCCACGTAGGACGCGGCCAGCGCGTCGCCGCTCGCGCTGAGCGCGTGCTCCACGTAGTCGAGGAGGCGCACGTCCACGCCCTGGTCGGCGAGCACCTGGAGGAACGCGGCGATGGGGCCGTTGCCCGCGGCGGATGCCTGCCGCACCTCGTCGCCGTCGCGGAGCTCGACGTCGAGCGAGACGGATCCGCCCATGTCGCTCGAGGTGCGCGTGGAGGTCAGCTCGAACCGCCCCCACTTCTCCTCGGCGCGGTCGAGGGGCGCGGGGAGGTACTCGTCCTGGAAGATCGACCAGATCTGCGCGCTCGTGACCTCGCCACCCTCGGCGTCGGTCTTGGCCTGCACGACGCCGGAGAACTCGATCTGGAGGCGGCGCGGCAGGTCGAGCGAGTGGTCGGCCTTCAGCAGGTACGCGACGCCGCCCTTGCCGGACTGCGAGTTGACGCGGATCACGGCTTCGTAGGAGCGGCCGAGGTCCTGCGGGTCCACCGGCAGGTACGGCACGGCCCACGGGATCTCGTCGACCGTCTTGCCCTGGGCCGCGGCGTCGACGGCCATGGCCTCGAAGCCCTTCTTGATGGCGTCCTGGTGCGATCCGCTGAACGCCGTGTACACGAGGTCGCCCGCCCAGGGGCTCCGCTCCGGCACGGCCAGCTGGTTGCAGTGCTCGGCCGTGCGCTTGATCCCGTCGAGGTCGCTGAAGTCGATCTGGGGGTCGATGCCCTGCGTGAACAGGTTGATCCCGAGGGCGACGAGGTCGACGTTGCCCGTGCGCTCCCCGTTGCCGAACAGGCAGCCCTCGATGCGGTCGGCGCCGGCCAGGTAGCCGAGCTCGGCGGCGGCGACGGCCGTGCCGCGGTCGTTGTGCGGGTGCAGCGACACGATGACCTCGTCGCGGCGGTCGATGTGGCGGCACATCCACTCGATGGAGTCGGCGTAGACGTTCGGCGTCGCCATCTCGACGGTCGCCGGCAGGTTGAGGATGACCTTGCGCTCGGGCGTGGGGTCGAGCACCTCGACGACGCGGTTGCAGATCTCGGCCGCGAACTCCAGCTCGGTGCCCGTGTAGCTCTCGGGCGAGTACTCGTAGTACACGTCCACGTCCGGGATCGTCTCCTCGTACCGCTTGCAGAGGCGCGCGCCCTCGAGCGCGATGTCGATGATCCCCTGACGGTCGGTGCGGAACACGACGTCGCGCTGCAGCACGCTCGTGGAGTTGTACAGGTGGATGATCGCCTGCTTGGCGCCGCGGATCGACTCGTAGGTGCGGGCGATGAGGTGCTCGCGCGCCTGCGTGAGCACCTGGATGGTGACGTCGTCCGGGATCGCGCCCTCCTCGATGAGGCTGCGCACGAAGTCGAAGTCGGTCTGGCTGGCCGATGGGAAGCCGACCTCGATCTCCTTGTAGCCCATGCGCACGAGCAGGTCGAACATGATCCGCTTGCGCTCGGGGCTCATCGGGTCGATGAGCGCCTGGTTGCCGTCGCGGAGGTCGACCGCGCACCAGCGCGGCGCCTCGGTGATCCGGCGGGAGGGCCAGGTGCGGTCGGGCAGGTCCACCTGGATCTGCTCGTGGAACGGGCGGTACTTGTGGATGGGCATCCCGCTGGGGGCCTGCGTGCTCTTCATGGTCGTCTCCTCGTCGTGTGCGGGTCAGCCGTGACGGGACTCCGCGACGAGGAGGGCCGGATCAGGCCTCGCCGCGGCGACTAAGGAGGAGGCGGCCGGACTGCATGGGTCCACGGTACACCGGCGCCCAGGCGGTCCGCACCCGCGGCCGGGCGGCGCTCATCGGGCGGAGCGGAGCACGCGCGTGAGGTCGCGCACCGACGTGGACGGCAGGTACGCCCGGGTGAGGGCGAGCCCGATGGTGGGCAGGGCGGTCGCGTCCGGGTACGCCATGATCAGCGGCACCAGCTCCGGCTGGAACTTGCGCTTGAACTCGAGCAGCGAGCGGAACCCGTAGACCGGCTCGAGCGAGTCGGCGAGGAACTCGAGGATCCGCTCGACCGCGCTCTCCCGGCGCTCCTCCCCCGGCGCGTCCGACGCGGTGTCGGGCGACGCCGCCCGGGTCTGCGCGAGGGGCGCCGCGGAGAGGCTCATGAACTCGATGCCGTCCTCCTTCATGCGCATGGCGGAGCGGGCGATGAGGAACTCCATCACGCCGTTGATGCCGTCGGGCCGGCGGCGCATGAAGTCGAGGGTCCAGCCGATCACCACGCCGTCGCGCCTGGTGGGCAGCCAGCTCGTCGCGGCCTGGACGCGGTCGTCGGCGTCGACCGCGAGCATGAGGCGCACCTGCGGGTCGCGCAGCTCCTCGACCCCGCCGAGCGTGAAGCCCATCTCGGGCAGCTCCTTCTCGGCGACCCACTCCTCGGACATCTGGTCGATCTGGCTGGCCCACGCCAGCGGCAGCTCGGCCCACGTCGTCCACTCGGCGCGGATGCCGGCCCGGTCGGCCCGGTTGATGGACGTGCGCACGTCCTGCCACTTCTTGCCCGTGGTCTGCCAGGTGCCCGGGCGCACGACCGTCTCCTCGGCGACGACCAGGGTCTCCCAGCCCATGTCGCGGAACAGCGGGGACATCGACGCGGGGACGCTGTAGAACACCGGCGTCCATCCGTTGTCGTCGGCGAAGCGCGCGAACTGGCCGAGGACGTCGCGGAGGGCCCGCTCGTCGTGGGCGGGCGCGCCGAGCGGCGCCGCCGTCGTGATGGCGACGCTGCCCACCACGCGGTAGGCGACGACCGTGGCTCCGTCCGCGGCGATCCAGTACGAGTTGCCGGGCCAGGTGGCCATGTGCGAGAGCGAGCCGATCGCGCCGCGCTGCAGCGCCGGGCGCACGAGCGACGCGGCCCGGGGAACGGCCTGGATGCGCACGTCCGCGATGGCCCGCAGGCTCGCGATGACCAGGATGATCCAGAACACCGGTCCGACGCCGCGGTAGACGATGTCGGTGATCGGGTCCGTGGGAAGGAAGTCGAGGGACTCGCCGCGGAGGAACGAGGCCGGGATGAAGCGGTCGGGTGCCTCGGCCAGCAGGTCGTTGAGGTCCACGGTCCGGGTGAAGGCGTCGGACAGCGCGAGGCCGACCCCGACGAACAGCGCCATGAGGCCCGCGAGCGCGCCCGCGACCGTCAGGAGGAAGCGGCGGATGGCGGGGGCCGTGGAGAGGATGGTGAAGTGCCGCCGCATGAGCACCAGGACGATCGCGCTCCCGAGCGGCAGCAGCACGGACGCCGCGAGCGCGGCCACCGCCTCCGGATGCGCGGACGGGGACGCCGACAGGCGCGGCGAGACCATGTCGCGGTGCACGAGCATGCCGAAGGCGTACGCCGACAGCACGGCGAGGAGCCCGTTGACGGCGACGGCGAGCCACACCGCGAACCGGCGTCCGCGGGCGAGGCCGTAGGCGGCGACGAGGAGGGCGAGCAGCGGGGCGACGGACAGGAGGATCGGCCCGACCCCGCCGCCGATGCGCGCCAGCATGATCTCCTGCAGGCAGTCGTGGGTGAAGTCGCTCGACAGGCAGCGCGTGGAGATGGCGTCGCCCGGCACGCGGTCGTCGACGAACAGGAGGGCGATGGGCGCGAGCGGGCCGTACCGGCTCCGCGACAGCAGCGCGATGGCGGGACCGGTGCCCAGGATTCCGACGACGGTGGCGAGGATCACGCGCACCTCGTGGTGGGAGCTGCGCTGCCAGCGCGCGCCGACGGCCGGGCGGTGGAGGAGCGCTCCGGCGACCCCGCCCGCGATGATCGCGAGCAGCCGGTAGAGGTCGGACGGCTGACCCGAGTAGAGCAGGAACACGAGCACCACGACCGCGAGGACCACGCGGATCCGGCGCCGCCACAGCACCCCGGCCCACGCGCTCGAGAGGGCGAGGACGCCGGCCACCGCCGTCAGCGGATCGGCCGTCGCGATGCCGCGGACGCCGTGCGACCACAGCTCGCCGTCGACGAGCCCCTGGGCCTGCACCGCGATGCCCAGGAGCGAGCCGACGGTGCCGGTGAGGAGGAACCCGAGGAGCGTCCGCCACCAGCCCATCAGCCGCTCGGCGGCGCCGACGAGCACGAGGACGGCGAGGAGGGACACGACGAGCTCCACGGGCCCGTCCGTCAGGAAGGCCGCGGTCGCCGTGGTCCACCAGTGCCCGCGTTCGACGACCGCGACGTAGCCGGTCGCGAGGTCGTGGTGCACCGTGTGCGCCCACCGGTCCGACACGGCGGGGAGGATGCCCAGCAGCAGCACGACCACGGCGATGCCCGTGGTCGCGGGGAGGGTCAGGGTGCGCATCATCAGCGCGCGACCGGTGCCCGACAGGGTGAGGAGCGGAGGGCGCGGGCTCATCGCGAGAGCCCCAGGCGCTGGCCGAGCGCCGGGAGCGCGTCCTGGACGCAGCTGGTCACGGCTCCCCAGTCGTGGGCTCGGCCGGGGGCGAGGCCCATCCGCGTGTCCATGCCCGCGGCCTTGGCCGCGGCCGACATCTCCTCCACCTGCGAACGGAAGGCCTGGTCGTTCTCGCCCACGCAGAAGAAGGCGCTCATGTCGTCGTAGGGCGCGCGGGCCTTCATCACGGCCTCCGGCGCGGCGGCCGCGAAGAGCTCCTGCGAGCCGCCGAACCCGGCCTGGACCGTGTCGGGTCCGCGGTTGGGCGTGAGCTCGCCCGAGATGTCCATGAGCGAGCCGAAGAGGTCGGGGTGGCCGGTGCCGAACTGCGCGGCGCACGTGCCGCCCTGCGAGAAGCCGAGGACGGCCCAGGCGTCGCGATCGGGGAGCACGCGGAGGTGGCTGCGGATCCACGCCGGCACGTCCACCGTGACGTACGTCTCCGAGTTGCCGAGCGGGGAGTCGATGCACAGGGGGTTGGCGTCGTCGGCGCCGAGCTGGTCGGGGATCACGACGATGGGCGCGAGACCGCCGTGGTCGGCGGCGTAGGCGTCGAGCAGGGTGTCGAGGCGCCCGGAGTCGATCAGGTCCACGGGCGAACCGGGCTGACCCGACATCCCCACGATGACGGGGAGCTGCGGGGCGTCCGCGACGAGCGCGGCCGGCGGCAGGTACACGAACGCCTCGCGTGCGGGGAAGCCCGACTGCGTGCCGGGGATGGTCACGCTGCCGACGCGCCCGCGGTGCGGCAGGTTCTCGCGCGCCTGCCACGTCTCGTCGAGCGGTGCCGACGCGTCCCTCGTCCCCGGGTCGCCCGCGGGGAGCGGTCCGGGGAGCGCGGAGACGTCGAGGGGGCTGATCCGCGACAGGCCGAAGACCGCCGCGATGTTCGGGTACTCCTGGATGTCGTCGTTGATGCCGACGGCCGCGGCGAACGCGACGAGCGGCACGACCAGCACGGCGACGACGGTGTGCAGAGCCCGGAGGCTCCGCGGCGGGGCCGCGCGCCCCCCGATGCCCGTCACGGCGCGTCGTCCGCGGACGAGGGACACCAGCGCGAGGCCGAGGCCCATGCCTCCGACCGCCGTCCAGCCGCGGGTCGGCATCGACAGCACGACGCCGAAGAGGTCCAGCACGTCGCCCAGGAGCCACGCCAGCGCGATGCCGGAGAGCGCTCCGAGGAGGGCCGCGAGGCCGAGGACGCCCGCCGTGCGGACGGGGTCCTCGGCACGTGCGCCGCGCACCAGCCGGGCGCGTCGCGCGATCACCGCGAGGAGCACGAGTCCCACGATCGGCGCGACCGCCACCGCGGTCACGAACGACGTCGAGATGATGGGCAGGTCGGCGAGTTGCTTGAGCACGGTCTTCCTCTGGAGCTGGAGGGTGGCGATCGAATGTAGCCCACGACCATGGGCGGGGCCGGAGCCGCGCGCCGAGCGGCTACGGAGTCGGTCGCGTGCCGGTCAGCCGGTGCTCGAAGGCGAAGACCACGAGCTGCACGCGGTCGCGGAGGCTGAGCTTCGCGAGGATCCGGCTCACGTGGGTCTTCACGGTCGCCTCGCTGAGGAACTCGGCCTGCGCGATCTCGGCGTTGCTGAGCCCGCGCGCCGCGAGCACGAAGATCTCCCGCTCCCGGGAGGTGAGCGACGAGAAGGCGGGCGGCGCGACGCGCGGTTGGGAGCCGGGATCGAAGTGCTCGAGCAGCTGCCGGGTCGCGGATGCGGCGATGACGGAGTTGCCCGCGTGGACCGTGCGGATGGCGGCGAGGAGGAACTCGGGGTCGGCGTCCTTCAGGACGAAGCCGCTCGCGCCGGCCCGGATGGCGCGCGCCGCGCTCTCGTCGAGGTCGAAGGTGGTGAGCACGAGGATGCGGGGCGGGCGCTCCCCGCGCGCGTCCGCCGCGCGCAGCACCTCGGCGGTGGCGTGGATGCCGTCCATCACGGGCATGCGGATGTCCATGAGCATCACGTCGGGCCGCTGCTCGCGCGCGAGGCCGACGGCCTCCTCGCCGTTGGCGGCCTCTCCCGCGAACTCGAGGTCGGGCTGCGAGGAGATGAGCATGCGGACGCCGGTGCGGAACAGGGCCTGGTCGTCGACCAGGGCGACGCGGATGGGGGGTGTCGGCACGGGGGTCCTTCTGTCGGGGTGCGGGAGGGCGGGGCAGCGGATGCGCGGGTCGGCGGATGCGCGAGTCAGGACGCCGTCGAGCGGTCGTCGTCCGCTCGGCGGGCGGCGGCACCGCGGGCGGCGGCGGTGCGGTGCGGGCTCATGCGCGGGTTCGGCGTCGCCGTGCCCGCGGCGGCGGCCTCGGGCGGGAACAGCTCGTCGAGGGTGAGGGGCCGGCTGCGCGCGTGGGATCCGGCCGTCGCGGCGGCGCCGGGCACGGGCACGCGCGGCACGGGTCGGGTGGCCGGCGCGAACGGGACCCACGCCGAGACCGTCCACACCCCGTCGCGCACGCCCGCGGAGAACCGTCCGCCGGACAGCGTGGCGCGCTCGCGCATGCCCGCCAGGCCGTGGCCGACCGGCTGCGGGGACGTGGCGGGCGCGGGCGGCAGGACGGGCAGCGCGATGATCCCGGTGGTGGTCCGCGCGGGCCGGACCGGATCCGGTAGCGTGCGGCTCCGCACCGCGACCGACACGCCGTCGGGCTCCCACGCCAGCTCCACGTCGACGGGGTGCGCGACGTCGCCGTGCCGCAGGACGTTCGTGAGGGCCTCCTGCACTATCCGGTACACGGCGAGCTGCTGGCCGGTGCCGAACGCACCCGGCTCGCCGGTCTCGACGACGGCGATGGTGAGGCCCGTGGAGCGCATCTGCTCGATGAGGTCGCTGAGCTCCTTGAGCTCGGGCTGCGGGCTGTCGTCGGAGCTGTGCCGCAGCTGCGCCAGGAGGATCCGGACGTCGCCCAGCGCCTGCCGCGCGGTGGTCGAGATGGTGCGGAGCGCCTGGTCGGACGCCTCCGGGTCCACCAGACGGGCGTAGCGGGCGCCGTCGGCCTGGGCGATCACGACCGCCAGCGAGTGCGCGACGACGTCGTGCATGTCCCGGGCGATGCGGTTCCGCTCCTGCTCGACGACGACGTCGTGCAGCGCGCGCGCCTGGTCGCGCTCGGCCGTCTCCTGCGCGCTCCGGCTGGCGTGCGACGCGCGCGACGCGACGACGAGGCGGCCCGCGGTCCACGACGCGAGCAGCACGCTCCACGCGCAGAGGAGGAGGAAGAGCACCAGGGTGGCGTACGCCGTCCACTCCCCCGTGCTGAAGGCCGCGCTGCCGATCGGCACCCGGCCCGACTCGTAGGAGAGGTAGAGGGCGGCCACGATCCCGCCGACGAGCGCGGAGGCGAGGCCGAGCGCGCGCACGATCCGGCCCCCGTACGCGGCGCTGCAGTACACGACGCCCGCGACGGCGAGGTCGCCGGGCTCGACGCCCACGCCCGCCCCCATCTGGATGACGGCGCCCGCCCACGCGATGGCGAGCGAGAGGCCGGGCGACAGGCGGCGCACGGCGAGGGCGGCGCCCATGACGAGCACGAGGACGAGCGAGACCGGCGATGTGGTGAACGAGAGGACGCCGAACGCGCCGGCGGCCATGACGCCGATCGAGCCGGGCGCGAGGAGCGCGACGAACGCCACGGCGAGGACGACGTCGAGGACGACCTGGTACCTCGGGATCCTGCGCAGCATGGGACCACCGTAGGGGCCGCGCCCGCCGGGCGCGCCCCGAGCGGCCGAGGATCCGCGGCCGGTCGCCCCGATCTCATCCGCGCGATGTACGCGCGGCGGCTCCCGTGTCCCGGTCAGAACCCGAGGCGGCCGAGCAGCTTCGGGTCGCGCTGCCAGTCCTTGGCGATCTTCACGCGCAGCGAGAGGAACACGCGCTTCCCGACGAGCGGCTCGATCTGCGCGCGCGCCACCTGGCCCACGTGCTTGAGCCGCGACCCCTGCGCGCCGATGACGATGCCCTTCTGGCTGTCGCGCTCGACGAAGAGGTTCGCGTAGATCTCGAGCAGCTCCTTGTCCTCGCGCTCGATCATGTCGTCGATCGTCACGGCGAGCGAGTGCGGCAGCTCGTCCTGCACGCCCTCGAGCGCGGCCTCGCGGATGAGCTCGGAGATGCGGGCCTCGAGCCCCTCCTCGGTGACGGCGTCGTCCGGGTAGAGCTGCTCCGAGACGGGCAGGGCCTTCAGGAGCTCGCCCACGAGCGCGTCGAGCTGGATGGCCTCGACCGCGGAGACGGGGACGATGGCGTCCCAGTCGCGGAGCTCCTGCACGGCGAGGAGCTGCTCGGCGACCGCGTGCCGCGACGCGGAGTCGGTCTTCGTGACGATGGCGATCTTGCGGGCGCGTGGGTACTCGTCGAGCTGCTCGTTGATGAAGCGGTCGCCCGGGCCGATCCGCTCGTCCGCGGGGATGCACAGGCCGATGACGTCGACGTCGCCGAGCGTGGTCTGCACGAGCGAGTTGAGCCGCTCGCCGAGGAGCGTCCGCGGGCGGTGGATGCCCGGGGTGTCCACGAGGATCAGCTGCCCGTCGGGCCGGTGCACGATGCCGCGGATGGCCTTGCGGGTGGTCTGCGGCTTGGAGCTCGTGATGGCCACCTTCTCCCCCACCAGCGCGTTGGTGAGCGTCGACTTGCCCACGTTCGGGCGGCCGACGAAGGAGACGAACCCGGCGCGGTACGCCGGGGCGCCGCCGCGGGGCTTGCGCTTCGGCCGGGCGGCCTCGGCGGCGGCGTCGGCGGCGCGGTCGATGCCCCACGCGGCGTCGGAGAGCGGGGCGGGCGCCGCGGCGTCGGCATCCGTCGTCGGAGCCGCGGCCACGTCGTCGTCGTCCCGGGGGTCAGTCATGGTCGTGTCCTCTGCTGGCGGCGGCGCCCGCGGGGGCCGCCTCGTGGTCGTCGTCGTCCGCGCGGTCGCGCTCGACGAGGATCGTGCTGATGCGCGTGCGGCGCCCCTCGACCCGGTCGGCCGTGAGCACCAGACCGCCGACCCGCACCACGGATCCGCGCTCCGGCAGGCGGCCGAGTGTCTTGGCGAGCAGGCCGCCGGCGCTGTCCACGTCGTCGTCGTCGAGCTCGAGGCCGAACAGGTCGCCCAGCTCGTCGATCGGGAGCCGGGCGCTCACACGGTACACGCCCTCGCCGAGGTCCTCGTACTCGGGCACGTCGCGGTCGTACTCGTCGCTGATGTCGCCCACGAGCTCCTCGATGAGGTCCTCGAGCGTGACGAGCCCGGCGATGCCGCCGTACTCGTCCACCACCATCGCGAGGTGGTTCGACTCCAGCTGCATCTGCCGCAGCAGCGCGTCCGCCTTCTGCGACTCGGGCACGAACACGGCGGGACGCGCGAGCTGGTCGACGGTCGCGCCCTCGGCCTCGAGGGGCCGCTCGTAGACCATGCGCGCGAGGTCGCGGAGGTACAGCACGCCCTCGATCTCGTCCGAGTCGCGCCCCGTGACGGGGGCCCGGGAGATGCCGCGGGAGAGGAAGAGGCCGAGGGCGCTGCCGACCTGCGCGGTCTGCTCGACCACGACCATGTCGGTGCGCGGGATCATGACCTCGCGCACCACGGTGTCGTTGAACTCGAAGATGGAGTGGATGAGCTCGCGGTCGTCCTCCTCGAGCACCTCGAGCTCCGTGGCCTCGTCCACCATGCTGAGCAGCTGCTCCTCGCTGGTGAACGTCGCCACGGTCTTGGGGCGGCCGGGCGTGACGCGGTTGCCGAGCGCGACGAGGGCGTCGGCGACCGGGCCGATGGCCACCCGGATCACGCGCACCATGAGCGCCGTCCACGCGAGGAGCGGGCGGGCGTGCACCCGACCGACCGAGCGAGGGCTGGCCCCGACGAGCACGAAGGACACGGCGGTCATGATGGCGGCGGCCACGAGCAGAGTGATCCACCACTCCGCGATCGTGTCCGCCAGCGCCAGCGTGACGAGCACGGCGGCGCTCGTCTCGGCGATGATGCGGACGAAGCTCAGCGCGTTGACGTACGCGCCGGCGTCGGTCGAGATGGCGAGCATCGACCGTCTCGCGCGCGACGTGAGCGCGAGCTCCTGGATGTCGGCGCGGGACAGGGACGAGATGGCCGACTCGGAGGCGGCGAGGAGGCCGCCGAGGACGACCAGGAGGAACGCGGGGACGAGGAGGGCGAGCATCGTCGGCGGGTCAGCGACCGCGCTCGCTCATGGCGAACCCGATCAGGATGTCGCGCTGGAGCCCGAACATCTCGCGCTCCTCGTCGGGCTCGGCGTGGTCGAACCCGAGCAGGTGCAGGATCCCGTGCGCGGTCAGCAGCAGGATCTCCTCCATGGTCGAGTGCCCCGCCGTCACGGCCTGCTCGGCGGCGACCTGCGGGCAGACCACGATGTCGCCGAGGAGCCCGGCGGGCGTCGGGCGGTCCTCGGTGCCGGGGCGCAGCTCGTCCATCGGGAAGCTGAGGACGTCCGTGGGACCCGGCTCGTCCATCCACTGCACGTGCAGCTGCTCCATCGCGCCCTCGTCCACCATCACGATGGCGAGCTCGGCGTCCGGGTGCACGTGCAGGGTGTCGAGCGCGTAGGTGGCGAGGCGCTGGATGAGCGGCTCGTCGACCTCGATCGCCGACTCGTTGTTGATCTCGATGCTCATCGGGTGCTCCCAGGGGCGATGCGGCGCTCGGCGTGAAGGTGGTCGGCGGCCTGGCGCTCCGCGTCGTAGCGCGTGTACGCGTCCACGATGCGGCCGACCAGGGTGTGCCGCACGACGTCGTCGCTCGTGAGGCGGGAGAAGTGGATGTCGTCCATGCCGTCCAGCACGCGGGTGACGAGCTGGAGGCCGCTCGACCCCGTGGGCAGGTCGACCTGCGTGATGTCCCCCGTGACCACCATCTTCGAGCCGAAGCCGAGGCGGGTGAGGAACATCTTCATCTGCTCCGGAGTGGTGTTCTGCGCCTCGTCGAGCACGACGAACGCGTTGTTGAGGGTGCGCCCGCGCATGTAGGCGAGCGGCGCCACCTCGATGGTGTTGGAGGCCATGAGCTTCGGGACGAGCTCGGGATCCATCATCTCGTTGAGCGCGTCGAACAGCGGCCGGAGGTACGGGTCGATCTTGTCGGTCAGCGAGCCGGGCAGGTAGCCGAGCCGCTCGCCCGCCTCGACGGCCGGGCGGGTGAGGATGATCCGCTCGACCTCCTTGCGCTGCAGCGCCTGGACGGCCTTGGCCATGGCGAGGTAGGTCTTGCCGGTGCCCGCGGGGCCGATGCCGAACACGATCGTGCTCGCGTCGATGGCGTCGACGTACTGCTTCTGGCCGGGCGTCTTGGGGCGCACGACGCGGCCGCGCGACTGCACGATGGCCTCGCTCAGCACGTCGGACAGCGTCCGGGCGTCGTCCTGGCCGAGCCGGCGCGCGCTCGTCTCGATCTCCTGCGGTTCCACGTGCTGTCCGTCCTCCACCATCGCCACGACCTCGTCGATGAGCCGACGGGCCGACGCCACGTCCGCCCGGGTGCCGACGAGCGTGATCTCGTTGCCGCGGACCCGGACGTCGACGTCCGGGTGCTCGCGCTCGATCTGCCGGAGCAGCCGGTCCTGCGGCCCGAGGAGGCGCACCATGAGCACGCCGTCCATCGTCGCCGTCTGCTCGACGCGCTCCTCCTCCGCGGACGCGCCGCCCCGCGGGTCAGAACCCGACATGGTCCCCCTGGCCGAAGCCCGCGAGCACGTGCGCGTGCACGTGGAAGACCGTCTGGCCGGCCGCCGCGCCCGTGTTGAAGACGAGGCGGAACTGCCCGCCCGCCCGCTCGGCGCCGATGCGCGACGCGAGGTCGACGACCTCCGCGAGGAGGCCCGGGTCGCCCGCGGCGAGCTCGACGACATCGCGGTACGCGGCCGTCTTCGGCACGACCAGGACGTGGACGGGGGCCTTCGGGGCGATGTCCTGGAACGCGATCACGCGCTCGGTCTCCGCGACGATCTCGGCCGGGATCTCGCGGGCGACGATGCGCTCGAAGACGGTGGGCTCTCGGGTCTCGCTCATGCGTCCAGCCTACGCGGCGCCCGCGACGTCACCATCGCCCGAGGGCCGCGTTCACGAGCGCGAGCGCTGCGGGTCCTGCGGTGGACGTGCGGAGGATGCCCGAGCCGAGCGCGACCGGGATCGCCCCGGCCTCCCGGAGCACCTCGACCTCCGCCGGGCTGATGCCGCCCTCGGGTCCCACGACGAGGAGCACGTCGGTCGCCTCGGCCTCGGCGGGGGCGGCGAGGTCGAGCGCGGACAGCCGCGTCGCGGCGGTCGGGTCGAGCACGAGCACGCGGGCGGTGGCGGCCATCCGCGCGAGGTCCTTCGTCGTCGCGAGCCCCTCCACGCCGGGCACGCGCGGGCGGATGGACTGCTTCACGGCCTCGCGCACGATCGCGCGCCAGCGGTCCCGCCCCTTGGCGACCTTGGCGCCCTCCCAGCGGGAGATCGAGCGCTGCGCCTGCCACGGGATCACGGCGTCGACGCCCAGCTCGGTCGCGGCTTGCACGGCGAGCTCGTCGCGGTCGCCCTTCGCGAGCGCCTGCACGAGCACGACGCGCGGCGACGGCTCGGGGTGCTCCTCGACACCGTCGACCCGCAGCTCCAGCCGCTGCGGATCCGCGGTCGTGACGATGCACGACGCGATCGTCCCGCGGCCGTCGCCGACGAGCAGGCCCTCGCCCGCGCGGATCCGGCCGACGGTCACCGCGTGCCGCGATTCCGCGGCGCCGAGCGCAACGACCGCTCCCACGGCCAGCTCGCCGTCGCCGAGGTCGTCCGCGAGGTGGAAGTGCGCCACGGTCAGACGTTGAGGAAGCGGTCGCGGAGCTTCTGGAACAGGCCCTGCTGGAAGTGCGCCAGGTGCGGCGCCGGCGCCTTGTTGCGCTTGGCGAACTGCTGGATGAGGTCGCGCTCCTTGTGGTCGAGCTTCTGCGGCGTGACGACCTGGATGCCGATCTTGAGGTCGCCGCGCCCGGAGCCGCGGAGCTTCGTGACGCCGCGCCCGCGGACCGTGATGATCTCGGCGCTCTGGATGCCGGGGCGGAGCTCCAGGTCCACGTCGCCGTCGAGCGCCTCGATGCGCGCGTCGCTGCCGAGGATCGCGTCGACCATGCTCACCTCGACGGTGGCCAGGAGGTCGTCGCCGTTGCGGCTGAAGACGTCGTGGTGCGCGACCTTGATCTCCAGGTAGAGGTCGCCGTTCGGTCCGCCCGCGGGGCCGACCTCGCCGGAGCCCGGCATCTGGAGGCGGAGGCCCGTATCGACGCCGGCCGGGATGTCGACCGGCACCGTGCGGCGCGCGCGGACGCGGCCCTGGCCGGCGCACGTGGGGCAGGGGTGCGGGATGACGGTGCCGTAGCCGCGGCAGGTGCCGCAGGGGCTCGACGTCATGACGTTGCCGAGGAGCGAGCGCACCTGGCGCTGGATGCTGCCGGAGCCGCGGCAGATGTCGCACGTGACGGCGCTCGTGCCGGGCTGCGCGCAGGATCCGTGGCACGTGTCGCACACGACGGCCGTGTCGATCTCGAGGTCGCGGTGCACGCCGAAGATGACCTCCTCGAGCTCGACCTCGACGCGGAGGAGCGCGTCCTGGCCGCGCTCCTGGCGCGAGCGCGGACCGCGCCCCCCTCCGCCCTGCTGGCCGCCGAAGAACGTCTCGAAGATGTCGCCGAACCCGCCGAAGCCCTGGCCGCCGCCGCCGAACCCGGCCTGCGGGCCGAGGTCGTACTGCTGGCGCTGCTGCGGGTCGGACAGCACGTCGTACGCGTGCGTCACGAGCTTGAACCGCTCGGCGGCGTCGGGGGCGTCGTTGACGTCCGGGTGCAGCTGGCGCGCCTGCTTGCGGTACGCCTTCTTGATCTCCTCGGACGTCGCCTCGCGGCTCACGCCCAGTACTTCGTAGTGGTCAGCCACGTCGGGCCCTTCGGTGGTGATGGTCGTGGGGAACAGGGGCGGTGCGCCGGCGTGCGGGCGTCACCGCTCCTCGAGCAGGCGCGAGAGGTAGCGCGCGACCGCGCGCACCGACGCCATGTTGGTGGAGTAGTCCATGCGGGTCGGCCCGAGCACGCCGAGGCGCGCGAGCACGCCTCCGGAGGAGCTGTAGCCGCTGGTGAGCACGCTCGTCTCGCCGAGCCCGAACGGGGCGTTCTCCCGCCCGATGCTCACGGAGACGCCGTGCTGGTCGGCTTCCATCTCGCCGAGCAAGCGCAGGAGCACCACCTGCTCCTCGATGGCCTCGAGGACGGGCGAGATGCTGCCCGGGAAGTCGCGCTCGGTGCGGGCGAGGTTCGCGGATCCGGCGAGCAGCAGGCGCTCCTGGCGGTTCGCGAGCACCTGCTCGACGAGCGTGCCCGCGAGAGCGGCGGCGGCGGCCCGCTGGGCGGGCTCGACCTCGTCGGCCAGGGTCTCGAGGCGCGCGGCCGCCTCGGCGAGGCCGAGACCGCCGACGGCCGCGTTCACCCGTGTGCGCATGGCCGCGAGGAACTCCTGGTCGGGATCGCCCTGCAGCTCGACGACGCGCTGCTCGACGCGGCCCGTGTCGGTGATGAGCACGGTGAGCACGCGCGTGGCCGACAGCGCGACCAGCTCGACGTGCTTCACGTGGCTCGTCGCGAGCGACGGGTACTGCACGAGCGCGACCTGGTTGGTGAGCTGCGCGAGGAGCCGCACGGTGCGCGCGAGCACGTCATCGAGGTCGACCGACTGGCCGAGGAACACGTGGATGGCCTGGCGCTGCGCCGGGGTGAGCGGGCGCACGTCCGCGAGCTGGTCGACGAAGAGTCGGTAGCCCTTGTCCGTCGGCACGCGTCCCGAGGAGGTGTGCGGCGCCGCGATGAGCTCCTCCTCCTCGAGCAGGGCCATGTCGTTGCGGATGGTGGCGGCCGAGACGCCGAAGGCGTGGCGCTCCACGATGGACTTGGAGCCCACGGGCTCACGGGAGGACACGTAGTCCTGCACGATCACCCGGAGGACGTCGAGTCCGCGTTCCGAGACCATGGCGGCTCCCTCCTGGCACTCGTCGGTTCTGACTGCCAATCGTACCGCGTGGATCCGACGGCCCGGCATTGCCGGTCGCGCGTCGGCGGAGGTAGCGTGGTGGGGCCGGGCGAGGCCGGGCACCACCCACACGATCCCGCGCGATCCACCGGCCGTCGGCCCGTGCCGTGCACCGAGAGGCCCGCGATGTCCGCACCCGATCCCCACCCCTACGGCGCCCCCGCCCCCCTCACCCCGGGCGAGGACCGGCTGTGGGCGTCGCTGACGCACTTCCTCGCGATCCTCATCGTGCCGTCGTTCATCGTCTGGCTCGTGTTCCGGGAACGCGGTCGCTTCACGGACCAGGAGGGCAAGGAGGCGACGAACTGGACGATCAACGTCGCCGGCGTGCTCGTCATCCTCAACGTGCTCCAGGCCGTCTTCGTGGTCATCCCGTTCCTCGGGATCCTCATCTCCGTGCTGCTCGGCCTCGTGATCTTCGCGGTCGTCGTGGTCAACATCGTGTTCGCGATCATCGGCGGCGCGCGCGTGCAGGGCGGTCGGCCCTACCGCTACCCGCTCAACATCCGGTGGATCAAGTAGTCGGGGACCGATGAGCGCCAGGATCCGCCACGTCGCCGTGGACTGCCGGGACCCGCACGCGCTCTCGCTCTTCTGGGCGGGCGTCACCGGCTTCGCGGAGGATCCGGACGAGCCCAACCGCCCCGACGAGGACGCGGCGTGGCTCGGCGACCCGGTGTCGGGCCTCGGCATCATCCTGCAGCGCACGGACGCGCCGAAGACGGCGAAGAACCGGGTGCACCTCGATCTGGCGCCCGACGACCGCACGCGCGACGAGGAGGTCGACCGGGTGCTCGCCCTCGGCGCGACGCTCGTCGCCGACCGGCGGAACGCGGACGGCAGCGGGTGGGTCGTGCTCGCCGACCCGGAGGGGAACGAGTTCTGCGTGGAGCGCAGCGACGCCGAGCGCGAGGCGGGCGACGAGGTGGGCGCGGTCGTCCTCTGACCCGGCGGCGGTGCGCGCCGGCCTCGAGGAGGCGGCGGACCACGGCCCGTGTCAGTCCTCGAGGAGGCGGCGGACCACGGCGTCGGCGAGGAGCCGCCCCGACAGGGTGAGCACGAGGGTGCCCGCGAGGGCGGCGCGCGGGTCCACGAGGCCGTCGGCGATGAGCCCGGCGACCTGGCGGCGCCCCTCGACGGTGAGGGTGGGAATGGACAGGCCGTCGCGGATCCGCGCCCCGAGCAGGACCCGCTCCACCTCGCGCGTGGCGTCGTCGAGGTTCTCGCGGCCGGCGCCCGGGGAGGCGCCCGCGAGCACGCGGTCGGCGTAGGCGGCCGGGTGCTTCACGTTCCACCAGCGCACGCCGCCGACGTGGCTGTGCGCGCCGGGTCCGACGCCCCACCAGTCGTGGCCCTGCCAGTACGCGAGGTTGTGGCGGCTGCGGCGGCCGCCGCGGGCCCAGTTGCTCACTTCGTACCACTCGTAGCCGGCCTCGCCCAGCATGCGGTCGGCCAGCTCGTACATGTCGGCCTGGAGGTCCTCGTCGGGCTCGGGCACCTCGCCGCGGCGGATCTGCCGCGCGAGCTTCGTGCCGGGCTCCACGATGAGCGCGTACGCGGACAGGTGGTCGGGCTCCTGGGCGATCGCCTGCTCGAGCGAGGCGCGCCAGTCGTCGATGCTCTCCCCCGGCGTGCCGTAGATGAGGTCGAGGCTCACCTCGAGCCCGGCCGCGCGGGCGCCGCGGACGACGGGCGCGATGCGGGCGGGGTCGTGCGTGCGCTCCAGCGTCGCCAGCACGCGCGGCACGGCCGACTGCATGCCGAACGAGACGCGCGTGAAGCCGCCCGCCGCGAGGGCCGCGAGGTAGGCGTCGTCGACGCTGTCGGGGTTCGCCTCGGTCGTGACCTCGGCGCCCTCCGCGATGCCCCACGTCTCGCGCACGGCGTCGAGCATCCGCACCAGGTCCTCCACCGGCAGGAGGGTGGGCGTGCCGCCGCCGAGGAACACGGTGGAGGCGGGCCGTGCGGGTACGCCGGAGTCGCGGAGGGCGGATCCGGCGAACCGCACCTCCTGCACGGCCTGCGACGCGTAGTCCGACTGCTTCACGCCCCGGAGCTCGGGCGCCGTGTAGGTGTTGAAGTCGCAGTAGCCGCAGCGCACGCGGCAGAACGGCACGTGCAGGTAGACGCCGAACGCGCGCTCGTCGGCGCCCGCGGACGCGGAGGCGGGCAGCAGGCCGTCGGCGGGGGCGGGATCGGCGAGGGGCAGGGCGGACGGCATCCGTCCATCATCCCCCGGCGCGGAGGCCGGTCCGTGCAGCGGCCTCCGGCAGGATGGGCGCATGACCGCCGCCCCCACGCCCCGGCCCCTCCACGTCCTCTGGGACGTCGACGGCACGCTCCTCCACAACAGCCCGCGCTCCGGCAGCATGTACCACCGCGCGATCGAGCTGGCCGCGGGCGAGCCGCTCGTGGACCGCACGGTGCACGCGCACGGCAAGACCGACGGGCAGATCATCTGGGAGACCCTGGACGTCTACGGCCTGCCCGAGTCGCTGCACGCGCCGGTCCGTCAGCACCTCGAGGAGCTGTCGCGGGTCGAGCACTACGGTCCTGGCCGCCGCACCGTGCCGGTCGGCGTCCCCGAGCTCGTGGCCGACGTGGCGGCACGCGGCTGGGTGAACGCGCTCCTCACGGGCAACTCGCCGCTCCGCGCCCGGTACAAGCTCGACGGCGCCGGGCTCGACGTCGGCCTGTTCGACTGGGACGCGTCCGCGTTCGGGCACGAGGCCCGGATCCGCAGCGACCTCACCCGGCGGGCGGCCGCCGAGCTGGCCGGCGCGCCCGTCGTGATCATCGGCGACACCCCCGCGGACGGCGTCGCCGCGGAGGCGGCGGGCTTCCCGTTCGTCGCGGTGGCGACGGGGGCGTATGACGTGGACGCGCTGCGGGCCCCGGACGCGCACGCGGCGCTCGTGGTGCCGGACCTCCGGGCCGGGCGCGACGAGGTGCTCGCGTTCCTGGACGGGCTCGCCGCGCGCTGATCCCGGCACCCGAGGGGCGGAGCACGCGGCGCCGCGGATCAGGCCGAGGCGACCGCCGGGTGCAGCGAGCGCAGGTACCTGCGCGTGAAGATCCCCTGCACGACGCGGAGGACGGGGCTCGCCAGCCGCAGCGGCCACGAGGCCGGGCGGGAGAAGACGCGGAGGGTGAGCCACACGCTGCCGTCGGGCTCCCGGGAGACGAGGAACGCCTCCTCGCCGCTGAACGGGTGGCCGGGCAGCGTGCCGTAGGCGAAGCCGACGCGGTCGGCCTCCTCGACGGTGTAGACGACGCGCACCGGCGCCTCCGGGTGGAACGGCCCGAACGGCATGCGCAGCACGGCCGAGGTCCCCGACGTGATCCACGCGGTCCCGTCGTCGCCGTACAGCGCCTCGCGCGGGCGGTCGGCGGGCACCTGGGGCACCCCGTCCTCGTCGAACTCCAGTCCGCGGTAGCCGGGCTCGTCCGGCACCTCCTGCTCGATGCGCGTGACGTCGATCCCGCTGCCGCGCTGCACCCCCCAGGTCATGAGGAGGGCGACGGCCTGCTCGAAGCGCTCGTCGCCGCTGCCGAGCCGGGCGCTCGCCTCGGCGGGGCGGTAGCCCTCGGGCGGGTAGGTCATGAGATCGACGGCCTGGGTGCCGCCGACGGAGCCGTACGTGACGGCGGTCGCGGTGTAGGTGCTGCGGCGCATGAGGATCAGACTACGGCGTGCCGCTGGACGTCCCGGCCGACGCCGGGCGGACCGCTGCGGAGCGGAGCCGAGCCGGTGCTCCGAGCCATCGCCGGATGCGCCGCGGCGCGTGCCGCCAGCATGGACGAGCCCCCGTCCGAGGGCTCTCGGTGCCCCCGGGCGGGGGCTCGGACCCTCGACGTCATCCCTCCGGATGAGGATCCTGACGGCGCCGTCATCCCCGCGATGCAGGGGCCCGAGGACCGTCACCGGATCGTGATCCGAACGCGCGCGGCCGTCCTCCGCGGACCCCTAGCCTTCAGTCGGCGCCGGGCCTCCCGAGCGTCGCGCATCCCCCTCTCCCGACGCTCGTCGTCGGTCCTCGGAAGGTCCTCCCGTGCTCCGCTCCCTCACCGCCCTCGCCGTCGCCGGCTCTCTCGCCGTCGCCGGAGTCGCCGTCGCGACCCCCGCCTCCGCGGCCGCCGGCGGCACGTTCTACTCCGTGCCCTACGACTCCTCGCTCTTCCAGGTGACGACGGTCGCCGGGCGCGCCGAAGCACAGCCCGCGTCCTTCGAGACGTGGCGCGCCGCCGGCTTCCCGGCGCCGCAGCCCGCCGCCACGCAGTACGTGCGCTTCACGTGGGAGTCGACCGTCCAGGCCGACAGCACCGCGGGCGACGCGGCGTTCTCGGTCTCGTTGACCTCCGCCGAGTGGCGGCGCGCCGGGTCCCCGACGCCCCGTACGGACCGCCTCCCGGCCGCGTCGAGCATCCTGCAGTACTCCGGATCGGGCGAGCTCTTCGTCGTGGAGTCCGAGTCCTCCTTCACCGACGACCCCGGATACCACCAGCTGACCTTCGCCGAGTACGCGCACCTCGGCTACCCGGCCGTCGACACGACGTCGCCGCGCATCTTCTCCAAGCTGTCCTGGAACGCGACGCTCGTCGGCCCAGTGTCCAGCTCGGGCGAGACGGGCCCCGTCTCGTTCGCGGTCTGGGACCGCTTCGCCCGCCCCACCCCCGTCGTGGTCGCGTCCTACGACGGCGACCGCTTCTGCCACGCGGCCGGAGCCGCCGAGATCCGCTACGTGGGGAAGGCCGCGCCCGAGGGCATGGCGCTCACCTACCGCGAGTGGGTCGCCGCGGGGTCGCCTGAGCCCGCCACCTGCTGACCCCTCCCGCAGCGCCTGACGCGCCCCGCCTCTCGAGGCGGGGCGCGTCTCGTCGTCCAGGCCACGTGCGGTGCGCACGCCTAGCAGGTCCAGGCGCCGCGCGCATCCCTCCCGCGAGGACCACCTCCTCATCCGTCCGCCCAACCCTCGTCCGGGGGTGGTCGGTGCCGTGATGAAACCGTGATCAGAGCTGCATTCCTACGCGAGTGGAAGCCGCTACCTTGGGCCTGCGAGGCCGAGCCGGAACGGGCGGATCCTCGGTTCGCATGATCCATGCACGACACCTCTCGGCGCCTCGGCGTCGCCCATCGGAAGGCCATCATGAACCGCTCACTGCCCGCCCGCGCCCTCGTCGGGGCGCTCGTCCTCGGCGGCAGCGTCCTCGCCGCGGCACCCGCCCAGGCCGCTGCCGGGGACACCTACTACTCGGTCCCCTTCAACGACTCGCTGATCGTCGAGTCCCCCGTCTCCGCCGACGTCCCCGGGATCGGCTACGCGACCTTCGCGGAGTGGAAGGCCGACGGCTTCCCGCGTCCCGTCCCCGCGGCCGTCGCCTACCGCCTCCTCCCCTGGGACAGCACCGTCTTCGCCGATGTGATGGGCACGCACTCCGGCCTCACGGCGGTGCTGACCGGCACCGAGTGGCGGCGCGCCGGATCGCCGGCGCCGACGCGGGGCGCGCTGCCGTTCTCCTCCACCGTCGTCCAGTACCCGACGTCCGACGAGCTGCTCGTGCGCACCGGCACGCTCTGGGGTTCGGATGCCGCCGAGTGGCACACGCTGACCTTCGCCGAGTGGCGCACCCTCGGCTACCCGGCGGTCGACCGCCGTGAGGCCGTCGGCTTCTCGAAGCTCTCCTGGCTCGGCACGATCGTCGGCCCGGATCCCCTCACGGGCGAGCAGACCGCGATCTCCTACGACACGTGGCTCGACGCCGGCCGTCCGACGCCGAAGGTCGTCCCGTCCTTCCCGAACGACAGGTACTGCTCCGCGCGGGGCAGCTCGGAGATCCGCTACGTCGGCCTCGCGGCTCCCCGGGGCGTCGCGCTGACGTTCCGCCAGTGGACCGCCGCCGGCTCGCCGAAGCCGACCGTCTGCTGACCTGCTCCGCACGCGACGCGCCCCCTGCCTCGAGAGGCAGGGGGCGCGTCGTGCGTGGGGGGCGGCTACTTGGCCTTCTTCTCCGTGTCGCCCGAGAGCGCGGCGATGAACGCCTCCTGGGGGACCTCGACGCGGCCGACCATCTTCATGCGCTTCTTGCCCTCCTTCTGCTTCTCGAGCAGCTTGCGCTTGCGGGTGATGTCGCCGCCGTAGCACTTGGCGAGCACGTCCTTCCGCATGGCGCGGATGGACTCGCGGGCGATGATCCGGGCGCCGATGGCGGCCTGGATCGGCACCTCGAACTGCTGGCGCGGGATGAGCTCGCGCAGGCGCCCGGTCATCAGCACGCCGTACGCGTACGCCTTGTCGCGGTGCACGATGGCGCTGAACGCGTCGACCTGCTCGCCCTGCAGCAGGATGTCGACCTTCACGAGGTCGGCCTCCTGCGAGCCCGCGGGCTCGTAGTCGAGCGACGCGTAGCCGGCCGTCTTGCTCTTGAGGTTGTCGAAGAAGTCGAACACGATCTCGCCGAGCGGCATCGTGTAGCGGATCTCCACCCGGTCCTCGCCGAGGTACTCCATGCCGAGCAGGATGCCGCGCCGCGACTGGCACAGCTCCATGATCGTGCCGACGTAGTCCTTGGGGGCGAGGATCGCGGCCTTCACCACGGGCTCGGAGACGCTCACGATCTTGCCGCCCGGGAACTCGCTCGGGTTGGTGACCGTGACGGTCTTCTTGTCCTCGCTCGTGACCTCGTAGATGACGGAGGGCGCCGTGGTGATGAGGTCGAGGCCGAACTCGCGCGAGAGGCGCTCGGTGATGATCTCCAGGTGCAGGAGGCCGAGGAACCCGCAGCGGAAGCCGAAGCCGAGCGCGACCGAGGTCTCGGGCTCGTAGACGAGCGCGGCGTCCGAGAGCTTCAGCTTGTCGAGGGCGTCGCGGAGGTCGGGGTAGTCGGATCCGTCGATCGGGTAGAGCCCGGAGAAGACCATGGGCAGCGGCTCGGTGTAGCCGGGCAGCGCCTCGGTCGCGGGGCGCGCCGCGGTCGTGACGGTGTCGCCGACCTTCGACTGGCGCACGTCCTTCACACCCGTGATGAGGTAGCCGACCTCGCCGACGCCGAGGCCGTCGGACGGCGTGGGCTCGGGCGAGCTCACGCCGATCTCGAGGATCTCGTGGGTGGCGCGCGTCGACATCATCGCGATCTTCTCGCGCGGGCTCAGCTTGCCGTCGATCATGCGGACGTAGGTGACCACGCCGCGGTAGGCGTCGTAGACCGAGTCGAAGATCATGGCGCGGGCGGCCGCGTCGGGGTCGCCGACGGGAGCGGGGATGGTGCGCGAGACCCGGTCGAGCAGCTCCTCGACGCCGGCGCCCGTCTTGCCGGAGACGCGCAGGACGTCGGCCGGGTCGCCGCCGATGAGGGAGGCGAGCTCGGCCGCGTACTTGTCGGGATCCGCCGCCGGCAGGTCGATCTTGTTGAGCACCGGGATGATCGTGAGGTCGTTCTCGAGCGCGAGGTAGAGGTTCGCGAGCGTCTGGGCCTCGATGCCCTGCGCGGCGTCGACCAGGAGGATCGCGCCCTCGCATGCGGCGAGCGAGCGGGAGACCTCGTACGAGAAGTCGACGTGACCGGGGGTGTCGATCATGTTGAGCGCGTAGGTCTTCCCCTCCAGCTCCCACGGCATGCGCACGGCCTGGCTCTTGATGGTGATGCCGCGTTCGCGCTCGATGTCCATGCGGTCGAGGTACTGGGCGCGCATGGCGCGCGACTCGACGACGCCCGTGAGCTGCAGCATGCGGTCGGCCAGCGTGGACTTGCCGTGGTCGATGTGGGCGATGATGCAGAAGTTGCGGATGGACGCGGGGTCGGTCGCGGCGGGCCGGAGGGCCTTCGTTGCTAGGGGGCTCACGCGTTCCTCAAGGTCGAGCGGGTGGGGCGGTCCGACGATCATCCCATGGCGGGGCGGTCCGGCCGGTCCGAGCGCCGGCGCCGGGGCCGGGCGCGGTCCCTGCCCGCGGAGGAGCAGGGACCGGGCCCGGCGACGGGATCAGCGGCGGACGATGTCGGCGACCGCCGCGCCGAGCTCCGGCCACCGGAACCGGTAGCCCGCGGCCTCCAGCGTCTCCGGGACGACCCAGCGGCTCTTGAGGACGAGCTCGGGCTCGGTGCGGAACAGCCACATGCCCGCCTCGAGCATCCACCGGTTCGCGGCGAGGCCGACCGGCATGCGGACGGCGTGGCGCAGCACCTTCATCAGCCGCCGGTTGGTGACGGGCGCGGGGCTCGACGCGTTGACCGGGCCCTCGATCGTCGGGGTGTCGCGCACGAAGCGGATGATCCCCACGAAGTCGTCGATGTGCAGCCAGCTGAAGACCTGGCGGCCGTTCGTCGGCTGGAAGACGTGGTGCGCGCCCGCCCGGATGCGCGACGGGCGCCCCGGGAACCGCCCGTCGAGCTGCGGCCCGCCGAGGCCGAAGCGCGCGAGGCCGAGGAGCGGCTGGAGCGCGCCGTCCCGTCCGAGGACGATCGCGATGCGCAGCGCGACGCGACGCGTGGACGGCAGATCCGGCGCGAAGAACGCGCGCTCCCAGGCGCGGCCCACCGACGGCGAGAAGTCGTCGCCGAGCTCCCCCGTCGACTCGGTCTGCGGCCCGTCGGTCGCGTGCCGGTACACCGTGGCGGTCGAGGCGTTGATCCACACGGGCACGGGGGCCACGCTGTCCTGGATCGCGCGTCCGAGCTCGGCGGTCGTCTCCACGCGCGAGCGCAGGATCTCCCGGCGGTTCGCCACGCCGTAGCGGCAGTTCACGCTCTTGCCCGCGAGGTTCACGAGGAGGTCGGCGCCGTCGAGGAGGCGGCGGATCCCCTCGGCGTCGCCCCAGCGCGCGTCCGCTCCCGCGCGTCCCATGGTGCGGACGCGGTAGCCCTCCTCCGTCAGCTCGCGGACGAGGACCTGCCCGATGAAGCCGGACGCGCCCGCGACCACCGCGGTGCGCGGGGCGCCCGGCCCCGGCGCGTCGCTCACGCGCCGAAGCGCGTGCGGCGCTCGACCGTCGTGCCGACGCCGTCGGCCCAGGTGTAGACCGTGTCGCCGCCGATGATGACGTGCTCGGCGCGCGACCGCACGTCGAGCGGGTCGCCCGACCAGATCACGACGTCGGCGTCGAGGCCCGGCGTGAGCGCGCCGACGCGGTGGTCGAGGCGGAGGATGGCGGCGGGGTTCGCGGTGATCGCCCGCAGCGCGATGTCCGCCGGCAGGCCGTCCTTCACCGCGAAGGACGCCTGGTGCACCAGGAAGTCGATGGGCACGACGGGCGCGTCCGTCGTGATCGCCACGAGGACGCCCGCCCGGTGCAGGGCCGCGAGGTTCGCGACGGCGCGGTCGCGGAGCTCGACCTTGGAGCGCGAGGTGATCATGGGCCCGAAGATGACGGGGATGCCGCGCTCGGCGAGCACGTCCGCGATCTTGTCGCCCTCGGTGCCGTGGTTGACCACGAGGCGGTAGCCGAACTCGTCGGCGAGGCGGATCGCGGTGGCGATGTCGTCGTGGCGGTGCGTGTGCTGGTCCCAGGCGAGCTCCCCGTCGAGGACGCGCACGAGCGTCTCCTTGCCGAGGTCGCGGGAGAAGGGCGTGCCCTCCTTCGCCGCGTGGTCGCGGGCGGCGCGGTAGTCCTCGGCGTCGCGGAAGGCCCGGCGGATCACCATGGCGACGCCCAGGCGCGTCGACGGCGTGCGGTCCTTGGAGCCGTAGACGCGCTTCGGGTTCTCGCCGAGCGCGCTCTTGACGCTCACGGAGTCGCTCACGAGCTGCTCGTCGATGGTGCGGCCGCCCCACGACTTGATGGCGACGGACTGGCCGCCGATCGGGTTGCCCGAGCCGGGCTTCACGACGATGGTCGTGACGCCGCCCTTGAGCGCGTCGCGGAAGCCCTCGTCGTCGATGTCGATGGCGTCGATCGCGCGCACCGACGACATGTCGGGGTCGGTCATCTCGTTGGTGTCGTCGCCCGCGGGGCCGTTGGCCTCCTCGTGGATGCCCACGTGGCCGTGCGCCTCGACGAAGCCGGGGAGGACCCAGCGGCCGGCGGCGTCGATCACGGTCGCGTCCGCGGGGACCTCGACGTCGGCGGCCGGGCCGACCGCGGCGACGAGGCCGTCGCGGAGGAGGACGGTGCCGCCGGGGATCGGGGCGCCGTCGACGGGGACGACGTGGCCTCCGGTGATGGCGGTGACGGTGGATGCGGAGGCGCGGACGGGGGCGGTGGGATCTGCGGGGAGGGCCATGCCCCGAGCCTAGGACGGCGGGGCGGCGGCGGCGGGGCGGCCGCGGCGCGTTCTGGCGGCCGCCGGGGACGGGGTCGCCGGAGGAGCCTCGGTAGGCTCGCGGGATGGGCATCCCCGACTTCATCGTGTCGCTCCGCGAGCGGATCGGCACGGAGCCCCTGTGGCTGTCCGGCGTGACCGCGGTGATCCTCGACGGCCCGCGCGTGCTCCTCGTCCGCCGCGGCGACACCGGCGGGTGGGCGCCCGTCACGGGGATCCTCGATCCCGGCGAGGAGCCCGCCGTCGGCGCCGCGCGGGAGGCCGCCGAGGAGACGGGCGTGGAGATCGAGGTCGAGCGGCTCGTCTCCGTGGGCACCACCGGCGAGATCACCTACCCCAACGGCGACCGCGCGAGCTACCTCGACCTGACCTTCCGCTGCCGCTACGTGGGCGGCGAGGCGCACGTCGCCGACGACGAGTCGCTCGACGTGGGCTGGTGGCCGGTGGACGCCCTCCCGGACATGCCCGCGGACCTCCGCCAGCGCATCCTGGACGCCGTCGACGACCTGCCCGAGGCCCGCTTCGTGCGTCCGGGCGAGCGCTCCCCGTGGGCGGACGGCGACGCGCGGGGCTCGGGCGCCTGATTTCCTGGCCGCGACCTGGTATCGTCGCCTGTTGGCTTGCGTGTGATCCTCCCCGATCACGCGGTATCGCCGCAGGCGCCCTCTCTCGCTGAGCGGCAACTCATCTGACGAAAAATCGAACGGAAGACATAACACGTGGCAAACATCAAGTCGCAGATCAAGCGCATCGGCACGAACAAGAAGGCTCAGGAGCGCAACAAGGCCGTCAAGAGCGAGCTGAAGACGGCGATCCGCTCGGTCAAGACCGCCATCACGGCGGGCGACAAGGACGCGGCCGTCAAGGCCGTCAGCCTCGCCGGCAAGAAGCTCGACAAGGCCGCCAGCAAGGGCGTCATCCACAAGAACCAGGCCGCGAACCGCAAGGGCGCGATCGCCAAGCAGGTCGCCAAGATCGGCTGACCTCGCCGCACCGCACGACGAAGGGCCCCGCTTTCCGCGGGGCCCTTCGTCGTGCTCGGCGCGATGCCGATGGGCGGCCTCAGGGGCGGTCCTGATGGGCGGCCTCAGGCGCGGTCCGCGTCGTGGTCTCAGTCGCGGTCCCCGTCGCGGCCCACGCCGTGGTCTCAGTCGCGGCCGCGGGAGGCGACCGTGCGGACCATGCGCTCGAGCGAGTAGACCGCGTCGCGTCCGCCGCCCTTGACCTGCGCGTCCGCCTCGGCCAGGGCCTCCACGGCGCGGCCCAGGCCCTCGTCGTCCCAGAGCTGCAGGTCGCGCCGGGCGCGGTCCACCTGCCACGGCGCCATGCCGAGCTTCGAGGCGAGCTGGCCGGACGGGCCGGAGACGCCGGAGACCTTCGCCATGGTGCGGATCTTCATGGCGAAGGCGGCGATGAGCGGCACCGGATCCGCCCCCGAGGTGAGCGCGTGCCGGAGGAGCACGAGGGCCTCGCCGCGGCGACCGGCGATGGCGGAGTCGGCGACCGCGAACGCGTTGATCTCCACCCGGCCGCCGTAGTACTCGTCGACCGTGACCTCGGTGATCTCGTGCGCCGTGTCGGAGATGAGCTGCTGGCACGCGGACGCGAGCTCGCTGACGTCGTCCTGGAACGCGGCGACGAGCTGGCGCACGGCGCCCGGCGTGATGGACCGCTTGGCCGCCCGGAACTCGGCGACCGCGAAGTCGTGCTTCTCGCTGTCCTTCTTCAGCTCCGCGCAGACGACCTCGATGCCGCCGCCCGTGCCCGCGCGCACCGCGTCGAGCAGCTTCTTGCCGCGCACTCCCCCGGCGTGCCGGAGCACGACGTAGGTGTCGTCGGCCGGGGACTCGAGGTAGGCGACGGCGTCGAGCAAGAACTGGTCGGAGCACTTCTCCACGTTGACCACGCGGATGAGCCGCGGCTCCGCGAACAGCGACGGGCTGGCCAGCGTGATGAGCTCCCCAGGGGCGTAGGAGTCGGCCTCGATGTCGGACACCTCGATGCTCGGATCCTCCGCGGTGAGGATGTCGCGGAGGCGCCGGATGGCCCGGACCGCGAGGAGCGCCTCCGTGCCGGAGACGAGCACGATGGGGGCGGGGCGGACGGCATCCCACGCGAGCTGCGGGATGGCCGCGGACGCCTTCGCGGCGGTGCCGCGGGTGGTCCTGGTCGCCATGCGGGTCCTTCCGGGCGGGGTGGAGTGGTCGGCCGCGGTCGGGTGCCGCGAGCGGATCCAGGTTAGCCGTCGGGTGGGACATCGGCCGTCCCCGGGCGCACGCCGTGCACGGGCGGCGGGCCCGCCGACGACGGGGCTGCGGGCGGGGCCGGGCCGGGAGTGACGGCGGTCCCGGCGCGGCGCTCCCCCGGCCCGCGTCCGAGCGCGAGCGCCGCGACCGCCAGCGCGCTGGCCAGCGTGAGCGCGACGACGCCGCCCAAGCCGGTGGGCCACGGGACCCGCCCCCACGGCAGCTCCGACATGACCCGGGCGACGGCCGCGATCCACGAGGACGGCAGCCAGGCGAGCCGCAGCGCCAATCCCCCCGCGGCCGGCCAGATCGGCAGCAGGACGCACGCGGCGAGCCCCGCGACGGTGGCGGGCGCCGCCGCGGGCTCGGCGAGGAGGTTCGCGAGCACGCCGTGGACGGGCAGTCCCGGCTGCAGCACCAGCAGGACCGGCTGGCAGGCGACCTGCGCGGCGACGGGGACGGCGAGCCCCTCGGCCAGGCGACGCGGCATCCCTCGCGCGAGGCGGTCGGCGAGCGGTGGCGCGAGCACGAGCAGACCCGCCGTGGCCAGCACGCTCAGCGCGAAGCCGAGGTCCCGAGCCAGCCAGGGATCGCCCACGAGGAGGATGACCACCGCGAGGGCGAGCGCGGGCAGACCGCGTGAGGGGCGGCCGGTGACGGTGGACACGATGAGCACCGCGGCCATGACGGCCGCGCGCAGCACGCTCGGCTGCGGGGTGACGAGCACGACGAACGCGGCGAGGGCCCCCACCGCGGCGACGGCGCGGGCCGGCCGCCGCAGCCCGACGGCGGCGGCCAGCGCGAGCACGATGCCCACGATGACCGCGCAGTTGGCGCCGGAGACGGCTGTGAGGTGCGTCAGGGAGGTGTCCTTCATGGTCTGCGCGAGCTCCGCGGGGACGGCGGACACGTCGCCGATGGCGAGCCCGGGGAGCAGACGCGCTCCCGGCCCGGGCAGCTCGGACGCGGCGCGCGTCAGTTCCCGGCGCAGGCCGTCGGCGACGGCGAGCGGGCCGTCGGGCCGGGCGATCTGCTCGAGGCCGCCGCGGGCGAGGAGCAGGTAGGCCGCCTGGTCGCCCGCTTCCGCGGCTCGCACCGCCGCGGTCAGCCGGATCGTCGACCCCACCCCGGGTCGCGCGCCGCCCACGGCGGCGGCGGGCGCGAAGACGACCACGGGGACGGGCGCCGACGGGGTCACCGTGACGTCGGCGGCCCGACCGGGCGCCTGCCCGCCGACGTGGATGACGCGGAGGCGGCCGACGATCCGGACCCGGGCGGGTGCGGCGGACGCGCCCGACGCGCGCCCCGCCACCGGGGCGGGCGACTCGTCGAGGACGACGTCGGCGACGACCATCCCGGCGGCGGCCGCCGCGGCCTCGAGCTCGACGGGATGGCGCAGCGGCTCGCGGGCGGCCGCCGCGCCGAGGAGCATCGCCGCCACGCCCGCGGCGACCGCCAGGCCGGCCGCGCCTCGGAGCATCCCGGGCGGGGATGAGGTGGGACCCCGGGATGCGCGCCGCGATCCGCGCCCGGGTGGGGCCGGTCGGGCGCCGCGCTCGTCACATCGGGACCGCCGCGCCGCGGCCACCGACGCCAGCGCGAGCGCAGCGGCCAGCGCCGCGGCGAGGACCGCGGCCGGAGCGGCGGACCCGCGGACGCCGATCGCCACGGCCGTCGCGCACCAGCCGACCCCCGCCGGGATGGCGAGCCGCAGGTCGAGCGGCGTCGCGGCGGCGGCTGCTCGCGCCCGATCACGGCCGCCCCGGACGTCACGAGGGCCACGGGCGGGGCGGTCGCGCGCGGTCGGGTCCGCTCGGCGGGGCGTCACACCCGCACCAGGGGCGTCAGCGAGGCGAGCGTCCGATCGCCGATGCCCGGCACGCGGCCGAGGTCGGCGACGCGCGCGAAGCGGCCGTGCGCGGATCGCCAGGCGATGATGCGCCCGGCGAGCGACGGGCCGACGCGCGGGAGCGTCTCCAGCTGCTCCGCTGTCGCGGTGTTGAGGTCGACGGGCGCGGACGGGGTCGCGCCGCCCGCGCTGCCGGCGGCCGCACCGGCGGGACCCGAGGCGGCGGCGGGAGGCGTCTCCCCCTGGCGCGGCACGACGAGCTGCTCGCCGTCGACGAGGACGCGCGCCAGGTTGACGCCCGCCGGATCCGCGCCGTCCGCGAGCCCGTGGGCTGCGGCGAGGGCGTCGACCACCCGACTCCCGGCCGCCAGCGGGTACAGGCCCGGAGAGACGACGGCGCCGACTACGTGGACGTAGACGGGGGCGGCGCCGGCGGTCCCGGAGCCGGAGCCGGATCCGGTGCCCGTGCCGTCGGCATCGGCTGCGCCCCCGGAGCGCGACACGGCATCCCCGGGATGGCCCGTCGTGCGGGGGGATCCGGCGTCGTCGGACCCGACGTCGGACACGGTGCCACCCGCTGCCGACGCGTCGGCGGTGGCCGCTCCCTCCCCGTGCGAGGTCGCGCGGGGCGAGGCGGCCCCGGCTGCGTCGGAGCCGGGCGTCCCGGTCGCCTGGACGGCCGTGACGAGGATCGTGACGACCAGCGCGGCGGCCACGAGCACCGCGGCCGCCCCGACCCCCGTGCGCAGGCGGAACCGCGGACGCCGCCCCACGAGGTCCGCCGGGAGCCGCGGCGCGGCGGCGCGCGTGCCCCGGTCCGCGGGGCGCGGCCGCGCGTCCTCGGCCGCGTCTGCGCGCGCACCGAACGGGTCCTCCGCGTCGAACGGGTCCTCCGCCGGGAACCGATGCTCCGTATCGAACGGATCCTCCGCCGGGAACGGATCCTCGTCGGGTCCGCCCCATCCCGTGGCGTCGCCCGCGGCGTCGCCGGGATCGTCGGCGGGGAGTGCGGGCCGGGAGGGGCGGTGGGAGCGCATGCGCGCACGGTAGGCCGCGACGCCGGTGCGGACGATCCCGTGCGTCCGGGCTGGGGATCGTGCCCCGCGGCGGCCCCTGGGATGGAGCGAGGGCGGCCCGGGATCCGGACCGCCCTCGTTCCCGCGTGCGCGGCGACCCGCTAGGAGGCGGGCTTGGTGGTGATGCTGACGATCTTCGGCGCGCGCACGATGACCTTGTCGATCGTTCGGCCGGCGGTGGACCGCGTGACGCCCGCCGTCTCCCGGGCCAGCGCCTCGAGCTCGTCGGCGCCGATGCGGGCGTCGACCTCGAGCTTGTCGCGCACCTTGCCGTCGACCTGCACGACGGCGGTGACCGTGCTCACGACGAGCAGGTTGCGATCGGCCTTGCGCCAGCCGGCGAACGCGACCGAGCCCGTGTAGCCGAGGCGCTTCCACATGTCCTCGGCCGTGTACGGCGCGAAGAGGCTGAGCGCCACGGCGACGACCTCGGTGGCCTCGCGGACGGCCGCGTCGCCGCCGCCCGGGCCCTGGTCGATGGTCTTCCGGATGGCGTTGACGAGCTCCATCGTGCGGGCGATGACCACGTTGAACTTGAACGCCTCGAGGAGCCCGGGGCCCTCCGCCAGGAAGCGGTGCGTGACGCGGCGGAGCGCCTCGTCCCCCGTCTTCCACTCGACCTCGGGCGCGCTCGTGATGTCGCCCGTGAGGCGCCACGCACGGGCCAGGAACTTGGCGGACCCGGACGGGGACACGTCCTCCCAGTCGATCGGGTCCTCCGGCGGGCCGGCGAACGCCATGGTGAGCCGGATGGCGTCCACGCCGTGGCGGTCGATCTCGGAGCCGAGGTCGACGCCGCCCTTGCTCTTCGACATCTTGACGCCGCCGGAGAGCACCATCCCCTGGTTCAGCAGCGCGCTGAACGGCTCCGTGAAGGTGACGTAGCCGAGGTCGAACAGCACCTTGGTGATGAAGCGCGAGTACAGCAGGTGCAGGATCGCGTGCTCGACGCCGCCCACGTACTGGTCGACGGGCGCCCAGCGGTCGGCGTCGGCCGGGTCGAACGCCTTCGTGGCGTCGTTCGGCGAGAGGAAGCGCAGCCAGTACCAGGAGCTGTCCATGAACGTGTCCATGGTGTCGGGGTCGCGCGTGGCCGGGCTGCCGTCCACCGGGCTCGGCACGTTCGACCACTCCGTCGCGGCGGCCAGCGGCGACTTGCCCTTGGGCGTGAGGTCGAGCCCCGCGGTGTCGGGCAGCCTGACGGGCAGCTGGTCCTCCGGCACGCGGATCTCGTTGCCCTCCGCGTCGTAGACGATGGGGATGGGCGTGCCCCAGAACCGCTGGCGCGAGATGAGCCAGTCGCGCAGCCGGTAGTTCTTCGCCGCACGGCCTCGGCCCTCCGCCTCGAGCTGCTCGATGACGCGCTTGATGGCGGGCTGCTTGCTCAGGCCGTTGAGCGACCCGGAGTTGATGAGGCGGCCCTCGCCGGGGAGCGCGACGCCCGTGCGACCGGGCAGCACCTCCTCGAGGTCGGGCAGCTCGCCGTCCTCCGGGATGATGCGGATGGCGCCCGTGACGGGCTGCGTGGTGTCGACCACCACGCGCACCGGCAGGTCGAAGGCGCGCGCGAAGTCGAGGTCGCGCTGGTCGTGCGCGGGGACGGCCATGACCGCGCCCGTGCCGTAGTCGGCGAGGACGTAGTCGGCGGCCCAGACGGGGATCCGCTCGCCGTTGACCGGGTTGACGGCCGTGCGGCCGAGCGGGATGCCCGTCTTCGGACGGTCGGTCGTGGAGCGCTCGATCTCGTTGAGGCGCTGCGTGCGCTCGAGGTAGCCGCGGAACTCCTCGCGGACCTCGTCGGACGCGCCCTCGACGAGCTCGGCCGCGAGGTCGCTGTCGGGCGCGACCACCATGAACGTGGCGCCGTGCAGCGTGTCCGGGCGGGTGGTGAACACCGTGACGGGCTCGTCGCGGCCCTCGATGACGAAGTCGACCTCCGCGCCCACGGAGCGGCCGATCCAGTTGCGCTGCATGTTGAGCACCTTGGACGGCCACTTGCCCTCGAGCTGGTTGAGGTCGTCGATCAGGCGGTCGGCGTAGTCGGTGATGCGCAGGTACCACTGCGTGAGCTTCTTCTTGACGACGACGGCGCCGGAGCGGTCGGACGTGCCGTCCGGCAGCACCTGCTCGTTGGCGAGCACCGTCTGGTCCACCGGGTCCCAGTTGACCCAGCTGTCCTTGCGGTAGGCGAGGCCCTTCTCGTGCATCTTGAGGAACAGCCACTGGTTCCACGCGTAGTACTCGGGGTCGCTCGTGTGGAGCTCGCGCTCCCAGTCGAAGGAGAGGCCGTAGCGCTTCATCGACTGCTTCTGCGTGTCGATGTTCGCGTAGGTCCACTCGCGCGGGTCGACGCCGCGCTTGATGGCGGCGTTCTCCGCGGGCAGGCCGAAGGAGTCCCAGCCGATGGGGTGGAGGACGGTGAAGCCCTGCTGGCGCCAGTAGCGCGCGACCGCGTCGCCGATGGCGAACGCCTCGCCGTGCCCCATGTGGAGGTCGCCCGAGGGGTACGGGAACATGTCGAGGATGTACTTGCGGGGACGGGTGTCGCTCGCGTCCGGCGTGCGGAACGGCTGCTCGCGCTCCCACACCTCCGACCACTCGGCCTCGATGGCGCGGAAGTCGTAGGTGTCGCCGGGGGTGTCGGGGGTCTCGTGTGCCAAGGGCGCTCTCGATTCGATGCGGGGGTCGCGGCCGTCAAGGCCTCGACAAGACTAGTGACCCGGCCGGGGGGAACCCGCACGGGCGACGGGGTGGCGGATCAGGCCCCGGCGGCGGCCCTGGGGAGGGAGGACGGGAGACCCCCGACGCGTTCCGCGACCCGGCCCGCGGCCACGGCGGCCAGCAGCGGCGCGGCCTTCACGCGCACCTCCTCGAGCTCCTCCTCGGGCACCGACAGGGCCGTGATGCCGCCCCCGGCGCCCACGGTTGCACGGCCGTCCACGACGACGACCGAGCGGATCACCATGGCCAGGTCGGCACGTCCGTCGTCGCCGAACCAGCCGAACGCGCCCGCGTACACGCCGCGCGGCCCGCGCTCGAGGGCCCGGAGGATGCCGACGGCCGCGGACTTCGGGGCTCCCGTCATGGATCCGGCGGGGAACAGGGCGCGCACCGCGGCCACCGCCGTGACGCCGGGCACGAGCCGGCCCTCCACACGGCTGACGAGCTGGTGCACCTGCGCGTACGCCTCGACGGCGAAGAGGCTCGTGACGCGGACCGAGCCGAGCACGCACACGCGGCTGAGGTCGTTGCGCATGAGGTCGACGATCATCACGTTCTCCGCGCGCTCCTTGTCGCTCGCGAGCAGCTCGGCGCGGGCCCGCTCGTCGGCTGCCGGATCGGCGTGACGCGGACGGGTGCCCTTGATGGGGAGCGTGCGCAGCGTGCCGCCCGCGTCCACCTCGACGAAGCGCTCGGGCGACGCGCTGACGAGCACGGTGCCGCCGATGCGGAGGAACCCGCCGTGGTGGGTGGGGCTGAGGGCGCGCAGGGCGGTGTGCACGCGCACCGGGTCGACGCGCCCGGGGACGCGCGCCTGGTTGGTGAGGCAGAGCTGGTAGGCGTCGCCGCGGCGGATGGACTCCTGGCACGAGCGGATGAGGGCGAGGTAGCCGTCGTCGTCGTGGCGCCAGACGGGGTCGGATCCCGGATCCGCGTCGGCGGGGCCGTGCGGTGGCGCCGCGGCGGCCCGACGGGGGTTCGCCGGGACGCCCGCGAGGTCGCCCTCGACGGCGTCGAGCCACGGGTCCCCCGCGCGCGCGACCGCCCAGACGGCGGAGGTGCCGTGGTCGAACGCGAGCAGGCGCTCCACCCGGAGGACGGCGGCGGCGGGCTCAGCATGCTCGGGCGCAGCATGCTCGGGCGGGGCATGCTCGGGCGCTGCGTGCTCGGGCGCGGCGCGGTCCGGGGCGTCCGCGACCGGCGCGTGGTGCAGCGGCACGGTCTCGGTCCAGGCGTCGTACGGGATCCAGCCGACCACGCCCAGCCGGAAGGCGAGGTCGGGTGGGAGGCCGTCGTCGAGGGAGGCGCCGGCGTCGAGGGAGGTGCCGTCGTCGGCGGCCGACGTGTGCGCCAGCAGCCCGGCCAGCCCGTCGAAGACGCCGTCCGGCCAGGCGGTGACGCTGCCCGCGCTCGCGCCGAGGTAGCTCCAGCCCTCCCCCGCCGAGTCGTCGAGCCACGCGACGTCACCCGCGGCCTCGTCGGCGAAGAGGGCCGTGAAGACGTCCTCGGGGTCGTGCCATCCGGCGATGCGGCGTCCCCGGACGGCCGTCCTCGCGTGCGCGAGCGCTCCGTCCATGCGCGGCCTCCCGGTGTCGTGGCCGCACCCCGTGGCCGCCTAGCCTCAAGGGTATGAGCTCCGAGCAGATCCTCCGGTGGACCCCCGCGGGCTGGGCGCCCGACGCCGCGGACGCGACCCGGGGAGGAGCCGAGGAGACGCGGCCCGCCGGGCACCGGGTCCTCGCGGCCGACTCGTTCCTGGTGGACGACGGGCGGGTCCTGGCGCTCGACGTGCACCGGCAGCGGTTCCTCGCGGCGCTCCGGACGCAGGCGGCCGCGGTGCCGGATCCCGCCGCCTTCCTCGACGCCGCCGTCGCCGCGCTGCCGCGCGCGGGCGCCTGGTTCCCCCGCGTGGAGGCGCTGCGCGGCCCGGACGGCGACGTCGCGCGCCTGCTCGTGCGACCCGCCCCCGAGCGCACCGCGACGGTCGTGCTGCGCGACCACGACGGGCCGGATCCGCGCACCCTGCCGCGCCTCAAGGGCCCGGACCTGCACGCGCTCGGCGCCCTGCGGAGCCGCGCGGCCCGGCACGGCGCGGGCGAGGCCGTGATCATCGCCGACGACGGGACCATCGTCGAGGGCGCCTACAGCGCGATCCTGTGGTGGCACGGCGACGCGCTCGCGGTGGTCGAGGGCGACGTGCCGCGGATCGCGAGCGTCACCGAGCGCAGCATCCTCGCGCTCGCGACCGCCCTCGGGGTCGATGTGCTGCACGACCGCGTTCGTCCCGCCGACCTCGACGGCCGCGAGGTGTGGGCCGTGAGCGCGCTGCACGGCATCCGCCTGGTGCGCGGGTGGATCGACGGCCCGGCCGTCGCCGCCGAGCCCGGCCGCGTGACCGCCTGGCGCGCGCGGCTCGACGCGCTGCGGCGCGAGCTGCCGGCGGGCTGAGTCAGCCAGCGGAGGGGAGGGTGCCCGCTCCCCCGATCGCGCCGAGCTCCACCGTCCGGTCGACGAGGTCCGCCGGCACGTCCGTGTGCGTGAGCAGCAGCACCCCGCGGCCCCGGTCGCGCGCGGCCCGCAGCACGTCGCGGAGGACGGCCCGGGCGCGGTCGGCGTCGACGTCCGCCGTCGGCTCGTCGAGCACCAGGATCGGGAAGTCGGCGAGGAGGGCCCGGGCCAGCGCGATCCGCTGCGCCTGGCCGCCGGAGACGAGCCCGCCCCGGTCGCCCACGCGCGCGTCCAGGCCGCCGCGATCGGCGGTCCAGCCCGCGAGCCCCACGCGGTCGAGTGCTGCGAGGAGCTCGTCGTCGGTCGCCTCCTCGCGGGCGAAGAGCAGGTTCTGCCGGATGCTCGCGTCGAACAGGTGCGGCGACTGCTCGCACAGGCCCACGATCCGCCGCACCTCGGAGGGCCGCCGCGACCGGGCGTCGACGCCGTCCAGCTCGTAGCCGCCCGTCGACTCGAGGAAGCGCACGAGCGCGGCGGCGAGCGACGACTTGCCGGATCCGCTCGGGCCGCGCACGACGACCGTCTCCCCCGGCCGCACCGCGAGCGACACCGGTCGGAGGGCGTCGGCGTCCGCGCCCGGCCAGCGGGTGACGAGGTCGCGGATCACCAGGGTCGCGCTGCCGCGGGCAGCGGAGGGAGCGGGGCCCGCCTGCTCCGGCTCCTCCGCCCGCTCCAGCGGGATCTCGGCGGGCACGACCGCCGGCGCGGCGCCCGCGACCCGATCCGCGCTCGTGCGCACCCGCGTCCACGCCTGCACCGCGAGCGGCACGGCGGTCGCCGACTCGACGAGCGCCAGCGGCACGAGCGCGGCGAGGACGAGCCACGCCGGATCCAGCGCGCCGGACGCGAGGCCGGGCACGCCCTGCAGCACGGTCCAGCCCGCGACCGCGCCCGTCCCGACGAGGACGACGCCCGTCGTCGCGCCCGTGGCCGCCGCGCTCCGCAGCTCCTCGCGGCGGAGCCGACGCGCGACCCGCTCGAGGTCCGCGAGCCGCGCGTCCACCGCCTGGAACGCCGTGAGCACGTCGAGCCCGCCGACGAGGTCGAGCACCCGGTCCTGCACGGCGGCGCGCAGCGGGGCGATCCGCGTCTCCGCGCGCCCCGCGAGCGCCCGCATCGCGAGGACGCCGACGGCGAGCGCGACGGCGAGTACGAGGGCGAGCGCGATCCCGGCGGCCGGGAGCACGGCCGTCACCACGGCGACGCTCGCCGCCTGCACGAGCACCGACACGGCGAGCGGCTGCACGACGCGCAGCGGGAGGTCCTGGAGCCGGTCGACGTCGCCGACGAGCCGCGCGAGGAGGTCGCCGCGCCGGGTGCGCCGGAGCCCGGCCGGCGCGTGCGGCAGGAGCCGTTCGAACACCCCGACCCGCAGCGTCGCCAGGGCGCGGAACGCGGCGTCGTGGCTCGTGATCCGCTCCAGGTAGCGGAACGCGGCGCGCCCCAGCGCGAAGGCGCGGACGCCGACGATGGCCATGCCGAGGAAGAGGATGGGCGGCTGCTCCGACGCGCGCGTGATCAGCCAGGCCGAGGTCGCGAGGAGGGCGACCGCGCCCGCCGCGCTCGCGAGCCCCGCCAGCAGCCCGGGGAGCGCCCGGCGGAGAGGCGGCTGCGCGAGGCGGAGCACCTCGCCGCGGTTCACGGCGCCACCTGCGCGCGCCAGGCGGGCTCGGGCGTCGTGCGCGCGGGATCGGCGACGGCGCCGGCCCGGTCGTGCTCCGCGGGCCGCGCGCCGGGCGAGGGAGGCGCGGCGGCGGATCCCGGCGCCGCGAGCCGCAGCTCCTCGTCGGCGGCGTCCACGAGCGCCGGGCGGTGGGTCACGACGACGACGGCGCGGCCCTGGTCGGCGAGCGCGCGGATCCCCCGCGCCAGCCGCTCCTCCGCCGCCGCGTCGAGGGCGGAGCTCGGCTCGTCGAGGAGCACGAGCGGGCAGTCGAGGGCGAGCGCGCGGTGCACGGCGCGGGCGACGGCGACCCGCTGGGCCTGCCCGCCCGAGAGGCCCTGGCCGCCGACGCCGAGCACGAGGTCGGGGTCGATGCCGTCGGCGGCTGCGAGGGACAGGGCGCGCCGGACGAGCGCATCATCCGGATCCGGGACGCCCAGCGCGACGTTCTCCCGCACCGTGCCGGCCACGAGTCCCGGCCGCTGCCCGGCCCAGGCGATCTCCGCGGGTGCCGGCCGCCGGAGCGCGGTCGGGTCCCCGTCGCCATCCGCCCAGCCGATGCCGCCGTCCGCGGGCAGCTGCCCGAGCACCGCCGCGAGGAGCGACGACTTCCCGGCCCCGCTCGGGCCGGTCACCGCCGTCACGCAGCCTCGGCGGAAGCGCGCCGAGAGGCCGTCGACCACCGGCCGGTCGTCGTGCGCGACGACCAGGTCGCGGATCACGAGCTCGTCGTCCGGAGCCGCCTCGCCGGGCGCGGCGCCCGCGCCGTACCGTGCAGACCCCGGAGCGGGTGCGGCTGCCGCTCCGGCGGCGCGGGACGCCCGCCCCGCCCGCTCCGCGTCGAGGATGCCGAGCACGTCGTCCGCGGCCGCCACCCCCTCCGCGGCGGCGTGGAACTGCACGCCGACCTGGCGGATCGGCAGGAACGCCTCGGGCGCGAGCAGCAGCACGAACAGCCCCACCTCGAGGTCGAGCTGCCCGCCGATGAGCCGCACGCCCACCGACACCGCGACGAGCGCCACCGACAGGGAGGCGGCGAGCTCGAGCACGAAGCCGGAGAGGAACGAGATCCGGAGCACGCGCATGGTCTCGACGCGGTGCTCCTCGGTGACCCGCCGGATCCTCGCCGTCTGCCGCCGCGCCCGCCCGAACACCAGCAGGGTGGAGAGACCGTCGACCACGTCGAGGAATCCCGACGCCAGCTCGGTGAGCCGGACCCACTGACGCCGCTGCACCTCCCGCGTCGCCCAGCCGACCAGCACCATGAAGACGGGGATGACGGGCAGCGTCACGAGCACCGTGACGCCCGTGAGCGGGTCGGCGAGGAGCAGCACCGCGACGACGATCGGCGTGGCGAGCGCCGTGAGGATCAGCTGCGGCACGTAGCGCGCGAAGTACGGGTCGAGCGCGTCGAGGCCGGGGCCGATGACCGTGGCGACACGGGCTCGGCTGCGGCTCGCGGTCCACACCGGGCCGAGGTCGACGACGGCCCGGAGCGCGCGCCGCCGCAGTTCCGCGACGACCTGCGCGGCCCCACGCGCGCCGACCACGTCGAGCAGCCAGCCGGCGACGCCGCGGAGGACCGCCGAGACGACGACGAGCGCGAGCACGGGCGCGAGCTCCTCCGCGGTCCGCCCCGCGATCGCCCGCACGACCAGCTGCGTGAGCGACCAGCAGAAGCCCACGAGCGCCGCGGTCTGCACGATGCCCGCGAGGGCGCCGACGACGAGCATCGTGCGGGCGGCGGCGGACGCCCGCAGCAGCCGCGGATCCAGGGGCTTCACCGTGCGCCTAGTGGGCGGCCCGGCTGATCACGGCGCGCGTGATGCGCTTCCGGAACACCCAGTACGTCCACCCCTGGTACGCGAGGATCAGCGGCAGCGCGAACCCCGCGGCCCACGTCATGATCGTCAGCGTGTACGCCGACGACGACGCGTTCGCGATCGTCAGCCCGTACGCCGGGTCGTTCGACGCCGGCATGACGAACGGGTGCAGCGCCGCGAACAGGCTGGCGACCGCGAGCGCGATAGTGGCCGCGAGCAGACCGAAGGCCCAGCGCTCCCGGCCGCGCACGTTGGCGAGGTACGACGCGACGAGCGCGACGGCGGCGAGCACCGAGATCAGCCCGGAGAGGGCCGAGCCGTGGGCCAGCGTTGTCCAGACGAGGAAGGTCGCCGCGACGACGATGGTGACGGCCCCCACCCGCATCGACAGCGCCCGGGCACGCGCCCGGATCGGCCCGTCCGTCTTCAGCGCCGCGAACTGCAGCCCGTGCACGAGGAACAGCGACAGCGTCGTGAGCCCGCCGAGGAGCGCGTACGGGTTCAGCAGGTCGAGCGTGGATCCCGTGTAGTCGTGGCCCGCGTCCATCGGCACCCCGCGCACCACGTTCGCGAACACGACGCCCCAGAGGAACGCGGGCACGACCGAGCCGACCACGATCATCAGGTCGAAGGACCCGCGCCACCGGTCGGACGCCCCCTGGTGCCGGTACTCGAACGAGACGCCGCGGAGGATGAGCGTGATGAGGATCGCGAGCAGCAGCAGGTAGAAGCCGCTGAACATGGTGGCGTACCACTCGGGGAACGCCGCGAAGAGCGCGGCGCCCGCGACGATGAGCCACGTCTCGTTGAGGTCCCAGACCGGGCCGATCGCGTTGATGAGGACGCGCCGGTCGGTGTCGTCCTTCGCGAGGAACGGCAGGCTCATCCCCACGCCGAAGTCGAAGCCGTCGAGCACGAAGTAGCCGACGAAGAGGAAGGCGATGACGCCGAACCAGAGGGTGGGCAGGTCCATGTCAGTACACGCTCGCTTCCCGGACGACCTCGCCCGTCACGGGATCCGGCTCCCGCTCGGGCTCCGGCCCGTGCTGCGCCGCCTTCAGGATGAGGCGGAACTCCACCACCGCGAGCGACCCGTAGACGAGCGTGAACGCGACGAGCGAGATCAGCACCTGCAGCCCGGTGACGTTGGGCGAGACGGCGGAGGACGTCTGCAGCAGGCTGAACACGATCCACGGCTGGCGGCCCATCTCCGTGAAGATCCAGCCGACCGTCATCGCGAGCAGCGGGAGCGGGGCGGCCCAGATGGCGACCCGCCACATCCACGGCCTGGTGATGCGGCGCCCGCGGCGCGTGAACCAGAGGCCCGCGACGGCGACGCCGATGGCCGCCATGCCGAAGCCCATCATCCAGCGGAACGCCCAGTAGGTGACCCAGATGGTGGGCGTGTAGTCGCCGGGGCCGTAGCTCGCCACGTACTGCGCCTGCAGGTCGTTGATGCCCTGCACGGTGCCGTCGAGCGTGTGCGTGGAGAGGAACGAGAGCAGGTACGGGATGCGGATGGAGAACAGCTCGCTGGAGCCGTCCGGCGTGCCCCAGGTGAAGAGCGAGAACGACGCGGCCGCTCCCGATGAGGTGTCGTAGTGCGCCTCGGCGGCCGCCATCTTCATCGGCTGCGTCTGCACCATGGCGAGGCCGAGCTGGTCGCCCGACAGGATCGTGAGCGCGCCGGAGACGACCATGAACCACATGCCGAACCTCAGCGCCGGCATCATCGTGTCGAGGTGCTGGTTGCGCGAGAGGTGCCAGGCGGCGACCGAGATGATCACGGCGGCCGCGCACATGAAGGCGGCGAAGATCGTGTGCGGGAACGCGGCGAGCGCGACCTTGTTCGTGAGGAGCGCCCCGATGTCGGTGAGCTCCGCGCGGCCGCGGGCCTCGTCGATGCGGTAGCCCACCGGGTTCTGCATGAAGGCGTTGGCCGCGAGGATGAAGTAGGCCGACAGGATCGACGCCGCCGACACCACCCAGATGGACGCCAGGTGCAGCCCCTTCGGGAGCTTGTCCCAACCGAAGATCCAGACGCCGATGAACGACGCCTCGAGGAAGAACGCCAGCAGCCCCTCGAGCGCGAGCGGGGCGCCGAACACGTCGCCGACGAAGCGCGAGTACTCCGACCAGTTCATGCCGAACTGGAACTCCTGCACGATGCCGGTGACGGTGCCCATCGCGAAGTTGATGAGGAAGATCCGCCCGAAGAAGCGCGTGAGGCGCAGGTACTCCTGCTTGCCGGTGCGCACCCAGGCGGTCTGATACAGCGCGCAGACGACGGCCATGCCGATCGTGAGCGGCACGAAGAGGAAGTGGTAGACGGTCGTGAGGCCGAACTGCCAGCGGGAGAGGACGAGCGGGTCGAGGAGCTCGTTCACGAGCGGGTCCCGCTCCGGGCGGCGCCCGTGCGGCGCGGATCCCGCGGGACCGACGCGTGCGACGGACGGGCGGCCGGGAGCCGGCTCGCGTGCGGGTGGTCGGCGGGGGCGGGATGCGGTGTCATGGCGACCGGCTGCGCTTCCTGTGGAGGGCGGATCGTGCGGTTCGAGGCTCCATCGCGACGCCTCCATTCTACGACTTGTAGACGATCGGCGCGAGGGGCGCGGCATATCCCGGTCGGGCCGCGTTCGCCCGACGGCGGCGCGCGCGACACCCGGCGTTCATCCGGCCGGGCGAGCCTTCGAGGACGCATCCGGTCGGCGTCGACCCGGTGCGCCCGCGTCCACGCGCGGCCCGCCGGGTCGCGCCTCCGCCGGATCCGATCCGCAGCACCCGGCCCCGCACGACCCGAACCGCACGACGACCGAAGGGCCGCCATGAACTCCTCCGCCCCCGCACCCCGGGCCTCCGGCCTCGCGACGGGATCCGCCGCTGCGGCTCCCGCGACCGCGTCCGCCTACGTCGGCGTCCTCGTGGCCGACGGCGCCCGGCTCGCCGGGCGCGTCGCCGAGGCCGCCGAGCGCGTCGTGGCCGAGGCCCCCGAGCGGTACGACGCACGCACCGCGTCGGTGCAGGACGTGCTCGTCGTGGCCCTCGCCCTGGTGGCCGGCGGGCTCGACGTCCGCGACGCCGCCCAGCACGCGGTCGCCGGGGATCCCGCACCCGTCATCCAGGCGCTGCACTCGCTCGCGGGGCGCGGCGGCGTCGAGCCGTACCTCCTCCGCAACGGCCTCGAGGTGCACCACTTCCACGCGCTGCGGGACGCCGTCGTCGCCGTCGGCGCGCGCGAGCTGGACGAGTCGCAGGACTGATCCGCGCCGCGCCCCTCCTACTGGGGCCAGCCCGGTGTGTCCGCATAAATGAGGACCGGCTAGAGTCGTCTACGAGCAGACGGCCCTTACCCCCCCCTGGGGCCGATGCTCGCAACCCGACGAGCGCGTCCGTCCATCCCCCCCCGGGCGGACCGCTCCCGGACCACGACGGCCTCCTCTCCCCCGAAGGAACCCGGGCCGTCGGAGAGAGGCCCGGCACCGTGCGGCGTTCCCGCGCCCCGTGCCGGGCCTCTCGACCGTCCGCCGCCTCAGGCGCGGGGCGCGTCCTCGAGCGGGAGGTGCAGGATCGCGAGGTCGAGCGACCGCCCGAACTTGACGCCGATTCCGGGCAGGAGCCCCACCCGACGGAAGCCGAGCCGCTCGTGCAGCCGGATGGATCCCGCGTTGCCGGCCTCGATGTCCGCGAACATCGCGCGCTTCCCGGCCGCCTTCGCGTGCGCGATGAGCCCCTCCACGAGCGCCCGGCCGATGCCCTGCCCCTGGAAGCCCTCGCGCACGTAGACGGAGTCCTCTACGGAGAAGCGGTAGCCGGACTTCTCCCGCCACTGCCCGTAGGTGCCGTACCCCGCGACGCGCCCGTCGACGTCGGCGATGAGGATCGGGTCGCCCGCCGCCGTGGTCTCCTCGTACCAGCGCTCGCGCTCGGCGCGGTCCACGGGCTCGTCCATCCAGAGGGCCGTGCCGTGCAGGATGGCGTCGTTGCGGATGTCCAGCAGGTCGTCGATGTCGCGGGGCTCGGCGGGGCGGATCAGCATCCCACCAGGGTATCGGCGCGGTCGTCGCCGGCCCACGAGTGCGGCAGGATCGATGCATGCACTGCACCATCGCGCCCGTCCCCGGGGACGACGAGGACGCGACCCTCCTCCGGCCGGCCCCGCACGCCGTGCGGTCCTCCGCGCCCGAGGGCTCGGCGGCGATCCCCCGCTCCGGCGCCTCCGCCGGATCCGCGCGCTCGCGCTGCTCCGGGCTGACGCTCGCGTGAGGCGCCCCCTGCGGTCGATCCGGCTCCTCGCGCTCTCCTCGCATCCGGGTCCGACGGCCACCGTCACCGTGCTCGCGGCCGGCCTCGCCGCGGCCCTCGGGTTCGCGCCCGGGCGCGTCGCCGCCGTCGCGGTGGCCGTGCTCCTCGGGCAGCTGTCGATCGGGCTGTCCAACGACTGGATCGACGCGGGCCGCGACCGCCGTGTCGGCCGCACCGACAAGCCGGTCGCGCGCGGCGAGGTGACCGTGGCCGAGGTGCGCGCCGCCGCGCTCGGCACGGCGGCCGCCTGCCTCGCGGTGTCCGCGCTGCTGGGGCCGGCCTTCCTCGTCGCGCACGTGGTGCTGGTCGGCGCGGGCTGGGCCTACAACGCGGGGCTCAAGCGCACGGCGGCGAGCGTCGTGCCGTTCGTCGTGGCCTTCGGGATCCTGCCGACCGTGGTGGCGCTCGGTGGCCCGGATCCGCTGCCCGCCGCCGCCTGGGCCGTCGCCACGGGCGCGGTGCTCGGCGTCTCCATCCACTTCACCAACGTGCTCCCCGACCTGGAGGACGACGCGCGGACGGGCGTGCGCGGCCTGCCGCACCGGCTGGGCCGCGTGCCGTCGGGCCTGGTCGCCTTCGGGGCGCTCGCCCTCGGCGCGGTGGTCGCGTCGGTCGGGCCCGTGCTCGCCGATCCCGCGCACGCCGTGACGCCGCTCGCCGTCGCGGGCCTGGTCGCGATGCTGGCGATCGCGGCGTGGGGCGCGGTGCTGGTCGTCACGCGACCACCGGGTCGGCTCCTGTTCCGGCTGATCATGGCGGCGTCGCTGCTGCTCGTGGCGCTCGTCGCGGCGAACGCCACGCAGCTCACCTGATCCGCGCGCCCGCGTCCCTGCCCATGGCGTAGACGGACGCGAGCCCGGCGGCGGCGGGCGACGCGAGGACCGCGCGGAGCCCGGCGTCGCGCACGACCCGCGTGAGGCCGCGGACCGGCCGGCCGAGCGCGGTGTTGATCTCCGACTGCACCGCGGCGCGTCGGGCGCTCGACATGCGGTCGCGCTCCCAGCGGGCGATGCGGTGCGCGTCCGGCACGCCGTCGCGGGAGCGGACGGCGTCGACCAGGATCGGCGCGAGGGCGTCCGCGTCGAGCCAGCCGAGGTTCATGCCCTGGCCGCCGATGGGGCTGATCTCGTGGGCCGCGTCGCCGATGAGCAGCGCGCGGCCGGCGGACATGCGACGCGCCAGACGCCGCCGTACGCCGAACCCGCTCACGGGATCGAGGTCCGCGGCGCGCACGACGTGGCCGGTGCGCGCGCGCACCGCCGCGGCGACGATCTCGGCCGGATCGCCGTCCCCCTCCCCGGCGCGCACGCCGACGACGAAGCGGCGCATGCCGCCGGGCAGCGGGAACGACTCGACGACGCCGTCCGGGTGCAGCGTGATCACGGCGTCGTCGCCGCCGTCCGTGGTGTCGGGGGCGTCGCCCATGAGGAAGCGGTCGGGCAGCGGGCGTTCGTCCACGCCGATGCCGAGGAGGTCGCGGACCCGGCCGCGCGTGCCGTCGGCGCCGATCACGAGGCGCGCCGTCGCCTCGACGAGCCGGCCGTCCGCGTCCTGGCCCGTCGCGCGGACGCCGCCGCCGGGCGCCTCGACCGGATCCGCGTCGAGCCCCGTGAGCGTCACGCCGCGTCGGAGCGCGTCCGGGGCGAGCGCGGCGAGGCGGCGGGCGAGGATCGCCTCGGTGCGCCACTGCGGCAACGCCGCCACGTACGGGTGCGTGGCGGACGCGCCGGCGAAGGACACCCGGCCGATCGCGCGGCCGCGCGCCATCGCGATGCCGTTCCGCACGAGCACCGCCTCGGCGACCATCTCGTCGGCCACGCCGAGGCGGTCGAACGCGTCGAGGGAGGGCGCGTGGATGCCGATGGCCCGGGACAGCCGCGCGGGCTCGGGCCGCGCCTCCCAGACGCGCACGTCGAGGCCAGCCTGCGCCAGGAGCGCCGCGAGGTGGATCCCCACGGGCCCGCCGCCCACGACCAGCGCGTCGCGCGGGCTCACCGCGTCGCGCCCCGCGCCGAGGGGTCGCGCACCAGGAGCAGCCGGCAGGGCACGGCCCCCTCGACGCGCCAGCCGTCCGGCACGCGCAGCGCGAGCTCCACGGGCGTCCAGCTGCGGCGGATCGAACGCAGCCCGTCGACGTGCACGAACGAGCCCCGCGCCACCAGCCGGGACAGCGGACCGTAGACCGCGTACGCGAGCCGGCTCCGCGCGATGTCGCCGTGCATCGCGCGCGGGGCGAGCGCCGCGGAGTCCGCGAGCAGCGCGTCGAGGGCGGCGTCGTCGAGATGGTGCAGCACGTGGTTGCTCGTCACCAGGTCGAAGCGGCGGCCCTCGCCGACGAGGTCGGCGCTCGACGCCCGGAGGAACGTCAGGTCGGGATCCGCCGGCAGGTCGCGCGTGAACTCGGCCGCGCGGGGATCGGGGTCGATGCCCGTCACGCGCAGCCGCAGCCCGTCCCGGCGCGCCCACCGGACGAGGGCGACGGGCACGTCCCCGCCGCCCGAGCCGATGTCGAGGAGCGTCGTCTCCCGCGCCGGGGACAGCAGCGGGCGGATCCGGGACCGGTACACCCCGCGCCACCCCGCCACGACGCGGTTGACGAGCGCGAAGCGGGCGTACGTGCGGTCGAGCGCCGCGGGGTCGCAGTCGGGGTCGTCCATCAGCTCGGTGAGGCCGACGTCGCGACGGGACAGGTCCATCAGGCGATGCGGCGGGTCATCAGCGACGTCTCGACCGTGAGCCCCGGTCCGAACGCCATGGCGCACACGCGACCGGCACCCGCGCCCGGGACGGCGACGGGTGCGGCCAGCTCGCTGCCGTCCACGCCCGGGACGTACGCGGGCGGGGTGCCGTGCAGGATCCGCCGGAGCACGAACAGCACGGTGGCGCTCGACATGTTGCCGACCTCCGCGAGCGTCGACCGCGACGCCTGGAGCTGGCGGGGCGCGAGCGCCAGCCGGTCCTCCACGCGGTCGAGGATGCTGCGCCCGCCCGGGTGGATCGCCCAGTCCTCGATGTCCGCGGGCGCGACGCCCCGGAGCGCGGGCACCTGCGCCCACAGCGGCTCGAGCGCGCCCGTGATGTGCTCGTCGATGATCTTCGGCACGTAGCTGGAGAGCACCATGTCGAAGCCCTGGTCGCCGATGGTCCACGCCATGTCGTCCTCGCCGACGGGCGTGAGGACGGTCTCGAACGCGTCGAGGTCGAGCACGGTGGATCCGGCGGGTGCGGGCCGCGCGGTGACGACGGCGGCCGCGGCGCCGTCGCCGAACACGGAGGACGCGACGATCGTGTCGGCGTCGTCCGAGGAGTGCAGGTGCAGCGAGCACAGCTCGACGCACACGACGAGGACGACCGCGTCCGGGTCGGCGGCGCAGAACTGCGACGCCATCCGGAGCGCCGGGAACGCGCCGTAGCAGCCCATGAACCCGAGGTGGAAGCGCTGGGTGGACGCGCCGAGGCCGAGGCCGCGGACGACGGCGTAGTCGGGTCCGGGCGCGTAGAAGCCGGTGCAGGAGACGGTGACGACGTGCGTCACGTCGGCGGCCTCGACCCCGGCCGCCTGCTCGAGGGCCTGCCGCGCGGCGCCGAGCAGCAGCGCGGGGGCCTCGCGGATGTACGTGTCGTTGCGGGCGCCGGTGCCGGGCGTGAGGATGCGGCCGGTCCCGCGGTCGTAGAACACGGGCTCCTCCGCGTGCGGCGCGGCCGGAGCATCGGCACCCGCCATGCCGGGCGCGGTGCCGAGCTCGTCGATGACCGTGTGGCGCGTGCGGATGCCGGACGCCCCGAACGCCGCCGAGACGAGCCGCGTCCCGAGGCGGCTGAGCTCGGGCTGGCTCCCGAACAGGTCGCGCACCCCCTCCTGCGCGAGGACGGTCGGCGGGACCTCCGTCGCGATGGAGCGGATCGACGCGGTCAGCGTCGGCCGCCGGAGACGACGGAGGCGCCCACCGCGATGACGACGGCCACGGCGCCCGCGCCGATCGAGGCGGCGAGGGCGGGGTCCTTCCGGGTGAAGGCGCGCGTGCGGGCCGTCAGGTCGTCGGTCGTGCTGCGGACGCGCGCGACGACGTCGTCGCGGATGCCGCGCACGCGGCCGGACGCCTCGGCCTTCAGGTCCGACGCCCGGGCCGGCACGTCGAGCGCGGTCTCGAGCTCGCGGACGGTGCGGGCGAGCTCGTCGCGGCCGGAGCGGATGTCGCGCTTCAGCTCCTCGGGGCTGCGCTTGGGCGCGGGCGGGATGTCGGCCCCCTGCCCGTGCGGGGCCGACTCGGCGACGACCTTGTGCTTGCGCACCTCGCGGGCCACGGTCGTCACGGCACCGAGCACGCTCACCTCGCCGGTCGGGGACTTCTTCTTCTTCGCCATGCGCGGGCTCCTGCCGTCGGGAAAGGACATCGGTGGGTCCATTGTGCTCCGCCGCGTGCACGGCGGAGCGCGATGCGACGAGGGGCCGGCGCTCGTGCGTCGGCCCCTCGTCGCGGGACGGGCCTCTCGGCCCGGTCGGCTCCTCCTAGAAGAGGGCCTTCTCCTTCAGCCAGTCGGAGGCGATGGCGGCGGGCTCCGCCTTCTCGTCCCCCTGGTTGCGGCGGTTCATCTTCGTGAGGTCCTCGGTGGTCAACGCGGCCGAGACCTTGTCGAGGATCGAGGTGATGTCGGGGTTCATCTTCGCGGTCTTCACGAGCGGCACGACGTTCTGCGCCTTGATGAGGTTCTCGGGGTCCTTCAGCGTGACGAAGCCGTTGTCGAGGATCGACGGCGTGGTCGTGTAGATGTTCGCCATGTCGACCTGGCCGTCGAGGAGCGCCTTGACGGTGTTGGGGCCGCCCTGGTCCTCGATGGTGACGAGGCTGGCATCGGCGCCGTAGACGCTCGTGAGCCCGGGGATCCCGTACTCGCGCTCGCCCAGCACCGCGCCGCCGCCCACGCGGACCGTCTTGCCCTTGAGGTCGGACAGGCTCGTGACGCCGTTGGCCGCGGAGTACTCCTTGGTGACGTTGTAGGAGTCCTTGTCCTCGGCGGGCGACTCGTCGAGCACCTCGAAGCCGTCGGGGAGGGCGGCGCCGAGGGCGGAGTAGACGTCGTCGCTGGAGGCGGCCGTCGAATCGGTGTCGTACGCCGCGAGCAGGTTGCCCGTGTACTCGGGGATGAGGTCGATGGACCCCTCCTCGAGCGCCTTGAGGTAGACCTCGCGCTCGCCGATCTGCAGGTTGCGCGTGACCTTCACGTCGTTGGCCTCGAGGGCCTGCGCGTAGACCTCCGCGAGGATGACGTTCTCGCCGAATGCGGCGGATCCCACGGAGATGGTGTCGCCGGGCGCCGCGGAGCCCTGGCCGCCCGAGGTGTCGAGGGGGTCGCCGGACGCGCAGCCGGCGAGGGCCATCGCGGTGCCCAGCGCGACGGTGCCGACGAGGAGCCGGCGGGTGATGCTGTGGGACATGTGCTGTGTTCCTTTCAGGAGGTGGTGCTGACCGCGTGCCTCGACGAGGCGTGCGGTGAGTCGGGGGTGCGTCCCGCGGCGGCGACGACGCCGCGGGGGATGACGAGTCGCTGCACGACGGCGAACACGCCGTCGACGACGAGCGCGAGGGCCGTGACGAGGATCGATGACGCCAGGAGGAGCGGGAAGTCCCGCGTGGTGAGGCCGGTGAAGATGTCGCGCCCGAGGCCGCCGAGGCCGAGGAAGGCGCCCAGGGTGACGGTGCTCACCACCTGCAGGGTCGCCGCGCGGAACCCGCTGATGATGAGCGGCAGGGCCAGGGGGATCTCGACCCGACCGAGGATCTGCCGTTCCGTCATCCCCACCGCGCGGGCGGCGTCGATGGCGGGCCGGTCGACGGCCTGGATCCCGGCGTACACGCCCGCGAGGAGCGGGGGGATGCCGAGGACGGAGAAGGTGAGGATCGGCCCGGTGAGCCCGATGCCGAACAGGAGGCCGAGGAGCACCAGCACGCCCAGCGTGGGCAGCGCGCGCAGCCCCCCGGAGAAGGCGACGGCGACGTTGCGTCCACGACCCGAGTGCCCGATGTAGAGCCCGGCGGGCACGGCCACGAGCGCCGCCAGGCCCATGGCGAGGCCGGTGTAGGAGAGGTGCTCGAGGAGGCGCGTGCCGTATCCGGTGCCCCCGCCCCACCTGGAGCCGTCGAGGAGGAGGCCGAACGCCTCGGCGAAGAGGTTCACGAGGCGCTCGCATCCGTGACGAGGGCGGCGCGGCGGGCGGAGCGCGACCGCGCGCGGAGGGAGGGCGTGCTGGCCCACGGCATGAGGAGCCGACCGGCGATGACCAGCAGGAGGTCGAAGACGAGGGAGATGAGGAGGATGCCGACGATCCCGGTGAGGATCTCCGTGTAGAACTGCCGCCGGTACCCCGAGAGGATCATCGTCCCGAGGCTCTGGATGCCGGACAGCGACCCGACCGTCACCATGCTGACCGTGCTCACCGAGACGACCCGGAGGCCGGCGAGCAGGACGGGCCCGGCCAGGGGCAGCTCCACGCGCCAGAAGCGCCCCCATCCGGCGTAGCCCATCGCGGTGGCGGACTGCGTGACGTCCTCGGGGACGGACGCCAGGGCGTCCGCGGTGATCCGGATCATGAGCGCGACGGCGTACACGCTGAGGGCGACCACGACGTTGAGCGGGTCGATGATGGTCGTGCCGATGATCGCCGGGATGGACAGCAGCAGGGCGATGGACGGGATCGTGTACAGCGCGCCCCCGACCGCGAGCAGCGAGCCGCGCGCCCGTCGGTAGCGGTTCGCCAGCCAGCCGAGCGGCAGCGAGATCACGAGTCCCAGGATGATGGGCGTCGCCGACAGCGCCACGTGCGCGACGGCCAGGTCGAGCACCGTCTGGATGTTCGCGAGGACCCAGTTCACGCGGGTCCCGCACCCTGCGCCGGAGCACCGGGGGCGTGCGCGGCCCCCGCCTCGGTCGTGGCGCGCCCGGACGTGGCGCGCTCCGATGCGGCGGCGGTCCGGGCGGCGCGGTCCTCGCCGTCGAGCACGCCGACGAGCCGGCCGTCGCGGTCGACGAGCACGCGGCCGGTGCCGGTGTCCTCGAGGTGGAGCGCGCGCTTGCCCTTGTCGGCGCCCACGAAGTCGCGGACGAAGTCGTTCGCCGGGGCCGAGAGGATCTCCTGCGGCGTGCCCTGCTGGGCGATGCGGCCGCCCTTCTCGAGGATCACGACCTGGTCCCCGAGGAGGAAGGCCTCGTCGATGTCGTGCGTGACGAAGACGACGGTCTTGTCGAGCTGCGTCCGGAGGCGGATCAGCTCCTGCTGCAGGTCGTCGCGCACGAGCGGGTCGACGGCGCCGAACGGCTCGTCCATGAGCAGGATGTTCGGGTCGACCGCGAGCCCGCGGGCCACGCCCACGCGCTGCTGCTGACCGCCGGAGAGCTGGGACGGGTAGCGGTCGGCCATCGAGCGGTCGAGGCCGACGGTGTCCATGAGCCGGAGCGCGTCCTCGCGCGCCTTCCGCTTGTCGACGCCCGTGAGGCGGGGCACGGTCGCGATGTTGTCGACGACCCTGCGGTGCGGCAGGAGGCCCGAGTTCTGCATCACGTAGCCGATGCTGCGGCGGAGCTTGACGGCGTCCTGGGTCGCGATGTCGGTGCCGTCGATCTCGATGCGGCCGCTCGTGGGATCGACCATGCGGTTGATCATGCGCATGAGTGTCGTCTTGCCGCAGCCCGAGGACCCGACGAGGACCGTCGTGGTCCGCGAGGGGACGACGAGGCTGAAGTCCTCGATCGCGAGCGTGCCGTCCGGGTACTGCTTGCGGACGTGGTGGAACTCGATCATGGGTGGCTCATTCCTCGTAGGCACTACGAATCGACACTTGCCAGGCACACCAGCGAACCACGCCCGCCGCGGTTCGGCCGCACCGGCGGCTCCCCTGACGCCACTTCGTAACAAATGGACGCTCGCCGGACAGCCCACCGGACGCGGGCCGGGGACCCGGGCATCCGGGGCGTCGGCCAGGATGGAGGGCATGACGCGCATCCTCGCCCGGGCCCTGTCCGCCGACGACCTGGTCGCCCTGCTCGACGTCGACCACGCGGGCGACGCCGTGCCCGCACCCTCCTGGCGCATCCAGCCGGGCCAGCGCGTCGCCGTCCTGGTGGACACGCTCCCCCGCCGCGCCGAGGGCGACACGGAGGACCAGGTGCCCGTCCGCCGGCTCGAGTCCGCGCGCTGGGGCCTCGTCCCGGCCGGATCCCCGGGGCCGGACCAGGTCCCGCCGCTCGCCGAGGTCCCCGCCGAGTCCCTCGCCTCCCGGCCCGAGCTCCTGCCGGCGCTCGTCTCCCGGCGCGCGGCCGTCCCCGTCTCCGGCTACTACGAGCACCACGAGACCGACGACGGGCTCCGCACGCCCTACCTCGTCGGCGCGGGTGACGGCGTCGTGCTGCTCGCGGCGCTGTACGAGTGGTGGCGGGATCCGTCGCGCGCCACCGACGACCCGGCCCGCTGGGTGCTGAGCTGCGCCGTCCTCACCCGGCCCGCGGCCGGCACGGTCGAGGCGCTGGCCGAGCGGATGCCCGTCGTGCTGTCGCCGGACGTCGTCGAGGAGTGGCTCGACCCCACGGCGGAGGGCTCGCCCGACCTGCTACGCGCGGTGGCCGCGCAGGCCGAGGACGTCATCGAGGAGCTCGCGATGGACGAGGTCGGCCCCGGCGTCGACCAGGGCGCGCCGGACACCGCGGCGCTCGCCCGCCCGGTGTGATGGGCGTCCCGCTCCGCCCGGGTCTGCTTGACTGAGCGCGTGGCCCCCTCCTCGAAGAAGAAGAAGCACGCGACCCGCACGCTCCTCGAGTCCCCCGCCGCCGCACCCGTCCTGCACCGGGCGGCGCGCATGGAGGACCGCATCCACGAGATCCGCGAGGGCCGCGCCCGCAAGCGGGGCCTCCAGCCGACCGTCATCCCGTACGCGGGCTACGGATCCGTCCGGTGGGTGCGCGTGCTCTGCCGCGTCCTCCTCACCGACCCGAAGAGCAAGCGCGCGCTGGCCGGCGACAAGGTCGTCCGCGGCTGGCGGAGCTTCACCAGCGTGCCGCTCACCGACGTCGACGTGGTCGTCGAGATCGACGGCACCGAGCACCACGTGCGGGCCGACCGAGGCGGCGTCGTCGACACGGTCGTCGAGGCGGCGCTGCCGAGCGGGTGGCACACCATCCGCATCCGCTCCGAGGGGTCGGAGACCGTCGAGGCCCCGGTGTTCATCGTGGGCGACGACGTGCGCACCGGGATCCTCAGCGACGTCGACGACACCGTCATGGTCACCGCGCTCCCCCGGCCCTTCCTCGCCGCGTGGAACACGTTCGTGCTCGACGAGCACGCGCGGACCCCCACGCCCGGAATGGCCGTGCTCTACGAGCGCCTGCGCGTGCGGCATGCGGGCTCGCCCGTGCTGTACCTCTCGACCGGCGCCTGGAACGTGGCGCCGACGCTCACCCGCTTCCTGTCGCGGAACCTGTACCCGCCGGGCCCGATCCTCCTCACCGACTGGGGTCCCACGGTCGACCGCTGGTTCCGCAGCGGCATGGAGCACAAGCGGCTGAACCTCCAGCGGCTCGCCGAGGAGTTCCCGCGCGTCAAGTGGATCCTCGCGGGCGACGACGGCCAGCACGACGAGCTGCTCTACGGCGAGTTCGCGGAGCGGAACCCCGACAACGTGAAGGTCGTGCTCATCCGCCAGCTCAGCGCCGGCGAGGCCGTGCTGGCGGGCGGCCGCGCCAAGGCCGAGGAGCGGGCGCTCGACAGCAGCGTCCCGTGGGTCTACGCCCCGGACGGCGCGAGCCTCCTCGCCCAGCTCGACGACCTCGGCCTCGCCGACGACTCCGGCACCCGCATCGGCACCTAGTCCCCGCACCACGACGAGGGCCCCGCAGGAGATCTCCTGCGGGGCCCTCGCGTGTGCGGGTGGATCAGACGGCGTCGGTGAGCGCCTGGAACTCGTCGTCGGTGAGCTCGATGGCCGCCGCGGCGATGTTGTCCTCGACGTGCCCGACCGACTTGGTGCCGGGGATCGGCAGCATCACGGGCGAGCGGCGCAGGAGCCAGGCGAGCGCGAGCTGCGACGGGCTCGCGTCGTGCTGCTTCGCGAGGGCGTCGAGCGGGCCGCCGTCCTTCGCGAGCTCGCCGGTCGCCAGCGGGAACCACGGGATGAACGCGAGGCCCTCGGCCTCGGCGTACTCGAGCAGCGGCTCGGCGTCGCGCTTGGCGAGGTTGAAGAGGTTCTGCACGGAGACGATCTCGGCGATCTCCCGCGCCGCCTTCACATCGTCGACGGAGACCTCGGACAGGCCGATGTGGCGGATCTTGCCCTCGGACTGCAGCTCCTTGAGCACGCCGATCTGGTCCTCCAGCGGCACGGCCGGGTCGATGCGGTGCAGCTGGTACAGGTCGATGCGCTCGAGGCCGAGGTGGCGGAGGCTCAGCTCGGCCTGCTGGCGCAGGTACTCGGGGCGGCCGACAGGGCGCCAGTCGCCGGGGCCGGGGCGCGTGAGCCCGCCCTTGGTCGCGACGACGACGTCATCGGCGTACGGGTGGAGCGCCTCCTTGAGGAGCTCCTCGGCGACGAACGGGCCGTAGGAGTCGGCGGTGTCGAAGAACGTGACGCCGAGCTCGGCGGCGCGGCGGATGACGCGGACGGCCTCGGCCGGGTCCGCGGGGGCGCCCCAGACGCCCTCGCCGGTCAGCTGCATGGTGCCGTAGCCGAGACGGACGACGGGCAGGTCGCCGCCGATGGTGAACGTGCCGGATGCGCCGGCTGCGGTGGTGGTGTCGGTCATGTGGACCCTCCTCGGGTGTCGATGACGAGGGAGGCGTCTGCCGCCCTCGGGACCCTGGTGCCAACGCACGGGTCGCCGGATCCATGCCCGATGCGCGTGACGAGCACGAGACCCTCAGGCTCCGGTGGAGGGTGAGGCGGATCCGCCCGCTCCCCTCGTGGATGTCGGCGCGCGTTCCTACACTCGGACCAGACGTTCGAACACCCGTTCGAACGCACGAGGCGCGGCCGGCGCGACGACGGGAGGAGCGGCATGATGCGGATCGACGAGGACGTGGAGGTCGAGCTCTCGGGAGACGGCTCGCCGCTGCGGTTCACCTGGCGGGGCGTCGTGTACGGCGTCGTCAGCTCGCCCGAGCGGTGGATCGCGCGGGTCGACTGGTGGCAGCGCACGGGCCGCGCGCCCCGCGGCGCGAGCGGGCACCTGCTCGAGCTCCGGATGTGGCGCGTCGAGGCCGTGCCGCTCACCACGGGAGCGCGCCGGGTCGACGGGTCCTTCGACCTGAGCGTCGACGGGCGCGGCAGGTGGTCGCTCGTCACGGCGTCGGACGAGGAGCTCGACACGCGCCTGTTCGCCTGAGCGCGGCTGTGGGTGACGCGGGGAATAGCCGACGGCGTCCCGGCCTTGGACCCCTCGGCGCCGCGCACGGCGCCGGCACGCGGTCACCCGGATCGCGGCGCACGGAGGGACCCGGCATGGCGGCACTCGAGTGGCTGTTCGACGCGCAGCTCCGCATCGGCGACCAGGTCGTGCTCTGGCGCGAGATCGTCGGCAACCTGTTCGGCCTGGCCAGCGCGCTCGGCGGCATGCGCCGCAAGGTCTGGGCGTGGCCCGTCGGCATCGTCGGCAACGTGCTGCTCTTCACCGTCTTCCTCGGCGCCGTCTTCGGCACGCCGAACCCCGTGAACCTCCTCGGCCAGGCCGGGCGCCAGATCATGTTCATCGCCGTGTCCGTCTACGGCTGGCACCGCTGGCAGCAGGCCCGCCACGGCGGCGCACCCGTCGTGCCGCGCTGGGCGTCCGGCCGCCAGCGCGCGCTGCTCGTGGTCGCGCTCGTCGGCGGCACCGCGCTCCTCACGCCGCTGTTCCGCGCGCTCGGCTCCTACGAGCCCGTGTGGGCCGACGCCTGGATCTTCGTCGGCTCGCTCCTCGCCACCTACGGCATGGCGAAGGGCTGGGTCGAGTTCTGGCTCATCTGGGTGGCGGTCGACCTCGTCGGCGTGCCGCTGCTCGTGGGCGCCGGCTACTACGCGTCCGCGTTCATGTACGTCTTCTACGGCGCCTTCACCCTCACGGGCTTCTTCGTGTGGATGCGCGCCCGCGGCACCGCGGCGCCCGCGGTCGAGACGGCGTTCCCGGATCCGCGCGTCGTCGAGGCGCCCGCCGAGCGCTAGGTCGAGGTCGGCCCGGTCGGCGATCCCCCGGTCGGCGATCCCCCGGTCGGCGATCCCCCGGTCGGCGAGCCCGCGGTCAGCGACCCTGGCCGTTGGAGCAGGTGCTCTGCGCCGCCGTCTGCCCGGTGATGCTCGGGTCGAGCACCTCCGAGGTCGGGGTGGGCGGCGTCGTCGGCGACGCGCCCTCGGCGGGCGGCGCGCCTTCGGCAGGCGGCGCGGCCTCGGCGGGCGGCGCGGCCTCGGCGGGCGGCGTCGGGGTCCCCGCGCCCGGCACGCTGCTGCCCGGCACGCTGCTGCCCGGCACGCTGCCGGCATCGTCGCTCGGAGCCGGCTGGCCGAGCGAGAAGTCCGCGTCGGAGGCGAGCAGGCTCACGAGCTGCGCGGCCGCCGCCTCGTCCGGCTGCACGCGGCCGTTGGCGAGGACCGCGCCCGGGTACTGGAGGAACACGACGTCGTCGAGCGGGATGTCCTTGAAGGTCAGCGCCACAGACACGAGGGTGTCGAGGTCGGCGAGCGACGTCGACAGCTGCATGTTGTCGACCACGGCGCGCGCGATGCCGTAGAGCTTCGCCGGGTTCGTGAGCGTGTCCGCGCTCTTGATCGTGCGGACGAGCGCGCTGAGGAAGACCTGCTGGTTGCCGATGCGCGAGATGTCGCTGCCGTCGCCCACGCCGTAGCGCGTGCGGAGGAACTGCACCGCGTCCTTGCCCTGGAGGGTGTGCGGGCCCGGATCGAGCGCGAGGTCGGTCTTCCTGTCGTAGATCCCGTTGGCCACGCAGACCTCGACGCCGCCGACCGCGTTGGACATCTCCACCACGCCGTTGAACTGCACGACCCCGCCGTACGGGATGTCGAGTCCCGTGAGGCCCTCGACCATGCGCACGGTGCACTCGAAGCCGCCGCGCGTCAGCGACTCGTTGAGCTGGGCGCGCGCGCTGGCCGGGTACTTCGTGCCGTCCGGTCCCTCGCAGGCGGGGATGGGGACGAGCATGTCGCGGGGGAAGGAGATGACCGTCGCGCGGCTGCTGTCCTCGCTGATGTGCAGGAGCATCGTCACGTCGTTGAGCGAGGCCGTGCCCACGTCCTTCGCGGCGCCGTAGCCGTCGCCCTGGCCGGCGCGGCTGTCGCTGCCGACGATGAGGATGTTCGCGCCGCCGTCGATGCCGCCGAGGGACGGCGGGAGGGCCTGGCCGCCGGAGATGTCGACCTGGTTCGCGGAGACGGTGCGGGAGAGGTCCCAGGCGGCGATGCCCACGACCGAGACCGTGCTCACGAGGGCGACCACCGCCGTCACCGCCACGCCCTTCATCACCGTGCGACCGGCGCTCGGGGCGCGGAGCCGACCGTGGCGGGCGATGCCGCGGACGCGGGCCCGATCGGCGCGGGTGCTCTGGGGGGCGTGCTGCATGGATGGATCTCTCGTCGCCGGGTGGGGAGCGCCGGGCTCGGGCACCCGGATCATCCACAGGCTAGCCGAGCCCGGTGGAGAGTCCCATCGGCACGCGGGCCGGATGCGCTATGCGCCCGCGCGCTCCCCGCCGCGCAGGTGCGCGTCGAGGAACGCGTCGATCCGGCGCCAGGCGTGCGCGGCCGAGGCGGGCTCCGTGCCCATGCCGAGCGCGCGCAGCACGGGGCGGAGGATCCGCGGGCCCGGCTCCGCGTCGTCGAGGAACGCGTGCCCGGCGTCCGGGTGCTCGCGCACGTCGTGGTCGATCCCGTGCGCGACGAGGGCGGCGGCGAGCCGGTCGGCGGATCCCGCCAGCTGCCGGTCGCGTCCGCCGTAGCTCGCGACGATCGGGCACGCAGAAGGGCCCGTGAACCACCACGACCGCGGGCCAGGGGCCCTCGCCGTCGGGGACCGCCAGCACGCCGTGCAGGCCCGGCCGGCGCCGGTCAGCGCCAGGCGGTCGGGCCCGTGGAGCCCGCGCGGTACTCGGCCATGGGCACGCGGTCGCCCTTCCAGGCGCGCATGACGGGCGCGACGATGCGCCAGCACCGCTCGGCCACGTCGCCGCGGACGGACAGCCGCGGGTCCCCCGCGAGGATCCCGTCGAGCACCTCGCCGTAGGGCGTGAGCTCGGGCTGCGCGAACTCGGCCCGGAACGTGGACTGCGTGAGGGTGAAGGGCTCGCCCGTGCCGTCCATCGTGACCTCGAGCGAGATGCCGTCGGGCTTCAGGTCGATGATGAGGCGGTCGGGCCGGGCCGGGCCGTGGAGCCCGCGCGGCAGGTGCGCCACGGGCTTGAAGGTGACGATGATGCGCTTCGACGCCTCCTTGAGGGCCTTGCCCGAGCGGAGGCGGAAGGGGACGCCGGCCCAGCGCGCGTTGGCGACGCCGAAGGTGACCTCGGCGAGCGTCTCCGTCTCGTTGGCCGGATCCACCCCCTCCTCCTTGGCGTAGGCGGGGATGCGGGTGCCGTCGATGGTGGCGCCCGTGTAGCGGGCACGGCGGCTGTGCGCGACGGGGTCGTTGCCCCACACCTCGGTGGCGCGGAGCACGGAGGCGATGTTCGAGCGCAGGTCGTCCGGGTCGATGCTCGCCGGCGGCTCCATGGCGAAGACCGCGAGCACCTGCAGCAGGTGGCTCTGGATCATGTCGACCAGCGCGCCCGACTTGTCGTAGTAGGCCGCCCGGCCCTCGAGCGCGAGCGTCTCGTCGTAGAGGATCTCGACCTTCTCGATGTCCTTCGCGCTCCACACCGACTCGAAGAAGCGGTTGGCGAAGCGCAGCGACACGAGGTTGAGCACCGTGGAGAGGCCGAGGAAGTGGTCGGTGCGGTGGATGCGGTCCTCCGGCACGAGCTTCAGCAGCTGGCGGTTGAGCTGGGCGGCCGTGCGGCTGTTCGACCCGAAGGGCTTCTCGAGCGCCAGCGTGGTGCCCTCCGGCAGGTCGAGCTGCTCGAGCTTCTCGCACACGGCGATGGAGATGGCCGGCGGCAGCGCGAAGTAGAGGGCCGGCGCGCCCTCGCATGCGTCGAGGATGCGCTTCAGGTCGTCGAGGTCCGTGGGGTCGGCCTGGATGTACTTCGTGGACGAGACGATGCCCGCCGCGCGACGCCCCTTCGCGTCCACCGAGTCGAACGCCGCCTTCACGGTCTTCCGCCACTCGTCCGCCCCGCGCTCGCTCCGGCCGGTGCCGATGAGCTGGATCCGACGCCCCCTGTCGCTCGCCACGAGGCTGCCGAGACCCGGCAGGAGGAGGCGTTCCGTGAGGTCGCCGCTGGCGCCGAGGATGACGAGGGTGGAGGGTTCGCTGGTCATCCTCCGAGACTACGGGTCGCGGCCGCGCGGGAGCCGACCTACACTGGGCGAGTCGAACATCCGTTCGAACCTCGTGCCCGGGAGGGCGCGGCAGATCCGTCGGGAGGCGCGCGTGAGCTTCACCCACCTGCACGTCGCGTCCGCCTTCTCCGCCCACTTCGGCACCACGGCGCCCGAGGCGCTGGTCGACCAGGTCGCGTCCCGGGGCGCGTCGGCCGCGGCCATCACCGACCGCGACGGGCTCTACGGCGCCGTCCGCCACATCCGCCGCGCGATCGCCGCGGGCGTCTCCCCCGTCGTCGGCGCGGAGCTCGGTCTCACGGGCGAGCACCCGGGCCGGATCACGGTGCTCGCGCACGGCGGCACGCACGGCCAGGGATGGGCGGCGCTCAGCCGGCTCATCAGCGCGAGCCACGGGCGGGGCACGGCGCGCAGCACGGCCCGCAGCGCCCAGGCGGGCATCTCCCGCACCCGGCCGCCCGGGTTCCTCCTCGGCGAGGACGGGCCGGTCGGCACCGTCCTGCTCGGGCCCGACTCGGACGTGGGCCGCGCGGTCGCGGCGGGCGACCACGCGCTCGCCTCCCGACACCTCACGGAGTGGGCGCGGCTCCTGCCGGGCGCGATCGCCGTCGAGGTGGTCTGCCACTACACCGAGCCCGGCGAGGCCGCGAGCCTCCGCCACGCCGCCCGGATGCTGGAGCTCGCGGACGCGCACCGCGTCCCGGCCGTCCTCACCAACGCGGTCCGCTACCTCGAGCCCGACGACGCGCTCACGGGCGACGTGCTCGACTCCGCGGGCACGCTCCGGCCGCTCGGCTCGTTCCGGCCGCAGCCCAACGGGCAGGCGTGGCTGAAGACCCCGGAGGAGATGCAGGGGATCGCGCGTGAGATCGCCGGCGCCTCCTCCCTCGACCGCCGCGCCGGCGAGGCCCTGCTGCGCGCCACCGAGGAGCTCGCCGACCGCTGCCGCCTGGATCCGGACGCCGACCTCGCCTGGCGGAAGCCGAAGCTGCCGGAGAAGGAGGTCATCGGGGTCACGGGCGACCCGGACGAGGCGCTCTGGCGGAAGGCCGAGGCCGGCGTCACCGAGCGGTTCGGCCACGTCGACGAGGCCATGCGGCAGCGCGTGCTCGCCCGCATGCGCACCGAGCTGCAGACCATCACGGGCTTCGGCTTCGCCACCTACTTCCTCACGGTCGCCGACGTGTGCTCGCTCATGCGGGACATGGGCGTGCGCAACCAGGCGCGCGGATCCGGCGCGGGCAGCCTGGTCAACTACCTCCTGCGCATCTCCAACGTCGACCCGCTCGAGCACGACCTGCTCTTCGAGCGCTTCCTCGGCAAGGTGCGCTCGACGCTGCCCGACATCGACATCGACGTGGAGTCCGCGCGGCGGCACGAGGTGTACCACCGGGTGTTCGAGCGGTACGGCAGCAACCGGGTCACGCTGCTGTCGATGCAGAACACCTACCGGGCCCGGGGCGCCGCGCGCGACGCGGGGCTCGCGCTCGACCTCGACGAGCAGCAGATCGACTTCATCGCGAAGAACATCTGGCGCTTCAACGCGCGCGAGTTCCGGGCGGTGCTCGAGACGAAGCCCGAGCTGAAGCCCATCGCCGACCTCGTGCGGGACGACCCGAGCATCGACCTGCTGGTCGACCTCACCGAGCGGCTCGACCGGCTCCCCCGGCACATCTCGATGCACCCGTGCGGCGTGATCCTCGGCGACTCCGACCTGCTGAGCACCACCCCGGTGCAGCCGAGCGGCATGGGCCTGCCCATGAGCCAGTTCGACAAGGACGACATCGACGACATGGGGCTCCTGAAGCTCGACATCCTCGGCGTGCGGATGCAGAGCACCATGGCGTACGCGCTGGACGAGATCCACCGCATCCACGGCACGCGGTCGGCGGTCGCGGGCGGCATCCCGGTGGACGCGCGCTACGTGCACCGCGACGGCCGCATCGAGCTCGACGAGATCCCGCACGACGACGAGGAGACGTTCGCCGCCATCCGCACCACGCACACGCTCGGCATGTTCCAGATCGAGTCGCCCGGCCAGCGCGAGCTCATCGGCAAGATGCAGCCCGACGTCTACGAGGACCTCATCGCCGACATCTCGCTGTTCCGGCCGGGGCCCATGAAGGGCAACATGGTGGCGCCGTTCCTCGACACGAAGCACGGCATCACACGGCCCGACTACCTGCATCCGCGGTTCGCGCCGTTCCTCGCGCCCACCTTCGGCGTCGTCATCTACCACGAGCAGGTCATCCGGATCTTCGCCGACTGCATGCAGGTCTCCCTCGCGGAGGCCGACGAGCTGCGCCGCAACATGGAGCGGCAGGACACCGTCGTCGAGCAGGCGTTCCGGGAGCGCACGACCACGCACGTCGACGGCCGCACGGGCCGCCGCCCGTTCTCCGACGCCGACGTCGAGCGCATCTGGAAGGCGCTGAAGGGCTTCGGCTCGTTCGGGTTCTGCAAGGCGCACGGCGCGGCGTTCGCGCTGCCCACCTGGCAGAGCGCGTGGCTGAAGACGCACTACCCGGCGGAGTTCCTCGCGGGGATCCTCACGCACGACCCCGGCATGTACCCGAAGCGCCTGCTGCTCACCGAGGCACGGCGGATGGGCGTGCCCGTGCTGCCGCTCGACGTGAACCGGTCCACGGACGCCTACCGGGTGGAGCGCGTGGAGGGCGAGGCGACCACGGGGCGCACGCGCATCGGCGAGCTGGGCATCCGGCTGTCGCTGCAGGACGTGCACGGCATGAGCGAGGCGGAGACGGCGCGCATCGTCGCCGGGCAGCCCTTCGACTCCATCTCCGACTTCTACGCGAAGGCCCAGCCGTCGCGCGCGCTGCTCGAGCGGCTCGCCGCGGTGGGCGCGCTCGACCCGCTCGCCGCGTCCGCCGACGACGCCGGCGGCACCGCCGACGACGCCGGCGGCACCGCCGCCGGCGCCCGGGGTCCGGCGTCGCGCGGCGACGTCATGGCGTACGTGCGGCGGCTCACGGCGCGGGCGGCCCGGCCCGCGGATCCGGCCGGCCAGCTGCCGCTCTTCGTCGACGACCGCGACCTCATCCCGCGCGGCTCGCCCGACCCCGACGGCCGGGCGCGGGTCGCCGCCGAGCTCGACATCCTGCAGATGGAGGTCACCGAGCACGTGCTCGAGAGCTACCGCCCGATGCTCGACGAGCTCGGCGTCATCCCGGCGAGCCAGCTGCTGGAGGTGCGCAGCGGCTCGGAGGTGGTGGTGGCGGGGATCCGCATCGCCACGCAGACGCCGCCCATGCGCAGCGGCAAGCGCGTGGTCTTCATCAGCCTCGACGACGGCTCGGGCTGCTCCGACTCCACCTTCTTCGACGAGGCGCAGCAGAAGGCGGGGCCCATGCTCTTCGGCACGCGGCTGCTCGTCATCCGCGGGCGCACCCGGCGCACGGGCGAGCGGGGCGTCTCCATCCAGGCGGAGGACGCGTGGGACCTGAAGGAGATGTGGGCGCGCTGGCAGGACGCGCGGCGGCAGGGCGGCGCGGGCGGCGCCGACGGGATGGACGACGCGGCCCAGGTCGCCTGAGCGGGTCGGCCCGCGGGATGATGGGGTACCCGAGATCCGCCGGAGGCCGCACGTGCGCATCACCACGACCGTCCGCACCACCACGCGGATCCCGTTCGTCCAGGTGGTCAAGACGAGCGTGGCCGCGATCATCGCCTGGTTCGTGTGCATCGCCCTGCTCCCGGCGCAGCTGCCCATCTTCGCGACCATCGCCGCGCTGCTCGTGGTGCAGCCGAGCATCAACCAGACCTTCGGCAAGGCGGTCGAGCGCAGCCTGGGCGTGATCACCGGGGTGCTGCTCGCGCTCGTCCTCGGCCTGGCCCTCGGCACGTCGAGCGGGGTGGTGCTCCTCGCGGTCGTCGTCGCCGTGCTGGTGGGCTGGGTGTTCCGCCTGACGCCGGGGTCGAGCACGCAGATCCCCATCAGCGCGATGCTCGTGCTCGCCATCGGGCAGCTCTCGCCCGTGTACGCGGTCGACCGCATCGTGGAGACGATCCTCGGCGCGGCGATCGGCGTGGTCGTCAACATCGCGATCGCCCCGCCCGTGCTGCACGAGGCGAGCCGCCGCGCGGTCATCGGCCTCGCGGGCGACTGCGCCGCCGCGCTCGACCGGCTGGCCGGCGCGCTGGCCGAGCCCGTCGACCGCGAGGAGCTGGACCGCATGCTCGTGCGCGCCCGCGAGCTCCGGCCGCGGCACACGAAGGCGGTCGCCGAGGTCGACCGCGGCCTCGAGAGCCTCACGCTGAACCCGCTCCGCCGTCGGCACCGCGCGCTGCTGGAGGCCGACCGGGAGCTGCTCGCGACCCTCACCGTGCTCGTCAATCGCGTGGTCGGCATGACGCGCGCGGTGCACGACCGCTACGACGCGTCGCTCGCGGAGGAGCCCGTGGTGCGCGGCATCGCGACCGAGCTGACGCGCGCCGCCCACGACGTGCGGCTGCTCGCCGAGCACGCGCTGCCGGGAGGCGGAGCCGCGGACGCCGCGCACGAGGAGCCGGCGCTCACGGCGCCGCTCGTGGTGCTGCAGCCGAACGAGGAGCACTGGATACTCATCGGCTCGCTGCTGGAGGACATCCGCCGCATCCGCTCCGAGATCATCGGCGGCGCGGAGTGACGCGGCCGCTGCCCGGCTACAGCCCGCTCGAGCTCGACCCGGATCCGCGCGCGGCCGGCCTCGTCCGCGGCACGACGCCCACGCCGCTCGGGGTCGTGCGGCACCACCACGTGGCGCGCCGCGGATCCGACACCGCGACCGTCCTGCTGCACGGCGCCGCCGGGTCGTGGACCACGTGGACGCCGCTCCTGCGCACCGCGCGGGACGCCGGCGTCCCGTTCGCGGACGTGGTCGCGATCGACCTGCCCGGCTGGGGCGGCTCCGCGCTCGACGCCGCCGACGCCGACGCGACCGTCGACGCCATCGCCGACGCCGTGACCCGGGTGGTCGACGGGCTCGGCTACGCGCGCTGGCGGCTGGTCGGCCACTCGATGGGCGGCTTCATCGCGCTGCACCTCGCGGCGCGCGACCCGGCCCGCGCCGTGTCGGTCGCGCTCGTCTCCCCCACCACGTACTCGGTCATCCGGAGCGTGGCGCATCCCGTCCGGGCCTTCCGCGTCATCCCGGGCTTCACGATGATGCTCGGGATCATGCGCACCATGCGCCGCCTCGGCCGCCCGGGCACGGCGCTCATCCGCGGGGTCGGCCGCATCCGGCTGATGCGCGCCATCGCCCTCCCGCTCTTCGCGCACGGCTGGCGCGTGCGCCGCTCGATCGTCGACGCCATCGCCACCGAGGCGCGCCCACGGGCCTTCTCCCTCGCCGCGGAGGTGACGCGCGGCTACGACGCCGACGGGCTGTGGGCGCGCATCGCGTGCCCGGTGGTCGCGGTGCGCGGCGACGACGACGTGTTCGTCTCCCGGGACGACCTCGACCTGCTGGCGCGCGTGGTCCCCGACCTCCGTTCGGCGGTCATCCCGGACGCCGGCCACTTCGCGCACGTCGAGCGCCCGGCGGAGACGCTGCGGGCCCTCGGGCTCGCGGCGGCGGGCGCGGCCGGTCCCGCCTGACGCCGAGGGCGTGGGCTCTCCGGATCCGCCGGGATGCCGCCCCGCGACACGACGGCGCCCCCTGTCCGCGCGGGACAGGGGGCGCCGGATCCGCCGTAGCGGAGCGGGCCGGGACGGTGCCCGGCCGGGATCGCTAGGCCGCGGGGGTCGCGAGGACCGCCTGGATGTCGAGCGTGATGGTGACCTTGTCGCCCAGCAGCACGCCGCCGGTCTCGAGGGCCGCGTTGTAGGTGAGGCCGAAGTCCTCGCGGTTCACGACCGCGGTGGCCGTCGCGCCGAACTTGGTGTTGCCGTAGGCGTCCTTGCCGAAGCCGCCGAACTCGACGTCGAACGTGACGGGCTTGGTGACGCCGCGCATCGTGAACTCGCCGTCGATCTTCGCGTCGCCGTCGGCCTCGACGCGCACCGCGGTCGAGACGAAGTCGATGGTGGGGTGGTTCTCGGCGTCGAAGAAGTCGTTCGTGCGGAGGTGCTGGTCGCGGTTCGGCTCGTTGGTGTCGATCGAGACGATGGTCGCGTGGGCCTTCACGGAGCTCTGCTCGGGCGTGGCGCCGGTGACGATCTCGGCGTCGAAGTCCTTGAACGTGCCCTTGACCTTGCTGATCATGATGTGGCGGATACTGAACCCGACCGAGCTGTGCGTCTTGTCGATGGTCCAGGTGCCGGCGATGTATCCGGGGACGGTGGTGGTGTCGCTCATGTGCGTGCCTCTCGTGCGGGGTCATGGGGTGCGGGCCGACGGCCTCGAAGGTATGCAAGCGCATGGATCTCGCATCCATTCCCGATTCCATTTGCGAGTTCATGCACTTCCCGCGGCGGGTCCGCGCCGGGCCCACCGGGCGCCTCGCCGTGGCGGTCCCGTGCCGGGCGCGGGCGTACCGTGGCGGGATGCGCGCGATCACCTTCCCCTCCCCCGGCGGCCCCGACGTCCTCTCCCTCTCCGAGCTCCCGGATCCGGTCGCCGGACCCGGCGAGGTGCTCATCCGGGTGGCGGCGGCGGGCGTCAACCGCGCCGACCTCAGCCAGCGCGAGGGCGCCTACCCGCCGCCCGCCGGCGCGCCGACGCACCTCGGGCTCGAGGTGTCGGGCACGGTCGAGGCGGTCGGCGAGGGCGCGACGCGCTGGGCCGTCGGCGACCGCGTCTGCGCGCTGCTCGCGGGCGGCGGCTACGCGGAGCTCGTCGCGGTCGACGAGCGGCACGTCCTCCCGGTCCCCGCGGGGCTCGACCTCGTCGCGGCCTCGGGGCTGCCCGAGGTGGTCGCCACCGTGTGGTCGAACGTCGTGCTCGACGCCCGGCTCCAGCCGGGCGAGACGCTCCTCGTGCACGGCGGGTCCAGCGGCATCGGCACCATGGCGATCCAGCTCGCGACGCGCCTCGGTGCGCGCGTGGCCGTGACGGCCGGCAGCCCCGCCAAGCTCGACGCATGCCGGGCGCTCGGCGCCGAGATCCTCATCGACTACCGGCAGCAGGACTTCGTGGAGGCGCTCCGCGAGGCGACGGGCGGCCGCGGCGCCGACGTGATCCTCGACGCCATCGCCGGCGACTACATCGACCGCGACATCCGCGCGCTCGCCCGCGACGGCCGGATCATGGTCATCGGCGCGCAGAGCGGCGCGCCCACGAGCATCGCCATCGGGCAGCTCATGGCGAGGCGCGGACGGATCTGGGGCACGACGCTCCGGGCGCGCGACGCCGACGACAAGGCCCGCATCGTCGCCGCGATCCGCGCGGACGTGTGGCCCGCCGTGGTCGACGGCTCGGTCCGCCCGGTGATCGACCGCGTCTTCCCGCTCGCGGAAGCCGCCGCGGCGCACGCGCACGTGGCGTCGTCGCAGCACGTCGGCAAGGTGCTGCTGGCCGTCTAGGCCCCGGGCGCGTCCGTCCCGACGGCGTCGGCGGGCGCCGCGTCCGGCCCCGCCGCCCGGCGCGACCGGATCCCGACGAGGGACACCAGCCCGCCCGCGATCAGCAGGGCGGCCGTGACGAGCGCGACGCGGTGGAACGCCGGGACGTCGAGGTCGGCCCCGGCGACGAGCCCGATGGCGGCGATCGCGACGAGGCCCGCCACGCGGGACACGGCGTTGTTCACCGCCGACGCGATGCCCGCCTGCGCGGACGGCACGGCCTCGAGCACGGTCGACGTCAGCGGCGCCACGGTCATCGAGAGGCCGAGGCCGAACACGACGATGCCCGGCAGCAGCTGCGACCAGTAGTCGACCGGCTCCGCGACCCGAAGCATCAGCAGGTAGCCGCCGCCCGCGACGACGGGGCCGATCCCCATCAGGAGGCGCGGCCCGATCCGCCCGGCCAGCGCGCCGAAGCGCGTCGACAGCAGCAGCATGATCACGGTCGTCGGCACGAGCGCGAAGCCCGCTGCCGTCGCCGACAGCCCGCCCGCCTGCTGCAGGAACACGGCGATCACGAAGCCGCCGAGCGACAGGGCGCCGTAGATCCCGACCGTCGCGATGTTGCCGACGAGGAAGTCGCGCTCCCGGAAGAGCGACAGCGGCAGCATCGGATGCGGCGTCCGGCGCTCGCGGAGCACGAACAGCACGAGGCACGCGATGCCCACGACGAGGCTGGCGACCACGAGCGGGTGGCCGAGCCCGAGCCGCGACTGCTCGATGAGCGCGAACACCGGGCCGCCGATCCCGAGCGCGCCGAGCACTGCGCCCGGGACGTCGACGCGCGTGCCCTCGGCCGCGGGCGCATCGTGCGGGAGCCGCGCGAGCAGCGCGAGCGTGACGGCGATGGGGAGCACGTTGATGCCGAACACGAGCCGCCAGTCGAGCGCGTCGACGAGGACGCCGCCGAGCACGGGCCCGACGAGCATCGCGGTGCCGGTCCACGCCGTCCACGAGCCGATGGCGCGCGACTGCGCGGCTCCCCGGAACGTCTGCGAGATGAGGGCCAGCGAGCTCGGCACGAGGAGCGCCCCGGCCGCGCCCTGGGCGGCGCGCGCGGCGATGAGGACCCCCGCGGACGGGGCGACGGCGCACACGAGCGACGTGACGCCGAAGCCGACGAGCCCCCAGCGCAGCACGCGCACCCGGCCGAAGGCGTCGGAGAGGGACCCGGCCAGGAGGATCAGCGCGCCGAGGGTGATGAGGTACGCGTCCACCACCCACTGCTGCACGACGAGGCCACCGCCGAGGTCCGCGCCGATGGCGGGCAGCGCCACGTTGACGACCGTGCCGTCGAGGAACGCGACGAAGGAGGCGAGGATCGCGACGACGAGGACGGTGCGGCCGCGGCCCTCCGCGGTGCCGCTGGTCCCGCCGCTCGATCGGGCGGGGGCGGCGGGGTGGGGCATGAGCCCAGTATGCGCCGGGCGGCGCGCCGGATCAGGCCGCGGGGCCCGTCGGCGGCCCGGCGCGGTCGATCGCGGCCTCCACGCGGCGGAGCACGTCCTCGTCGCCCATGATCCGGAAGTGCCCGGCGGCGGCGACGCGCTCGTTCACGGCGCCCTCGAGCGAGCTCCCGCCCGGGATGTGCGGGTCGAACCGCGCGTGGATGCTCGTGATCCGCGCGTTGGCCTCCCGCGACCGGCCGAGGGCGACGAGCGCGCCGTTGCGCGGCGAGAAGTCGCGGATGCTGCGGATCGGGATGAAGCGCGCGTACGACGAGCCGCCGAAGGGCGCGTTGATCGCGACCATCGCCCGGATCCGCCGGTCGGGGTCGTCGAAGGCCATGAGGTGCTTCCCGATCAGGCCGCCCTTGCTGTGCGCGACGACGATGACGTCCCGGAGGTCGGCGGCCTCGAGACGGGCGCGCGCCCGCCGCGCCATCTCGGCGACCCGGCCGACGTTCGCGCCGAGCGCGCCCACCACGTGCACGCCGTGGCCGCGCGCGTGCAGCCGCCGGATGATCGGGAGCATGAACTGCCACCGCTCGTAGACGCCGGGGAGCACGAGGATCGTGGGGCGGTCGTCGCGCCCGTCCTCGAAGGCGTGCGCGTCGTCCCGGGAGAGCGCGGCGGCGGCCTGCCAGCGGAGGACGTACGCGTAGTCGAGCGCCCAGTCGACGGCCTTCGCGAGCGGGGACAGCGGCGGGAGGGCGTCTCGTCCGTCGGCGGTCACCCCTCCATCCTGGCCGGGGGACGCGGCGGCGGGGTCGACGTCGCCGGCCGGATCAGCCCAGTCGGGCATGCTCGACGATCGCCCGGGCGACGCCGACCGGATCCGTGAACATCACGACGTGCGGCCCGTGCGCCACATGGAGGCGTCCGCGTGGGATCGCGTCGGCGAGGTCGCGCGCGAACGAGCGGTCGACCACGGCGTCGCGGTCGCCCACGATCACGAGCGTGCGGGCGCGGATCCGCCCGGCGCGGTCCTCCACCCGGTCCTGGATGAGGTGCGGGAGCTGCCGCAGGTAGTACGGCACGCCGCAGCGGAACAGGTAGTCGCCGATCACGACCGCGTTCGAGAGCAGCGGCTCGCGCAGCGTGTCGTGCGCGAGGGCCAGGCCGGCCCGCACGACGCCGCGCTTCCGCGGATCGAGCGTCGGCGCGATGAGCACGATCCGGTCGGCGACCTCCGGGTGCCGGGCCGCGAGGCGCGCGACGATCTGCGAGCCCATCGAGTGGCCGACCACGACCGGGTCGACGAGGCCGTGCGTCCGGATGACCTCGGCGACGACGGCCGCGTGGTCGTCGAGCGTCACGTCCCGGTGCACCCGCGGCGACTCGCCGTAGCCCGGCAGGTCGATCGCGTGCACGTCGCCGTGCTCGGCCAGCAGCGCCGCGACGGGGTGGAAGTAGCGGGAGGAGACGCCGATCCCGTGCACGAGCACGAACGACGGCCGGCCGGCGGCGGGCCCCGCGGACCCGATCCCCGAGGGCGCCGCGGAGAGCGTGCGCCCGGCGTTCCCGCGCGGCGAGCGGAACACCTTGATCGCGACGCGGAAGCCGAGCACCGTGCGGCGCTCGAGGTCGTGGTCCACCGGGATCGCGCGCGACCCGTAGCGGCGGGAGAGGAGCAGCCAGCGCGGCGGCGAGGACTCGGTGCGGTGCACGTCCCCCGGGCGCCGGACGCGGGTGAGCCGGACGAGGGGGGAGCGCATCCGACGACCCTAGCCGCCGGCCCCCGCGCATAAGGCGCGCGTGCGCGGACCGGCTGCCGGCGACGGGCCCCCGCCGGGAGCGATGGGAGGATGGGAACCCCCACCCGAAGAGGAGACACATGAGCCCCGACTGGTCGAGGACGACCCTCGCCGACCTGCCCCTCCGCGACGACCTCCGAGGCGAGGAGCCCTACGGCGCCCCGCAGCTCGACGTGCCGGTGCTCCTCAACGTCAACGAGAACCCGCACCCGCTGCCCGAGGAGGTGGCGGTCGCCGTGAGCGAGGCCGTGCTCGAGGCCGCGCGGGGGCTCAACCGCTATCCCGACCGCGAGTTCCTGGAGCTCCGCACCGAGCTCGCCGACTACCTCACGGCCGACAGCGGCCTGCCGCTCGGGCCGGAGAACGTCTGGGCGGCGAACGGATCCAACGAGGTGCTCCAGCAGGTGCTGCAGGCCTTCGGCGGCACCGACCGCGTGGCCCTGTCCTTCGCGCCGCACTACGCGATGTACCCGGAGTACGCGCGCAACACCCTCACCCGCTGGGTCTCCGGCCGCCGCCAGGAGGACTTCACGCTCGACCTCGAGAACGTGACGGCGCTCATCGAGCAGCACGAGCCGAGCGTCGTGTTCCTCACGTCGCCGAACAACCCGACGGGCACGGCGCTGACCATCCCGGAGATCGAGCACGTGCTGTCGGTGGCTCCCGGCGTCGTCGTGATCGACGAGGCCTACGCCGAGTTCCGCCGGGAGGGCGTGCCCACGGCCGTCTCGCTGCTGCCGGAGCACCCGCGCCTCATCGTGTCGCGCACCATGAGCAAGGCGTTCGCGTTCGCGGGCGGCCGGCTCGGGTACCTCGCCGCCTCCCCCGCGGTCGTGGACGCGCTGCGGATCGTGCGCCTGCCGTACCACCTGTCCCGCATCACCCAGGTGAGCGCGACCGCCGCCCTCCGGCACAGCGGCGTGCTGCTCGCGCAGGTCGCGTCGCTCCGGGAGGAGCGCGACGGGCTCGTCGACTGGCTGCGCGGCCGCGGCTTCGAGGTGGCGCCGTCCGACGCCAACTTCGTGCTCTTCGGCCGGTTCCCCGACCGGCACGCGGTGTGGCAGGGCCTGCTCGACCGGGGCGTGCTGATCCGCGAGACCGGCCCCGAGGGCTGGCTGCGCGTCTCCGTCGGCACGCCCGCCGAGACGGCCGCGTTCCGCGACGCGCTCGACGACGTGCTCGGGACGCCGCGCGACTGATTCCGCCCCCCCCGCCCGCTGTCGCCACCGTCGCCCTTCCTCAGGGCCGGAAGCGGATCCCCGTGGCGTCCTCGGCGGCGGCCCACAGCTGCTCGGCGACGGCCGTCGAGCGCGCGTGCTCGGCGACGAAGGCGGGCGCCGGCGGTCCCTTCAGCTCGAGCGGCCCGGCGGTTCCCCAGAAGGCGCCGCCCGTCACGCCGCTCGCTGCGGCCGCGTGCACGACAGGCCACGCGCCCGCGTCCTTGCCCTGCACGACGACGCGTCCCGCGCGGGCGAGGCGTCGACGCGCAGCGTCCGCGCCCCTCGGGCGGACGGCCGGGTCCTGCGGCGGCGTGAGCGCGTCCACCGCGTAGCCGGGGTGCGCCGACAGCGCGATGCGGTCGGATCCCGCGGCCCGCCAGCGCCGGTCGAGTGCGTCCCCGAGCATCATGCAGGCCGTCTTCGACCGGCCGTAGCGCACGAGCGCGGGCATGCGCCGCTCCCCCGCGAGGTCGCCGAGGTCGAGGGGCGAGAAGCGGTGGGCGAGGGATCCGAGCATCACGACCCGGCCGCCCGCGCGCAGCCGGGGCGCGAGCCCGGCCACGAGCGCGAAGTGGCCGAGCGCGTTGGTGCCCATGAGCTCCTCGAACCCGTCGACCGTCGTGCGGCGGTGGCGCGCGCGGCCGCCGGCGGGCGTCAGGCCGGCGTTCGCGACGATCGCGTCGATCTCCTCCCGCACGGCGCCGACGGCGGCGTCCACGCTCGCGAGGCTCGCCAGATCCAGGGCCACCAACTCGACGTCGGCCCGTGGCACGCGTGCCTGGAGCGCGCGTGCGGCGGCATCCCCGCGCTCGGCGGAGCGGCAGGCGAGCAGCACCCGGGCGCCCGCGCCGGCCAGCTGCGCCGAGGTCCAGAAGCCGATGCCGCCGTTCGCGCCCGTGACGAGCACCGTCCGCCCGGCGAGGTCGGGCAGGACCGGCGCCGCGCTCACGAGAGGGTGCCCACCCGGGTCACGCGCACGACGGCCTCGCCTGCCTCGTTCGACGCGTCGAGGTCGACCGTCGCCTCGATCCCCCAGTCGTGGTCGCCCTCGGGATCGTGCAGCGCCTGCCGGACGATCCACTCCGTCGGCCGCTCCTCGATCGTCACGAGCGCCTGGCTGCGCGCATCGCCGTCGGTGAGGATCCGGTCGTACTCGCCGAAGTAGCCGTCGAGCGCCTCGCCCCACGCGTCCGCGTCGAAGCCCGCGGCGGCGTCGAGCTCGCCGAGCGCGTTGAGGTCCTCGCGGGCCGCGAGCTGCACGCGCCGGAACATCTCGTTGCGCACGAGGATCCGGAACGCGCGCGTGTTCGAGGTGAGCAGCTTCGGCGCGGGCGGCAGCACGGGCGCGTCGCCGGGTGCCGCGGTCGGATGCGACAGCTCCTCCCACTCGTCGAGCAGGCTCGAGTCGACCTGGCGCACGAGCTCGCCGAGCCACTCGATCACGTCGAGCAGCTCCTCGGTCTTCGCCTCGTCGGGGATGGTCTGCCGCAGCGCCCGGAACGCATCGGACAGGTAGCGCAGCACGAGGCCCTCGGAGCGCATGAGCTTGTAGAAGGAGATGAGCTCGCTGAAGCTCATGGCCCGCTCGTACATGTCGCGGACGACCGACTTCGGGCTGAGCGCGAAGTCGCCGATCCACGGCTGGCTCGCCGCGTAGGTGGAGAACGCCTGGTCGAGCAGCTCCTCGAGCGGCTTCGGGTGGGTGATGGACTCGAGCAGCTCCATGCGCTCGTCGTACTCGATGCCGTCGGCCTTCATCGCCTGCACGGCCTCGCCGCGGGCCGTGAACTGCTGCTGCGACAGGATCGGCCGCGGGTCGTCGAGCGTCGCCTCGACCACGCTCACCATGTCGAGCGCGTACGTCGGCGACTCCCGGTCGAGCAGCTCGAACACGGCGACCGCGAAGGGCGACAGCGGCTGGTTGAGGGCGAAGTCGGCCTGCAGGTCGACCGTGAGCGTGATCCGCGCGGGCCCGCCGTCGGGGTCCGCCTCCTGCTCCACGATCCCCGCGGTGCGCAGCGTCCGGTAGATCGCGAGGGCGCGGCGGGCGAGCGCCAGCTGGCGGATCCGCGGCTCGTGGTTGTCCTCGACGAGCGCGCGCATGTTCTGGAAGACGTCGCCGTCACGCGCGATGACGTTGAGCATCATCGCGTGGCTCACCTGCATGCTCGAGGTCAGCCGCTCCGGCTCCGCGTCGATGAGCTTGCGGAAGCTCGGCTCGCCCCACGAGACGAAGCCCTCGGGCGCCTTCTTGCGCACGAGCTTCCGGCGCTTCTTCACGTCGTCGCCGGCGCGCTCGAGCATCTTGATGTTCTCGGTCTCGTGCTCGGGCGCCTGCGCGACCACGGTGCCCGCGGTGTCGTAGCCGGCGCGGCCCGCGCGCCCGGCGATCTGGTGGAACTCGCGCGCGTTGAGCTGGCGCATCCGGGTGCCGTCGTACTTGGTGAGGCCCGTGAACAGCACCGTGCGGATGGGCACGTTGATGCCGACGCCGAGCGTGTCGGTGCCGCAGATGACCCGGAGGAGGCCCTGCTGCGCGAGCTGCTCCACCAGCCGCCGGTACTTCGGCAGCATGCCCGCGTGGTGCACGCCGATGCCCGCGCGGACGAGCCGCGACAGCGTCTTCCCGAACGCCGTGCTGAACCGGAAGCCGCCGATCAGATCCGCGATGGCGTCCCGCTGCTCGCGCGTCACGATCTTGATGCTGGAGAGCGCCTGCGCCCGCTCGAGGGCCGCGGCCTGCGCGAAGTGCACGATGTAGACGGGCGCCTGCTTCGTGTCGAGCAGCTCCTCCACCGTCTCCTGCACGGGCGTCACGGCGTAGTGGAAGAACAGCGGCACCGGCCGCTCGATGCCCGTGATGCGCGCGGTCGGCCGCCCGGTGCGCCGCGTGAGGTCGTCCGCGAGGTCGGTGACGTCGCCGAGCGTCGCCGACATGAGCACGAACTGCGCGTGCGGCAGGAGCAGGAGCGGCACCTGCCAGGCCCAGCCGCGCTGCGGATCCGCGTAGAAGTGGAACTCGTCCATGACCACCTGGTCGACGGGCGTGTCCGCGCCGCCGCGGAGCGACCGGTTGGCGAGGATCTCGGCGGTGCAGCAGATGATGGGCGCGTCCGGGTTCACCGAGGAGTCGCCCGTGACCATCCCGACCTGCGCGGCGCCGAACAGCTCGACGAGCGCGAAGAACTTCTCGGAGACGAGCGCCTTGATGGGCGCCGTGTAGTACGAGCGGCGTCCCCGGGCCAGCGCCGCGAAGTGCGCCGCGACCGCGACGAGCGACTTCCCCGTGCCGGTCGGGGTCGAGAGGATGAGGTTCGCGCCCGACGCGATCTCGAGCGCCGCCTCGTCCTGCGCCGGGTACAGCTCGATGCCCCGCGCGAGCGCCCACTCGGCGAAGGCGTCGTAGATCGCGTCGTCGGTCGCCCCGTCCACGGCCAGGCGGGCCGCCTCCTCGGTGAGCGTGGGGGCGGGGGCGGTGTCGGGCATGATGCGTCCATCCTCCCCCACGCGCGGGTGCCGGCCGGGCGACGGGAGTTGTCCACAGGCGGCGGCGGCTCCCCGGCTGCGCCGCATACGGTCGCCGGATGCCCTCCCTCCCCCACGAGCCCAGCCCCGACCCCGCGCCCACCGAGGCGGAGCGCGCGCGCTGGCGCGACCGCCGCACCGGGCTCACCGCCCTCATCGTGGTGGCCATCGCCCTCTGGGCCGTCATCGCAGCCGCCGTGGGCTTCGCCACCACGATGTAGCCGCCGCGGGCCCCGCCCGGCCCCTCCCGCTCGGCCGTGCCC
>NZ_LQXA01000006.1 GCF_001618005.1 Clavibacter tessellarius
CGCCCTCCCCGACGACCCCGCCGTGCCCGCGGATCCCGCCGCCGCCTCCGCCCCCGGTCCCGACGCCGGCGCGGCCATCGACCCCGCGGCCATCGACCCCGCGGCCATCGACCCCGCGGACCTCGCCGTCACGCTCCGCGTCCTCGGCTCGCTCGCCGACATCGATGAGGAGCACCCCGACTTCGTCGCCGTCCGCCGTGCCACGGCGAGCATGTTCAAGTCCGTGAAGAAGGCCCGCCGCCTCGAGAAGCGCGAGGCCGTCGCCACCGCCGACCGCGCCGTCGTCGCCGCCACCGCGACGGGCGCCCCCGACCGCATCGACGACGAGACGCGTGGCATCCCGCTCGCGATCACGACGGCCGCGCCCACCGCCGGCACGCTCCTCCGCTCGCGCCCCTGCTACATCTGCAAGCAGCACTACACGCAGGTCGACGCGTTCTACCACCAGCTCTGCCCGGACTGCGCGCGGATCAACCACGCCAAGCGCGAGGCCCGCACCGACCTCACCGGCATGCGCGCGCTCCTCACCGGGGGCCGCGCGAAGATCGGCATGCACATCGCGCTGCGGCTCCTCCGCGACGGCGCGCACACCACCATCACCACGCGCTTCCCGCGGGATGCCGTCCGCCGCTTCGCCGGGCTGCCCGACGCGCACGAGTGGGTGCACCGCCTCCGCGTCGTGGGCCTCGACCTCCGGGACCCGGCCCAGGTCATCGGCCTCGCCGACGCGGTCGCGGCCGCCGGCCCGCTCGACATCCTCATCAACAACGCCGCGCAGACCGTGCGCCGCTCCCCCGGCTCCTACGCGCCGCTGTCGGAGGCCGAGTCCGCGCCGCTGCCCGACGGCCCGATCCCGGAGCTGCTCACGTTCGGCCACACGAACGACGCGCACCCCGCGGCCCTCGCGGCCAGCGTCGCCGCGCACCCGATCCTCTCGACCGCCACGGGCATCACGGCGGCGGAGGTCACCGAGCTCGCGATGACGGCGGGGTCCTCCTCGCTCGCGCGCCTCGCGGCCGGCACAGCCATCGACGCGGGCGGCCTCGTGCCCGACCTGCACGACGCGAACAGCTGGACCCAGGTGGTGCACGAGGTGGATCCGCTGGAGATGCTCGAGGTGCAGCTCGCGAACGTCACCGCCCCGTTCCTCCTCGTGAGCCGGCTGCGCCCCGCGATGGCGGCGTCGACCGCGCGCCGCAAGTACGTCGTGAACGTGAGCGCCATGGAGGGCCAGTTCGCCCGGGCGTACAAGGGCCCCGGCCACCCGCACACCAACATGGCCAAGGCCGCGCTCAACATGATGACGCGCACGTCGGCGCGCGAGATGCGCGAGACCGACGGGATCCTCATGACGAGCGTCGACACCGGCTGGATCACCGACGAGCGCCCGCACCCCACCAAGGTGCGGCTCGCCGAGGAGGGCTTCCACGCGCCGCTCGACCTGGTGGACGGCGCCGCGCGCGTCTATGACCCCATCGTCATGGGCGAGGCCGGCGAGGACATCTCGGGCGTCTTCCTCAAGGACTACCGCGTCGCCGAGTGGTGACGCGCACGCTCGCCTGACACGAGAGGGCCCGGCCACCGCATCGCGGTGACCGGGCCCTCTCGTCGTGCGGTGCGGCTACTCGACGGCGTCGAGGTCGCTCTCGAGCAGCGCGGCGAGCTCGTCGAGCGCGGCGTCCGCGCCGTCGCCCTCGGCCGTGAGCACGACCTGGTCGCCGTTCGCGGCGCCGAGGCTCATGAGCGACAGGATGCTCGTCGCGTCGAGCGGCGTGCCGCCCGGCTTGCTGATCCTCACGGCGACGCCGGTGCGCCGCACGGCCTCGATGAAGAGGGATGCGGGTCGGGCGTGCAGGCCCACGCGGCTGCCGATGGTGGCGGTGCGCTCGGTCATGGTGTTCTCCTTCTGCGGGGATCGGGTGGGTCGGACGGGAGCGGGTCAGGCCGCGACGGGCACGCCCTGGTCGACGGTCGCGTCGGCGACGGCCTCGGGGCGCTTCGTGGTGAAGCGCTTGAGGAGCACGACGAGGAACGCCGAGACGGCGGTCCCGACCGCGACGGAGGCGAGGAAGCCGAGGAACGTGCCGTTCATGGCGAAGAGCACGAAGACGCCGCCGTGCGGGGCCTGCGACACGACGCCGAGACCCATCACCATGGCGCCCGTGACGGCGCCGCCCACGATGCTCGCGGGGATGACGCGCAGCGGGTCGACCGCGGCGAACGGGATCGCGCCCTCGGAGATGAACGCGGCGCCGAGGAGCCAGGCGGCCTTGCCGTTCTCGCGCTCGGCCGGGCTGAAGAGGCGGCGGTCGATGACGGTCGAGGCGAGCGCGAGGGCGAGGGGCGGGACCATGCCGGCGGCCATGACCGCGGCCATGATCTGCCAGGGGGCCTGGTTGTCGAGCGACGCGGTGCCGAGGCCGGCCACGGCGAACGAGTAGGCGACCTTGTTGATCGGGCCGCCGAGGTCGATGCACATCATCACGCCGAGGATCGCGCCGAGGAGGACCGCGAACGAGGTGCCGGAGAGGTCCTTCAGGGAGCCATTGAGCCAGTTCGTGAGCCCTGCGATCGGGCCGCCGAGCACCATGATCATGAGCCCCGAGGCGACGATCGAGGCGAGGAGCGGGATGATCACGACGGGCATGAGCCCGCGCAGCCAGCGCGGCACGTCGATGCGGCCGATCGCGTAGGCGACGCCACCCGCGACCAGACCGCCGACGAGGCCGCCGAGGAAGCCGGCGCCCATGATCAGCGAGACGGCACCCGCGACGAAGCCGGGGGCGATGCCCGGGCGGTCGGCGATGGCGTAGGCGATGTAGCCGGCGAGGACAGGGACGAGGAAGCCCATCGACGCCTTGCCGATGACGAAGGCCACGGCGCCGAGGTAGGTCATGATCCCGCCGTCGGGCAGGTTGGCGAGGGAGTTCTGGACCACGACGTCGGCCGCGACGTCGGTGATCCGGTACCCGCCCAGCAGGAAGCCGAGCGCCATGAGAAGGCCGCCGCCCGCGACGAACGGGATCATGTAGCTGACGCCCGTGAGCAGCCAGCGCTTGAGGCGCGCTCCCACCGACTGCGAGGACTGCGGTGATGCCTGCTCGGATCCCGCGGAGGCGGATGCGCCGCCCGGCACGCGCGGCGCGTTCGGGTCCTTCGCGGCGGCGACGGCCTCGGCGACCATCTGGTCGGGCTGGTCGATGCCGCGCTTGACGGGCGCCTGGATGACGGGCTTGCCCGCGAAGCGCGCGCGGTCGCGCACGTCGACGTCGACCGCGAAGATCACGGCCGTGGCCCGCGCGATGACCGCCGGGTCGACGGGCGTGACGGAGGAGGATCCCTGCGTCTCGACGTGCAGCTCGACGCCGGCGCGCTTCGCGGCCGCGACGAGCGAGTCGGCCGCCATGTAGGTGTGCGCGATGCCGGTGGGGCACGCGGTGACGGCGATGAGCACGGGCGCGTCGGCCACGGGGGCGGGCGCGGCGGATCCGGCGTCGGCGTTGGACGCGACCGGAGCGGGAGCGGCGGCGGGTGCCCCGGTGGACGACGCGGGCTCGTCCACGAGCGCGCCCTCGACCAGCGAGACGACCTGGTCCTCGTCGGTGGCCGAACGCAGCGCCTCCACGAACTCCGGCTTGATGAGGGAGCGCGCGAGGCGCGACAGCAGCACGAGGTGCTCCTGGTCGGCGCCGTCGGGCGCGGCGATGAAGAAGACGAGGTCGGCGGGGCCGTCCGGCGCGCCGAAGTCGACGGTCGGCGCCGGGCGGGCCATGACGAGCGTCGCCTCCGTCACCGCGGCGGAGCGGCAGTGCGGGATGGCGAGGCCGCCGCCCATGCCGGTCGCGGTCTTGGACTCGCGGTCCCAGGCATCTGCGAAGAGGGCGTCGGCGTCCGTGGCGCGGCCCTCCGCGACGACGCGCTCAGCGAGCGCGCGGACGGCGTGCTCGCGGTCGGCGCCGAGATCGGCGTCGAGGAGCACGAGGCGGTTCGTGATGAGCGATGGCATGTTCTTCTCCAGGTGGGGCGGGTCAGCGATCGGCGGCGATCGGGAGGAGCGGCTGGACGGTGACGCTGTCCGGCCGGGTCTGGTCGGGGGACGGCATGGTGCTGCCGGGGAGGGAGGCGGCCGCGGAACCGTGGGCGACGGCCTGCGTGAGCCGCCCCTCCGGTCCCGCGCCGCGGTGGTCGGCGAGCAGGTAGCCCGCGAGCGACGAGTCGCCCGCGCCCACGGTGCTCACCGGCACGATCGGCGGCATGGTGGCGTGCCACCCGCCGTCGGCCGTGGTGAGGACGGCCCCGCGGGCGCCGAGGGTCGCGAGGACCGCGCGGCAGCCGCGGGAGACGAGTGAACGGGACGCGTCGTGGACGAGGCGGGGGTCCTCCTCCAGCGAATCCGGGTCGTCGAGCCCCACGAGCTCGGCGAGCTCCTCGCCGTTGGGCTTGACGAGGTCGACCACGGCGCCCGACGCGATGAGCGCCGCCATGGGCGCGCCCGAGGAGTCCACGGCGATCCGCGGGGCCCGGTCGCCGAGCTCGGCGCGCACGGCCTGCACCACGCGGGCGTGGAAGTCGTCGTCGAGGCCGGGCGGCAGGGATCCGGCCAGCACGAGCCACGTGGCGGCGCGCGCGTGCCGCACGACGAGCGCGACCAGCGCGTCCGCCTCCGCGGCGCTCAGCACGGGGCCGGGCTCGTTGACCTTGGTGGTCGTGCCGTCGGGCTCGGTGAGCGTGACGTTCTGCCGCACGCGGCCGTCGATGTCGAGGTGGTCGAGCGGGATCCGCTCGGCCTGCAGCGCCACGAGCATCGGGTCGTCGAGGCGGCCCGGCAGGAGCGCGATGGTGTCGAGGCCGGAGGCGATGAGCGCGCGGGAGACGTTGACGCCCTTGCCGCCCGGCTGCTCGGTGACGCCGCGGGCGCGCTGCACGGCGCCGCGCGCGAGGGGGCCGGCGAGGTCGATGGTGCGGTCGAGGCTCGGGTTGGCGGTGAGGGTGAGGATCACGCGACCATCACCTCCACCTCGGCACCGGCCAACGCGTCGGCGAGCGGGCCGCGGGGAGCGGCGTCGGTGACGAGGGTGTCGAGGTCGTCGAGGGCGGCGAAGCCCACGAGCGCCTCCTCCCCCGCCTTCGAGGCGTCGACGAGCGCGACGGCTCGGCGGGATCCCCGGGTCAGGGCGGTCTTCACGGCGGCTTCCTCCTCGTCGGGCGTGCTCAGGCCGAACTCCGCGTGGATGCCGTTGGCGCCGATGAAGGCGATGTCCGGCCGCAGGCGCGACAGCTGTCCGAGCGTCGCGGGCCCGACCGCGGCGCTCGTGATGCCGCGGAGGCGGCCGCCGAGCAGCTGCACCTCCACGGCGGGGTTCCGGCTCACGGTCTGCGCGACCACCATCGAGTGCGTGACGACGACGAGCGTCCGGCCCGCCACGACCGGCGTCCAGGCGGCGATGCGCTCCGCCACCAGCCCGGTGGTCGTGCCGGCGTCGACGGCGACGGAGCCCTGGAAGGTGGCGGGCAGGAGGGCCATCGCGGCATCCGCGATGCGCGCCTTCGCGTCGGTGTTGCGCGTGCTGCGGGCGTCGAGGCTCTCCTCGACGCGCGTGGAGCGGCTCGCGCGGACGGCGCCGCCGTGGACGCGGCGGAGGAGCCCGCGGGACTCCAGCTGGGCGAGGTCACGGCGCACGGTCTCCGTGGTGACGGCGAAGTCGCGGGCGAGGTCCATGACGGCGACGCGGCCCGCGCGCTCGAGGAGGTCGACCACCCGGTCCTGGCGTTCCTCGGCGTACACGGGCGGTCTCCTTCGACTCCGCGGGGCACGTTCGCCTCGCGTCCTCGCACTGTAGCCCTCATCCGCAGGAGAAGCAACACGAAGCAACACATACCCACACGAGTCCGTCCGCGGGTCGCGCCGACGGTCAGCGTCCGAGCGCGGCCGCCTCCTCACGCAGCACGCCCGCTATCGCGTCCGCCTCCCAGGCGAGCCCGGCCGCGTTGGGATGCAGGGGCACGTCGCCCGCGCTGCCGCCGAGGCCCGCGACATACGGATCCCCCGCGTCGCCGACGCAGGACCCGTGCGCGGCGGTCGGGGTCTCCTGGTCGACGAAGCGGAGGCCCGCCGCCTCAGCCGTGCGCGCGATCGCGTCGTCGAGGGCGCTCTGCACGCCGGCGAGCCAGGGCGCGTCGCGGTCGGTCAGGAGCACCTGCCCGTTGACTCCCGACGTCGCGGTCGCGGCCAGGCACCCTTCCTCCGGCAGGGCGTCGGCGCCGCCGAGCACGCTGAGGTACCCGAGCACGACGACGCGGGCGTCCGGGGCGGCCACTCGGATCCGGCCGAACGCGTCGGCCAGGCGCGTCGAGACCTCGCCGTCGATGCGGGCGCGCACGGCGTCGGTCCCGCCCGCGGGGGCGAGGGCGTCGACGCACGTGGACGGTCCTGCGGCGACCGGGCCGTCGGCGTCCCGCGCGAGGCAGCCGCCCACGAGCGCGGGGAAGCCGAGGTCGTTGCCCCCGATGCGGACGAGGACCACGTCCGCACCTTCCGCCAACGCGTCGATCTGCGCGGGCAGCGTCTGTCCGCCGCGCTCCCGCGGGGCGAGGAGGTCGGCCGTGGTGGCTCCGTCGCAGGCGGCGTCCACGAAGTCCGCGCCGACGGCGTCGGCCGCCACGCGGACGGACCCCGCCACCGTCCGCCCGCACACCCCCGGGTCGCCCGGCAGGGGCGTCGCCGATCCCGTGCCCGTGGAGTACGAGTCGCCCAACGACACCACGCGGAGGGGCCCGGGCGCGGGCGGGATCGGCGTGGGCGTCGTGCAGGCGGCGAGCCCGAGCGCGACGGCGCCCGTCACGACGGCCAGGCCGACGAGACGGCCGCGCGAGCCGCGCACCCGACGTCGGTCGGACACGGAGGAGGGGCGGCGATCGTCAGGCATCCCCTCGACCCTACGCGCGGACCGGACGGGTGCCGGATCCGCTCAGTCCTCGGCGCCGCACTGACGCGCGTGGACGACCACGGCCACGATGACGCCGGCGGCCAGGCCGATTGCTAGGCCGAGGAAGCCGCCCGGGCCGATCTGCGTGTTGACACCGCCGTGGTCGATGCGCGTGTCGACGCCGCCCGGGACGTCGAGCCCCGGGCAGCCCGGGCGGCCTGCGCGAATCAGGTGACGAGCGGCATCGCCATCACAGCCGCTCCGACCGCGAAAGCCGCCAGGATGCCTGGGACCGCCGATCCCACGAGCGATGTGCGGTGCGGATCCGCGGCGTTCGCATGGTGCAGGCTAGCGCGCGACATTCGGGAGCTTCGGGGGCCGATGACCCGTGCTACGTTACGGGCGTCCTTCCTTCTGGAGGACAGCCCCCTGATCCGGGAGAGGCCCGGCTCGCGCCCCCGTTGACGCGCCCCCGTTCGCAATCCATGGTGCGCAAGGAGGACGCGCGATCCCGCGGTGAGAGGACTGACATGGACGGCTGGAGACTGGACCCCGCGAAGGCGCGCGCCGTCCTCACGAAGGCGGAATCGGACGCCGAGGGCATCTCCAAGGCGACCACGACGATGGAGTCCGCGATCGGCCATGCCTCGGCAGCGGTCGGCACGGGTTCCCAGGCGGCAGCCGCCCTCGCCGACCTCAGCATCGATCCCCTGGGCGTCGACCTCCTAGCCGTGAAGAACCAGGTGGCCACGGCGATCTCCGCGACCCGGAGCTCCATCGCCGACTACGAGCAGGGTGACGAGCAGATGGCGACGGACGCCGCGAAGCGCGTCGCGGATGTGAGCTGGGGAGGTTCCGAGTGATCGAGATCGGGACGCTCGCCGACGTGCCCGACTCCGCGGCCGTCGAGATCGCGGCCAGCGGGTTCGCGGACGTCGCCACCCAGCTCGACGGGGCGATGGATTCCGTCGCCTCCGGATGGACCGGGCTCGCTGCGGAGGACGTGTACGACGGTCCTGGTGCTGACCGTGTCCGTGCCGCGATGGACGCCCCGAAGACGGTTGCCCGGATGGTCGCGACGGAGGCGACGAACGCCCGGCGCGTGCTCGACGACTACGCCTCCGCACTCGCCGACCTCGCTACCCGCCGCGCCGCCCTGGCCTCGGACGTGGATGCGCACACCTCCTCCATGGACGACACCTTCGACGACGAGGACTCCATCGGGGCGCGGGACACCCCCGGCGGCCGACTGGCGGACGACGTGGCGAAGTTCAACCGCGATGTGGCCGCGGCCGATGAGGACTGCGCCCGGCGCCTCCGGGCGCTCTCCAAGTACCGCGCACCCCACCAAGCCGACGCGGCCCTTAAGGTTCTATCCGGTGACGTCTCTAGCTCCGCAATGGGCGTAGGACAGGGCATCAGCCAGCGCATCCGCTGTGTCCCGGTCGCGACCTCCTCGGACTTCGAGGAGCCGCCGCAGGCGAAGACCGTGGACAGGTGGCAGAACCGTGAGTATTGAACGCGTCCGGGAAGCCCGGTGCTTGTTCCTCGAGAGCTGGCACAGGCAGCGATGGATTCGCCGCCACCTGATATCAAAACCGTGCCCCATTTGTACCTCTCAGGCGACCCATCGGCCGGTCTGAGTGCACTACCCGCAGTTGCGAAGACGGCGAGTCACGTGCTCGGTGGAGCAGGCATCGTCGTAACTGTCGCTGCAGCTGGAACCGAGCAGTACCAAGAAGACCTCCGTACACACCCAGAATGGGACGGAGAGCACAGATTCGCACATGCCGCTGAGAACGCGGGGGTTGTAGGAGGCGCGGCCGCTCTAGGTGGTTGGGCGGGTGCCGCGACAGGTGCGGAGATCGGAGCCGCTATTGGAAGCGTCGTGCCAGGTCCCGGGACCCTGCTGGGTGGAATATTGGGCGGGGTGATTGGCGGACTAGTAGGAGGGCATGTCGGAGAGGATGCAGGTGGAGTCGTGATGGGCAATCTGGACGGTAAGCACCGATGACGGGCACCAATGAGGATGAGCGCGTATCTTGGCAGAAGATCCCCACACGCTTGGGCGCGCTCCATCTGCCGGCCGGCTGGAGTGGTGAGACCGGCGGAGAGATAGTCACCGGGATCCCAACGGCCACTCGAATCGGCACATATTTCCGAGAGAATGTTGTGTTGTCCACCATCGAATCAGCGGGCAGCATCGTGGCAGACTCCGCCCGTGCCATACTCGAGACCATGTCCATGGAGCCCTGGTCGCATGTTGTTTCAGTCAACCCATGGGAAGACGGAATCTTCCAGAGGCGCATGCAATTCATCTACGAGATCGACAGCAAAGCTGTAGCGGTCACGAAGTTCACGGCGACATACGGCGACACGAGGATCGACCTAACCTGCAGCGCGGGTTTCGACGTCTACCCCCGGCTGATCCCGGTGTTCGACGGCATCGCTGTGACGAGTCCATTCGAAGAGGTCGTCGGATGAGCGCGACATTGGACGAGTACTCCTCTGATGAGTGGGGGCGCCCGCTCGAGTCGCTGGAGGTCACGGCCGATCAGGAAGCCCCCACCAACGCCTACGTGCTGCCATCTGGCTCCTTGAGCGCTCTGTGGAGCGTCCGCGATCGCGGCCTCGTCGGGGGTGCGAAGCGGAATACGGAACAGGGAATAGCGCTCCGCACGAGCGGCCTGACCGGGAAGTTCGGAGCTCCTACGGCTGCCGGTGTGACGCTGACCGGAGTCATTGCTCACGCCGGCTATCGACTCGTAGCAGAACGCCGGTCCGCAGAGGGTACGGCGACGTGGAGCCTCTGGGCGCGGCGCGATCTGAGCGTCACGCTCGTCAGAGAGGACGGACAAGAGAAGCTGGATGTTATCCCGTTCTCAACCGCGGTCGCACGCCTCGTTGGGTGGCTCGGCATCAGCCCCTATTGGCCGGTGCCCGAAGGAGATGAACCAGGAGCTCACGTCATAGGTGATGCCGACATCGACGCTCGCATCCGAGGCGATTTCGTCGAGGTCCCGAGCTGGGCTGCCGAGTCGCTGGCCCGGCGATGGCGCGGGACCTGGTCGTCGGCGTCGGTGGGCGTCCCGGATAGCGACGACGGCCTTCCACTGGTGATCATGGACGGGAACATCCACGTCCGAGACCGCGTAGAGGGTGGCTCGTTGCTCTCCGTCGTGCCGTCGTACTGGGCCTACAGTGCGATCTTCGATCTGATCGGCCGGACAGGAACACGCCGATGACGTGCGCCCTCGGTGTGCTCCTCATGGCGATCGGACTCCTCGGATATACAGGCGTGTGGAGATCGTGGGCACGGCAGGGCTTCCACTTCTACGTCTTCGGTCTGTTCTGGTTCGGTTTAGGAGCTCTTCTCATCGGAGCGACAAGCGACCTGGAACCACTCCCGGGATGGGTGCGGTTCGCTTTCATCGTGATCCTCCTAGCCGGAGGTGGAGGCACATGGTACTTGCCTCCGTTCATGACGCCGCCATGGTTCCGCGCCATGCGCCGGGGGACGCGATCAACGAGTTCGAGAACGTAGACGTCCAATGAGCACCGACGCCACTGGTCCTCAGATTGACATCGAAGACCGTCATGGAATTATCAAGGTACGGAGGGTGAATCCCCCACGCGGAATCCTGAGTCGTTATGAGGCCAGCGGCAGACACAAGGGCCTTCACGGCGGATTTCAGAGCCAACACAGCCCGGACATAGCCGCAGTTCGTCCTCGTCAGTACCGCTACGAGAAGGTTCAGTACGGCATGACGTCCCCGCGGATATCGTCGTGATGGTTGCTTTCGGCTCTCGTCGACCTGAGCGCCGCAAACGGAGGACGAAGGTGCGGTCAGCGTTTGGTGAGGGCCTCATTCCCGTCAGGCTTGTCGAATGCACCGGATCGTGGCGGAACGGCTCGCTTACTCCGCCTTCGGCTCTTCTCATTCAAACATGGTATGGATGACCAGGTGATTCCCGACGACCACGTCGACGCCCGGATCCGCGGCGAGCACGTGGATGTGCCTGAGTGGGCGCAACCGGGCCTGACTGGTGGATGGATGCAGGAGTGGACATCGTTCGGCATGGCAGTGCCCGGATCAGACGAGGGACTGCCGATCGTCGTGGCGGGTGGCGCCACTCATCTCCGTCGCCGAGTCGACTGTTATTCGTCGCTTCAGCTCGTCCCGACCTACTGGGTCCACTCCGCGCTTTCAGAACTGGTCGTGAAGACCTCCGAGGAGAACGCGTGATCTGGCCCATAGGCGTCATCCTGATGATGTTCGGGCTCTCCGCATACGCGGGCATCTGGAGGAGTTGGTCGAGAGACGGCTTCTACTACTACGTCTTCGGTGTGTTCTGGTTCGGCCTGAGCATTGTCGTGATCGATGTGCAGACTCTCCTCGCGCCTCTGCCCATCTGGTTCCTTAATCTGACCACGTTCTTCTTCTTCGCGACCATAGCGACGGCCTTCTACCTGCCTCCCTGCCTCACTCCACGCTGGTTCCGAGCGATGCGGAGGACGTGGAAGTGATGCACGCGACTCGCGAGAGCGGTACGGATCTGCACGAACACGCTGAGCACGGCCCCGCTCTCACGCAGACGTGGCGATATCCGACATTTCCCACTCGGAATGACGTCTTCGCCCCAGAAGGAGGCCGTCGATGATGTACGCGATCGGCGCCAGCTTCATGGCCGTCGGCCTCCTCGGCTACACCGGCCTCTGGCGAGCGTGGTCTCGCAACGGGTACTACTACTACGTCTTCGGGTTCTTCTGGTTCGGACTCGGTGCGTTCCTCAACGGATTCATCGAGTTCATCCCCACCGCCCCCACGTGGATCCTGTGTATTCCCATGGTCCTGATCGTCGCGGGCGACGCCAGCACGTGGTGCCTGCCGCCGATCCTGACGCCACGGTGGTTCCGGGCCATGCAGCGCTCACATGGTTGAGCTGCATCGCCCTGGCGAGAATCGTGAGGCCAGGGCCGTGCGCCATGCACGACGAAGCGCCTCCTCAGTGGTCCGCCGGCCCCGGCCCGTCGCTCCACGACCCGGTGACACGACAGCGGGCGCACCCGCCATCGTGGCGGACACCATCACCTGATGCTGACTCTCCTCGGAGCCGCCCTGACGGGCATGGGGCTCCTCGCGTACACGGGACTCTGGCGCTCCTGGTCCCGAGGCGGCCATCACTTCTACGTCCTCGGCCTGTTCTGGTACGGGCTCGCGATGCTCGGCACTCGACCCTGTACGCGTTCCGGCCCGTGCCGGAGTGGACCCGGTACCTGGTGATCGGAGTCATGCTCGTCGGTGTGATCGGCGCGTTCTACCTCCCGCCGTTCATGACGCCGCGGTGGTTCCGGGCCATGCGGCGCGCGCACCGGTGACGCGCGCGCAGCCTGCCCGCTGTGGCAGCGCTCCGCCGACGCGGTTCCACTGAGGCGCTGGTGGATGCGACGAAGCCGGAGATCCGCGCATCCGGCCCACTGCGACGACACCGCGATCGCGAACGAGAAGAGCCCCGCACCTCGATGAGGTGCGGGGCTCGTGCGGTGGATCTGAGGGGATTCGAACCCCTGACCCCCTGCATGCCATGCAGGTGCGCTACCAACTGCGCCACAGACCCGTACTCCGCTTCCCTGCGGAAGCGACTCGTCTACATTACTACACATTCCGACCGCCCCATGACCAGGGCATCCGCGTCGACGGACCGGTCGGGCGACGACAGCGCGTCAGTCGAAGAGCTCGCTGAGCCAGCTCTCCTTCTTGCGGCGCTTCCCGCCGTAGCCGTCACCCTGTCCGTAGCCGCCAGCCTGCCCGTAGCCGCCAGCCAGCCCGTAGCCGCCGGCGGGCGGATATCCGGACCCGCGGTCGTCCCGCGACCCGTACGAGCGGTCAGGGCCGTCCTCACGCCGGCGATCGCCATCACGACGATCACGGTCGTCGTCGCGCCAGCGGTCGTCGCGTCCCGCATCCGGGTAGCCGCCCAGCGGCGCTGCCGGCGCCACGGGAGGCGCGGCCGCTGCCGGGGGCCGGGACTCCTGCTCGGCGCGGTCGAGGATCTTGTCCAGCTCCCCGCGGTCGAGCCACACGCCCCGGCAATCGGGGCAGTAGTCGATCTCGACCCCGCTGCGCTCGCTCATGACCAGGGTCGCGGAGTCGTTGGGGCACTTCATGCGCGGATCTCCTCGCGGGTGGGACGGGAGCGGATCAGGATGCGGAGGCCGTCGGCTCGATCTCGAGGGCGACGACGGGGCAGTCCTTCCAGAGGCGCTCCAGCGAGTAGTACATGCGGTCCTCCTCGGTGAAGACGTGGGCGACGACGTCGCCGAAGTCGAGGAGGATCCAGCGTCCCTCGCTCTTCCCCTCGCGGCGCAGCGGCTTGGCGCCGGCCTCGATCATCTTGTCCTCGATCTCGTCGGCGACCGCCTGCGCGTTCCGCTCGTTGCGGGCCGAGGCGATGAGGAAGACGTCGGTGAGGGGCAGGGGCCCGGAGACGTCGAGCGCGACGAGGTCGATGGCCTGCTTGGAGTCGGCGGCGAGGGCGGCGACCTTGAGCAGGTCGAGGGCGCGGGGAGAAGCGGTCACAGAGTCCTTCCGGGACGGGTGGGGTGGTGCATCAGCGATCAGAATACATTCGTCATGAAGGCGACGATGACGAGACCCGCGCCGATGACGGCCACTCCCCCGGCCGTGACGGCCGCCACGACGGGCGCGGTGAAGCGCTTGCGGGGCGGCGGCTGCACGACGGCGCGCGTGGAGGTGTGGGTGCTGACGGCGCGGCTCGCGCGGACGGGCTCCGAGTCGGAGCCGCCGGGAGCGTGGTCCTGGTCGTCGCTCTGCTCGAGGATCCGGTCCATGTCGGCCGTGTCGAACCGGTCCGGGTGGGTGCCCATGGAGCCGAGGCTCCGCGGGAGGTCGATGGAACCCGTGATGATGATCTCGCCCGTGCTGTTCAGCGCCTGCTGCATGTCGTTGACGTGGGGCACGGTCGGGAGGATGAAGTGGTTGCCGGTGTGCGGCTGGTCCTCGTCGACCTGGTCCTGCACCGACCAGTGGCCGGTGGGCGGGGTGAACGGCGACCGCGCGTCCGCGGCGGTGCCGGCCTCGGTCGTCGGAGCCTCCGGCGACGTGCGCTCGTCGGCGCCGTCGTCGACGTCGGGGCGAGCGGGCGCACCGTCGGCGTCGTCCTCGGCATCGGAGGCGCGCGTGCCGAACGCGGGCTCGAGGTGGGGGGCGGGAGCCGCGGAGTCCCAGGGGGTGGCCTCGAGGGACGGAGCGGGTCGGGGATCCTCGCCGCGCTCGGGGATGTGGGTCGCGAGCGGCGGCACGGTGGGCTGCTCCCCGGACGCGTCGACGTCGCGGTCGGCGTCGTCGACCGACGGCGTGATGGGCGCGAAGGGCCACGCCGACGGGATGCGCGCCGACGCGTCGGCGGCGTCCTCGGGGACCACGTCGTCCGCGGTCGAGGACGCGGGTGCCTCCGTCGGCACGTCGGCGTCCGTCTCCGCCGCGCCGGTCTCCGCGGGGGCCTCGGACGCGGACGCGGGGGTCGCGTCCGGGGCGTCCGGGGCGTCCGGGGCGTCCGGCGTCTCCTCCGCGAGGGCGGCCCGACGGTACGCGCTGCCGTAGGGGGCGCGCGGACGCGGGGTCGCCCGGGATCCGCGCCCGTAGCGGACGTACGGCGGGACCGTGGCGTCGCCGACGGGCGGGGCGTCGTCGACCGGCGCCGGCGCCACGTCCGGCCCCGCAGCGCCCTCGTCGGTGGAGTCGTCCGTCGTCGCGGGAACGTCGGGCGCGTCCTGATCCGCTGCCACGTCGGCGGGCACGTCGTGCTCGGATCCACGCTGCTGGCGGGCCGCCTGCTCCGCCTCGCGGATGGCGCGCAGCTGGCGACGCGTGAGGACGCCGCCGGAGAGCAGGATCGCGGAGGTGTCCGCGCCGACGCCGGACATCGTGGCCGGCTCGCCGGAGGGCTCCTCGGAGGGGCCGGACGACGCTGCCGAGCCAAGTCCGTCCGCGGCGTCCGCGGGCTCCTCGCTCGGAGCCGCCCCGCCGTCTGTGGACGGCGCCGCCGCGTCCTCGGCGGGCGCGTCGTCGGCCTCGTCGATGCCCAGGGCCTGAGCGCGCGCGCGCTCGGCGGCGCGCATCTCACGGCGGCTGAGGCCGAGGGTCGCGGGAGCGGGACCGTCGTCGAACGAGGTCGGCCCGGTGTCGGGCGCGTCGTGGGAGGGGGTCATTGCGGGCTCCGATACAGGTGGTGCTTGGAGATGTACTGGACGACTCCGTCGGGGACGAGGTACCACACGGGGAATCCGCGTCCGACTCGGCTCCGGCAGTCGGTCGAGGAGATGGCGAGCGCCGGGACCTCCAGCAATCTTACGTCGGCGTGCGGGAGGCCGCTCTCGGTGAGGTCGTGGCCCGGCCGCGTGACCGCGACGAAGTGCGCCAGGTCCCACAGCTCCTGCACGTCCTTCCAGCCGAGGATCTGCTGGATGGCGTCGGCGCCGGTGATGAAGAAGAGCTCGGCGTCCGGATGAGCGCTCCGGATGTCGCGGAGGGTGTCGATCGTGTACGTCGTGCCCCCGCGATCGATGTCGACCCGGCTGACGGTGAAGCGGGGGTTCGCCGCGGTGGCGATGACGGTCATGAGGTACCGGTGCTCGCCGTCCGTGACGGTCTGCTTCTGCCAGGGCTGGCCGGTGGGCACGAAGATCACCTCGTCGAGCTGCAGGTGCTGCTGCACCTCGCTCGCGGCGACCAGGTGGCCGTTGTGGATGGGGTCGAAGGTCCCGCCCATGACCCCGATGCGCGGGCGCGGGGTCGTCGGAGAGGTCATGGGGCGGGGGCTCCGGATCAGTGCGCCTGGTCGGCGGTCCCGTGGCCCTGCTCCGCCACCGGCGGCTTGCCCCACTTCTCCGAGTGGCGGTTGCTGACGTCGCGGAAGCTGAACATGACGACGCCGAGGGCGATGAACACGACGGCCGCGACCGCCGGGAAGACCCAAAGCGGAGCGGCGAGCTCCATGGCGTGCTCGGTCTCGGCGAGGATGGTGGTGGTCAGCGCGTGCATGGGATCTCCGTTCGTGGCACGCCCCAGGGCACGGAGGCGGCGCCTGCCATCCTATCGGCGGCCCCCCGAGAGGGGCGCATCCGCTCCCGGGCGTGCCGTCGGCCCGCTGCCGACGCGGGGCGGGAACCCGAGCCGTCAGCCGCGGACCTGACCGCTGCCCCGGACGATCCACTTCGTGCTCGTGAGCTCCTGCAGGCCCATCGGTCCGCGGGCGTGCAGCTTCTGCGTGGAGATGCCGACCTCGGCGCCGAAGCCGAAGACGGATCCGTCCGTGAACCGCGTGGACGCGTTCACCATGACGACGGCGGAGTCGACGGCGGACAGGAAGCGCTCCGCCTCCCCCACGTCCGAGGTGACGATCGACTCGGTGTGGTGCGTGGACCAGCGGGCGATGTGCGCGACCGCGTCCTCCGCGGAGTCGACCACGCGGACGGCGAGGTCGAGCGACAGGTACTCGGCGGCCCAGTCCTCGTCGGTCGCGGGGACGGCGCCGGGCCAGAGACCGCGGACGGCCTCGTCTCCGTGGATCGTCACGCCGCGGTCGCGGAGCGCGTCGAGCACGGCGGGCAGGACACGGGGAGCGGCGTCCCGGTGCACGAGCAGCGTCTCCATCGCGTTGCAGACGCTCGGGCGGCTGACCTTGGCGTCGACCGCGACGTCCACGGCCATGGCCGCGTCCGCGGAGGCGTCGAGGTAGACGTGGACGACGCCGGCGCCCGTCTCGATGACCGGGACGGTCGACTCCTCCACGACGGTGCGGATGAGGTCCGCGGATCCGCGCGGGACGAGGACGTCGACGAGGCCGCGGGCGCGCATCAGCCGGGCGGCGCCGGCACGGCCGTGGGGGTCCACCGTCTGCACGGCGTCCGCCGGGAGGCCCGCCTCGGCGACCGCCTCCCGCATGACCTCGACCAGCACGGCGTTCGAGCGCAGGGCGGCGGATCCGCCGCGGAGCACGACGGCGTTGCCGCTCCGGAGGGCGAGCGCGGCGATGTCGACCGTGACGTTCGGGCGCGCCTCGTAGATCGCGCCGACGACGCCGAACGGCACGCGCACCTGCGAGAGGAGCAGCCCGTTAGGGAGGGTGCGGCCGCGCACCACCTGCCCGAGCGGGTCGTCGAGTCGACGGATCCCCGCCACGGCGTCCGCCAGCGCGCGCACCCGCGCCGCGTCGAGGGCGAGGCGGTCGAGGAGCCCGGCGGCGAGGCCCGCGGCCCGTCCGGCGGCGAGGTCCTCCGCGTTGGCGGCCACGATGCGGTCGGAGGCCGCGTGGAGGGCCGCCGCGATGCGGTCGAGGGCGGCGTCGCGCTCCCCCGCCGTGCTGGCCGCGAGCCGGGTCGACGCGGTGCGTGCGGCGACGAGGATCCCCTCCAGCGCGGACGACGACGCGTCCGCATCGGTGCGGGCGGCGGGATCGACGGCGGACGCGAGCGCGGCGTCGGTTCCGCCGGTGACGGTCGTGGGCATGGGGGAAGCCTAGCCAGGCGGGAGGGCCGGGCGACCGCGGCGGATCAGGGGCGCGGGGCGAACCACGTGCCGACCAGCGCGCCGTCGAGCGCCTCCGCCACCTGCGCGGTCGAGGTGAGCAGGACGCCCGTGCCGGAGCCGGCGGCCAGGCGCGCCGCGGCGACCTTGGTGACCGCTCCGCCGGTGCCGACGCCCGTGCCGGTGCTGCCGATCTCGACGCCCGCCAGCTCGTCGCCGAACCCGACGTGCGCGATGCGCTCGGCGCCCGGCTCCTGCGGCGGCCGCGTGTACAGCGCGTCCACGTCGGACAGCAGGAGGAGGAGGTCGGCCTCCACGAGCTGCGCGACGAGGGCAGCCAGCCGGTCGTTGTCGCCGAAGCGGATCTCATGGGTGGCCACGGTGTCGTTCTCGTTGACGATCGGCAGGATCCGGAGCCCCAGCAGCCGCTCCATGGCGCGCTGGGCGTTCTCGCGGTGGTCGGGGGCGGCGAGGTCGCCCGCGGTGAGGAGCACCTGGCCCGCGACGATGCCGTAGCGGTCGAGCGCCTCCTGGTAGCGGAAGACCAGGATGCTCTGGCCCACCGCGGCCGCGGCCTGCTGCGTCGCGAGGTCGGCCGGGCGGTCGTCGAGGCGGAGGAAGGGCATGCCCGTCGCGATGGCGCCGGACGAGACGAGCACCACCTCGGCGCCGCGGCCGTGCGCGACGGCGATCGCGTCGACGAGCAGGCGGATCCGCCCGGCGTTCTCCCCGCTGATGGACGACGAGCCCACCTTCACGACGATGCGGCGCGCACCCGGGATCCCGGCGCGCGAGGTCGTCCCCACGCGCGCAGCCCTCCCCACGGGTCAGGCCTTCTCGTCCGTGGGGGCCTCGCCGTCCTCGCCGTCCTCGTCGGCCCAGAGCCCGGCCTCGCCCTCGCGCACGAGCTGCGCGCGGGCCTCGGCCTTGGCGTCCATGCGCGCGAAGTAGTCCTCGCGGCGCGCCTGGTTGGTGCGTCGGCGGATCGGGTCGACGCGGGCGTCGGCCCCACGCGGGCTCGTGATGAGCTCGGCCGTGGACGTGAGCGTGGGCTCCCAGTCGAAGACGATGCCGTCGCCCTCGCCGATGACGACGCTGGATCCGGCGACCGCGCCTGCCTTGAACAGGCCGTCCTCGACGCCGAGCTTGGCCAGACGGTCGGCCAGGTAGCCGACGGCCTCGTCGTTGGTGAAGTCGGTCTGCTGCACCCAGCGCTCGGGCTTCGCGCCGAGGACGCGGAAGATGTCGCCGTAGCTGCCGCCGTCGACGCGGATCGTGAAGGGCTTCTCGTCCACGGCGCGGGGGCGGAGGACGATGCGCTCGGCCTCGGGCTGCTCGAGCGCCTTCGTGCGCGCGGCCTCCACGAGCTCGGCGAGGGCGAAGGACAGCTGGCGCAGGCCGTCGCGGCTGACCGTGGAGATGTCGAACACGCGGTAGCCGCGGGCCTCGAGCTCCGGGCGCACGAGCTCGGCGAGCTCCTTCGCCTCGGGCACGTCGACCTTGTTGAGCGCGATGAGCTGGGGGCGCTCGATGAGCGGCACCTGACCCTCGGGCACGGGGTACGCGGCGAGCTCCCCGAGGATGATGTCGAGGTCGGAGATGGGGTCGCGGCCGGGATCGAGCGTCGCGCAGTCGAGCACGTGCAGCAGGGCCGAGCAGCGCTCCACGTGGCGGAGGAACTCGAGCCCCAAGCCCTTGCCCTCGCTCGCGCCCTCGATGAGGCCGGGCACGTCCGCCACGGTGTAGCGGGAGTCCGCCACCTCGACGACGCCGAGGTTCGGGTGCAGCGTGGTGAACGGGTAGTCGGCGATCTTCGGCTTCGCCGCCGAGATGGACGCGACGAGGCTCGACTTGCCCGCGGACGGGTAGCCGACGAGCGCGACGTCGGCGACGACCTTGAGCTCGAGGACGACGTCGCCCTCCTGGCCGCGCGTGCCGAGGAGCGCGAAGCCGGGGGCCTTGCGCTTGGTGGTGGCGAGCGACGCGTTGCCGAGCCCGCCCTGGCCGGCCTCGGCCGCGACGAAGCGCATGCCGGGCACAGCCATGTCGACGAGGACCTCGCCGTCGGTGTCCTTGACGACGGTGCCGACCGGGACGGGGAGCTCGAGCATCTCGCCGAGCGTGCCGTGGCGGTGGTCGCCCATGCCGGGGCCGCCGTTGCGCGAGGACCGGTGCGGCCCGCGGTGGTAGGCGAGGAGGGTGGTGACCTGCGGGTCGGCGACGAGGACGATGTCCCCGCCGTTGCCGCCGTTGCCGCCGTCGGGGCCCGCGAGGGGCTTGAACTTCTCGCGGCGCACCGAGACGCAGCCGTTGCCGCCGTTTCCCGCCCGCAGGTGGAGGGTCACGGTGTCGACGAATGTCGCCATGGCTGTCGCTCGTTTCTTCTAGAGGTGTCCCTGCGGAACGCACGCAAGGGCGGGCCGAGGAGGCCCGCCCTTGAGGTGCTGCGCGGCAGTGCCGCTGCAGGGTCCGTGCTGTCGGCCTGCGCTAGGCCGGGACGACGATGTTGACGACCTTGCGGCCGCCCTTGACGCCGAACTCCACCGAACCGGCGGAGAGGGCGAACAGCGTGTCGTCGCCGCCACGGCCGACGTTGACGCCGGGGTGGAAGTGCGTGCCGCGCTGGCGGACGATGATCTCGCCGGCGCCGACGACCTGGCCGCCGAAGCGCTTCACGCCGAGGCGCTGGGCGTTCGAGTCACGGCCGTTGCGGGTAGAGCTCGCGCCCTTCTTGTGTGCCATCTGTATCTCCCTGCGGTCTCGGTGCTAGTTGATCTCGGTGACCTGGACGCGCGTGAGGTCCTGGCGGTGCCCCTGGCGCTTCTTGTACCCGGTCTTGTTCTTGAACTTCTGGATGACGATCTTGGGACCGCGGAGGTCGTTCAGGATCTCGGCGCTGACGGTGACGTCGGCGAGCTTCGCGGCGTCCGTGGTGATGGTGTCGCCGTCGACGAGCAGGACCGCGGGGAGCACGACCTTGCCGCTCTGCTGGTTCTTGACCCGGTCCATCGTGACGATGGTCCCGACCTCGACCTTCTCCTGCCGACCGCCGGCGCGCACAACTGCGTAAACCACTTTTCCGTACCTGTTTTCTCTCGCGGGCTTGACTCACTGAGGACATGACGCCTCGTGGCCCGAATCATTGGAGGAAGTCTGCGGCACGCGCGCGACCTTCGAGGATCAGCGCATGCCAGCGACTCACGTTACCGGAACGCCGGACAGGGGTCAAACTCCGGACCCCCGGCGTCCTCGTCGATCATACGCGAGGGCGGGTGCTCCCCCGGGCATCCCCGCCGGGCGCGTCGCGCGTCCCGCCGGCCCCGCACCCTCGTCGTCCGTCGCCTCGCGTGCCTAGGATCGACGGATGAGCGTGCTCCTCGACCGACCCGCGTGGCCCGCGCACGGGACGCTCTGGGCGCACCTCGTGAGCGACGCGTCCCTCGAGGAGCTGCACGCGTTCGCGCGGGCCGCGGGGATCCCCGAGCGGGGCTTCGACCGCGACCACTACGACGTGCCCGCCGCGCGGTACGACGAGCTCGTCGCGCTCGGCGCCGTGCCCGTGTCGAACCGGGATCTCGTCCGCCGCCTGCAGGCGAGCGGGCTGCGGGTCACCCAGCGCGAGCGGCGCGCTCCCCGGGGCTGAGGTCCCGACGCGCGGACGATGCCCCTCGCGCGGACGACACCCCGGGGCGCGGACGATGCCCCGGCGCGCGGACGACGGAGGGCCCGGAGCACGTGCTCCGGGCCCTCCTCTGCGGCCGTCGCGCGGACGGCCGAGTGGCCTAGCTGCCGTCGGCGTCGGGCGCCGGCGTCGTCAGCGTCGCGGTGGACACGCGACGGCTGCGCGAGCGGCCCTGCCCCGGCTCCTTGGGCTGCGGCAGCGCGTCGAGCACGGAGCCGAGGAGCTGCTCCGCGTCCGCCGAGCTGACGCGGCGGGGTGCCGTGCGCGCGCTCGCCACCGGGATGTCGAGGATCTGGACGGGCTCGAGGCGGATCGCCTCGCGCGGCTCCAGGGTCGACAGGGCGGGCTCCTCCACGGCCGCGTCGGCGGGCGTCGGGTCCTCCACGGGAGCCGACGGCGCGTCGGCGGCGGGTGCCAACGCCGTCGAGCCCTCGGGTGCCTCGGCGGTCGCAGACGACGCGCGTCCCCGTCCGCCGCGACTCCGACGCGGGCGGTCACCGCGGGGCTGCTCCTCGGCGGGCGCGGCCTCGACGCGTGCCGCGGGCTCCGCGGTCTCGTCCGGGGTGCGCACGACGTCCTCGACCCGGTCGATGGCGTCGTTCACCGTCTGGATGGTGCTCGTCGCGATCTTGGCGAGGGCGTTCCGCGCGTCGTCGGTGATGCTGTGGGTGCTGGCCGCGGGCGTCCGCGGCTGCTGCTGCGGCTGCCCGCCGCCGTTGCCGCGACCGCCGCCGCCGTTGCCTCCGCCGTTCCCGTGCTCCTGCTGGCCCTTGCCGCCGCGTCGGCGTCCCTGGCCCTGCACGGGCTCCTGCGGCGTCTGCGTGTGCGCCATGAGCGGGTCGTGGTGGATGATGATGCCCCGCCCGGCGCACGTCTCGCAGTTCTCGGAGAACGACTCCAGGAGGCCGAGGCCGAGCTTCTTGCGGGTCATCTGCACGAGTCCGAGCGACGTGACCTCGGCGACCTGGTGCTTGGTGCGGTCGCGGCTGAGGCACTCCACCAGGCGCCGCAGCACGAGGTCGCGGTTCGTCTCGAGGACCATGTCGATGAAGTCGACGACGATGATGCCGCCGATGTCGCGCAGGCGCAGCTGGCGGACGATCTCCTCCGCGGCCTCGAGGTTGTTCTTGGTGACGGTCTCTTCGAGGTTGCCGCCGGATCCGACGAACTTGCCCGTGTTCACGTCGACCACGGTCATGGCCTCGGTGCGGTCGATGACGAGCGATCCGCCCGACGGCAGCCAGACCTTGCGGTCGAGCGCCTTCTCGATCTGCTCGCTGACGCGGTAGTGGTCGAACGAGTCCTTCTCGCCCGAGTAGGCCTGCACCCGGTCGATGAGGTCGGGCGCCACGCCGCGGAGGTAGCCCTCGATGATCTCCTGGGCGTCGCCGCCGTCGATCACGAGCTCGCGGAAGTCCTCGTTGAAGACGTCGCGGATGATCTTGAGCAGCAGGTCGGGCTCGGAGTGCAGGAGCGCGGGCGCCTGCGCCTTCTCGACCTGACGGCTGATCTCGGACCACTGCGATGTGAGGCGCTCGACGTCGAGCTTGAGCTGCTCCTCCGTCGCGCCCTCGGCGGCCGTGCGGACGATGACGCCCACGTTCTCGGGCAGCACCTCCTTGAGGGTCTTCTTGAGGCGCGCGCGCTCGGTGTCGGGGAGCTTGCGGCTGATGCCGTTCATCGACCCGTTGGGCACGTAGACGAGGTAGCGGCCGGGCAGGCTGACCTGGCTCGTGAGGCGGGCGCCCTTGTGGCCGACCGGGTCCTTCGTGACCTGGACGAGCACGCGGTCGCCGGGCTTCAGCGCGACCTCGATGCGGCGGGCGTGGTTGCCGCCGCCCTTGTCGGCGTTGGCCGCCTCCCAGTCGACCTCGCCGGAGTAGAGGACGGCGTTGCGGCCTCGGCCGATGTCGATGAACGCGGCCTCCATGCTCGGCAGCACGTTCTGGACGCGGCCGAGGTAGACGTTGCCGATGAGGGACGCCTCGTCGGCGCGGGCCACGTAGTGCTCCACGAGGACGTGGTCCTCGAGCACGCCGATCTGGATCTTGCCGTCGCGGGAGCGCACGATCATGCTGCGGTCGACGGACTCGCGGCGGGCCAGGTACTCCGACTCCGTGAGGACGGGACGGCGGCGGCCGGCATCGCGGCCGTCGCGGCGGCGCTGCTTCTTGGCCTCGAGGCGCGTGGACCCCTTGATCCGCTGCGGCTCGGTGATGAGCTCGGGCTCGCGGGGCGTGCGGACCTTGACGACGGTGCCGGGCGCGTCGTCGCCGTCGCGGCCCTCCTCGCCGGAGCGGCGGCGCGCGCGACGGCGGACCGACGGGGCGTCGTCGTCCTCGTCGCGGTCGTCGTCGCGGTCGCGGTCGCGCGGGTCGCGGCCCGTGCCGCGGTCCTGGGCGCGACCGCCGCGGCGGGAGGAGCGCGACGGGCGCTCGTCGCGCTCGAGGTCGTCGTCCTGGTCGTCGCGGCGGTCGTCGCGGCGGTCGTCCCGCTCGCGGCGGGGCGGCAGCGGCGCGATGTCCGGCGCCTGGAAGAAGACGGAGAGGGACGGGAGCGCGCGGGCGGGCGCCTCCGGCTCCTGCGGCGCGGGGGCCGCAGCGGCTGCGGCGTCCTCGGCGACGGAGGGCGCCTCGGCGGGGGTCGCGTCGGCGACCGGCGCGGCGCTCGGCGC
>NZ_LQXA01000007.1 GCF_001618005.1 Clavibacter tessellarius
CGCGGGCACGGCGACCGTGGGGGCGTCGCGGTCCGGGTGCGCGGCCGGGGCGGCGGCACCGGCGACTGCGGCGGCCGCGCCGACCGCGCCGACGGTCGGGAGGACGCGCGTGCGGTCCTCATCGCCGTCCTGCTCGGGATGGTCGGGGTCGCTGACGCGGCGGCCTGCGTCCTCGTCCTCGTCGACGTCGCCGAAGAGGAGCGCGATGGCGTCGACGGGCTCGGCGTCGGACGCGACGGGATCGCGGTCGTCACGGTCGTCGGCGACGGGCGAGCCCGGGGCGTCACGGTGCTCGTCGGCGTCGGCCGGGGCGGGATCGCCGTCGGACAGGCGGGCCCCGTCCGCGACGGGAGCGGGGCCCGACGACGCGACGTCCGCCGGGGCGACAGCGGCGACAGCGGCAGCGGCGGCTTCGGCCGGAGCGGGCGCCGCCACCGGGGCACCGGCGGCCCACGCCATGGCGGCGGCACGCGCAGCCGCGGCGGCGGGCGCGAGCGGGGCGGAGGCGTCGTCGCGCTCCTCTGCGTCACCAGCGGCAGCGGCAGGCTCGGCGTCCCCGTCGTGCGCCGCCTCGATCGCGGCCGGCCCCGCGGGGTCGGCGCGGCCGGCGGCATCCGCCGCGCCCACCGGATCGTCGACGACCCCGGCGTCCTCGTCGAGGCCCTCGTCGACGCGGGGCGTGAGGTCCACGAGGTCGTCGGCGGGCGTCTCCGCGGGCATCTCGGCGGCCGGCTCCTCGACGAGCTCGGCGTCCACCACGGCGGACTCCACGGCGCCGTCGGCATCGGGCTCCGGGAGGCGCTCGACGCCGTCCCCGTCCGCGATGGGCTCGAGCACGAGCTCGGCGGTCGCGTCGTCGACGGGCTCGGGATCCGACTCCAGCTCGCCGGACAGCACCTCGCCGGACGGCGGCGCGTCGGACGTCGGCGCATCCGGCAGCGTGGCATCGGACGGCGGCGCATCCGCCGGCACGGTCCCGGCGGGCAGGTCCACGGGCGCCGGGACGTACCCGGGGTCGGGCTCGCCCGCGAACTCGAGCTCGTCGGCGATGCCGGGTGCCGCGGCGATCTCCGGCTCGGGCGCCGGGCCGGGCGCGTCGTCAGCGGGGTCGGCCTCGGCGGAGGCGTCCGCCTGGTCGAGCGGGGCGATCCGGTCGGCGTCCTCGGTCGCGTCGAGCGGGGCGATGCCGGCGAGGATGTCGTCCGCCGGGGCCTGCGGCGCGTCGGCGGGAGCGGGGTCGATGCCCTCCTCCTGCGCGGCGGCGATCTCATCGGCCTCCGCCTGCTCCGCGTCGTCGCGGTCGGCGGGCTCGGGCTCGACGCCCTCGATGCCGCCCCAGCCGGTCGGCGCCAGCGGGCGGACGGGCCGCTCCCGGTCGGCGTCCGTCGCGGGACGGACGGCGAAGGGGTCGTCGTCGCGGTCGCGGTCGCGGCCGGATCCGCCGCCGGGAGGCGCCTGCCCGTCCACTACGCGAGCCCCAGGTCCTCGAGGCCGATGGCGTAGAGGTAGCGGTGGCCGGCGGCCTCGATGACCGCGCGGGCGTCGGTCGAGCGGTCGACGACCACGGCGACCGCGGCGATCTCCGCGCCCACCTTCTCGAGCGCCTCGATGGCCTTCAGCGGGGATCCGCCGGTGGTGGAGGTGTCCTCGACGACGATGACGCGCTTGCCCTGGAGGTCGGGCCCCTCGACCTGGCGGCCGCGGCCGTGGTCCTTGGGCTCCTTGCGGACGACGAACGCGTCGTAGCCGCGGCCGACCGCGGCGCCCTGGTGCAGGATCGCGGCGGCGATGGGATCCGCGCCCATGGTCAGCCCGCCGACGGCGGCGACGTCGGGCACCTCGGCGATGAGGTCGAGCATGACCCGCCCGATGAGCGGCGCGACGCGGTGGTCGAGGCTCACGCGGCGCAGGTCGACGTAGTAGGTCGCCTTCTTGCCGCTCGTCAGGGTGAAGTCGCCGTGGAAGACGGCGTCCTCCTTGATGTGGGCGATGAGCTGCTGGCGCGCGTCGGAGGTCGTCACGCAGCCGATCCTACGGGCGGGGGCCCGCGCCGACAGGTGCGACGGGCGGGCGCGACGCGACGCGGATCAGCTGCCGGATGCGGTCGGCAGGCCGAACACCGTGCCCACCGCCGCCACGTCGTCGCCGCCGTGGCCCGCGGCGGACGCCTCCGCGTACGTCTCGCGGAGCGCCTCGAGCATCGCGGTGTCGAAGTCGTGCGCGTCGGCGCCGTCGAGCGCGGCGAGCATGAGCGTCACGTCCTTGAGCAGGCCGTCGAGCGCGAACGACGGCGCGAGCTCGCCCGCGAGCATCGACCCGCCCTTGAGGTGCGCGTACGGGGTGTCGGCGGCGCCGCCCGCGATCGCGTCGAGGAAGAGGCGCGGCTCGACGCCGAGCAGCTGCGCGAGGCCGAGCGACTGGCCCGTCGCAGCGGTGATGGACGCGATCCAGGCGTTGCAGGCGAGCTTGAGGGCGGATCCGGGACCGGCGGTGGACCCGGCGACCACCGTGCGCGAGCCGGTCGCCTCGAGGACGGGGCGCGCGACGGCGAGGTCGTCCTCGGATCCGGAGACGAGGTGCACGAGGAGGCCCTGCTCGGCGGGGCCGCGCGTGCCGAGGACGGGCGCGTCCACGAACCGGATGCCGTGCTCGGCGGCGAGCGCGGCGATCCGGCGGGTGCCCTCGACGCCCACGGTGGACGACTGGAGCACCACGGCGCCGGGGCGGAGCGCGGGCGCGACGTCGGCGAGGACCTCGAGCACGGCGTCCTGGTCGAACAGCATGACCACCACGATGTCGGCGTCGCGCACCGCGTCGGCGGCGCTCTCCGCGACGGTCGCGCCGTGGTCCGCGAGGGGCGCGGCCCTCTCGGCGCTGCGGTTCCAGACCGTGAGCGGGAGGCCCGCGCGAAGGATCGAGCGGCTCATGCCGGAGCCCATCACGCCGGTGCCGAGCAGCGCCACGCGGGGCGGCCCGTCGGATGCGGGGGCGGAGGCGGGCGCGGCAGCGGTGTCGTCGGTCATCCCCCGACGGTACGCCCGCCGGATCGGAGACCATCGCGCCCGCGCACGACGACGGGCCGCCGATCGCGGGGATCGACGGCCTGTCGGGCGGTGCGGACGGCTCAGACCGCGGGCGCCTCGGCGTCGTCGTCGGAGCCCTCGCCCGGCAGCACGATGTCGGCGATCGTCACGTCGACCCGCGTGACCGGCCGGCCCACGAGCTCGGTGACGGCGTCCGTGATGGCGGCGCGCACGTCGGCGGCGACCTGCTGGAGCGGCACGCCGTATTCGGCGACGAGCGTCACCTGGAACGCGACGCCGGACTCCTCGGTCTCGACCGAGACGCCCTGCGTGAGGTCGGTCTGGCCGATGCGGTCGCGGAGCTGGCCGATGACGCGGGCCGCGCCGCCGCCGAGCGCGTGCACGCCGGGGATGTCGCGGATCGCGAGGCCCGCGACCTTCGCGACGACGCCGTCGGCGACGACCGTGTCGCCCTCGGCGAGCGCCCCGGAGGAGACGGTGCCGGAGGATGCCGGCGCGACGCGCGTGACGTCGGCCGGGGTGGGAGCGGGGGTGGGAGTGGGAGTGCTGGGGCTGGTGCTGGGGTTCGTGTCGCTCATGCGGTTCCTCACCGTCGGGGCCCGTCGGACGGGCGTCTGCTGTGGTACTCATGGATCAGACGCGGCTCGTCCCCGGTTCGTCACGGACCGGACCCGGATCCGGCTCGTCTCCCAGCGCACACGGAGGTACGGCATGGCCCTCTCCTCCTCCCTGCAGGACGCGGGCGACGGGATCCTCGCCGAGCGCGCGGCCGACGGCGACACCCGGGCCTTCGAGGTCCTGGTCCGCCGGCACGCCTCCTACATGCGGGCCTTCGCCATCCGGCTCACCGGATCCCGCGCCGACGCGGACGACGCGGTGCAGGAGGCGCTCATCACCGCGTGGGACCGGCTGCCCACGCTCGAGAAGCCGGACCGCGTGAAGAGCTGGCTGCTGCAGATCGTCAGCCGCAAGTCCCTCGACCGGATCCGCGCGCGCCGCCCCGCCGACGACATCGACGACCACGAGATCGCCGACCGGCTCACCTCGCCGGAGCGCGATGCCGAGACGTCGTCGCAGATGCGCGCGCTGGCGGTCGTCCTCGACGCCCTGCCGCGCGAGCAGCGCGAGGTGTGGATGCTGCGCGAGGTGGGAGGCTTCTCCTACGAGGAGATCGCCGAGAGGCTGGGCGCGACGCCCTCGACCATCCGCGGCCGGCTGTCCCGGGCGCGCACCACGGTGATGACGAGCATGGAGGCGTGGCGATGAGCGGCACCGGACCGCACGGGGGACCCGCCCTCGACGCCGACGGCGAGCCCCTCGACATGGCTGCCCTCGCCGACTACCTCGACCGCGGGCGCACCCCGCGCATCGCCGCGTACGAGGACGACCCCGACATCCGCAACGCGCTCCGCGCCCTCGAGCACATGCGCGACCTCGGCCGCGAGCTCGTGGAGGCCGAGGCCGAGGAGGCCGAGGCCCCGGGCGACGACTTCTTCCGCGGCGTGCTCGCGCACATCAGCCGCGAGTCGCGCGCCGGACGCGACATCCCGCTCTCCCACCCGGATCCGGGGGTCAGCCTCGCGCTCACCGAGGGCGCCGTGCGCACCCTCGTGCGGCAGGCGGGCGACGAGGTGCCGGGCGTGCTCATCGGCCGCTGCACGCTCGACGGGGACGTGACGCGCGCCGGCGAGCCGGTCCGGGTCGCGCTCACCATGAGCGTCGTGTGGGGGGATCCGCTGCCCGAGCTGGCGCAGCGCGTGCGCGAGCGGGTCCACGCGGCCCTGCTCCGGCACACCGAGCTGCGCATCGAGGGCATCGACGTGACCGTGGTGGACGTGCAGGCGCCACCCGCGCCCGAGGAGGAGGCAGCACGATGACCCTCGACGACGACGCGTCCGCGGCGCCCGGCACCGGCCCGCTCCCGGACCCCGCCGCCCTGTCCCGCGACCTCACCGCCGTGCTCCGCGGCGTCCCGGGCGTGGCCGACGTGTTCGCGCCGCGCTCCCCCGTGCTGCTGGCCGCCCGGCAGGTGGTGGAGGGCGTCGTCGCCGGGTCCTCGACCGCGGCCGAGCAGCTCGTCACCGTCGAGACCGGCGAGGGCACCGTGCTCGTGCAGGCGTCCATCGCGGTGGATGCGGCGGGCCGCGCCAGCGACACCGCGCGCGCCGCCGTCGACGCGATCCGCGCGCGCCTCGCCGAGGCCGTCGGCGCGGACGCCGCGGCGCTCGCGACCGTCACGGTGCGCGTCGGCAGCATCGGCTGATCACGAGGACGTCGTCAGAGGGTGACACCAGCTAGTCCGACGGTTTCTCCGCGTACACGGAGACTCGGCGGAGATAAATACGCCCGAAAGTAGTGCCGCGCAGCACCTCCACTGCCCTGAGGCAGTCCTTTGCTTGCGAATGCCGTCTTTCCAGCGCCGCGAGTTGCTGATCTCTCGCCGCGAGCTGCTGTTCTCTCGTCGCAAGCTGCTGCTCTCTCGTCGCAAGCTCGATCTTCATCTCGTCAAGGCGACATGTCGCTTTCGCGAGATCTCCTTCAACGATCGAGGCGGAGCGAAGGGCAGCGTCACGCTCCTCGATCCTGTCTCGGATCTCTCTGCCCAGAGCACGGTTCCGACGCACGAGCGCCTGCATCATCTGAAGCCACTTACCGGTGCTGGCCCAGCCGTAATAGGCCGTGCGCTCCACGCCACCGGCGATGTCGTGGTGGAGCTTCCCTGCCAGGTACTGCTGGAGCACGAGCGCTAGCCCGAACTGACTGACTGCGGGCTGACGCAGCATCTGATGCCGATCGGGCTGGAGGATCCCGGCGTCGACTATCGCGCTCAGGCCGCCGACGTCGAGCGCGTCCTCCGGCCGGGAGGTGTCGGTCACGAGCCGCACTCCGAACGCGGGGATGCGCGTGTCGACCCAATGGCAGTCGTATGTCAGCCATAGAACCCTGGTGGAGCGCTGGGGCTCCCTGTACCGCCGGATGATGTCGTGCTCGCGGGCAGCTTCCTCCCCCTCGACGTTCTCCAGCTCGATTCGGATGAGGTGAAGTACCTGCGGCGTGCGCACAAGGAGATCGACATGCCCCGCCGCCAACTTCGGCGCGACGACGGTCTCGTATCCGAGGGAGCGCGCATGCTCGTCGACGGCGGAGACCAGCGCCCTCTTCCACCCTCCCCCTCGTCGTCTTCCGCGCATCTCCGCACACTGCTCCTCCGCGAGGCCCGGGCCCTCGTCCGGTCGCGGTGTGTGGGCCAGGATGTCGCGTTGAGAAGACGTCCCTCGATGAAGACGCCTCGGGTGCACAGGTCGATCGCAGTCCATGCATCTCAGGCCTTCGCGGGACTCCGTGGAATGCCAGCGGTCATACTGCCCAGGTCTGCGTATGTCGATCGCGGTCCCTCCGGGTCCGATCGCCACGACCATGTTCTGGGGATCCGCCCATCTGCTCATGCCCCTCATCAATAACGGAGACGACCGACAGTCCGTGTGTTCTGTCGACCGGGCACGCGCGCGGCCGGGCCGGTCCCCCGCTCCCGGTACCGTGGACGCATGCGCGTCGCCACCTGGAACGTCAACTCCATCCGCACCCGCGTGGGGCGCGTCGTCGACTGGCTCGTGCGCGAGGACGTCGACGTGCTGGCCATGCAGGAGATCAAGTGCAAGCCCGAGCAGTTCCCCATGGCGGCGTTCGAGGAGGCCGGCTACGAGGTCGCCGTGCACGGCCTCAGCCAGTGGAACGGCGTCGCGATCGCGAGCCGCCTGCCGCTCGAGGACGTCGTGACGACGTTCGAGGGGATGCCGAGGTTCGGCAAGCCCGACGCGACCGGCCAGCCGCCGCTCGAGGCACGCGCGATGGGCGCGACCGTCGCGGGCATCCGCCTGTGGAGCCTCTACGTGCCCAACGGCCGCGGGCTCGACGACCCGCACTACTCCTACAAGCTCGAGTGGCTCGAGGCGCTGGCTGCCGACACGCGCGCCTGGCTCGCGGCGGATCCGGAGACGCCGCTCGCGCTCATGGGCGACTGGAACGTGGCGCCGCTCGACACCGACGTGTGGGATCCGGCGCTCTTCGAGGGCAAGACGCACACCTCGGAGCCCGAGCGCGCCGCGTTCGCCGCGTTCCTCGAGGCCGGGCTCGCCGACGTCGTGCGCCCGTCGATCCCCGAGGGCTACACGTACTGGGACTACCAGCAGCTGCGGTTCCCGCGCGACGAGGGCATGCGGATCGACTTCATCCTCGGCAGCGCGCGGTTCGCGGAGCTCGTGGACGCGCCCCGCATCCACCGCGACGAGCGCAAGGGCGACGGCCCGAGCGACCACGTGCCGGTGGCCGTCGACCTCGACGTGGAGACCGAGCTCGACGACGACCGGCCGATGATCTTCTGATCCGCGCCGCGGCCCCGGCCGGAGTCGCGAGCCGATGGCCGCTCCCGATTCCGATTCCGGCGCCCAGGGGCGTGCCCCGTAGTCTCGTGGCGTGACCTCCGACGACGACGCGACCCCCGAGCGCGGTCGCCGCGCCGACCGCGGACGCCGCTCCGCCGTCGCGCCCGCCCGCGCCCGACGCCTGCCGACTCCGCCGAAGGCGGCCGTCCCGGCCGTCCCGCGCCGGACGGTCCGGGACCCGGCCGAGACCGAGGTCATCCGCCGCCCGTCGGAGCGGGACGTCGCGCGCGACGCCGCCCGCGACCGCCGCGACGCCGCCCGCGACCGCCGCGACGAGGACCTGCCGGGCCCCGCCTGGCTGCCGCGCTGGATCCGCCGGGTGGACCGCCGCGTGCTCGTCACCACCGCGGTCGGCATGCTCGTGGCCGCCCTGATCGGCGGGGCCGTGGCCGCGTACGGACTGGGCCTCATCTTCGTCACCGACGCCTGCGACGTGGACGCGTACGTCTGCGACGATACCCTGTTCACGCTCGGCTACGGGCTCGCCGTCGCCGGCCCGCTGCTCCTCACGGGCATCGCGCTCCTCGTCGCCCTCGTCGGCATGATCCGGGGGCGCACCCGGCCGTGGCTCGTGCTCCTGATCGGGGTGGCCGCGTCGCTCGCGGCGTACGTCCTCGGCGCGGTGCTCGTGCTCGTGGCCGTGCCCGGATCCTCGCCCGTCACCTGACCCGGGAGCCGCCATACACCTGTCCCGAGCGGGCGCTCCGGCGGCGCGGGCGCCGCACCGCCGTTCCGCTAGCGTGGGAGGCCGGACGCGCGCGACGCGGATCCGGGGGATCGGCCGCACCACGCGGCATGCGAGGGGGCGTAGTGGACAGCGGACGAGTGGCTCTGGTCATCGAGGACGACGGCGACATCCGCCAGCTGCTCGAGGTGGTCCTGCGCCAGGGCGGCTTCGCGGTGCACTCCGCCGGGACCGCGTCCGAGGGCGTCCGCCTCGCCGCTGAGGTCGCGCCCGACGTCATCACGCTCGACGTGGGCCTGCCCGACTTCGACGGCTTCGAGGCCGCGCGCCGGATCCGCCTCGTGAGCGACGCGTACATCGTCATGCTCACGGCGCAGGGCGAGGAGGTCGACACCCTGCTCGGCCTCGAGGCCGGCGCCGACGACTACATCGTGAAGCCCTTCCGGCCGCGCGAGCTCCGCGCCCGCATCTCGGCGATGATGCGGCGCCCGCGCGGCGGCGGCGACTCCCCCGCGGCTCCGGCGGCTCCCGCCTCCCCGGCCGCCGACGCCGCGGATCCCGCGGACGAGCCCGTCCAGCCCGCCGCGTTCGCCACCACCACGACGGTGTCGCCCGCGCTCCCCACCGACGCCGCGCCCGACGACGCCCCGGACGCCGACGTCCTCCGCCACAACGGCCTCGTGCTCGACGGGGGCACCCGCCACGTCACGGTCGACGGCGAGCAGGTCGACCTCACCCGCACGGAGTTCGACCTGCTCGCCTCCATCCTCGCGAGCGGCGGCCGGGTGCGCACCAAGGGCGACCTCGTGCGGGACATCCGCGGCGGCCCGTACGCCGTCTCCTCCTCCACCGAGCCGGAGGAGCGCGCCGTCGAGGTGCACCTCGGCAACCTCCGCCGGAAGCTGCACGACGATCCGCGTCAGGCGCGGTGGGTCCAGACGGTGCGCGGCGTCGGCTACCGGCTCGCGCCGCCGCGCGACTGACACCGGGGCGACCGGACGCGGGCGCGCGAGGCCGCCGCGGAGCCGGTGGGCTCCGCGGCGGCTGCGCCGTGGATCGGGGTCCCCTCGGGTGGGATCCCGGTCCCGTCATCCGATCCGGCCTGTCGCGGGAGCCGGTCGGGCGTGCACCTCGACCGTCGGGTCGGCCGCGGGCACGGGTCTGGTGGGGCGGCCTCAGTCGGGCGCGGCCCCGGACGAGGCGCGGATCCAGGACCGCATCGCGTCCATGCTCCGCTCCCCCGTCTCGCCGATGCCGGCGAGGAGGAACCGCGCCGCCTCCGGACGCCCGCCGCGGATGGCCGACTCGAGCTGGGCGGCCGCCGCGCTCAGGCGGAGCGCGCCCACCATCGCGGCCGAGGACTTGACGCTGAGGCAGGCGTCGAGGGCCGCGTCGCGGTCGCCGTCGGCCACCGCCTGAGCGAGGCGGTCCCAGCGGCTCGGCCACAGGTCGACGTAGAAGCGCAGGAAGGCGATGCAGGCGTGCTCGGCGTCCGGGAGCGCGTGCGGCTCGGCGGCCTGCAGCGCGCGCGAGGGGGCGCCGACCGGGCGGGGGGACCCGGCCGGCGCCTGCCCGCGTCCCGGTGCGGGGGCACCACGGGACGCGAGGCGGTCGTCCGGACGGGGGGATCCGGACGACGGGTTCCCGCGGCGCGGCTCGGGGTGGCCGCGCTGCGGGGTCACGTCTCCTGGTGCGGGTACGCCGGGAGACGCAGCGGGGGTGTCCGTCGGGGGGACGACGGACAGTCGGGCGGGACCGGGCACGTCCGACAGCTCGACCAGCAGCTGCTCCAGGACGCGGACGTCGAGGAGCGGGGGGAGCTGCGGGGCACGGGCGGCATGGGCGTTCACGCCCGGCCGCCGACGAGCGGAGCGGAAGGACCGGCCAGGCCGACGGCGGGTACCGTCAGCGCATCCGCGTACCCGGTACGGCACCCGGTGCGCGCGGCTCGGGTGCCGCTCGCGGGGTGGTCGTGGGGGGTCATCCGGTCCTTCGATCGCTCGTGTCGGACGGGTGGGAGGCCCGCCGTGGCACGAGCCTGCCAGCGCCGCATGCCGGTTCGACTCAAGTTGTGGACAAGATCAGCTCAAGTCGGCGCGCCCATGGCAGGGCGGACCGAGGCGGGTCACGCCGGGGCTCAGGATCCCGGGGCCGGCGGCCGGACGCGGAGCGGGATCCGGACCCGCATGGTGGTGCCGACGCCCACGGCGCTCTCCACCTCGATCCGCCCGTCGTGCGCGTCGACGATGGAGCGCGTGATGCTGAGGCCGAGCCCGACGCCCGCGACCGTGCTGGCGCGCGCGGAGCTGGTGCGGAAGAAGCGCGTGAAGAGCTGGGCCGTGTCGTCCTCGGACATGCCCACGCCGTCGTCGCTCACGCAGAGGTGCAGCTGGTCGCCTTCCACGCCGACCTCGGTCGTGACCGTGCCGCCCTCCGGCGTGTACTTCACCGCGTTGCTGAGGAGGTTGTCGAGCACCTGGCCGATGCGCACGGCGTCCACCTCGGCGACGAGCTCCTCGTACTCGGGCTCCACGAGCGCGACGCCGCTCGAGCGCGCGTGCGGCCGGATCACGTCGAGCGCGTTCTCCACGATCTCGCCGACGTCGACGAGGTTGCGGTTCACGGCGAGCCGGTGCTGCGCCGCCGTGAGCAGGTCGCCGATGAGGCCGAGGAGGCGCTGCGCGTTGCGCTCCACGATGGCGAGGCGGGCCGCCGTGATGCGGTCCTCCAGGTCGTCCTCGACCAGGTCGTCGGCGATGAGCTCGATGTAGCCGAGGATCGAGGTGAGCGGCGTCTTCAGCTCGTGCGAGACGCTCGCCACGAACTCCTCGCGCTCGGTGACGGCCAGGGCGAGGGCCGTGACGTCGGTGCTCACGACGACCATGCCGAGGGAGCGCCCGTCCGCGGCGACGAGCGGCGAGACGGAGGCGAGCACGGCCTTCTGCGCGCCGCCGTCGCCCACCCAGTACACCTGCCGCGCCATGGCCTCGCCCGCGCGGGCCCGCGCGACCATCTGCCGCTCGGGCGGCACGACCGTGGTGCGGTCCTCCTCGTAGACCAGGCCGCCGATGATCGGGTCGGCCGGGTCGAGGGGGTCGGCGAGCGTCATCAGCTCCACCGACGCCCGGTTCCGCAGCATGATCCGCCCGGTCGGGTCGAGCACCACCACCGTGTCGTCGATGGCGTCGAGCACGCCGTCGATGATCGTGTTCCGCTGCTGCAGGTCGTCGAGCGTGGCGGTCAGCTCGCGCTCGATCTCCTCCAGGCGCGCGTGCTGTCGGAACAGCTGCTGCGCGAGGAGGTTCACGGCGACGGCGACGAGCAGCATCACGACGGGCAGCACGACGAGGTGCGACCACTCGGTGGTGTTCGAGGGCAGCGAGCCGGATCGGATGAAGGGGAGCGCGAGGACCACCGCCGTGCCGATGGCGCCCAGCCAGAGCACGTGCAGCGCGAACGCGTACGCGAGCCAGACGACGGGGAAGACGAGGAGGAACGACGTCGACGGCACCTGCGCGCGGATGGCGTCGTGGCAGAGGGCGAGCGCGACGAAGTCGAGCATCGGCAGGAGCGCGACCCAGCCCCCGTCGACGCGGTGCCACGGCACGGCCGCGGCGGCCACCGTGACGAGGACCGCGATCACGGCGCCCACCACGAACCCCGGGTCGGCCACCGAGGCGAGGTCGCCCAGGCCCGCGACGAGCCCGACGACCGCGAGGCTCAGGATGAAGGGCATCTGCGCGTGCAGCGGCTTCGAGAGCGTCATGCTGCGGAGCGCGGCGGGGAGGCGGGAGGCACGATCGCGCCGTACGGCGGAGGGGGCCTGCTCGCTCACGTGACCCCCCGGTTGCGGTCATCCCCGTGCCGCTCGTCGATCCTAACCGGCGGTGGAGGATCCGCCCCGGACGCCTGTACCCCGTGATAAGGGGGGCCGTAGGGTCGATGGATGACCGATCTGCCCCACGAGCGCCGCGTGGAGATCGCGCACCTCGTGGCCTCCCCCGTGCACCGCCTCGAGGGGCGGCCGGCGGACGGCCCTCGGGACGAGCCGGGAGAGCCCCCGTCGCGCCGCAGCGTGCGGATCCGGGCCGGCCTCGGAATCGTAGGCGACCGCTACTTCGGCCAGCGCGCGCACCGCACAGCCGCGGTCACGGTGATGGCGGTCGAGGCGGTGGAGCGCGTGGCGGAGGAGCTCGGTGTCGAGAGCGGACTGGATCCGGTCGAGACGCGGCGGAACGTGCTGCTCCGCGGCGCCCCCGTCGACGCGCTCCGCGGCATGCGCTTCAGCCTCGACTCGGGCGACGGACCCGTGGAGTTCCAGGGGCACCGGCCCGCGAACCCGTGCGCGTGGATGGACGTGATGCTCGCGCCCGGCGCCTTCCGCGCGCTGCGCGGCCGGGGCGGCGTGCGCTGCGAGCCGCTCGGGGACGGGATCCTCACGGTGGGACCCGCCGTCCTCCGCACCGAGCGGCCTGTGGAGGGCGTGCCCGGCGAGCCCGCCCCGCGCGGAGCGACCCGCGGGGACGCGACCGGCGGGGACGCGACCCGCGGGGACGCGCCCCGCGACGGGGTGCGCCTGTTCTGACGCGCCCCGCCGCGCGGCGGCCGACGTCCGTGCGCCGCGCCGCGCGGTTCCGCGGATCCGCCCTAGTGGACGGGCGTGCCGCCCGTGACCGCGATCGTCTCGCCGCTCGTGAAGCTCGACTCCTGGCTCGCGAGGAACACGTACGTCGCCGCGATCTCCGCCGGCTGGCCGGGGCGGCCGTAGACCGACTGGGATCCGAACTCCTCGACGTCCGACGCCGACTGGCCGACGGGCTGCAGCACCGTCCAGAACGGGCCGGGCGCGACCGAGTTGACGCGGATCCCCTTCGGCGCGAGCTGCTGCGCGAGCCCCTGCGTGAAGTTCCGGATCGCGCCCTTCGAGACGGCGTAGTCGATCTTGTCGGGGCTCGGCTGGTACGCCTGCGACGAGCTGGTCGTGATGATGCTGCCGCCCTTGGGCAGGTGCGGGATCACGGCCTTGCTCAGCCAGAACAGCGAGTAGACGTTCGTCTTCATCGTGCGGTCGAGCTGCTCGGAGTCGAGGTCGAGGATGTCGTCCTCGTTGCGCTGGTAGCCGGCCACCATCACGAGGCAGTCGAGGCCGCCGAGCGCGTCGACCGAGGCCTGGACGATGTCCTGGCAGGTCGTCTCGTCGGAGATGTCGCCGGGCACGAGCGCGGCGGTGCGCCCGTCGGCCTCGATGGTGGACGCGGTGTCGCGCGCGTCCTCGAGCTCCTCGTCGAGGAAGTTGAGCGCGATGTCGGCGCCCTCGCGCGCGAACGCGATGGCGACGGCCTTGCCGATGCCGGAGTCGGCGCCCGTGATGAGCACCTTGCGGCCCTTCAGGCGGCCGAAGCCGACGTAGCTGTCCTGGCCGTGGTCGGGGGTCGGCTCGAATCTCAGCTCGTCGCCTGGGCCCGTCTGCTCCTGCTGCGGGAACGGCGGGGACGGGTACTGCGCGATCGGGTCCTGGATCTCGTACTGGTTGCCGCCGTTGCGGATCTCGCTCATGCGATGCGCCTTCCTTGGTCGGTCGTGGGGTCCCTTCCACCCTGGCCCGGCGAGCGCGCGGCGTCCGGGGAGGCGGAGGGGACGTCGGCCGTGCGCTCCTACGATCGGTGCATGACGACGACGCCCGAGTCCGACCTCCCGACCGTCGAGTTCGCGTTCCCGGGGCCGCTGCGGGATCAGCTCGTGGCGGCGATCGTGTCGGGCGAGAAGACCTCGACGAGCTCGCTGCTCATCCAGTACGCGGTCGACGGCGAGGAGCTGCCGGTCGTCGGATCCCGCGGCACCGTCATCGACTCGGAGGGGCGGCCGGTGCTCGTGACCGAGACGACGGCCGTGGAGATCCGCCGGCTGGCCGACGTGCCGCTCGCGCACGCGGTGGACGAGGGTGAGGGCTTCACGACGGTCGCCGAGTGGCGGGACGGCCACGAGGAGTTCTGGACGTCGCCCGAGGTCGTGGCGGAGCTGCCCGCGGGGTTCCGCCTCGACGACGACACCGAGATCGTCATGGAGCGCTTCCGGGTGGTGGGCACGGCGGATCGACCCGCCTAGGGTCGGGTCATGCGCCCCCTCCTCTCCGCCGCCCTCGTGACCGCCGCTCTCGTCGCCCTGTCAGGCTGCGCGTCCGCGGATCCGCGCCCGGCCTCGGCCCCGACCGGCGAGGCCCGCTCGGCCCCGGCGACCGGCGTGCTCGCGACGGAGACCACCGTGGGCATCACCCTCCCGCCCGTGGGGACCGGCTTCGACTACCAGCTCGGCGGCGCCTCCCCCGTGCCCGCGGGCGCGGGCATCGTCGTGCGCGACAGCACGGACGAGCCCGCCGCGGGCGCGTACGGCGTCTGCTACGTCAACGGGTTCCAGACGCAGCCGGGCGAGACCTGGCCCGACGACCTCCTGGTGCAGGGCGACGACGGGCCGCTCGTCGACCCGAACTGGGACGACGAGTTCCTCCTCGACACCTCGACCGCCGCGAAGCGCACGGCCATCGCCGCCCGGCAGGCGACGGCGGTCGATCGCTGCGCCGACGCCGGCTTCCAGGCCGTGGAGTTCGACAACCTCGACTCGTGGAACAGGTCCGAGGGGGCGCTCGACGAGGACGACGCGCTCGCCCTCGCGACCCTGCTCGTGGATCACGCGCACGGGCGGGGCCTCGCCGTCGCGCAGAAGAACACCACCGACATCGGCGCGCGCGGCCGGGACGAAGCCGGCTTCGACTTCGCCATCGCCGAGGAGTGCGACCGCTGGAAGGAGTGCGCGGCGTACACGGCCGTCTACGGACCGCACGTGCTCGACGTCGAGTACACCGACGACCTGCGCGACACGGTCGAGGGCGCGTGCGCGCGGATCCTGGCGCTGGACCCCGCGCCCCGCGCCATCGTGCGCGACCGCGACCTGGTGCCGGCGAGCGAGGACGGATACGCGTTCGCCGCCTGCTGAGCGGATCCCGGCGCCCCGTGACACGATGCGGGGATGGACGACGACGACCGGCGCGCGGAGATCGCGGAGCTCGTGGAGCTGCGCCGCCGGGTCTTCGGGCCGGACGCGGAACCGGGCGACGCCGACGCGCTCGCGCGGCTCCGGGAGCTGGAGGGGCGCGGGCGCGCGCGACGCGAGCGGACGGCGGATCCCGAGGCCGGCGACGGCGACGATCCGCGCACGGATGACCCGGGCACCGACGACGACCCGCACGTCGACGACGCCCGCGACGGCGGACCCGCGGACGCGCCGCCGCGTCACGGTGCGCGCCGGCCGCGCATCCGCCCGCGCCTCGCCGCCGTGTGGGCCGCCTCGGTCGTGATCGCCGCGCTCGCCTCCGCGGGCGCGACCGCGTGGTGGCTCGACGACGATCGCGACACGGTCGCGGAGCTCGCGCTGGAGCCGCCGCCGGTGCCCGACAACGCGACCTACCTGTCGGTCGACACCGGAACCATCGCGAAGGGATCGCTGTTCGCGCCGTTCCACGGGATCTCGGTGGCGCGCGTGCCGATGATCGAGTCGTCCACGGGGGTCGAGGAGATCTGCCTGGTCGCCGGGCCCGCGGAGCAGGACGGGGCGGTGAGCGGTCCGGCCGGCTGCGCGACCGGCGCCGTCCCCGCCCGCACCGCGATCGTCATCACGGCCGACCAGCCGCAGGAGCTCCGCGACGCGTTCCCGCTCGGCACCACGCTGACCTTCGAGCTGGAGGCCGACGGCGAGACGGTCCGGGTGCGCACCGTCGGGTGACGCGGGACCGCGTCGTCCTCTCCCGATCCGCGGACCGGCGAGCGACGGCGGATGCGATAGGTTGTGTGCTGTTCGGGGAGCGCGCCTATCGGGGCGCCTCGTCTGGTTCGATTTCCGGAGCTCTCCACCACTGGCCGCCGTTGCGGCGCGCGCCCGCCGAACCGGATCCGGAAGGGGTCGGCTACTCCTCGGGTCGCGCGTACGAGACCGGCAGCAGGTCGCGGATCGCGACCATCTCCGGCCCGTCGGCACCGGGCACGGCCACGCGGATGCCGGGCTGGAGGTCCAGCATCACCTGGCGGCAGCGACCGCACGGCGGGGCGACGCCGCGACCGCCGTCGCCCACGGCCGCCATCGCCACGAGCGGTCCGGCGTGCGCCGCGACGGCAGCGCCCAGCGCGACGAGCTCCGCGCACGGTCCGCCCGTGAAGTGCAGCACGTTGACGCCGAGGTGGATGCGGCCCGCCGCGTCGAGGGCCGCGGCCGCCATGGTGTGGTCCGGGTCGGCGCCCAGCGTCCGGGCGAGCGCCTCGGCCGCGTCGATCAGGCGGGCCTCGGAGTCGTGGAGGGGCATGCGCACATCCTGGCGCACGGGTGCGCGCCCCGCGTCACTTGTCGCCGACCCGCACCGGCGGCAGTCCGCGGTCGGCGCGCTCGGCGTTCACCAGCTCCTCCACGAGGGCGGTCTTGCCCGCCGTGTAGGCGAGCCCGTCCTCGGCGGTCGCGGCGAGCCGCGCCTTGAGCGCGTCGTAGCGGCGCCGGGCGTCGGGATCGCGCAGGAGCCGGTCGCGGAGGAGGCGCTGCGGGCACGTCGCCCACGTCTCGGCCGCGAACACGTGGAGGATGTGCGTCCGCACGCCACCCGCCATCCGCACGTGCACGCCGTGGTTCCGCGGGCCGGTGCGGTGCTGCGCGTAGCCGAGCGGATGCAGCTCCGGGTCGAGCCCGAACGGGTCGACGCCCGGTGCGGCGGCGGCGGCCAGGTCGAGGACGGGCTTGGCGCGGAGGCCCGGCACGGCCGTGCTGCCGATGTGCTCGACGGCCGTGAGCGCGTCGCCGGCGGCCCCGCGGATCCGCTCGGCCTCGGCGCGGAACGCCTCCGCCCACGCCGGGTCGTGCTCCTCGAGGCGGATCATCGCGCCCACCCTAGCGACGGACCCGGCCGCCCCGACCACTCCGGCCGCCCCGGCCGCCCCTAGGCTCGACCACCATGCCCTCCTCCCCCTCCGCGCGGCGCGCGCTCCTGCTCGGCGGCACCGGCGCGATCGGCGGCGCGACGGCCGCCCGGCTCGCGCGCGACGGCTGGACGGTCGACGTGACCGGCCGGGATCCGCTCGGCATGCCCGCCGAGCTGACCGCGCTCGGCGTCCGCTTCCACGCGGTCGACCGCGCCGACGCGCGCGGCATCGAGCGGCTCGCGGGCGACGGGGTCGACCTGCTCGTCGACCTCGCGGCCTTCACCGCGGCCGACGTCGAGGCGCTGCTCCCGGTGATGCGGGCGAGCGGATCCGTGGTCGTCGCGTCCTCCCGCGCGGTGCACGTCGACGCGGAGGGCCGGCACGTCAACGGCGACGAGCCGCCGCGCTTCCCCGTGCCGATGCCGGAGTCGACGCCCACGCTCGCGCCCGCCGCGCCCGGCACCGACCCCTTCACGCGCGAGGGCTACGCGCCGTCGAAGGTGGCCGTGGAGCGCGCGGCGCTCGACAGCGGGCTCGCCGTCACGGTGATCCGGCCCTCCAAGGTGCACGGCCGGTGGGCGCGGAACGCCCGCACGCGCGGCATCGTCGAGCGGATGCTCGGCGGCGCCGGGACCGTCGAGCTCGCCGACCGCGGCGCCTCCGTCGACCACCTCACGGCCGCGGCCAACGCGGCGGCGCTCATCGCGCGCGTGGCCGACGTGCCGGGTGCGCGGATCCTCAACTCGGCCGACCCGGATCCGCTCACGGCCGCCGAGATCGTCCGGGTGATCGCCGATGAGCTCGGCTGGCGCGGCCGCATCGTGCCGCTGGAGCCGGGTGCCGAGGGCGGGGCGCACCCGTGGGCCGCGCCGCACCCGATCGTGCTCGACACCCGGGCGTCCCTCGCGCTCCGCTACGCGCCGGTCGGCCCGGGCGCGGAGCTCCTGCGCGAGGAGGTCGCGTGGGTCCGCGACGGGGTCCGTCGGTGCGACTGAGCGCGCATCCACGCGATCGCGGGGCGCGGTCGCGGGGCGCGGGGCGCGGCCCGTGGACGCCCGACCCGTGGCCCGCGCCGACCTGCCACGATGCCGGCATGCCCGTCGTGACCGTGCGCCCCCAGACCCCGACCGAGCTCGCCGAGATGCTCCTCGCCGCGGAGGAGGACTACGCCGAGCGCCAGGTCGAGGCGGGGATCTGGTCCGCCGCGGACGCCCGCCGCCTCTCCGCCGCGGAGACCGCCCGGCTGCTCCCCGAGGGGATCGCGACGCCGCGCACCCTGCTCCTGCGCGGGCTCGACGAGGACGGCGTCGGGGTCGGCAGCGCCTGGGTCGCGCTCGACCACCCGAACGGCTCGCCGGACACGGCGTTCCTCTTCGAGTTCCTGGTGGACCCGTCGCGGCGCGGATCCGGGTACGGCCGGGCGCTCCTCGCCGCGGTGGAGGACGCGACGCGCGCCGCCGGCGCCCCCGCGCTGGCCCTCAACGTCTTCGGCGCCAACCGCGTCGCGATCGCCCTGTACGCGTCGGCGGGATACGGGGTGACGGCCCAGCAGATGCGGAAGGCGCTCTGACGCGCACCGCGACGGGCCTGGCCGATCCCCGTCGGATCCGCCGCCGACCCGGTCGTCGCGGGCCGTCCCTGGCAGGGTCGAGGAGCGGGCTCCCACCGGATCCCGCAGAGCACCCGAGGAGCACCATGCCGCTGATCCGCTTCCTGTTCGTCGCCGTCCCCGTCATCCGCCGGTTCCTGCGCAGCCGCCAGGGCAAGGCCGCCATGGCCAAGGGCAAGGCCCAGCTGGCCAAGCGCTCGCAGAAGCGCGCCGCCCAGCGCGCCGCCGCGACCCGCCGCCGCTAGGTCCCGGGGGCGAGCAGCGCCGCGATCACCAGCAGCACCGGGATCGACGTGACGGTCGTGATGAGCACCGTGTCGCGCGCCAGCACCACGCCGCGCTCGTAGCGCGAGGCGAAGTTGAAGATGTTCTGCGCCGTCGGCAGTCCCGCGATCACGGTCGCGGCGAACGTCTGCTCGGCGTCGAGGTGGAAGGCGAAGCGGGCCAGCAGGAAGGCGGCGAGCGGCATGACCACGGTCTTGATCGCCGACGCCACCACGATCTCGCCCCGCCCCGATCCCGGCGCGAGCGGCTTCCGCCCCACGAGCGACATGCCGAACGCCATCAGCACGATGGGGATCGCCGCGCCGCCGATCAGCCGGAACGGCTCGTACACCGCGTCGGGCACCGGCAGCCCCGTCACCGCGATGAGGATGCCGAGCAGCGACGCGATGATCATCGGGTTCCGCAGCGGCTGCGTGAGGATGCCGACCACCGACGCGGATCCGCGGCTCGAGATGTCGAGGATGGTGAGCGTGGTCGGCGCGAGCACCAGCAGCTGGAGCAGCAGCACGGGCGCGACCAGCTGCGCGTCGCCGAGCACGTAGATCGCGACGGGCAGGCCGATGTTGTTGGCGTTCACGTAGCTCGCCGAGGCCGCGCCGATGGTGGTCTCCGCCACCGGACGGCGGAACAGGATCCGCGCCACGACGAGGTACAGCACCGCCGCGACGGCCACCGCGGACGCCGACGCGAGCAGGAACGACGAGAACACGACGTGCAGGTCGGCCTTCGCGAGCACCGTGAAGAGGAGCGCGGGCGTCGCGACGAAGAACGCGACGCGGTTGAGGGAGTGCTGCGCGCCCGGCCCCGCGAGGCCCGAGCGGCCGACGGCGTAGCCCACCGCGATGATGAAGCCGATGATGGCGAACCCGGTCAGCACCCCGATCATCCGGCTCCCCTCGCCACGCGTCGCCTCCACCCTACGGGCGCTCGCGGGCGGCGCCGACACGCGCGAGCCCGTCCGGCGTTCAGCGCCGGGACACCGGCCGGGCCCCGACGCGTCACCGTCACCGCATAGCGTCGGGAGCGTCGCGACCGCGACCGCTCCCCCGCCGGCGCCGTCGCGCCGCGCCCGCTCCGCCAGGAACCCATGCCCCTCCGCTCCCTCCGCCTGCCCGCCTCCCTCGTCCTCGCGCTGGGTCTCGCCGTCGGCGGATCCGCGCTGCCGGCCCTCGCCGCCACCGGCGCGGGCGCCGGGACCGGCGCGGGGACCGCCGCGTCCGCCGACCGCCCGCACTACAGCAGCAAGACCCCGTACGCGCCGCAGGGGTCACCCGCCGACCTGGCGCCCGCGCCCGCCGGCTTCGTGCCGGTGTACACGGAGTCGGTCGCGCGCCACGGGTCGCGTGCGCTGTCGAGCTTCAAGTACGACTCGCTGACCACGCAGGTGTGGGAGCAGGCCCGCTCCGAGGGCGCGCTCACGACGCTCGGGCAGACGCTCGGCCCGGAGGTCCAGAAGCTCACGGCCGCGAACCGGAAGCTCGGCTACGGCAACCTCACCGGTCAGGGCGCGGACCAGCACCGCGGCATCGGGAGCCGGGTCGTCCAGCGGCTCCCGGCGCTGTTCGCCGGCGTCGACGCGGGATCCGACGCCATCGCGCTCGAGAGCTCGGGCGAGGCGCGCGCCACCGCGTCGGGGAAGGCGTTCGCGAAGGGCCTGACGTCGGCGGATCCGCTCCTCGCCTCGCACCTGCCGAAGGACATCGCGAAGGACCCGGACACGCTGTACTTCCACAAGTCGGACGCGAACGCCGACTACCAGGCGTACGAGGACGGCCCCGCGGTGACCGCCGCGGTCGCCGCCATCACCGACCAGCCGCGCAGCCACGAGGTCGCCCGCCGCACGCTCGAGCGCATCTACACGCCCGCGTTCGTCGACCGCCTCGCCGCGGGCAGCTACCGCTTCGTGGACGGCGGCGACGGGAAGACCACCGTCGACGACGAGGTCGACGCCGCGATGATGCTCTACAACCTCTACATCATCGCGCCCGACATGGCCGACGAGGTCTCCGTCGACTTCGACCGCTACGTCACGAGCGCCGACGCCGAGTGGTTCGCGTACCTGCTCGACGCGGAGGACTTCTACTCGAAGGGCCCGGCGTTCCAGGGCAGCGACATCACGTACCGGATGGCGACGCCGCTCCTCGACGACTTCCTCGACTCGATGGACGCGCGGCTCGCCGGCTCCTCCACCGCCGCGACGTTCCGGTTCGCGCACGCCGAGACGATCATCCCGTTCGCGGCGCTCCTCGGCCTGCCGGGATCGACGCAGCAGGTCACGCCCGAGGCGCCGTACGACTACGCGACGAACGCGTGGCGCGGCGAGACCGTCACGCCCATGGCCGCGAACGTGCAGTGGGACGTGTACCGCGCCGCCGACGGCCGCGCCGTCGTGCGCATGCTCTACGACGAGAAGGCGATCCCGTTCCGCACGGGCTGCGCGCCCATCGCCGCCGGCTCCCTCTTCTACGACGTCGCCGAGGTGCGCCGCTGCCTCACGGGCGCCGCCGCGGCGCCCGTGGCGTCGGGCGCTCCCGCCGACCCCGCATCCGCGGCCGGGGTCGCTCCGGCCGGATCCGCGTCGTCGCACGGCGCGGAGCTGCCCGCCACCGGCATGTCGGCCGACGAGCTGCCGTTCCTCGCAGTGCTGGCCTTCGCGCTGGCGGCGGCGGGGATCACCGCGGTCGGCATGGTGCGGCGGCCTCACCGGCCCTAGTCGGCCCCGGACGCTCCGCCGTCGGCGCGACCAGCCCCTCCATCACGTCGAGGAACGGGCTCAGCCCCGGGGGCTCTGCCTCAGATGAGGATCTTCCGATTCAGGATGCGCAGCACTTGCTCGGAGCGGATCTCCAACCGATCGAGCAGCGTCTCGACCGTCGACGTCCGATGCGCCTCGGACAGGCCCTCCGCCACCGCCCGGAACACGACGGGCGCGATGGACACGAAGTCCGTGGCCCACTCGAGGAACGCATCCCCCAGCAGGCCCGCTTCTCGCGCGACGGCGGCCCATTCGAAGGCACCCATCGATTCCGCCTCGTACCGCCCGGCGATGGCCATGGACATCCGCGTCGCACCGAAGGCGCGGAGCAGGTCCCGCGGCGCATCCCCCCGGGGCCGGACGTAGGGCAACAGGGAGGAGAAGTCGTACATCTCCGTCAGGTCGGATGCGGGGGCCGCATGCCGCAGCGAGAAGTTCTTGCCGTGCGCATCCGTGTTCAGCAGGAACCACGACGCGAAGAACGCCTCGACGAAGCGGGACTTCGCGAGCGAGGAGATTTCCCTGTCGGGGATGCGGTCGAGCTGGTCGAGGATGTCGCGATATCCGGGGCCGCCGTCCCTCTGGTACTTCTTCAGCCGTGGCGTGCCGGTCGCTTGCACGAGATCCTCTTGATGGAAGCGCGTGATGCTGCCATCTGGCGCAGCTCGTCGATCGAAGCGGGTGACCACGAGGGATCTCTCACCACCGAAGTCCAGCATCTCGGTCCGCGCAGCGGGGATGCCGAGCAGCGGGAGCGCCGACATCGTCACGTGCTCGACGATCTCGCCATCAGCCAGGCCGACGACCTTGGGCTTGAAGATGTGGGTCGACGGGTGCACGCCGGTCGGCGCGAACCACTTTCCGTCGCGAAGGGCCAGAGCGAACTTGTCTTGCGCGCCGCCGAGAGAGAAACGTCCCGCCTCGCCGCCCACGAGCGCCGGGTCAGGGAGATCATCGCGAATGGCCCGGATGCGCTCCGCGATGGAATCGTGACGGAGCGGATGGGGGCTTCCGGCGGAGCGACGTCCGACCCCTGTCGGGTAGAACTCCAGGGCGCCGGCCACGTCTGCTCCGTGCACGGCGAGGAGCTGGAACGGCTCCGTGTCGTCGAGGCCCGCTTCCCTCGCCCATCGATCCCGCACGGGGCCGCTGTCCGGCAGCAGGTTGTCGATGAAGTGGAACACCAACCCCCCTTCATGCCGCCGCTGCACGACCGGTAGGGACAGGGAGACAGGCGGGCCCTCTGCGTCGCTCCACGCTTCGGCGTAGTCGAGGACGTAATGACGTGGACGGATCTGCTCCACCGTGGCGACGAGCTCGCCGTAGAGGTGCACGTCGAGGACGCGGATCACTCCATGTCCTCACGGTCTTCCCCGCGGCCAGGCCGGGTGCCGGAGGGGAGCTGTCCTTGTCCGCGCATCTGCTGCTGGGAGCGCGAGAGCCGTTCCAGCGCCCCTGCCATCTCGGCGTGCATGGCGGTCGACGTGGACGAGACCGCCTTCCCATCGGGCGCCTTCACCCGCGACGCAGGGCGGGAACGATGCTCGAGGGCGGAGAGGAGGTCCGACGCATCCAGGACGACGGGCTCGTAGACCGGGATCGTGACCCGCGGCCGCCGGGGCGCAGCACGCTCCTCCGGCGTGACATGCACGTGCAACTCGAGTTCCCGGAGGACGCGGAGCACCTTCGAGAGGGTGGGATCGCCTTTGCCCGTCTCGAAGCGCGTCAGCCATTGGCGCGTCACCTCCGCCTTCGCCGCCAGCTCCTCCTGCGACCAGGCCAGATCGAGACGTCGCTGGCGCGCGACGAGACCGAGATCCGACGGCCACGAAGCGCGCATGCCCGCTCCCCTCCCCTGCCGATGTAACGCAAGTGTCCCACAGGGCGCGTGGAACGCACGCGTGACACCTACCAGGTGGAATTCGTGTGTTCCAAGCTGACTACAGCACGAGGAGGCGGCGCACGAACGCCGCCCTCCCGATGGGGGGCGTCAGGCCGTCGGCGCGACCAGCCCCTCCATCACATCGAGGAACGCGCCCCAGCCCTGGATCGTCATCTCGCGCTGCTCGGGCGTGAACTCGCCCGCGGTCTGCGTCATGGTCATGCGCGTGGCGCCGCCCGCGACCTCCTCGAGGTCGACGGTGAGCGGCGGACCGGCGGGCGCGTCCGGCTGGTCGGTCATCGTCATCGCGAGGCGTGTCGGCCGGTCGAGCTCGACGTACTCGCCCGCCCAGTCGATGGATCCGCCGTCGGGCAGGCGCATCACCGCGCTCCAGGCGCCGCCGACGCGCACGTCCATGCGCAGGGTGTCGAGCGGCACGTCGACCTCCGCGGTGCCGAACCAGGCGGCGAAGTCGGCCGGCGTGGTCCACGCGTCGAAGACGCGCTCCCGTGAGGCGGCGAACGTGCAGGTGATGACGATGGGCTCGCTCACGGCGACCTCCGGCGGCTCGTCGGGACGGGGACGGGCCGCCGCTCGTGGGACGACGGCCCTGCCGCGAGTCGACCACCCGCTCGCGCCCGTGTCAACGGGCGACCGCGGTGACGGGCGACCGCAGCGACAGGCGGCCGTAGCGACAGGCGACCCCGCAGCGACGAGCGACCGCGCGGACGAACCGTCAGCGCTCGGAGCGGCTGTCCCGCGCGTCGCTCGACGGCACCGCGATCCGCGACGCGTCGTCCGTCGCATCCGGCCCGGCCGCCTGCTCCGGGCGCGCACCCGGGCGCGCCCCGGCCCGCTGCTCCGCCTCGAGCCGCTCGGCCTCCTCGCCGCCCACCGCCTCGCCGCGGGCGACGAGCCCGGCGACGTCCGACAGCGGGATCTGCTTCAGCAGCAGCGAGAGCACGAACGCGATCGCGATGAACGGCACGAGGTACCAGAACACCGGCGCCAGCGCGTCGGCGTACGCGTCCACGATCCCGTCGCGCACCGCGTCGGGCAGCCCGTTCAGCGTCTGCGGGTCGATGCTGCTGGCCGAGGCCGCCGCATCACCCGGGGCCGCGCCCGCGCCGGCGAACACGCCCGTGAGGTTCTCGGTGAGGCGCGTCGTGAACAGCGTGCCGAACACGGCCGTGCCGAGCGCCGCGCCCACCTCGCGGAAGTAGTTGTTCGTGCTGGTCGCCGTGCCGATCTGCGCGGCGGGCACCGCGTTCTGCACCACGAGCACGACCACCTGCATGATCAGGCCGAGCCCCAGCCCGAAGATGAAGAGGAACACGCAGATCAGCCACACCGGGGTCTGGGCGGTGAGCGAGGTCATCAGCACGAGCGCCAGCATCGTGAGCAGCGTGCCGACGATCGGGAAGATCCGGTACCGGCCCGTGCGGGTGATCAGGATGCCCGAGGTGATCGACATGCCGATGAGGCCCACCATCATCGGCAGGAGCAGGAGGCCCGAGACCGCCGCCGAGGTGCCGGTGGACATCTGCAGGAACGTGGGCACGAAGCCGATCGCCGCGAACATCCCGATGCCGAGCGCCAGGCCGATGGCCGTCGCGTTCACGAAGACGGGGTTGCGGAAGAGGCTGAGCGGGATGATGGGGTCGTCGGCGCGCGCCTCCGTGAACACGAACAGCGACGCAGCCACGACGAGCCCGATCCCCCAGGCCCAGGTCGCGAGCGAGCCCCAGCCGTAGGCCTTGTCGCCGCCGAAGTCGGTGAAGAAGATGAGGCACGTCGTGGCGGCGGACAGGAACAGCACGCCCGCCCAGTCCACCTTCTTCGTGGCCCGCTTGCTCGGCAGCGTCAGCGTGACGAACGCGATGGCGAACGCCGCGATCCCCACCGGGATGTTGATGTAGAACGCCCACTGCCACGTGAGGTGGTCGACGAAGAAGCCGCCGAGCAGCGGGCCGCCGACGGCCGAGAGACCGAAGATGCCGCCGAGCGGGCCGAGGTACTTGCCGCGCTGGTTGGCCGGGACGATGTCGGCGATGATCGACTGCGACAGGATCATGAGCCCGCCGCCGCCGAGGCCCTGGGCCGCGCGGAACACCACGAACGACCAGAAGTCGCCCGCGAACGCGCAGCCGACCGACGCGAGCGTGAAGATCGCGATGGCCGCGAGGAACAGGTTCCGCCGCCCGAGCACGTCGCCGAACTTGCCGTAGATGGGCATCACGATCGTGGTGGCGAGCAGGTACGCCGTGGTGATCCAGACCTGGTGGTCGACGCCGCCGAGCTCGCCGACGATGGTCGGCATCGCGGTGGAGACGATGGTCTGGTCGAGGCTCGACAGCAGCATGCCGGCGATGAGCGCCGAGAAGATGATCCAGATGCGCCGCTGCGTGAGCAGCAGGGGCGCGGGGGCGGTGGCGGTCATGGGGTCCGTTCGTGCTGGCGGGTGGTCACGGTCGTGGGGTGCGCGATCTCGCGGAGGGCGTCGAGGCGCCGCCGCAGGATGGTCGGCATGGGATCGGCGTTGCCGGGGGCGAGGAACTCGCGCGCGCTCGCCCGGCCGAGCGCGGCCATGACCTGCACCACCACGGATGCGCGGAGATCGCCCTCCGGCAGGCCCTCGCGGCGCTCGACGAGGCGCACGTCGCTCGCCTCGTCCTCGATGGACGCGTCGAGCGCGCGGACGAGCAGGCCGGGCTCCCGGCGGAAGGCGGCGTGCATGTCCTTCATGGAGGTGCCGTCGGTGTCGAGGCGGGCCCAGCGCTGGAGGCAGAGGTCGGCGAGGGTGGCGAGGAGGTCGGGCGAGGTGGCGCGGGACGGCTTCCCCGCGGCCACGAACGCCTCCTCGAGGTCGGCGGTGTCGAGGCGCGCGGGACGCCCGAACACCGCGTCCTCCTTGGAGGCGAAGTAGTTGAAGAAGGTGCGGCGGGAGACGCCGGCCTGCTCGCAGACCTCCTCGACGGTGAAGCCGGCGAGGCCGCGCTCCGCGGTGAGGCGGCGCGCCAGGGTCGTGAGCGTCGCCGACGTCGCCGCCCGGCGTCGCTCGCGCAGTCCTGTTGCACCATCAGTCACGGAGTGCATGTTTGCACCATCTGGTGCTCAGTGCAAGTGGCGGATCCCCGTCGGGCTCAGATGCGGAAGCCCTCCGGCCAGCCGTGCGCCTCGAGGTACGCGCGGACGCGCTCGACGTCCTCGTCGGACGGCATCTCCGAGGTGACGCCCGCGATGGCGTCGGCCACGTCGAGGCGGCTGGCGGGCAGCCCGCCCTCCGAGGCGAGCCGGGCGCTCACCTCCTGCACCTCCTCGTCGCTGAGCCGCCGGCGCAGCAGGGCGAGCAGCGGCACGAAGTCCTGCTCGGGGAGCCCGGCCGGGTATCCGGCGCGCAGCCACGCGACGATGCGCGAGATGAGACCCGTGCGCTCGGTCGCACGCGCGTCGGCGCTGTCCGGCTCGTGGAGGTCGTCGGGCGATCCGAGCGGCCAGCCCGCCGCGGCGAGACGGGCCGAGACGCGCACGAGGTCCTCCGGCATCGCCGGCCCGAGGAGCAGCTCCTCGACGCGCTCGCGGAGCTGACGGCGGCCGATCTCCTCGCCCGCCGCGTCGGCCGCGGTCGCGTCGTCGACGAGCTGGTCCACCACCTGATCGAGCTCCTCGGCGGTGAGGCTGCGGCGGAGGATCCCGAGCAGCGGCACGTAGTCCTGGTCGGGCACGCCCGACGGGTAGCCCGCGCGGAGCCAGCCGACCACGCGCTGGACGATGCCGCGCTCGGGGGCGGGGCCCTCGGCGGGCCCGTCCTCCGTCGATGCGCTGGTGGTCATGGTCAGCCCTTCGAGGTGAAGGTCGGGATGACGTGCTCGAAGCTCACGGTCTGGCCGAGGCCCGTCGCGATGATGAGCGTGAGGCCCGCGACCACGGCGAGGACCACGACGGCGTAGCAGACCGCGCCGACGAGCTGCAGGAGCGGCGCCGGGAGGCCGGGACCGGATCCGGTCGCCCGGCCGCTCGTGTCGGGGCTGGCGAGCGCGAAGGAGCGGACCCCGAGCGCGAAGAGGGCGGGCAGGCCCGCGCCGAGGAGGACGGCGACCACGGCGACCTGGCCGACGGCGGAGAGGAAGAGGGGGAGCATGGCGTGGCCCTTCAGGCGTCGGCGGGCTGGGTGGCGGGGCGGGCGGGCGCGTCGTCCGACCACTCGTCGTTGACGTTGTGGGCGCCCACGTCGTCCTTGCGGGAGCGCACGTAGACCGTGATGGCGACGGCGAGGAGCACGATCGTCATCGCGATGCCGCCCGCGGCGCCGCCGATGAGGTGGCCGAGCCACCACATGACCGCGCCGACGAGGGCCGCGGCCGGGAGGGTGATGATCCACGCCACGACCATGCGCAGCGCCACCTTCCAGCGCACCTGCGCGCCCGGGCGACCGAGGCCGGAGCCGAGGATGGATCCGGTGGCCACGTGCGTGGTGGAGAGCGCGAAGCCGAGGTGGCTGGACGCGAGGATGACCGCGGCCGACGAGCTCTCGGCCGCCATGCCCTGGTGCGTGTCGATCTCGACGAGGCCCTTGCCGACCGTGCGGATGATGCGCCAGCCGCCGATGTAGGTGCCGAGCGAGATGGCGAGCGCGCAGCTGATCTTCACCCAGAACGGCACGGAGGAGGTGTCGGTCCAGCCGCCGGCCGCGATGAGCGCGAGCGTGATGACGCCCATCGTCTTCTGCGCGTCGTTCGTGCCGTGCGCGAGCGAGACGAGCGAGGCGCTGCCGATCTGGCCGATGCGGAAGGTGCGGTCGAGCCCACGGCCTGCGAGGTTCCCGATGATCCGGAACACCAGCCAGGTGCCTATCGCGGCCACGGCGCCGGCGAGGAGCGGCGACATGAGCGCCGGGAGGATGACCTTGCCGACCACGCCGTCGAGCTTCGATCCGTCGCCGGCCCAGTTGACGCCGTTGACGCCGAGACCCGCGAGCGTGGATCCGATGAGGCCGCCGAACAGCGCGTGCGACGAGCTGGACGGCAGGCCGAGGAGCCAGGTGAGGAGGTTCCAGACGATGCCGCCGATGAGGCCGGCCAGCACGATGAGGAGGAGCGCGGATCCGCCGCCCTCCAGCAGCGCCGGGTCGGGCGCCCCCGTCTTGTCCTGGATCTTGACCACCGCGTTCGTGACCGTGAGCGCGACCTCGATGCTGAGGAAGGCGCCCACCAGGTTGAGCACGGCGGAGAGCGTGACCGCGACCTTGGGCTTCAACGCGCCGGTCGCGATGGACGTGGCCATCGCGTTCGCCGTGTCGTGGAAGCCGTTGGTGAAGTCGAAGGCGAGCGCCGTGATGACGACGAGCACGAGGAGAATGAAGGGATCCACGGCGACGAGCATGCGCCCTGCCCGGGCGTCCCCTCTACGGGGGGCCCTCGGGTTCACCCGCTGTTCACCCGCGGCTGTGGAGAAGCGCGTCGCTCGGACCACCCGGAAGGACCCCATGTCCGACACCCCACCCGCATCCCCGACCGTCGCGCTGGTCCCGGTCGACGTCGACCAGGACCGCGCGGCTCTCCGGGAGTTCCTCACGTCGAACGCGTTCCCGTTCCACATGCGGTCGGCACCGACGGCCGCGGAGGTCGACGCGCGCATCGCCGACGGCGACTTCGCCGGGCCCGAGCACGAGGCGCTGTGGGTGGAGGTCGAGGGATCCGGCCGCGTGGGCCTCGTCGTGCTCGACGACCTCGAGGACCCAGGGGTGCTGTTCGACCTGCGCCTCGCGGAGCCCTGGCGCCGCGGCCTCGGCGTGCCCGTGGTGCGCGCGCTGACCTCGCACGTGTTCGGCTCGTACCCGCACGTCACCCGGTTCGAGGCGCAGACCCGCGACGACAACCGGGCGATGCGCCGGGTGCTCGTGCGCGCGGGCTTCGTGAAGGAGGCGCACTACCGCGACGGCTGGCCCGTCGCGGGCGGCGAGCCGCGCCCGTCCGTCGGCTACGCGATGCTGCGGCGCGACCACGAGACGGGGACCACGACGCAGGTGCCGGTGGACGACGAGGCGTAGGCTCCCGCGCCCGCGCACGGATGCTGCGCGGGCGTCGGGATCCACGCGCGGAACCCGCTAGCGGGACACGATCTGACGCCCACCCCGCGGATACGGTGGAGGCACCGCACGCACCCGCACGATCGGAGGTCGATCCATGTCCAGCGCCGCAGCCCCCGCAGCCGTCATCGGCGAGCCCGAGGTCGTCGAGGACGTGCGCTCCGTCGCCTCCTCCCCCGCCTGGCGCGCCCTCAAGGACGCCGCCGTCGCGCTCCAGCCGATGCAGGTCAAGGACGGGTCGATCCCCGACGCGGCGCACCACGCGGAGGCGACCCGCCTGATCACGACCATCCGCGACGGGATCCGCGCGCTCGCCCCGCTCTTCCCGCACGACGCCGCGTACCTCGCGGCTCTCGACGTGGACTTCGCGCGCTGGGTCGACGCCGGCCTCGGCGTGCCCGACTTCCTCGACTCGCTCACCGCGTTCCAGCCGCAGCGGGACCGCGTCGACGGCATCCGGCACCTCGTCGTGTTCCCGATGACCACGCAGAACGGCAGCGCGAGCCGGCTCGTCGAGGCCGTGCTCATCGAGGTGGTCTGGCCCGAGTTCGTCGCCGAGCTGGAGGCGGGCGACTACGGCAACGCGCTCTTCGTCCCCATCCGGTTCGTCGACTTCACGCCCGGCTACGACACCAACTCGGCCGTGCTGTTCCCCGAGACCGTCGCCATGCGCGAGGTGCCGACCTTCACATGGGGCGCGATCTTCGCCGACCGCGAGGCCGCCCGCTTCCGCCGCGTGGTGCGCCACGCCGCCGAGGTCACGAAGCTGGAGCTGCCGGACGACGCCCGTCGCCTGCTGGAGGACCAGCGGCTCGCGGAGGAGACCTTCGTGATGTGGGACCTCATCCACGACCGCACCCACATGCGCGGCGACCTGCCGTTCGATCCGTTCATGATCAAGCAGCGGATGCCCTTCTTCCTCTACTCGATCGAGGAGCTCCGCTGCGACCTCACCGCGTTCCGCGAGGCCGTGCGCATCCAGCGCCGGCTCGCGGCGACGGATCCCGAAGAGCGCACCGCCGCCGACGACGCCCTGCTGGAGCGCGCCGGCATGGTGCAGCATGCGGTGATCTTCGACCGCATCTTCCGCTTCGCCATCACCGGATCCCGCGTCCGCAACTACGACGGCCTCGGCGGCCAGCTGCTGTTCGCCTGGCTGCACCAGCACCACGTGCTGCACTGGACGGACACGCGCCTCACGATCGACTGGGACGAGGTGGCCGACGTGGTCGTGGCGCTCGCCGACCGGGTCAACGACCTCTACTGGCGCTCCATCGACCGGCCGAAGACCGCGCATTGGCTGGCCGCCTACGCGATGGTCACCGAGACGGTCACGCCGCACCCCGCGTCCACGTGGGCGAAGGGGCCGGACGCGCTGCCGCTCGACGGGCCGCCCAAGGGCCTGACGGATCTCGTGCTCGACGACGAGTTCCCGCTCAGCATGTTCTTCGAGGCGCTGGAGAAGAAGATGCGCGACGTGATCGGCTCCACCGCCGGCATCACGGGGCAGGCGGCATGAGCGTCGACGGCCGCGTGGTCGTGGTGGCGGGTGCGTCGAGCGCGGCGGGTCGGGCGGTCTGCTCCGAGCTGACCGCGGCGGGTGCGCGCGTCGTCGCGGTCGGCTCGGACGCCGGCCGGCTCGACGGCGTGGACGCGTCGCGTCGCGAGGTGTGCGACCTCGCCGACCACGCGGCCGTCGTGGAGCTGGCGGCGCGGATCCGCGCGGACCTCGGCGGCGTCGACGGGCTGATCCACCTGGTCGGCGGCTGGCGCGGCGGCAACGGCCTCGAAGGCCAGACCGACGACGACTGGGACTTCCTGCACGAGCGGCTCGTCACGACGCTCCGCAACACGACGCGCGCGTTCGACGCCGACCTGCAGGCGTCCGACGCCGGCCGCCTCGCGATCGTCTCCTCCACCGCCGTGCAGCGCCCGTACCCCGGCGGCGCCAACTACTCGACCGCGAAGATCGCCGCCGAGACGTGGGTGCGCGCGGTCGACCGCGGCTTCTCGAAGGCGGGCTCCCCCGCCCGCACGACGATCTTCGTGGTCAAGGCGCTCGGCGGCCTCGAGCGCGCGCTCGCCCGTCGCGTGGTCGGGCTGTGGACCTCGGTGCCGCCCGAGCGCGATCTGATCGAGGGCTGACCGGGGCTCGACACCGGCTCCGGCGGCGGTCCACCGCATCCGCCGCGTAGCACACGTCCGGGCTCGGCACGAGGCCCGCCCCCGTCCTCGATCCGAGCCCGTCGCCGGTATAGCGTCGCTCCGTGACCCCGCCCGCCAGAACCGCCGAGCACGACGCCTTCGGCCCGTGGATCGACACCGTCCGCACCCTCGACCAGGTCCCGCGCCTGTTCCGCCCGCACGGCGCCGACCCGTTCACGGCCCGTCTCGTGCTCAAGGTGCCGCGCGACATCGCGCGCCGCGACACCGATCCGACGATGGACCTCTACGAGCACCTCATCGTGGTCGGCGACCGCGAGCTCGAGGTGCTCTCGCGACGCGAACCCACGTTCGTCGCCCGCCGCATCCCCTACGCCGACGTCGTGGCCGTGCGCGACCGCGTCGACCTCCTCGACGGCCTGCTCACGCTGCACACGATCGACGGCACCGCCCTGGAGATCCCGTTCAACGGAGCGTCGGCGGACGTGGTCGTCGACCTCACCGAGCTCCTCGTGGGCCTCGCGGGGGCGGCCGGGGGCGTCCCCGTCCACGCGCCCGGGCGGGCCGAGCGGGTGGCCCCGCGCATCGACATGGGCACGGACGAGGCGGGCATCGCCTCCGCGTACGACGAGCTCACGGCGCGGGATCCGCAGCTGCGCTACCTCTCCTCGCGGCCGCGCACGCCGCTGCGGACGACCGCGACGGGCCTGGTCGGCGCGCTCCAGCGGCTCCGCCCGATGAGCCTCGCCGGAGCTCTGGCCGCGTGCACGCCGCGCGAGCTGCTGATCGTCTCGCGCCGCGACGCGGTGCTGCGCCGCCGGACGGCGACCCTCTCGATCGACCGGCTGCGGATCCTCCGCCACGCCATCACCTCGACGACCTCGGAGCCGCACCCGCGCTGGCGGGGCATGTCGACCCTCACGATCCGGGCGGGTGCCGCGACGTTCGAGCTGATCGCGGAGGCGTCCGAGCCGCTGGAGTGCGACCTGCTCACGGTCAGCCGCTGACGCGGCCCGCGGCCTCGTGGTCATCGCCGTCGGGATCGCGATCCTCGCGACCGCGGATGACCACTTCAGGGGGACGGGCGCGCACGACGACGCCCGCCCGTAGGGTCGAGGCATGACCGACGCCGTGATCCTCACCGGCACGGTCGGATCCGGCAAGACGTCGACGATGCACGCTCTCGGCGCGCTCCTCGGCGAGCGCGGTGTGCCGCACGCGATGGTCGATGCGGACGCCGTACGCCTGCTCCGTCCGTCGCCGCCCGACGACCCGTTCCACCGGGAGCTCGAGCTCCGCAACCTGCGTGACCTGTCGCGCAACTTCCGTGACGCCGGGGCCCGCGTCGTGATCGTGGCCGCCGTGGTCGAGCAGGCCGCCGACCTGCCGCGCTACGCGGAGGCGCTCGGGTCCCGGGAGCCGCTCCTCGTGCACCTCACCGCGGATCCGCGGATCGTGAGCGCCCGCCTCGACGCCCGGCACGACGGCGATGCGGACGCGCGCGCCTGGCATGCGGCCCGCGCGCCGGAGCTCGCGGCCATCCTGGAAGCGGCCGACCTCGGGGGCACGGAGGTCGACACGACCACGCGCTCGCCCGCCGAGGCCGCCGCGCTCATCGCCGAGGGCCTGCGGTGGTGAGCGCCCGTAGGGTCGAGGGCATGACCGACGACCTGCCGCTCGCCTTCACTGCGCCGCTGTGGGCGTGGGAGGCGCGGCGGGAGCTGTGGACGTTCGTGTCCCTGCCCGCGGAGCTGACGCCGATGCTGCGGGAGCTGGGGCAGGCAGGCCGCCGCGGGTTCGGATCCGTCCCCGTGCGGGTCCGCGTCGGCACCACCACCTGGCGCACCTCGGTCTTCCCGCAGGGCGACGGCACCTGGGTGCTCCCCGTCAAGCGGCAGGTCCGCGACCGTCAGGGGCTCGAGGTCGGCGACGACGTGCACGTCGACCTCGAGCCGCTGCCGTGAGCGGCGACCTCCGCTAGCCGCCGGTCGGCGGCGTGTAGAGCTGGAGGTCGTTGCCCTCGCTGTCCTGGAACGGGAGGATGCGGCCCCACTCGTGGTCGCTGATCTCGCCCGTGATCTCGGCGCCGCGTGCCTTGATCTTCGCGAGCTCGTCCTCGATCGACCCCTCGGGCGTGAACGAGATGACCGCGCCGCCGCTCGTCGACCCGCTCGTCTCCTCGCGCGCGTTGAGCCCGATCATCAGGCCGTCCGCGTCGATCTCGCTCCAGTCGTCGTCCTCGCTCGTGACCGTGAGCCCGAGCGTGTCGCGGTAGAACGCCACCGCGCGCGTCATGTCCTGCACGGGCAGCCAGACCGTCGCCACCGAATCGACCATGGGATTCCTCCTCGCATCGAGACCGGTCGGTCGACCGGCTCTCCCCTCCTGCCTACTCCGGGGGCGGGGATGCGGCCGCCGGCCGCGGCGGATCCCCGGGAACCGAGATGGTTGACAACTATCCACCACAGTCATATGGTTGCTTGCAGTCAACTACCGGAGGAACATGTCCCAGCACCACACCGACGCGGCACCCGCGAAGGCCCCACGCCGCACCGTCTCCGCCGACGGATCCATGTCGAAGCGCCAGGTCCTCGAGTCCCTCTCGGGCCTCCTGCTCGGCATGTTCGTCTCGATCCTCGCCGGCACCGTCGTATCCACCTCGCTGCCGATCATCATCAGCGACCTCAAGGGCGACCAGTCCGGCTACACCTGGGTCGTCACCGCGACGCTCCTCGCCACCACCGTGAGCACGCCGCTCTGGGGCAAGTTCGCCGACCTCTTCAACCGCAAGCTGCTCATCCAGCTCGCCCTCGGCACCTTCGTGCTGGGCTCCGCGCTCGCCGGCTTCTCGCAGAACACGGAGACGCTCATCGTCTTCCGCGTGCTCCAGGGCCTCGGCGCCGGCGGCCTCGCCGCGCTCAGCCAGATCATCATGGCCGACATCATCAGCCCACGTGACCGCGGCCGCTACGCCGGCCTCTTCGGCGCCGTCATGGCCGTCGGAACCGTCGGCGGCCCGCTCCTCGGCGGCGTCGTGACGGACGCGATCGGCTGGCGCTGGAACTTCTTCATCGCGCTGCCGATCGCCATCATCGCGATCATCCTGCTGCAGGTCACCCTGCACCTCCCCGCGCACCCGAAGCGCAAGGTGCACGTCGACTACCTCGGCGCGGTCTTCATCGCGAGCGGCGTCTCGCTCCTGCTCATCTGGGTCTCCCAGGCCGGCAAGCAGTTCGAGTGGGCCTCGGGCACCTCGTACCTCATGGTGGGCGGCGCGGTCGTGCTCCTGATCGCCGCGGTCGTCACCGAGCTCAAGGTCGCCGAGCCGATCATCCCGCTCACGATGTTCCGCAACCGCACCTTCACGCTCTCGGTCGTCGCGAGCCTCGCGGTCGGCATCTCGCTGTTCGGCACCTCGGTCTTCCTCGCGCAGTACATGCAGCTGTCGCGCGGCGCCACGCCGACCCAGTCGGGCCTCCTCACGATCCCGCTCATGGCGGGCCTGCTCATCTCCTCGACCGTGTTCGGCAGCCTGATCAGCCGCCGCGGCAAGTGGAAGACGATCATGATCTCGGGCGCCGTCCTCATCGTCGCCGGCACGGCGCTGCTGTCGACGCTCCGCTACGACACCGACTTCCTGCTCGTGGGCATCTACATGTTCGTGCTCGGCGCGGGCCTCGGCATGCTCATGCAGAACCTCGTGCTCGTCGTGCAGAACGCCATCGAGGTCAAGAACCTCGGCGTCGCCACCAGCGCGGTCACGTTCTTCCGCAGCCTCGGCGGCACGGTCGGCGTCTCGGTGCTCGGCTCGGTGCTCGGCACGATCGTCGCGTCGGAGATCACCGCCGGGATCATGGGACTCGCCCCCGCCGACCAGGCCGCCGCCGCGCAGGCGCTCGGCTCGGGCGTCATCCCGCAGGTGTCGCAGCTCAGCCCCGCGGTCCGCACCGTGGTCGAGAGCGCGTACGGCGTCGGCATCGGCGACGTGTTCCTCTACAGCGTGCCGCTCGCGATCGTGTCGCTCATCGCGGTGATCTTCCTGCCCAACGCGCAGCTCGGCAGCAAGAACGCCGTGCAGATGAAGAACGAGAAGGCGGCGAAGGACGTGCGCCGCGTGGACGCCGAGGACGCGCTCATCGCCGCCTCCGCCGGGGCCGTCGCGCTGACGCCGGCCGGCGAGGCGAACTCGACCGGATCCATCCGACTGCCCGAGCACGAGGACGCCGGGGTCGACGCCCGCCGATGACCGATGACGACCGCCCCGTCGCGGACGGGGCATCCGGCGGAGGCTCCGACGTCGCTGGCGGCTCCGGGGACGGGATCGCGGCGGGCATCGCCGAGGTCGAGGAGCAGATGACGGCCCTGGCCGCGCGGATCCGCGCCACGACCCGGGAGGCCGCCGCCGCGATCCACCCGGAGCTCCCGCCCATCGGCTACAAGATGCTCCGCGTGATCCGCCGCTGCGGCAGCGCCCACGCCAGCGCCGTCGCCGACCAGCTCGGCGTCGACCGCAGCGTGGTCAGCCGGCAGCTTCGCCAGCTCCAGGACCTGGGGCTGGTGGAGGTCGGGGCCGACGCGCAGGACGGCCGGGTGCGCGTGCTCGCGCTCACGCCCGCCGGCCGCACCGGGATCGACGCCGACGACGCGCAGGGCAGCCGCCTCGTCCGCGTGCTCGGCCGGTGGGAGCGCTCCGACCTGGAGGCATTCGCCGGCTACCTCGCGCGGCTCAACGTGGCGGCCGAGGCCGACTCCGGGCCCGCGACCGGCGCGGTCGGCTGCGAGGCGGACGCCCCCGGCGCCGCTCCCGCGGCCGAGGCCCCGCGCGCGCCCGTGCACGCGGCCTGAGACCGAGCGGCGCGACCGCTCGGAGGATCACGACGCGGCAGGTGCCGGCGCCGACGCGGGCGCGCCGCCGATCGCCGCGTGCAGGGCTTCCATCGCCGGCAGCGCGCGGGCGATGGCGCGTCGCTCCTCGGCCGTGAGCCGACGCAGGGCGCCCACGAGCACGCCCTCGGCGGAGCGGTCGAAGGCGCGGAGCAGATCCCGCGCGCGATCCGTGAGCCCCACCTCGGTGCTGCGGCCGTCGCCCTTCACGAGCCGCCGGTCGACGAGGCCGTCGCGCTCCATGGCGAGCACCAGGTTGCTGACGGTGGAGCGCGCGAGCCCGAGCGCGCGGCCGAGGCCGGTGGGCGTGGCCCAGCCGATCGCCTCGAGCCGGCGGAGGACCTCGACCTGCGCGTCGGGGAGGTCGGGCAGGTCGGCGGCGCTCCGGGAGGCGTTCATGAGGCGGCGGCGGAACGGCCCGAGCTCGGAGCCGAGGCGCCGGGCGACGGCCCGCAGCTCCTGGTCGGACGCGTCGGCTGGCATGCACCGAGGATACCCAGGTAGATGCGCTTGTGACAAACGCATTCCGGTGTCAGGATCGGCGGCATGGACAACATCACCACGAGCGTCGAGCACCCCGTGCCCGCTCAGGACCTCAGCCCCCTCGTCGGACACCGCCTCATCTACACGTACGCCAACGGCTGGCAGTACGAGATGTACGTGAAGAACGCCACGACCATCGACTACCGGATCCACTCCGGGATGGTCGGCGGCCGCTGGGTCAAGGACCAGACGGTCGACCTCGTCGCCCTCGCCGACGGCGTCTTCAAGGTGTCGTGGAACGAGCCCACCGGCACCAGCGTCGTCGTCAACATCATCCCCGCCGCGCGCGTGCTGCACGGCACGATCTTCTTCCCGCGCTGGGTGGAGGAGGACGGCTCCAAGACCGTGCTCTTCCAGAACGACCACCTCGAGCAGATGCGCGCGTTCCGCGACGAGGGCCCCACGTACCCGATCTACGTGGTGCCGGAGTTCGCGCACATCACCCTCGACGAGTTCGTGGGCGCCGACGACGAGACCGTCGTCGACACCGCCCCCGGCGACCTCCCGGCCGGCTTCGCCGACCGGCGGAACTGATGGCAGCGGCCGGAGCGCCGCGCGTCACCCCGCTCGCCCTCGACCACGGAGGGCACACGATCCGCGGCTGGGAGCACGGCACCGTGCGTCCCGGCGCGCCCGCCGCGCTGCTCGTGCACGGCTTCGGCGACTCGGGCACCGGCGGCCACGGCCTCTGGGTCCCCGTCGCCCGGGCGCTGGCCGCGTCCGGCACGGCGGCGCGCGCCTACGACCGGCTCGGGCACGGCGTGAGCGACGGCGACTTCGCCGACGTGCGCCTGCTCGACGAGGTCGACCAGGTGACCGCCATGATCCGCGCCCTCGCCGAGGACGTGGACGGGCCCGTGCACGTGGTCGCCCACAGCCTCGGCGGCGTCGAGTCCGCGCTGGCCGCGGCCCGCGTCCCGGAGCTCGTCGCGAGCCTCACGCTGTGGTCGCCGGCCGGCGTGGTCGTCGACGACATCACGGCGAACGACCGCGTGATGAGCGTGCCGCTGGCCGCGGCCCGCGAGCGCGGCGTCGTCGACGTCCAGGGCATGGGCCTCGGCCTGGGCTTCCCGGACGAGGTGCTCGCGGGCGTCGACGTCTACGGCCCGGTGTCCGGCTATCCGGGCCCGGTCGACGTGGTGCACGGCACGGCCGACGAGGTCGTGCCCGCCGCGTACGGCGCCCGGTACGGCGAGCTGATGCCGGACGCGACCTTCACGGCCGTGGAGGGCGCGGATCACGGCTGGTCGTCGGTGGACCTCCGCCGGATGCTCATCGAGCGGCTGCTCGCGCACGTGGCGCGGGCGTCGGGGCAGGCCCGCCCGGCATCGGCCTGACGCGCCCGGCGCGCATCGGGGAGGATGGGGGCGTGCTCGCACCCCTCCTCCTCCCCGTCCCCCTCCCGGCTCGCGTGGACGGGGTCACCCTCCGCCGCGCGACGGCCGCCGACCTCGCGCCCGTCATGGACCTGATGGCCGACGACCCGGTGGGCGCCGCACGAGGCGACCGGGCGGATCCCGCCGACGCGGACCTCTACCGCGCGGCGCTCGACCGCATCGTCGCCGACCCCGCGAACGACCTGCTGGTCGCGACCGACGCGGAGGGCGCCCTCGTCGGCACGCTGCAGCTCACCCTGATCCCGGGCATGTCCCGCCGCGGCAGCTCCCGCCTCCAGGTCGAGTCCGTGCACGTGCGGAGCGACCTGCGCTCCTCCGGCATCGGCGGCGCGATGATGCGCTGGGTCGCGGACGTCGCCGCGCCCGCCCTCGGCGCGACCCTCGTGCAGCTCACCTCCGACGCGGTGCGCGTCGACGCGCACCGCTTCTACGAGCGGCTCGGGTACGCCCGGTCGCACCTGGGCTTCAAGCTGCGGATCCCGCCGGCGGGCTGACCGCCTCAGTCCTCCACGCGCACGCGGAAGTGCCGCGCGAACACGGGGCCGAGCGCCATGAGCTGGGTCGAGTCGAGCACGGCGCCGCGGAGGCCGCTGCCATCGGCGCGACCATCGACGGACCCTCCGTCCGTGAGCGCGCACCCTACCGTGGAGGACGCGACACCCGAAGACCCGCAGGACGGCCTGCGCCTCCTCCTGATCGGCCCCTACCGTGGGAGTCCCGAGCGCGCGCTGCGCTGTGGATTCGGCGGCGGACAGGAGGAAACGTGGAAGGACATCGATCGCTGGACATCCTCGTCGTGCACGACGAGCAGTTGATCCGATCGGGCATCGCGCAGGTGCTCTCGGACAGCGGCGACCTGCGGGTCGAGTGCGCACGGGGTGTCGACGCCATTCCTCGGATCAAGCACCATGACTCGGACGTCGTGCTCCTCGGCGCTCGGCACCTCCCAGATCCCCACTTCGCAGAGGTCATCCGGCACTGCTCGCGGTCAGATCCACGTCCCGTGTCAGTCATCGCCGAGAGCGACGCCATCGGCTTGGCATGCCAGGGGATCGAGATGGGAGCATCGGGAGCCCTGTCACTGGACATGGACCCCGAGAGCCTGAGAGCTCACGTCCGATCGCTCGCAGCAGGAGCCGTCGTGCTGGCGTGGGGCCGGTCCAGCCGGAGCCTGCTCCCGGACGCCTCGCGGACTCGTGCCTCCGCCGCGTTGCATTCGCTGAACCCGATCCAGCTGCAGATGCTCAAGGTGATGGCCGAAGGGGCGACCAACTCCGACATCTCCCGGGATCTCCGCGTACCTCTCGGCACGGTGAAGGACTCGGTCAGCGTGATCCTGCGCACCTTGGGTGTGACCACGCGCGTCGAAGCGGTCGCGGTCGCCGCTCGCGCGGGTCTGCCCTTCGCGGCCTGAGTGACGAGCCTCCGAGTGGCCGCTCCGGTCAGGCCTTCGGCGACTCGGAGCCGAACACCTTCAGCAGCCGGAGCCCGGCGGCGAAGACGATGGTGGCCACCACGAAGCCCGTGAACCTCACTCCCGGCTCGTCGGGGAGAAGCGCCATTGCGAAGAGGAGCACAGCTGCCAGGGCGACGGTCTTGATGAGGCTCCGCACGCGCATTCCCCCGGTTCCCGGTCAGACGAAGAGTGAACCTATGCACCCGAAGGCGCCGGCGGCGATGAGCCTAGCAGCGAGCACTTGCGCGTTCCCCTTGCTGAGGTAGTTGTCGACCAGGAGCGCGCCGACCGCTACACCAGCCCCGCGATAGCACTTGAGCTCCTCCTCGCTCGGGCGCTGCGCGACCACGCGGGTCTCGACGCAGTCCCGATACGCCTGGCTGTCTTGCGGCAAGCTGGCGCACAGGTCGCTGATGCTGTCGATCGCGCGGGCCGGTGCGGCGGGCAGAGCCGTGAGCGAGACGCCACCCGCCAACGCGACGGCGAGTAGGAGGGCGACGGGCCGAGATGCTGAGCGTGTCGTCGTGTTCATGGGGCGATCGTGCTCGGGAGGCCATGACCTGCGCATGCCCCCGCGGGACGATCCGTCATCCACGTGGCTGGACAAACCAGCCGCCCGGCGGGCCGCATGACCGCCTCAGTCCTCCACGCGCACGCGGAAGTGCCGCGCGAACACGGGGCCGAGCGCCATGAGCTGGGTCGAGTCGAGCACGGCGCCGCGGAGGCCGTCGGGGGTGTCGAGGTCGTGGATCTCGGCGCCGCGGAGGTCGAGGTGCGTGAGCGACGAGTCGGCGAGGTCGAGCGTGCCGATGGTGGTGCGCGCGAACGCGACGCGCATGCCGGACGTGCCGCGGAGGTCCAGCTCCTCGATGGCGCAGTCGGTGAGGAGCAGGTCGGTGATCTTGGAGCCGCGCAGGTTCACGAAGCCGAGGCGGCAGTCGGCGATGTGCACCGAGGAGAGGGACGCGTCGTAGAGCTCGGCCGATCCGACGCGCGAGCCCTCGAGGCGCACGTCGCGCATCCGGATGCGCGGCGCCTTCAGCACGGGCGCGTCGAGCCGGGAGGCGAGCACGTCCACGAGGCTCGCGGCCGTGAGGTCGGCCTCGTGCAGGCGGATGCGCTCGAGCACGCACTCCTCGAACCCGATGTCGACGAGGTCGGCGTCGCTCAGGTCGGCGTCGGCGAAGCGCAGGCGCTCGAAGGACGCGTGCGCGTCGAGGTCGGACGGGTCGCCGTCGGCGAGGCCGCCCAACCGCGGGTCGCTGATCCGGGGCGGGAGGATGCGGGTCGATGCGGCCATGCGGTGCCTCCGGGGGCGGGTCGATTCGGGTGCGGGCGCGCCGTCGGCGGGCCTCGCCCCACGGTACGGGAGACCCCCGCGATCGCCCCTTGACGCCATTTCCCCAGCCGCAGGATCATCGGTGCATGGTCGCTGTCGAGCACTTCGAGATCCCCGCCGACGACATGGCGCGGACGTGCCGCACCCCACCATCGTGATCACGGTCGGCTCCATCGAGGAGACGGTCGCGCGGTCGAGGCGCACGGCGGATCCGTGCTGGGCGCCATCCAGATGCTCGACGAGCGCGACCGCTGGGCCTACGTGCGGGACAGCGAGGGCAACGCGATCGGCCTGTTCGACCACGGGCCGGGCACGGCGGGCGGCGACGCGACCGACGCGACCTCCGCGACCGCCGACTAGCGGAGGTCGCGGCCCGACGCCGCGCTACGCGTTGTCGTCGCCGGTGTCGATCGCCGTCTGCCGCGACGGATCCGCGAACGGCAGCCCCTCCGCACCCGACACGTCGGCCATGTCCTCGCCGAACTGCCGCGTGTGCACGCGGTGCGCGATCCGCTCGTCGTCCATCCGCTGCGACAGCGCCGCGTAGGCGGTCTCGAGGTGCGGCACCCGGCGGATCACGTCCATCACGAGCCGGAAGCGGTCCAGGTCGTTGAGCATCAGCATGTCGAACGGCGTGGTCGTGCCGCCCTGCTCCACGAAGCCGCGCACGTGGATGTTCGCGTGGTTCGCGCGCTTGTACGTGAGGCGGTGGATGAGCGACGGGTAGCCGTGGAACGCGAACACCACGGGCTTGTCGCGCGTGAACAGCGCGTCGAACGAGCCGTCGTCGAGGCCGTGCGGGTGCTGCGTGGAGTCCTGCAGCCGCATCAGGTCGACCACGTTGATGAACCGCACGCGCAGCTGCGGGATCTCCCGCTTGAGGATCTGCACGGCCGCCATCGCCTCCACGGTCGGGATGTCGCCCGCGCACGCGACGACCACGTCGGGCTCGAGCCCCGGCACCTCGGTGCCCGCCCACTCCCAGACGCCCACGCCGCGCTCGCCGTGCGCCCGCGCCTCCTCGAGCGAGAGCAGCGTCGCGGTCGGCTGCTTGCCCGCGATCACGACGTTGATGAGGTCGGTGCCGCGGAGGCAGTGGTCCATGGTCACGAGCAGCGAGTTCGCGTCGAACGGCAGGTAGACGCGCACGATGGACGCCCGCTTGTTCACGACGTGGTCGAGGAAGCCGGGGTCCTGGTGCGAGAAGCCGTTGTGGTCCTGCCGCCACACGTGCGAGGAGAGCAGGTACGTGAACGACGCCACCGGCCGCCGCCACTCCACCTTCGAGCTCGACTCGAGCCACTTCGCGTACTGGTTGAACATCGAGTCGACCACGTGGATGAACGCCTCGTACGAGGTGAAGAGCCCGTGCCGGCCGGTGAGGAGGTACGCCTCCAGCAGCCCCTGCGTGAGGTTCTCGTTGAGGATCTCGATGACCCGGCCCTGGTGCGCGAGGTGCTCGTCCGCGGGGGTCACCTCGCCCTGCCACGCCTTCGCCGTCACCTCGTAGACGTCGTCGAGCCGGTTGCTGGCGGTCTCGTCGGGGCCGAAGATCCGGAAGTCGAGCGGGTTGCGGGCGATCACGTCGCGGAGCCAGCCGCCGAGCACGCGCGTCGGCTCGGCGAGCGCGCCGCGCCCCTCGCTGAGGTCGACGGCGTTGACCTCGAGCGGCGGCAGCGCGAGGTCGCGGCGCAGCAGGCCGCCGTTCGCGTGCGGGTTCGCGCTCATCCGCCGGTCGCCCTCGGGCCGGTTCGGCTGGAGCGCGGGCGTCGGGCGTCCGTCGCGGTCGAAGAGCTCGCGCGGACGGTAGCTCTCGAGCCACTCCTGCAGCTGGCGGAGATGGTCCGGGTCGTCGCGGACGCCGGAGAGCGGCACCTGGTGCGCGCGCCACGTGCCCTCGATCTGCTTGCCGTCGACCTCGCGCGGGCCGGTCCAGCCCTTGGGCGTGCGGAGGATCAGCATCGGCCACGCCGGGCGCTCCTCGCTGCCGCCCGTGCGGGCCGCGAGCTGGATCCGGCTGATCTCGTCGAGCGCCTCCGCGAGCGCGAGCGCGAACCGCTCGTGCACCGCGAAGTGGTCCTCGCCGTCGAAGCCGCCCGAGACGATGCGCGGGGAGTACCCGTAACCGGTGAAGAGCGCGAGCAGCTCCTCCTCCGGGATGCGCGCGAGCACGGTCGGGTTCGCGATCTTCCAGCCGTTGAGGTTGAGGATCGGCAGCACCGCGCCGTCGGTCTCCGGGTCGAGGAACTTGTCGAGGTGCCAGCTCGAGGCGAGGGTCGCGGTCTCCGCCTCGCCGTCGCCGATGACGCAGGCGACCACGAGGTCCGGATCGTCGAGCGCCGCGCCGTACGCGTGCACGAGCGAGTAGCCGAGCTCGCCGCCCTCGTTGATGGACCCGGGCGTCTCCGGCGCCGCGTGCGACGGCACCCCGCCGGGGAACGAGAACTGGCGGAACAGGTGCCGCATGCCGGCCCGGTCGGGCGTCGCCGCCGAGAACAGCTCCGAGTACGTGCCGTCGAGGTACGCGTTCGCGACCATCCCGGGGCCGCCGTGGCCGGGGCCCGCGATGTAGATCATGTCGAGATCGCGCTCGATGATCACGCGGTTGAGGTGCGCGTAGACGAAGTTGAGCAGCGGCGTCGTTCCCCAGTGCCCGAGCAGGCGCGGCTTGATGTCGTCGCGCGTGAGCGGACGCTCGAGCAGCGGGTCGTCGAGCAGGTAGATCTGGCCGACGGAGAGGTAGTTGGCGGCGCGCCACCAGCCGTCCACGACGTCGAGGTAGAGGGGCGCGGCGGGGTCTCGGGGTGCGGTGTCGGAGGCCATGCATCAGCCTACGGCGGTGGTCCGCCGGTGACCCGGGTGAGGCGGATCCGATCAGCGGGCACGCAGGGGCGGGCGGTGGTCCGTCGGTCCGTCAGCCGAGGCAGGCGCGGTCGTCGAGCGGCGTGGCCGTGGTGCGGGCGACCACCATCTCCTCGCCCGCGAGGATCTCCGAGTTCCCCGCGTTCGCCGCCTGCAGGTCGGCGACGCAGAGGCCGAAGCGGGCGGCGACGCCGGTCATCGTGTCGCCGGGTGCGGGCGTGTAGTAGGTCAGCCCGCCCACCACGGAGGCGATCTCGCCCTGCGCCTGGGAGCGCGGGCCGCCGTCGGTCGGCACGACGGGCTCGGGTGCCTCGGGTGTGCGCGTCGCCGGGGATGCGTCGGCGCTCGCCGACACGGTCGCGGCCGGCGCCGGTGCGTCATCCGTGGACGTGCACCCGCCGAGGGCGATCGCCGCCGCCGCGAGGAGGGCGGCGGCGAGGAGCGGACGATGCGTCATGATCGCGAGGCTAGCGGTCGCGGGGGCGCCGGTCACCGCACGCAGACCGACTCGGCCGAGAGGTGGAGGCCGTCGGAGGCGCCGCGGATGCTCGCCGAGGCGACCCCGTCGGCGCGCCCGTCGCCCGCCGTCCAGTAGTCGCGGCCCATCGCGCGTCCTCCGGGGGCGAACCCGGCGTCCGTCCACGACCTCGTGATCGCGTCGAACGGGGGCTGCGGCTCGTCCATCGCGGTGAAGATCGGGATGAGCACGCTGCCGGTCGCCTGCGTCCCCGCGGCGCCGTCCTCGCACTGCGTCGCGACCGTGGTCACCTCGGCGGGCACGCCCGTGGTGGCGGCCGCGGCCTCGAGGAAGGCGCGCACCCCCGCCTCCTGTTCGCTGACGTCGACGAGGTCGTACGGAGGCGCGGGCGTCGCCGGGGCGGCCGGGGTCGAGGTCACGTACGGGTCCGGGAGGTCGTCGGGCTCGGGCGACCCGAGCGGGAGGCCGAGCCAGCCCGTGAGATCCGCGCTCGGGCCCGTGTCCCGGCCCGCGGAGTACGGGGCGCGCACCAGGAAGTCCAGCCTCGGCGCCGCGCCCGCGTCCGCCGCCTCGTCGGGCGTCGCGGCGAGCACCGCGGCCACGCCCGCGGGATCCTCGGACTCCACGAATACCCCGCCGCGGCTCGCCGCAGACCCCAGCGTCGCGGACAGCTCGGAGACGTCCGGCCGCGCGTCGATCCGATCCAGCAGATCGAGGACGCCAGGCGCGGGTGCGGTGGCCGAGACGTCGGCGCTCGTCGTGCCGCGCCGGATCCGCATCTCGCCCGGGCCGAGGGACGGCCAGAGGAGGTCCGCCGCCGCCCGCATCGTCGTGCCCTCCCGGAGCTCGACGTACGGGTGGCCGCCCGTGACGTCCACGGAGGCGACGACCGGGATCCGTCGCCACACCTCCGCGAGGTCGACGGACACCGGATCCCGCGGGTCGAGCGTGACGGGCGCCTTCCCGTCCCCCGCGGGCAGCGCGAGCGACAGCACCAGATCCGCCCCCGTGATCCCGTCGGCGAGGGCGGCGCGGACGGCGACGGCGACGGCCGGATCCGGGGTGTCGGCGGTCGCGTCGACCTCCGCGGTCCACTCGTCCGTCACGAACCCCTCGCCGCCCGGGATCAGGCGCGTCGTCACATTCGCGATCCCGTCGACGGCGGCCAGCCGCACGCGCAGCTCCTCCATGGACGACACCGCGGCCTCGGGCGGATCCGGGTACAGCCACGAGCACCCGCTCAGCGCCGAGGCGAGGATCAGGACCGCCGCGAGCGCGGATGCCGTCCGCCGCCGTGCCCGCATCCTCATCCCCATGCCCTCACCGTACGGAGCGCGGTCGCGCGCCGGCATCCGCCGGAGGCACCACCGGCATGCCCCGGGAGGATGGCGCGCGCCGACGAGCGCAGGGAACGGCCGAGGAGCGGCGGCGATTCTCCCCAGCCCCGGGCACGGCGTGCCCGCTGAGGAGGATCCGCCCGCCCGTCGCCCGCATCCCCCTATGGTCTCCCCGATCCGACCGGATGGACCGCGCGGACGCCTGAGATGCCCGGAGGCACCATGACCCCCCTGCTCCCCCGACGCCGCACCCGCTCCACCGCCATCACCAGCGCCTTCATCCTGGCGTTCTCCTGCGCCGTGGCGCTGGCCGGCCCCGTCACCGCCCACGCCGCGGGCGGCGGGACCGTCAACGAGATCACCGTCCCCCGCAACGACGTCTCCGGCTTCGGCGGCGGCACGATCTTCGCCCCGAAGGTGGACGCCGGCACGAAGCTCGGCGCCGTCGTCGTCACGCCGGGCTACAGCGACACGCAGGCCGACATGCGCTGGTACGGCACCGACCTCGCCGCCGCCGGCTTCGTGGTCTTCACCATCGACACGAACGACACGCAGGATCCGCCGCAGGCCCGCGCGAACGAGATGCTCGCCGCCGCCGACTACCTCACCGGCTCCAGCGCCGTCGCCGACGAGGTCGACCCCGCCCGCGTCGCCGAGCTCGGCTACTCCATGGCGGGCGGCGGCGTGCTCGCCGCGGCCGAGGCCCGCCACACGCTGAAGGCCGTGATCGCCCTGATGCCCTTCGACGTGCGCGTCAACTACACGAAGGTCACCACGCCGTCCCTCATCATCACCGGCCAGTCCGACCACGTGGCATTCCCGTTCCTCATGGGCAAGCGCATGTACCGGTCACTCCCGGGCGCCACGCCCAAGCAGTACCTCGAGCTCCGGGGAGTCGGGCACGCCGGCGGCGAGCGGACCCCGAACGACACCATCCGCACGGCCGTCACGACGTTCCTCGACCGCTACCTGAACGACGACGAGTCGGCGGCCGCGAACATCTGCCCGGCACCCGCGGCCACCGGCCCGATCAGCGCGTCGATGAGCTACTGCGGCTGAAACGCCCCGCTCGCTCGCGCGCTACGACGGCGCCGCCTCCGCGAGGAGACGGCGCCGTCGTCATGCCCGGAAGGGCGGGTCAGGCCGTCTTCGTCGGCCCGTAGAACGCCTCGATGTCGGCGAGCTCGCGCTCGGCCGTCTCCTGGATCAGCGCCATCAGGTCCTTGTCGAGGCCCGGCGCGAACTCCTCGAGCCGCTCGGGCGCGATGGTCGACGGGACGCCCGCGGGCGCCTGCTCGGTGGCGGTGAGGTCGGTGCCGTCGTTCGAGGGTGATGCGCCCTGGAAGATCCGGCCGGCCTCGCTCTTGCCGTCGAGGTCGAAGCTGTACTGCTTGCTCTGGAGCCCCAGGTCGACCAGCTTCTTGACCTCGGGGAACTGCTCCGCGTTGGTCTTCGGGATCGGCAGCAGCTTGCCCCAGTCGACGCCGAGCGTCTCGAGCGCCTTCGCGTACGCGTTCTCGTGCGCCTGGTCGCGCACGATGAGGTACGCGACGGTGGCACGGGCGACGGGATTGTCGGTCATCTCGTAGATGCGGCACTTCTGCAGGCGGCCGGTCGACTCGAGCATGACGTTGTAGAGCAGGTCGAGCGGGAGGTTGCCCGAGTTGTAGACGTAGCTGCCGCTCCACGGGTTGCCGGCGGAGTCGACGGGCAGCGCGCCCTGGGCGCCCACGAGGTGGTGGTGGATGTTGCCGTGGTCGAGCGCGATGCTCAGCGGCGTCGCGCCGCCCTTGCCCGGGGTGTCGAGCGGGTCGGTGAGCTTGCCGCTGTACTCGGGCGCGCCGTCGAGCAGGCGCGAGATGGTCGTGCCGATGAGCTCGACGTGGCTGATCTCCTCGGTGCCGACGCCCTGGATCAGGTCGCGGTACGGCTTCGCCGCCGCCCCGCGGAAGTTCATGGCCTGGAAGAGGTACTGCATCATCGTGCGCATCTCGCCGAACTGGCCGCCGAGGCCCTCCTGCAGCGCGTTGGCGGCGGCGGGGTCGGGCTCGCCGTCGGCGATCTCGTTGATCCAGGTCTGTGCGTGGAAGTACATAGGGGCTCCTATTTCTTCGTGCGGTGGAATCACCGTCCCCTTCACCCTGCTCCGGGCGTCGAGGAGCGACCGGCAGCACGGAGGTTGTTCCCAGGGTCGGACGGGCGAGGCCGATGGAGGGTGCCGACGGACGTCGCGCCCGGGGCCGGGCGGATCCGCCCTCGGGTGGGACGTGCGGAGCAGCAGGCGAATCAACCGGCCCGCGATCCGGCCGCCGGGCTTGCTGATGACGCGGCGTCATGTGATCCAGTGGGATCACACCCCGACGACGAGGAAGGCCCCTCCATGCATCCGTCCCTCATCCCGCCCCGCTCCGTGCTGATCGGCGACGCCGCCGCGTTCGCCGGCACCACCCCGCGGGCGATCCGCCACTACCACCGCATCGGCCTGCTGCCGGAGCCCGAGCGCGGCACCGACGACCGCCGGCGCTACGGGCATGACGACATGATGCGGCTGCTGTGGATCCTGCGGACCGTCGACGCCGGGATCGCCCTGGGCGACATCCGCGAGGCGTTCGCCGACGCGGGTCCCGACGCGGCCGGCACGGTGCCCGGCGTCGAGGACGCGGAGGCCCACCCCGACGTGGACGGGATCCTGGAGCGGCTGGACGCCTCGCTCGCCGAGCGCGAGGCGGAGATCGGCCGACAGCGCCTCGCCGTGCAGCGCATGCGCGCCCGCGGCAGCCGGCTCGGGCTCCTCTCCGACTTCGTCGCGCGGCGGCTCGACGGCCTGCCCGCCGGATCCGTGCGCCCGGCCGACCTCGACGCCCTCCTGGTGATGGAGCGCATGTACGGTCCGCTGGGCGCGGCCGTGCACGCCTCGCGGGCGATCGCCCTCGCCACCCGCCCGGAGCTGCGCGCGCAGGCCGACCGGGTCGACGCTGCCGAGGAGGCGCTCGACGACGCGGTCGCGGTGGACGATCCCCGCGTCGCCCAGGTCGCCGCCGAGCGGCACGCGTTCGAGCGCGCGCTGGACGCGGCCATCCGCGAGTCGGGCCAGCACGAGGACGACGAGGCCCTCTTCGCCGAGTGGGAGCGGCTGCACCCCGACGGCTCCGACGGCAGCGAGGACGAGCCCGGCGCCGGTCCCTCGCGCGGGCACGGCTCCCTGACCGCGGCGCAGGCCCTCACGCGGATGCCCTACGACCTGTCCCCCGCCCGCATCCGCTGCATGGAGCTGGTCGTCGAGCTGAGCATGCCCGACTGGGCCGACGCGTAGGGGCCGAGCGCGCGGCGCGCGTGGTCGGCGCCGTCGACCCGGGAGGAGGATGGCCCCACCCGCCATCCGCCCGCACGTGAGGAGCGACCATGACCACCCCGATCCCCCTGCACGTCACCGACGCCGACCTCGACGACCTCCGCGACCGGATCCGCCGCACGCGCTGGACACCGGAGTGGCCGGTCGAGCCGTGGGAGGCCGGCACCGACCAGGCCCTGCTGCGCCGTCTCGCGGGCGTCTGGGCCGACGGCTTCGACTGGCGGGCGCGCGAGCGGGAGATCCGGGCGCTGCCGTGGGCGGTCGCCGATCTCGACGGCACGCCGATCTCCTACCTCCGCTTCGACGCGGAGCGGCCCGGCGGGATCCCGATGCTCCTCACCAACGGCTGGCCGAGCTCCGCGCTCGAGCTGGTGCCGCTCGCCGAGCGACTGTCGCAGCCGTCCCGCTCCGGCGGCGACGCAGACGACGCCGTCACCGTGATCGTCCCCGCGCTCCCCGGCTTCCCGTTCTCGCCGGCCCGGCCGCGGATCGACGATCCGACGCACGAGCTCTGGCACCGGCTGATGACGGAGGAGCTGGGCTTCGCGCGGTACGCGGCGCACGGCGGCGACCTCGGCGCGGGGATCACGTCGCGGCTGGCGGAGGCGCACCCGGAGGCGGTGGCGGGGATCCACCTGATGGCGGTCGCCGCGCCCGCGGACCTCGACGAGGCGACGCTCACGGAGGAGGAGCGCGCGTACCAGGACGAGGTGCGCGCGTGGGAGTCGACCGAGGGCGGCTACGAGCACCAGCAGCAGACACGTCCGCTGACGCTCGCGCCCGCGCTGCAGGACTCGCCCGTCGGGTTGCTGTCGTGGATCCTCGAGAAGCACCGCGCCTGGAGCGACTGCGGCGGCGACGTCTCCACGCGCTTCAGCGACGACCACCTGCTGACGCTCGCGTCGCTCTACTGGTTCACGGGATCCATCGGCGCGTCGCTCCGCCCGTACTTCGCGTACGGCTCCGGACGCACCGCGCCGGTGGAGCGCGTGCGCGTCCCGACCGCGGTCGCGGTGTTCCCGCATGACCTGGTGCACCCGCCGCGGAGCTGGGCCGCGCGCACCTACGACGTCGTCCGCCACACGACCATGCCGCGCGGCGGCCACTTCGCCCCGCACGAGGAGCCGGGGCTGCTGGCGGACGACATCCGCGCGTTCCTGCGGATGCTGCGGTAGGGGCCACCCGCCGCCCGCGTCCTGCGCGTGGGGCAGCTGCTCGCGGAGACCGGATCCCCATTCCCTCGACCGGCGCGACGTTCCTGACGATAGACTTCCCGCGTCAGGATCGGAGCCCCCATGTCCCACGCGCATTCACCGCAGGATCAGCCGATCCCCGCATTGGCCGCCCTGAGCGCCGACCAGCGCCGCGCGCTCGGCGCCTACATCCGCTCGGTCACGACGGATGCGCCGGAGGACTTCGAGCGCTTCATCGCCCGGCAGACCGCCATCTATGCGGAGACCGCCGCCCTGTCCGAGGCCCTGTCCCGGCAGGCCGAGCAGCTCCCGACGGGAGTCGTCAGCAGCCTCAACGACACCGAGCGCTTCTGGCGGAGCATCGAGGCGGAGTTCGGGTTCCTCTCGAGCGTCGACGTATCGGCGGCGCTCGGTGCGCGACCGAACCGCGCCTACGCCAGCGAGTTGCGGACAGCGGGCAGGATCCTCGGACTCCGACGCACGAACAGGTACGTCTACCCGGGCTTCCAGTTCCACGCGGAGGCCATCCGGCCGGTGGTCCCCCGGCTCATCTCGCTCGGACGGGAGAACGGGCTGGAGTCGCGGGACGTGGTGGCCTGGCTCTGCCGCCCGACCACCTACCTCCGCGGGGACGCGCGACGGCCGGTGGACCACCTCGATGACGTCGAGCTGGTCGTCGACGCCGCCGCGCGCGCCTGGGCCGTCGTCTGGTGAGCGTGCCCGCACCGCCGACGCCGTTCACCGCGATCCCCGAGGTCGTCGCTGCCGGGTCGCGCATCCACCGGATCCACTCCGACCGGTTCGGACCGGCGGAGTTCAACCCCGGAGCGGGGGCGCCGACCCGGTTCGCGTTCTTCGGCGACCCGGTCGTCCCGGTGCTGTACGCCGGCGACACCGAGGACGTCGCGATATGCGAGACGATCCTCCACGACGTCCCGCTCTCCGGCGGCGTCGTCGGCGGCCGGGATCTCGCGGGCCGCCGCTGCTCTCGCCTGATCGCGACGCGGGACCTCCGCCTCGCCTCGCTCGTGGGCGGAGGACCCCGAGCGCTCCGCGTCCGTGCGGCCTCGGTCTGCGCGACCGACGCCGCGGACTACCCGCAGACCGTCGCATGGGCGGAGGCATCCCACGCCGCGGGGTTCGACGGGCTGGCCTATCCGTCGCGACAGGCAGCCGGACGACGGGCCATGGTGCTCTTCGGCGACCGCGTGGGCACCCGCGACCTCGAGCCCGACCCGGCCTACCGCTGGTGGTTCGACGACGCCGACGGCTTCGCGCGGCTCTACGAGATGTGCCGCCCGCTCGGCGTCACCGTGCTGCGCCTCGCCTGACGCACTGCTCACGCACGAAGGCGGGACGCCCCGGGATGCGGGGCGCCC
>NZ_LQXA01000008.1 GCF_001618005.1 Clavibacter tessellarius
GGGTCAGCGCTTCTTCAGCGCCCCCGTCGACCACAGCGCGACCGCGATGAGCACCGGCTGGAAGAACAGGCGGCGGAAGCGCTTGGCGTCGGTGTCGAGGCCGAACGCGTCGCGCTTGTGGACGTACTGCGCGATGTTGCCCGGGAAGATCGCCGTGAAGAACGCGGCGGCCGCCCAGCCCGCGAGGCCGCGGCGCGAGCGCGCGAACAGCAGGGCCGAGCCGAGCGTGATCTCGGCCACGCCGGATCCGATGACGGTCACGTCCTCGGGTACCGGCAGCGACTTCGGGACCTGCGCGCGGAACTCCTCCCGCGCGACGGTGAGGTGCGAGACGCCGGCGAACGCGAGGAACGAGCCGAGCACCACGCGGGCGGCGGTGCGCGGGAAGGACGTGCGGGTGAGGCCGGCCATCAGTCGTCCGAGACGGTGACGACGACCTCGATGTTGCCGCGGGTCGCGTTCGAGTAGGGGCAGACCTGGTGGGCCTGGTCGGCGAGCTCCTGCGCGAGGTCGTGCTCGACCCCGGGGATGACGACCTCGAGGTGCACGGCGAGCTGGTAGCCGCCCTGCCCGTTGGATCCGATGCTCACGCGGCTGCCCACGCTCGAGTCGGCGATCGAGACCTTGCGGCCGCGCGCGACGCCCTGGAGCGCCGAGTGGAAGCACGCGGCGTAGCCAGCGGCGAAGAGCTGCTCGGGGTTCGCGCCCTCGCCGGATCCGCCCATGGCCTTGGGGATGGAGAGGTCGAGGGCGAGGTCGCTGTCGCTGACGGCGACGCGGCCGTTGCGGCCGGCTCCCGTGGCGAGTGCCTCCGCGGTGTACAGGGCGTCCATGTCGGTTCCTTCCGTTCGTGGCCGCGCGCGGCGGCCGGGATTCTGAGGTGGGTGGTGCGGATCAGGGGGTGCGGGCCGATGCCTCGGCGGGCCGAGTCCACGGCTGCGCGAGCGCCTCGGTCGTGGTCTCCTGCATGCCCGCGGTGAGCAGGTGCAGGGTGGCGAGCAGCTGACGGGCGCGCTCGAGGTCGAGGCCCATGCCGCGGATGATCGCCGCGGGCACGTGCGCGAGATCGACCCGCACGGTGCGCCCGCGCTCGGCGAGCGACACCGTGACGACGCGCTGGTCGGCGGAGATCCGGCGGCGGACGATGAAGCCGGCCTCCTCCATCCGCGCGAGCAGCGGCGACAGCGTGCCCGAGTCGAGATCGAGCTGCTGCCCGAGCTCGGTGACCGTGCGGTCGTCGCCCGACCACAGCAGCACCAGCACGAGGTACTGCGGGTAGGTGAGGCCCCACGGCGCGAGGAGCGCGCGGTAGGCCTGCGTGGTCGACCGCGACGCCGTGTAGAGCGAGAAGCAGACCAGCTCGTCGGCGATGCGCGCGGGCGGCGCGGTCTCGTCGGCGGGGGCGCAGGAGTCGGTCGGGGTCATGCTCCGACCCTGCCACGAAACTAGGTTGTGCGCAATCCAGTTCGGCCGATGCTCAGGCGAGGGGCCTCGCCGCGTACCCTGGACCGACATGATCACGAGACGAGAGGCCGCGCTGCGGCTGGGCATCCCGCTGGAGATGGCCACGCGCCACGGCATCCCGGGGCGCGTCCCGGAGTCCGAGATCGCCGCGATGGACCAGGATCCGCCCGCCTGGCTCGCGCAGTCCCGCGCCAACGCCACCGGCAAGCGGCCCGTCTGGGTGCAGCTCACGTGCGAGGTGTGCGGCTTCACGGAGGCCGTGCGCCCGAAGAAGTGGTGGCCGGAGTTCAGCTACCTCTCCTGCGAGCGGCACTCCCCCGACGAGCTCCCCGAGCCCGCGCTGGGCCTCGCGCGCCGCGAGGTCGACGGGATCGGCAGCCGGTTCGTGGGCGTGGTGGACGAGCGGCCATAGGGGCGCCATCGGTCCCGAACCGTCGCATGCGACGTTCCGGCCAGCGTGTCCGCCACGACGAGAGGGACCCCGCCGTGCGGCGGGGTCCCTCTCGTGTCGATCGCGAGCTACGCGCTCGTGGCCAGCTTCTTGATCCAGTCCTCGGTCTTCCGGCCGCGCTTCTTGTCGACCACGATCCGGATCCGGGCGGCCGATGCCCGTTCTGCGTCGCTGATGGGGTCGGCCTCACCGGCCTGGATGCGCTTCTCGAGTGCGCTCGGGCTTGGGTTCCTCTGCTCCATCGTCACGGCGGTACCTCCTTCATCCATTGTCAGCGCGTGTGGGGATGGTGTCCACCTCAGGTGGATGGGCGCCGGACGCAGATACCACGCTGCCCCTCCGCTCCTCGTCCAACCGAGACGACGACGTCACGGCGTCGATCATCTCCGCCTCGGTGGTCGTCGCCTCCGCTACGAGCACCTCGATCGCGGCGAGCCCCACTTCACGATCCGCCTCGTCCGACGACATGACGAGGTCGAGAGCCCACTTCGCGCGATCCCACCACTCCTGGCGCTCCGCCGACCGTCGCGACACCCGCGCCGCCACCGTCGCGGCCCCATAGGCGAAGCCGGCTCCGATCAGGGTGAAGATGCCCGCAGCAGGAGGCCCCGTCCAGAAGTCCCGCACGAACGCCTCGTCTACGATGCGGCGCACGAAGAGCCCCACGATCACAGCCGCCAGTGCTCCGCAGACGACAGCCACAGCCGCGACCGCACCGAGCCGCTTGATCAACAGCACCCCTCCCCACCATGTCCCAGCGGCAGACCATATGCCTGACCACCGTCATCGCCGGATCCAGCTGACTGCTGCCCGACTCGCCGCACACGGCAGCGGAGCAGAACCGGGGACGGGCCCCCTCACCGGTGGACGCATGGCGAGCGTTCTGCCATCACCCTCGGGGCCGGGATGGCCCCACCTCCGTGAGGCCGCCACGACCTCCGCGTGCGCCGCCCCGCCCTCGCGCAGCGCCGGGCAGTGCTCGGGCGTCGGGTGCAGGCAGATGTCGATGACGCGGGTGAGCTCCTCGCGGGCGCGCTCGAGCTCGGCGATGGCCGCGGTGATCCGGTCGCGCTCGGAGCGCAGGAGCGCGAGGGACTCGGGCGCCGCGACGCCGCTGTCGACGCTCGGGAGCAGCTGGCGGATCGTGCGGCTCGGGAGGCCCGCGGCGAACAGTCGCTGGATGAGCTGCACGCGCTCCACCGCCGCCTCGGGGTAGACGCGCTGGCCGCTCGTGGTGCGCTCGGCCGGCAGCAGGCCCTGCTCCTCGTAGTACCGGAGCGCCCGGGTGCTCACGCCCGCTCGTCCCGCCACGTCGCCGATCCGCAGCATGCCGCCCTCTTCCCTCGTGATCCGTCGGAGACGTCGATCTCGCGGGCGGACTTGCCCTTCACGTCGACGTCAACTCCTAGCGTAGGCCGCGCCGCACTCCGCGAACGACGCGGGCGGCAGGAGGAAGAGCACGCATGGACATCCAGGATCAGGTCGCCCTCGTCACCGGCGCCAACCGCGGCATCGGCCGCACGTTCGTCGAGGAGCTCCTCGAGCGCGGCGCCCGCAAGGTCTACGCGACCGCGCGCCGGCCCGAGGCGATCGACATCCCCGGCGTCGAGGTGCTGCGCCTCGACCTCGCCGACCCCGCGTCGGTGACCGCCGCCGCCGAGGCCGCGTCGGACGTGTCGCTCGTGATCAACAACGCGGGCATCTCCACGGGCGCCGCGCTCATCACGGGCGACATGGCGGAGATCCGCCGCGAGATGGACACCCACTTCTACGGGACGCTCGGCGTGATCCGCGCCTTCGCACCCGTGCTCGCCGCGAACGGCGGGGGCGGGATCGTCAACATCCTGTCGGCGCTCTCGTGGTTCTCGACCTCCGCCAACGGCGGCTACGCGGCGGCGAAGGCGGCCGAGTGGAACATGACGAACGCGGTGCGGCTGGAGCTCGCCGGGCAGGGCACCCTCGTGCAGGGCGTGCACCTCGGCGCGGCGGACACCGACATCATGGCCGGCTACGACGGCCCGATGATCGCCCCGCGGGACGTGGCCCGGGCCGCACTCGACGGCGTGGCCGCGGGATCCGTCGAGGTGGTCGTCGACGACTGGAGCCGCATGGTGAAGGACTCGCTGGCCGGCGACCCCGCCCCGTTCTACGAGCGGATGCGCGCGATCCTCGGCTGACCGCCCGCCTCAGAGGGACTCGAGCACCTCGACCGCCTGATGCACCCCGCGGTCCTGCCGCATGAGCGCGCCCACCTCGGAAGCCCGCTCCCGCCGGCTGAGGGCCTCGCCCATCGCGGGCACGAGCGCGTCGACCGACAGGCGGCGCAGCGGGATCGGGGCGGCCGCCACCCCCCGACGGTGCAGCAGGGCGCCCCAGAACGGCTGGTCGGCCATGAAGGGGACGACGACGGCGGGCACCCCGGCCCGGGCGACGGCGTGCGAGGTCCCGGCCCCGCCGTGGTGCACGGCGAGCGCCGCGCCCGGCAGCACCCGGTCGAACGGCGCCGACCGCGTCACCAGCACGTCGGGGCCGCGGCACTCCGTCGGCAGCGCGAGCCCGCCCCACCCGGTGAGGACCAGCACGCGCAGGCCGTGGGAGCGGGCGGCCGTGACGATCGCGCGCCCGCGGGCCTCCGCGTGCCCCTTCGCCATGGAGCCGAAGGACGCGACGACGACGGGCCCGCCGGCCAGGAACTCCTCGACGGCCGGGTCGAGCGACGCCGTCGGCGCCTCCGCGTACCAGGCCCCCGTCTGATGCACGCGCTCCGGCCAGTCGTCGGGCCGGGGCAGCAGCGCGGGGCTCGCGGCCATGAGCGTGGCGCGCGACGGCGAGCGCCGGGCAGGGCGGCGACCGCCCGGAAGCTCGGCCGCGGCGCGCGCCACGTCGCCGTCGAAGAAGCGGGCGATGGCGCGCGGCACGGCGTACGTGGACCGGTTGTGCGCGCCGAGGTCGCGGGTGGCCGTGGGACCGCCGGCCGCGGGGAAGCGGGCGCTGGCGGTGGCGACCGGCGCGAACTCCACGACCACGCGGGGGACGCCGAGCGCATCCGCCACCATCGGCGCGCTGAGGATCAGGGGGTGGTGGACCACCACATCGGGCTCGAAGGCGACCGTCTCACGGACCGCGGCGACGATCGTCCGCTGCATCGCGGGCCGCACCTCCGTGCGCAGGTGGTGCGCGATGGCCCAGGGGGTGCGGCTCGCCGGGGTCAGCACGCGCTGCACGTCCAGGTCGAGGCGCACGCAGTCGACGCCCTCGGGCGCGACCCCGTCGTCGGGCAGGGCCAGCCGCACCTCGTGACCGCGGGATGCGGCGTGTCGGGCGAGGGCCGCGAAGGGCTCCACGTCTCCTCGGGTGCCGGCGGTGAGCAGCATCAGGCGCATCCGCCCAGTCTGGGCCCGGAAGCCGTAAGGCCGTCGCCCACGTCCACGGCGTACGGTCGATGTCGTGACCGATGGCAGTGAGCGCATGCCGCGCACCGCGCCCGCCGAGATCGCCGTGGCCGTGCGCCGCCTCGTGCTCATCTCGCGGCCGGTGCTCTGGATCAACACCATCGGGTCGGGTCTCGTGGCCGTCTGGCTCACGGGCGCTCTCTTCGACCTGCGGGCCCTGCCGCTCATCCTGTGGCTCACGCTCCCGTTCAACCTGCTCATCTACGGCGTCAACGACGTCTACGACCAGGACACGGATGCGACCAACCCCCGCAAGGGCTCCCTCGAGGGCGCCCGGATCCGGCCGTCCGAGGTGCGGCTCATCGCCGGGGGTGTCGCCGTCCTCAACATCCCGTTCCTCGTCTACTTCCTCCTGGTGCTGCCGCCGCTCGCGAACGCGGCGATCCTGCTCTACGCGGGCGTGTTCGTCTTCTACTCGGCGCCGCCGCTGCGCTTCAAGGCCCGGCCCTTCCTCGACTCGCTGAGCAACGCCGCCTACGCGCTGCCGCTGGTGATCGTGCCGGCCGCCCTCGGGGTGGCGCCGGTCTGGCCCGCCGCCCTCGGCCTCATGGCGTGGAGCGTGGCCAAGCACGCGTTCGACGCGGTGCAGGACATCGTGGAGGACCGCGACGCGGGCATCACCACCACCGCGGTGCGGCTCGGCCCGCGCGGGACGGCCCTGTGGAGCGGGGCCTGGTGGATCGCCTCGACGGCGCTGTTCGCCGTGGTGAGCGTGCCCGTGGCGGCGCTCGACCTGCTGATCGCCGGCATCCTGGTGGTGTCCCTGCTGCGCGACCCGACGCCGCAGACCGGCCACCGCCTCTACCGCCTGTCGGTCGCCTTCCCGTACATCGCGGGGACGCTGGCCGGGGTGCTGCTCCTGGTCGCGATCGTGTTCGGAGGCTACCCGTGAGCCGCATCGTCGTGGTCGGCGGCGGGATGGGCGGGCTCACCGCCTCCGCGCTGCTCGCGCACGCAGGCCACCGCGTGACCCTGCTCGAGGCCTCCGCCGAGCTCGGCGGCAAGAGCCGTCGCATCCAGCTGGGCGAGGACCGCGTCGACACGGGACCGTCGCTGGTGACGTTCCCGGCGGTGTGGGATGAGCTGCTGCGACGCCTCGGCGACGACGGGCACGCGTCCGATCGGATCCGCGGCGACGGCGCGCTCGACCTGGTGCGGATGCCCGAGGTGGGCCGCTACTACTTCGACGGCGACGAGACCTCGCTGCCGGTGGCGCCCGATCACCCCTGGTACCCCGCCTGGCGACGGTTCTCCGAGATCCACGCGCCCCTCGCCGACGACGTGACCGCCTTGCTGCTCGCCGACCCCACGGACCGGGCAGCCCTCCCGGCCGTACGTCGGCTGCTGGGCGTCTACGGCTCGCGCCTCACGACGCGGGCGTACCTCGACAGCCTGACCTGGCTGCCCGACGGGCTGCGCGAGATCATCGCGATCCACACCCTCAACGCGGGCGTCTCGCCCTCGCGCACGCCGGCCCTCTACGCGAGCATGCCGGCGATCATGGCGGAGACCGGCGCGTGGGTGCCCCGCGGCGGGGTCTTCGAGATCGTGCTCGCGCTGGGGCGGCTGGCCGAGGCGGCCGGGGTCGAGGTCCGTGTCGGCGAGGCCGTGACCCGCATCGAGCCCGGGTGGGTCACCACCGCGGCCGGGCGCCACCCCGCCGACCTCGTCGTCAGCGCCCTGGACGCCGACCGGCTCGCCGCGCTGATGGGCCCGTCGCGGATCCCCGCCCTCCCCCGCCGGCGTCCGCGCATCCTCTCCTGCTCGGCCGTCGCCGTGTACGGCGTGCTGCGCGAGGAGCTGCCGGCGCGCATCGCGACGCACAGCGTGGTGCTGCCGACGAAGCCGGCCGCGCTGCACCGCAGCCTGGAGGCGGGCGACGAGCCGGCGGACACCATGGTGTTCGTCAACCAGTACCGCGCCGGGGAGGTGTACCCGAACCCGCGCAGCACCGTCGGGATCCTGCTCACCGCGCCCGCCGACGGCGGTCGCTACACGGCCGAGCACCCCTTCGTGCGGCGCGAGGTCGACCGCGTCTCGGCGGCGATGGGGCTCGACGGGCCGCTCACCGACCTGCTCGACGAGACCACGATCCTCGATCCGCGCTACTACGGCGTCGGCGGCGAGCCGCACGGTGCCCTCTACGGAGCGGCGCGCCCGCCGTGGCTGAGCGGTCCGTTCCACCGCCCCTCCTACAACGACCCCTGGAAGCCCTGGCTGTGGCGCGTCGGCGCATCGGTGCACCCCGGCGGCGGCATCCCGGCGGTGGTGGGCGGCGCGATGATCGCGGTGACCCGGCTGCTGAAGTCGAGCCCGGCCTGACGCTACCTCGGCGTGCGGGTCGGCGACGGCACGCGCCCCGAGTCGTCGACCCGCACGTGGACGGCGTCGCCGCGCAGGTCGAAGAGGAGGGCCGTGCCCACCGGGTACTCGTCGCGCAGCTCCTCGGGCGCGCCGATGCCGACGACGAACTGCGCGGACGCGCCGAACGCGCCCGCCGCGCATCCGCCGCCCTCGGTGGAGCCGAGCGCGGCGCGCGACGGCTGCACCGAGAGGCACTCCGCGCGGACCTGCGGGTACGCCGACCGGTCGTTCTCGAGGCGCACGAGCGTGAGGCCGTGGAAGCGGGCGGATCCCGTCTCCGCGCCGCCGAAGTAGTCGCGCATGTAGACGGGCAGCTCCTGGTCCGGGTCGAAGCGCACCACCGCGACCTCGCGCCCGACGGGAGCGGTGACCGTCGCGACGATCACCGCGGTGACGGCGACGGCCGCGGCGACGGAGGCGGCCCAGAGGATCGCGAGGCGGAGGGCGGCGCGCGGGCGGGATCGGGCGGAGGGCGCGTCGGCGTCGTCGTCGGCTGAGCCGCCCGCGGTGTTGGTGTCGGCGGGGGCGGCGTAGGCGACAGCTCGTCGCGCATCGGCATCCGCGACGCCCGCGCCGACGCCGCGTCCGGGTGCGGATGCCGCCGCGTCCGTCCGTGTCACGACCGGGGCATCCGCCGTGCGCGCCTCGAGCACGCGCAGCCGCGCGAGGTCCGCCGGATCTGCGTCGCTCCCCGGCCCGTACACCCGGCGTCGCAGCTCGGCCAGCTCCGCGCGCTCGGCCCGCCGGGTCCGGGCATCCGGGTCCGCGCGCTCGTGGGGCTCCATCTCCCGATCCTGTCACCGCGAGCGGTCGGCGACCGGGCTGTCGACCCCGCTGGCTCGCCGACCGCGTGCCGGGCGCCGAGCTCGTGATCCGCCCGGACGACGGCCACATCTCCGTGCTGCGCGGCGCCGAGGACGCGCTCGGGCGGCTGCGGGAGCGGATCCGCAGCGCCGCATGGAAAGAGGTACGCACCCGCGGAGACGGCTCTCGCCGACCCGGACGGATCCGGATCGGCGAGAGGGTCGAGCGGCGCGGGGTCAGTGCCCGCGCGACACCCGCCGCGGCAGGGCGAACACGAGCGCGAACGCGACGACCGCGAAGATCGCGCTGACGCCCATGGCGGACGCCGACGCGTCGGTGAACGCCTGCGGCACCATCTGCGGGCCGCGGATCCCGGCGCCGGCCACGCCCGCGAACAGCACGCTGCCGATGACCGCGATGCCGACCGCCGAGCCCACGCGCTGCACGGTGCCGATCACGCCGGAGGCCGCGCCCGCCTCGGCGGGGTCGACCGTCGCGACGATGAACTGCGCGTTCGGGGCGATGAAGAGGCCGTTGCCGATGCCCGCGAGCAGCAGCGGGACGAGCAGCATCCAGCTGTTGAGATCGGCCGCGGCCGTGTTGAGCAGCACGAGCCAGAGCCAGATCAGGCCGACGCTGACGAGCGCGGTGCCGATCACGAGCACGGTGCGGCCGAGGCGGTTCGTGAGCCGGTTGCTCTGCGAGGAGCCGACGATGCTGCCGATGGCGAACGGGATGGAGACCAGGCCGGACTCGAGCGCGGAGTTGCCGAGGCCCGACTGCCACAGGATCGAGATGGTGAAGAAGATGCTCGTGAAGGCCGCGAAGTAGACCATCGCGAGGATCACTCCGCCCGTGAAGGCGGGGTGCGTGAACAGGTGCGGCGGCACGAGGACGCCCTTCGAGCGCTTCGTCTGGAGGACCTCCCACGCCCCGAAGAGCGCGAGGAGCACGACGCCGCCCGCGAGGGAGAGGTAGGTCCAGAGCGGCCAGCCCTGGTCCTGGCCGTCGATGAGCGGCACGAGCAGGGCCACGAGGCCGGCGCTCACGAGCAGGATGCCGACGAGGTCGACGCCCGACGCGGCGGGCTTCGCGGCGGCCGTCCCGCTCTGCTGCGCACCCGCGCGCTGGCCGGACTGCGCGCGCACGTCGCCCGCGACCTCCTCGGCCACGCGGCGGCTCGGGAGCAGGAAGATCGCGGCGATGACGGTGGCGATGCCGACGGGCAGGTTCACGAAGAAGACCAGGCGCCAGCCCGACTCCTCCCCCGCGGCCTGGATGATCAGGCCTCCCACGATCGGGCCGAGCGCGGACGAGACGCCGATGACGGCGCCCATGATGGCGAACGCCTTGCCGCGCGCCTGCGGCGGGAACAGCAGCTGGATGAAGGCGGTCACCGCGGGCACGAACAGGCCGCCGGCGAGCCCCTGCACCACGCGCGCGATCACGAGCTGGAGGTCGTCCTGAGCCACACCGCACGCGAGGCTGGCGAGCGTGAAGAGCGCGATGCCGGTCACGAACACCCACTTGTGCCCGTAGCGGTCGCCGAGGCGGCCCGCGGGGATCAGCGCGAGGCCGAACGCGAGCGCGTAGCCGGAGATGATCCAGCTCAGCGTCGACTCGGAGGCGTCGAGGCTCGTGCGGATGGTCGGCAGCGCCACGTTCACGATGGTCGTGTCGAGCAGCGCGATGAACATGCCCGCGAGCAGCACGATGAGCGCCTGCCAGGCACGGCGGGAGACCACGGGGGCGGACGGACGACCGGCGTCGGGCGCGCCGGTGCCGCGCGCCGCGGGACGAGCGGATGCGGTGGTGTCGGACATGGGGTCCTTTCGTTCCGACGCGGGCGTCGGCGGTGGTGCAGGCGGGATCCGGCTCGGCGGACGCAGCAGACGGGGGCCGCAAGACCGGGCGGTCACGCGGCTCGACGCGGGGCGGGCGCTCGAGGACGGATCCGCGTCGGTGCGGGAGGACGGCCGGGCGATTGGACCCGTCCCCCCAGTGTGTCACTGGTTGACGGATGCGGCCCATCCGGATGTCCGCGGGAGCACGGTCCGAGCGGCCGTCCGCGCGACGTGCCCGGCTTGGGGACGGCCTTCCCGACCGGCACGCGCGCGGCCGTACCCTGACGACCTCGACCGGATCCTGGATCCGTCGACCTCCCGCGCGACGCGCGCGACCCGCCCCGCTGCACGACGCCCGTCCGTCCCCACCTGCCCGGAGGCACCATGTCCCGCCCCCGCACCGCCCTCCGCTCAGCCCTGCTCGCCGCGCTCGTCGCCGGTGCCGTCGGGATCGCCCAGCTGCCCGCCGCCGCGCCCGCGAGCGCCGCGGCCTCGGGAACCGACGCCGTCGCCGCGTCCCACGGCCCGCGCCAGATGGAGCGCCTCGACCGCGCTCCCGAGGCCGCCGCGGTGCCCGGTGGCGTCCACCTGTCGTGGCGGATGCTCGGCACCGACCCCGACGCCATCGCGTTCGTCGTCGATCGCGACGGCACGCGGATCACGCCGTCGCCCCTCACGCACGCGACCGACATGACCGACCCGGGCGGCGGCGCCGGCTCGCACTACGTCGTCTCGAGCGTGCTCCACGGGGTCGAGACGCCCGTCACCGCATCGTTCGGCGTGCGCACGAGCCCCTACACATCGGTGCCGCTCGACCGGCCTGCCGACGGCGTCACCCCCGCCGGCGAGACCTACAGCTACAGCGCGAACGACACGAGCGTCGGCGACGCCGACGGCGACGGGCAGTACGAGCTGTTCGTGAAGTGGGATCCGAGTGACTCCAAGGACAACAGCCAGGGCGGCTACACGGGCCCCGTGCTCCTCGACGCCTACCGGCTCGACGGCACGCGGCTGTGGCGCATCGATCTCGGCCCCGACATCCGCGCCGGTGCCCACTACACGCAGTTCCAGGTCTACGACTACGACGGCGACGGCCGGGCCGAGGTCGCCATGAAGACGGCCGACGGCTCGGTCGACGGCCAGGGGACGGTCATCGGCGACGGCCAGGTCGATCACCGCGGTTCCGACGGCCGCGACCTGACCGGCCCCGAGTTCCTCACGGTCTTCGACGGCCTCACGGGTGCCGCCATCGACACCGTCGACTACGACCCGCCGCGCGGCGTCGTCACCTCGTGGGGCGATGCGTACGGCAACCGCTCCGAGCGCTTCCTCGCCGCCACGGCGTACCTCGACGGCCAGCACCCGAGCCTCGTCGTGGGCCGCGGGTACTACGCGCGCACCGCGGTCACGGCGTACGACCTGCGTGCCGGCCATCTCGTCGAGCGCTGGAAGCTGGACAGCAGCGCGCCCGGGAACTCGGCGGCGGCCGGCGAGGGCAACCACAACCTCGCGGTGGCCGACGTCGACGGCGACGGCCGGGACGAGGTCGTCTACGGATCCATGACGGTCGACGACGACGGGAAGCTGCTCTACAGCACGGGCCTCGGCCACGGCGACGCGCTCCACGTCGGCGACCTCGTGCCCGGCAACCCGGGCTACGAGGTGTTCGCGGTGCACGAGATCATGTCGCACTCGGGCAACCGGGCCGCCACCATGCGCGATGCCCGCACGGGCCGCATCCTGTGGAGCATCCCGGGCGACCACGACACCGGGCGCGGCTCGGCCGCCGACGTGGATCCGCGTCATGCCGGCGCCGAGGCGTGGGCGTCCGGCGTCGGATCCGACGGCCGCGACCATCCGCAGCTCCGCACGGCCGACGGCCAGCTCATCGCGAACCGCATGCCCGGCACGGACTTCACGGCCTGGTGGGATGGGGATCCGCTCCGCGAGATCGTGGACGACGACTACGACCCCTCCATCGGCGCCGGCACGCCCACCATCTCCAAGTGGGACTGGAAGACGGCCACCGAGAGGCCGCTCCTGCGCGCCGAGGGCGCCCTGTCCGACAACGGCACCAAGGGCAACCCCATGCTCCAGGCCGACCTCATGGGCGACTGGCGCGAGGAGCTCGTGTGGCGGAGCGCCGACTCGAGCGAGCTGCGCATCTACTCCACCACCGACCAGTCGGACATGCGGCTCCGCACGCTGATGCAGGATCCGGTCTACCGGTTGGGCGTCGCGTGGCAGAACACGGGCTACGACCAGCCGCCCGAGGCGAGCTACTTCATCGGCCAGGGCATGGGCACGCCGCCGAAGCCGGACATCTACCTCACCGGATCGTCCGCGGGGCGATAGCGCGGATGCGGACGCGGACGCGCTCCCCGGTCGGTTCCCCCGATCGGCGGACGCGCCCTGCCCCGCCCGCCGATAGCGTGGCCGGATGAGCGCCCCCTCCGCCCACGCCGGCGTCGCCCCGGACGCCGCCCTCGACCCCGTCGACCGGTTCTGGGTGCGCCCGCGACCCGAGCGGGCGGGGCTGCGGTTCGACTTGATGCTCGCCGCGGTGATGCTCGTGCTCACCACCTTCAGCGTCATGCAGTACTACGCGCTCGGCATGTACCCCTCGCGGCCCGCGATGTGGGTCATCGCCGCCTGGATCGTGCTGATGTGCGTCCCGCTCGCCTTCCGCCGCCTCCAGCCGGAGGCGGTGACGCTGGTGCTCGGCGCGACCTTCGTCATCGGCGCATACCAGTTCGTGCCGGAGGTGCTCTTCTCCAACATCGCCATGTTCATCGCCATGTACTCGCTGGGCGCCTGGGGCAGGAACCGCCTGCGAGCCAACATCGTGCGCGGCGTCATCGTCGTCGCGATGTTCGCGTGGCTGTTTGGCTCGCTGCTGCAGACCTCGGGCTTCTACTCGCTCGCCAGGTCGACGTTCGAGCGCGCGCCGGCCGACGCCTGGATCCCCGCGCCCGTCGCCGCCGGCCTCATCTCCATCATCACGAACCTCCTCTACTTCGGCGGCGCCTGGTACTTCGGCGACCGCGCGTGGGCGTCGGCGCGCGACCGCTGCGCGCTCGAGACGCGCACGGCCGAGCTGGCGACGGAGCGGGAGCGGGTCGCGGAGCAGGCGGTCACGCTCGAGCGGGTGCGCATCGCGCGGGAGCTGCACGACGTCGTCGCCCACCACGTCTCGGTGATGGGCGTGCACGCGGGCGCCGCGCGCCGGGTGCTCGCGCGGGACGCCGACAAGGCCGCCGCCTCCCTCGGCATCGTCGAGGACAACGCGCGCAGCGCCATCGAGGAGCTGCACCGCATGCTCGTCGCGCTCCGGCAAGAGGACGACGGCCAGGGATCCGCCGGGCACGACGACGACGCCGCCGACCCGACCCGCACCGCGTCCACCCGCGGCGTCGGCCAACTGCCCGAGCTCGTGGCGGATGCGTCCGGCGCGGGCCTCCAGGTCGCCTTCGACGTCGTCGGCACCCCGCGGCCGCTCACGCCCACGGTCGACCTCATCGTCTACCGGGTCGCGCAGGAGTCGCTCACGAACGTGCGGAAGCACGCGGGCACGGGCGCGCGCGTCGACCTCCGCCTCCGCTACCTCGCCGACCGCGTGGAGGTGGAGGTCAGCGACGCCGGGCCCGCGGGGGCCGCGGCCTCGGCGGCGGCGGGTCCCGTGCGGAACGGGCCCGGCGGGCTCGGTCAGCGCGGCATGCGGGAGCGCGTGGCGGCGGTGGGCGGATCCATCGAGATCGGCCCGAAGGCCCGCGGCGGCTACCTCGTGCGCGCCTCGGTGCCCACGTCGCCGGCCCTGGCCGTGCCGCCCGTGCCGATGCCCGTCCCCATCGACGTGACCGTCCCCGCGCCCGCTTCCGAGCCGGAGGCCGCATCCGCACCCGCGTCCCTCATCGAGCCCGCATCCACACCCGAACCCGCATCCGTCCCCGAGGAGACCCGCGCATGACCGCCGATCCGACCGGCCCCACCACCGCCGTATCCGCCGCCGTCCGCGTCCTGCTCGTCGACGACCAGGCGCTCGTGCGCGCCGGCTTCCGCGTGATCCTCGAGAGCGAGGACGGCATCGAGGTGGTCGGCGAGGCCGCGGACGGCGAGGAGGGCGTGCGCCTGGCCGCCGCGCTCGCGCCCGATGTGATCTGCATGGACGTGCAGATGCCGCGCGTCGACGGCCTCGAGGCCACGCGGCGCATCGTCGCCGACCCGGCGATCCGGGCGGGCGTCCTCATGCTCACCACGTTCGACCGCGAGGACTACCTCTTCACCGCGCTCGACGCGGGCGCGAGCGGGTTCGTGCTGAAGAGCGCGTCGCCCGAGTCGCTCGTGGAGGCCGTGCACGTGATCGCGCGCGGCGACGCGCTGCTCTCGCCCGACGTCACGCGCCGGGTCATCGAGCGCTTCGGCCGCGGACCCGCAGCGCCCGGCGGATCCGGCGCATCGGACGGTCCCGGCGCACCCCGCGGATCCGACGAGGGGACCGCCCCCGCCGCGACGCCCGCGATCCCCACCGACCCGCGCGTCCAGACCCTCACCGACCGCGAGCTCGAGGTGCTCCGCCTCCTCGCCGAGGGCCTCGCCAACGCGGAGATCGCCGAGCGTCTCTACCTCGGCGAGGCCACCGTGAAGACCCACGTCTCGCGCCTGCTGCTGAAGCTCGGCGTGCGCGACCGGGTGCAGGCGGTCGTGTTCGCGTACGAGCGCGGGATCGTGGTGCCGGGCGCGAGCTGATCCGCCGAGGACGCCGCCGCAGAACCCGCTACGCGTAGGCGGTGATCGCGGCCGAGTCCACGAAGCCGGCCGGGCGTCCGGGCTGCCGCGCGGCTCCCCCGGCGAGCGCGACCGACGCGAGGGCGACCGCGACGCCCGCGAGCACGGCGGCGGCCACGGGGCCGACCGACGAGTGCGCGAGCACCAGGCCCGCGACGAAGGCGACGGCCTGCACGAGCCAGAGCGCGTGGATCCACCAGCGCCACGCCCCGCGACGCGTGGCCACGCGCTCGAGCCCGCGGCGCACCTGGATGAGCGCGGCCACCCGCACGACGAGCGACAGCGTCACCAGCGCGAGCCCGCTCAGGGCCAGCGGCGGGGTGCCGATGTCGGTGGCGATCAGCGCGAAGAGCACGAGGCCGGCCGCGCCGACCCCGTCGGCGACGGCCTGGACGACGGTGGCGATGCGCATGGTCCGACCCTAGGAGCGGCGCCCGCGTCGAGCCAGGCGCGGCGGCGCCCCAGATCGGGGGTCCACGTGCCCCCGTCCCGTCCCCCTCCGGGTTCCCCCTCATGGCGGACTCCCCGGCGCAGCCCCGCACCTAGCGTGAGTAGCACGGATCACCCACGCCCACCGAGGAGGCCCTCCGTGCTCGAAGTCCACAACGTCACGCGATCGTTCGGGGACCGCCGCGTCCTCGACGACGTGTCCTTCGCCGTCAGGCCGGGGAGGCTGACCGGCTTCGTCGGCGGCAACGGCGCCGGCAAGACCACCACCATGCGCATCATGCTCGGCGTGCTCACGCCCGACTCCGGGACGGTGTCGCTCGACGGCACCGACCTCGGCACCTCGAGCCGCCGCACGTTCGGCTACATGCCGGAGGAGCGCGGGCTGTACCCGAAGATGAAGCTGCAGGAGCAGATCGTGTACCTCGGCCGCCTGCACGGCATGTCCGCGGCCGATGCGACCACGAGCACCGAGCGCCTGCTCGAGCGGCTCGGACTCGGCGAGCGCCGGAACGACGCCATCGAGTCGCTGTCGCTCGGCAACCAGCAGCGCGCGCAGATCGCCGCGAGCCTCGTGCACGACCCCGAGGTGCTCGTGCTCGACGAGCCGTTCTCGGGCCTCGACCCGATCGCGGTCGAGAACGTGCTCGGCGTCCTCACGGAGCGGGCCGCGCAGGGCGTGCCCGTGCTGTTCTCCTCGCACCAGCTCGACATCGTGGAGCGCCTCTGCGACGACGTGGTCGTCATCGCCGAGGGCCGGATCCGCGCATCGGGCGACCGCGAGCAGCTGCGCGACGAGCACAGCCGCCCCCTCACGGAGCTGCAGATCGACGGCGACGGCGGATGGGTGCGCGACGTGCCCGGCGTCGAGGTCGTCGAGTTCGACGGCGGCTACGTGCTCTTCGAGGCCGACGACGCCGCGCGCCAGCGCGTGCTCGCCGAGGCCGTCTCCCGCGGATCCGTCACGAGCTTCACGCGCCGCCGCCCCACCCTCAGCGAGATCTTCCAGGAGGTCGTCCAGTGAGCACCACGTCCACCGCGCCCAGCACGAGCCGCGGCGACGCCCGGGGCCAGGCCCCCACGTTCGGCCAGTCGACGATGCTCGTCACCGGCCGGGAGGTGCGCATGCGCCTGCGCAGCAAGTCGTTCCTCATCAGCACGGCGATCCTCCTGATCGGCGTCCTCGCCTCCATCGTCGTCTCGGGCTTCCTCGCCGGCCGCGAGACCGGGGGCGACACGACGCGCGTGGCCGTGGTCGGCGCGGCGACGCAGGCGGTCGACCGCGCATCCGGCCTCGAGGGCGTGCCCGCCGACAGCGTCGAGGACGCGCGCCAGATGGTGCGCGACGGCGACGTGGACGCGGCCGTCGTGCCCGACGACGCGGCCCCGGCCGACGGCGCCGTGCTCGTGATCGGCGACACCTCCGCCCCCGACGGCGTCGTGCAGGCGCTCACGGAGGCGCCGCGCGTCGAGCTGCTCCAGGAGCCGACGACCAACCCCGCGATCGGCTACCTGATGGCGGTCGTGTTCGGCGTCGTGTTCTTCATCTCGGCGCTCACGTTCGGGCAGATCATCGCCCAGAGCGTCGTGGAGGAGAAGCAGACCCGCGTGGTGGAGCTGCTGATGTCGACGATCCCCGTGCGCGCGCTGCTCGCCGGCAAGGTGCTCGGCAACAGCATCCTGGCGTTCACGCAGATCGCCCTCATCGCGCTGATGTCCGGCGTCGGCCTGCTCGTGACGGACCAGACGGCGCTCCTCGCGGTCGTCGGACCGTCGGTGCTGTGGTTCGTCGTGTTCTTCCTGTTCGGCTTCGTGCTGCTGGCCTCGCTGTTCGCGGCGGCCGCCTCGCTCGTGTCGCGCCAGGAGGACGTGGGCGCGGTGACCATGCCGGTCACCTACCTCGTGATGATCCCGTACTTCGCGGTCATCCTCTTCAACGACAACCCCACGGTGATGACGATCATGTCGTACGTCCCGGTCTCGGCGCCGGTGGGCATGCCGCTGCGCCTGTTCACCGGCACCGCCGAGTGGTGGGAGCCGCTCGTGTCGCTCGTCGTGCTCATCGCGACGACCGCCGTGGTGGTGGCCCTCGGATCCCGCATCTACAGCAACTCGCTGCTCCGCACCGGCAGCCGCGTGAAGCTGAAGGACGCGCTGAAGGGCTGATGCCCGGCTGATCCCCGCGCGTCCCGGCCGCAGCTCGACGACCGCCCGGTCGCGTCCGCTCCCCCGCGGACGCGGCCGGGCGCGCGTGCGTCCGATCGCGGCCGGCCGGCGCGCGCTTCGGCTGACGACGCGGGCGTGGCGAGCGTGCACGCGGCGACCCCGTCTCCCGCTACGGTGAACCCGATCCGCTCCACCACCCCGAGGACACCATGGCCACCGCTGCCCGCCGCACCATCCTGCCCACCGCGCTCGCGGCCGTCCTCGTCGCCGCCGCGCTCAGCGGATGCTCGCCGCAGCAGATCGCCGATCTGCTCCCGCACGACGCCCCGCGCGACGAGCAGGGCGCCATCACCGCGAGCGGCTCGACCGACGTGTTCGACCTGCGCCAGGGCGACTGCATCGAGGACCAGTCGCTCGTCGACAGCCTCTCGAGCGAATCCGGGAACGGGGCCTCGCAGGAGGTGCACGACGTGCGCACTGTGCCGTGCTCCGACCCGCACGACTTCGAGGCGTACCGCGACGTGCCCCTCACGGGCGGGTCCGACTACCCCGGCGCGGACCCCGTCGACGCGCAGGCCGACGAGGCGTGCGGCAAGGGCTTCGACTCCTTCATCGGCTTCGACTACCAGGACTCGGCCTACGAGTACACGTACTACCAGCCCACCGCCGAGGGCTGGATGACCGGCGACCGCACCGTCACATGCCTCGTCGGCGATCCCGCGGGGAAGACCACCGGCTCGCTGAAGGGCATCGGGCGCTAGCGGGCTTTCCGCGCCTCGCCGAGGCGGCTCGCGCGGGCTGGCTCGCGCGGGCCGGCTCGTGCAGGCCGGCTCCTAGGGCCGCTCGACGGCAGCCGGGCCGTCCACCTCGACGCGGGTAGTGCCGTCGGCGCGCTCGTCGACGACCAAGGGGACCTCGGGGTCGTCCGGGTCATCCGCACCCGCCTCGGCGTAGGTGTCGAAGTCGGCGGCCGTGGAATCGTCCTCGACGGAGCGGTCTCGGGTGGATGCGTCCGCATCGCGCTCCGCGGCCGCCTCGCGAGTGTCCTCGACATCAGCCTTCGCGGAGTCCGCGAGCACCGCGCCGACGGCCCTCGCGCGGCCGGCGAGCTCGGATCCGACCTCCCTCGCCGTGTCGCCCGCGCGGTCCCCGGCGTCCCGGGCGCGATCGGCGGCATCGACCGAGGCCTCGTGCACGCGGTCGGCCGCATCGGACCCGGCCGCCTCCGCCTTCTCGAGCGCGTCGGACCCGGCGTCCTCCGCCCGCTCGAGCGCGGCGCCCGCCGGCGACTGCTCGTCGTCGAACGGGCCGTGCACGTCGGTCACGCGGATGTTCACGCGCACCGGACCGGGTGCGATCTGCCGGGCAGCGTGCGCGACCTGCGCGCGGGTCCGGTCCACCACGTCCTGCACGGGCGCGGGGTACTCGACCACGAGGTCGATGTCGATCACCGTGCCGCCCTGTTCCTCCGACACGGTGACGCCGGGCCCCGTGCTCGTGCCGCGGATCGCCCGCGATGCGGCGTCGAGGGCCCGCGCGGCCGATCCGCCGAGGTGGTGCACGCCGGTGACGCCCGCGGCGGTCTCGGCCGCCGCGACGCCGATGCGCTGCGCGGCGGTCTCCCCCTCGGGGTGCGCGGCCTCGATGCCGGTCAGGTCGACGGGACGGATGGCGGGTGCGGCGTCGTTCACGGCGGTGCTCCTTCGGTGGGTGCGGATGCGGATGCGGGTGCTGCTGGTGCGGGTCAGGCGGCTGGACGTGCGGAGAGGCAGGCGGGCGGGCGGATCAGGCGGGCACGTCGGCCGCGCGGGTCAGCACGCGGTGCGCGAGCCCGGCGATCGCGGCGCCCACGAGCGGCGCGACGATGAACGCCCACACCTCCCCGAGCGCGACCGGCCCGCCGTAGACGGCGGCCGCGATCGAGCGGGCCGGGTTCACGGACGTGTTGCTGACCGGGATGCTGATGAGGTGGATCAGGGTGAGCGTGAGCCCGATGACGATCGGCGCCACGGCCGCGTAGGCCTTCTGGGCGGTGACCGCGAGGATCACGGCGACGAAGACGGCCGTCAGGATCACCTCGATGAGCAGCACCGCGCCGAGGCCGAAGCCGCCGGGCGACGCGTCGCCGAAGCCGTTGGAGGCGAAGCCCGCGTCCTGGGCCGCGGCGAGGTAGCCCGCCGGGCCGTCGGCGGCGATGAGGGCGAGAGCGCTGGAGGCGAGGATCCCGCCGACGAGCTGCGCGACGACGTACCCCGGCACCTCGCGCCAGCCGATGCGGCCGGCGACCGCGAGGCCGGCGGTGACGGCCGGGTTGAAGTGCCCGCCGGAGATCCCGCCGACCGCGGCGACGCCCGCCATGACGGTGAGGCCGAACGCGAGCGCGACCCCGAGGAAGCCGACGCCGGTGGCGTTGCCCTCGTCGGGGAAGGCCGACGCGTAGAGCGCCGTGCCGACGCCGCCGAAGACGAGGAGGAAGGTGCCGAACGCCTCGGCGCCCCAGCGGGCGGCGTTGGAGGGGCGGTTCCCGGCGGCGGCCGCCTTCTGGCCGCGGCCCTGGGCGGGGGTGTCGCGGGGGGCCTTCGCCGGGGTGGTGGACGTGCTCATCGGATCTGTCCTCGGTGTCGGAGGGGTGCGGCGGTGGGAGGCGCGGACCGGCTTCGGCCCGCGCGGCGGCGGGGCCGGGTCTCGCCCGGTCCCGCCCGCGGGTGGTGCTACTGGACGCGGCTCTTCGCGGAGTCGTCGTCCTCGTCCGCGTCGTCCGACGGGATGTGCACGTCGGAGACGGTGACGTTGACCTCGGTCACGTCCATGCCGACGACCTCGGAGATCGCGTCGGTGACGGCCTCACGGATGCGGTCGGCGAGGTCCTGCAGCGCGACGGGGTACTCGGCGACGACGATGACGTCGGCCGCGACCTGCTTCTCGCCGACCTCGACGGAGATTCCCTGACCGCGGTCCTGCTGGCCGATGACGTTGCGGATCGCGCCGACGGCGCGTGCGGCGCCGTTGCCGAGGTCGTGGACGCCGGGCACCTGGCGGGCCGCGATGCCCGCCACCTTCTCCACGACGCCGTCAGCGATCGTGTTCGTGCCCGAGGCGGAGCCCGCGGGGGTGTGCTTCGCGGCGCTGCGGCTGGTGGTGGCGGGGGTGACGTCGGTCATGGGGTGCTCCTGGTGATCGGTGGCGCGCCCCGGATGCGGGTCGCGGTGCCGACTGGATGACCGGCACGTCAAGGAGACGGGCAGGGCCACCCGGTCGTCTCGGACGTCCAGGGATCCTCCAGGCAGGAGCGGCCGCGCTTCGCTGCGCGGCCAGCGGGAGGCGGCGCGCGTGCGCTTTCCGGCCAGGAGCCGGGGCACGGAGGCACGCGGGGCGGACCCGTCCGCCGACGCCCGCACGGATGTCGCAGGTCGGGCCTAGGTTGAGCCCATGACCGCTGCTCCCGGCACCACCCCGCACCACGACGTCGTCGTCATCGGCGGGGGGAACGCGGGTCTCTCGGTCGCTGGGCGCCTCCGGCGGTACGGCGTCGACGACGTGGCGGTCATCGAGCCGCGCGACACCCACTACTACCAGCCGATGTTCTCGCACGTCGCGGGCGGCACCGCGCGCGCGTCGCAGGCCACGCGGCCGCAGGGGTCCGTCACGCCGAAGGGCGTCACGTGGATCCGGGATCGCGTCGCCGGCATCGACCCGGTCGCGAAGACGGTCGCGCTCGCGTCCGGCACGCGGGTGTCGTACGGGCAGCTCGTCGTCTGCCCCGGCATCCAGAAGGACTGGGATCGCGTGCCCGGCCTCGTCGAGGCGATGGACTCGCCCGTCGGCATCTCCAACTACGAGCACCACTACGCCGCCAAGGCGTCGAAGGTGCTGCGGGACGTGCGCTCCGGCACGGTCGTCTTCACGCAGCCGGACGGCCCGGGCACCTGCTCGGGCGCGTCGCAGAAGCCCATGTACCTCGCCTGCGACCACTGGCGCGCGCTCGGCGTGCTCGACGACATCCGCGTGGTGCTGGTCGTCCCCACACCCACCATGTTCGGCATGCCGCTCATCGACGCCGAGCTCGAGCGCAAGGTCGCCGAGTACGGCATCGAGGTGCGGTACGGGCGCGAGCTCGTCGCCGTGGATCCGGACGCCCGCACCGTGGAGATCGCCGGCGTCGACCGCGCCCGCGCGCTCCTCGGACCGGACCACGCCGCGCAGCAGGGCCTCGACGATCCGTCGCGCGAGACCGTGTCCTACGACGTGCTGCACGCGGTCCCGCCGCAGTCCGCGCCCGACTGGTTGGCCGACACCGGGCTCGCCGCTCCGGGCGACACGGGCGGCTTCGTCGAGGTGGATCCGCTCACGCTCCGCCACCCGCGCTTCCCGGACGTGTGGGCGCTCGGCGACGCGGCGGCCACCACGAACTCGAAGTCCGGCGGCGCGCTCCGCCAGCAGACCACCACGGTCGCGAAGAACCTCGTCGCCGCGCTCAAGAGCGAGCCCCTGCCGCAGGTCTACGACGGGTACTCGGTGTGTCCCTTCGTCGTCTCGCGCTCGACCGTCGTGTTCGCCGAGTTCGACGACCGCTACCGCCCGAAGCCCACGATCCCCGGCTGGAAGGGCCTCGCGAAGGAGCGCCGCATCACGTTCCTCGCCGACCGGTACGTGCTGCCGTGGGTGTACTGGAACCTGATCCTCCAGGGGCGCGCCTGAGCCGCGGGCGCCGGCCCCTCCGCTGGTCGCACCGGGCCTGATCCGGGCCCGGTCCCGCCGCCGACCCGCCGTCGCCGCCCGCGGATCCGCCCTCCGGGGGACGCGCCGCGCGCCCCCGCCCCGGGAGGATCGCCCCATGACGCGCCCCGGTGAGACCGTGCCCGACTCGCGGGGCCGCACCGGCCTCCACCTCCGCGGGACGGACCTCGACCGCAACCCCGACGTGGTCGTGAAGCGCGTCGAGGTCACCTCCGACGGCTGGCACGTGCTCCGCCGGACGACGCTCGACCTGCGGCTGCGCGACGGATCCTGGCAGGAGCAGCAGCGCGAGACGTACGACCGCGGGGACGGCGCCACCGTGCTGCTCTACGCGGCCGACACGCACCGGATCCTCCTCACCCGCCAGTTCCGCTTCCCCGCCTACGTCAACGGCCACCCCGACGGCATGCTGATCGAGGCCGCGGCCGGCCTCCTCGACGAGGACTCCCCGGAGGACGCGATCCGCCGAGAGGCCCGCGAGGAGCTGGGCGTCGAGGTCGTCGCGCTCACCCACCTGTTCGACCTCTTCATGAGCCCCGGATCCGTGACCGAGCGCGTGCACCACTACCTCGCCGCGTACGCGCCCGCCGACGTCGTGGGCGCGGGCGGCGGCGTCGCCGAGGAGGGCGAGGACATCGAGCGGATCGAGGTGACGCTCGACGAGGCCCTCGCGATGGTCGCCGACGGCCGCATCGCCGACGGCAAGACGGTGATCCTGCTGCAGCACGTGGCGCTGCACGGGTTCCCGGCGTAGTCGCAGCGCAGGCGGACGCGCACGGGCGGCACGGCCCGTAGGCGAGGATGGACACGTGACCGACGCCACCGCCGCCTCCCCCCTCCGCCTCCACGACACCGCCGCCCGCGGCTTCGCCTCCGACAACTACTCCGGGATCCACCCCGAGGTGCTGGAGGCCATCGCGGCCGCGAACGGCGGGCACCAGGTCGCGTACGGCGGCGACGCGTACACGGCCCGCCTCCAGGAGGTCGTGGGCGAGCACTTCGGCCGCGGCGCCGAGGCGTTCCCCGTCTTCAACGGCACGGGCGCGAACGTCACCGGCCTCCTCTCGATGCTGCCGCGCTGGGGCGCGGTGGTCTGCGCGACCACCGCGCACATCAACACCGACGAGGGCGGCGCCCCCGAGCGCGTCGCCGGCATCAAGCTGCTCCAGGTGCCCACCGAGGACGGCAAGCTCACGCCCGAGCTCATCGACCGCGAGGCGTGGGGCTGGGGCGACGAGCACCGCGCGCAGCCGCTGGCCGTGAGCATCACGCAGACCACCGAGCTCGGCACCGTCTACACGCCGGCCGAGGTGCGGGCGATCGCCGACCACGCCCACGAGCGCGGCATGCGCCTGCACATGGACGGCGCCCGCCTCTCCAACGCGGCGGCCACGCTGGACGCGCCGTTCCGGGCCTTCACGTCGGACGCCGGCGTCGACGTCGTCAGCTTCGGCGGCACCAAGAACGGCCTGCTCTACGGCGAGGCGATCGTGGTGCTCGATCCGGAGGCGTCCGAGGGCCTCACCTACCTCCGCAAGCTCAACATGCAGCTCGCCTCGAAGATGCGGTTCGTGAGCGCGCAGCTGCTAGCGCTCCTCGGATCCGAGGTCGACGGCGTGCCGCTCTACCTCCGCTCCGCCCGCCACGCGAACGGCATGGCCGCGCGCCTCCGCTCCGCGCTCGACGGCGTGGACGGCGTCGAGTTCACGCAGGAGACGCAGGCGAACGGCCTGTTCGCGATCCTCCCCGAGGGCGTCGCCGACCGCCTCCGCAGCGAGTTCCGCTTCTACGACTGGGACCCGGCCCGCCGCGAGGTGCGCTGGATGTGCTCCTTCGACACCACCGAGGACGACATCGACCGCTTCGCGGCGGCGATCCGCCGGGAGGTCGGGGCGGGGTAGGCCGCAGCCCCCTGCACGAGCTCGTCAGGGACGAGGCCTCCCGGCCCGGAGGCTCCGCCGTCGGATGATCCGGAACCCGACGAACGTGACGACGAGCACGACGCCCGCTCCGAGAGCCAGACGCGGTAGCAGCTCCAGGCCCGAGAAGGCCTGGACCCCCGCGGCGAGGAACACGGCGATCACCATGAGGGTCATCGACTGCCCGACGGATGCGCGGCCCGATGTCCGCGGTCCTCCTTCGGCTCCCCGGTCGATGTGCACCTCGTCAGCCATGTGTCGACTCTGCCAGACGAGCATCGAGACTCGCCGTCGCGTCTCGATCGATCCCTCAGGGGACGCATCTCCCGGGTCGCCGCGCTTCATCGCGCGGGGCGGGCTCGCCCTGCGCACGCTGTCGGGTGGATGTCGGGCCGTCGTCGGGTCGATGTCGTGGCCGGCGCCGGGGGCCCGTCCCTACTGTGGAGACCATGAACGGGACACGGATCGTCGACCTCCGCACGCAGCGCGGCTGGACCCAGGAACGCCTCGCTGAGGCCAGCGGCATCACCGTCCGCACGGTGCAGCGCCTCGAAGCCGGCAACGACGCCAGCCTCGACACGCTCACGCGTGTCGCGAACGCGCTCGACGTGCCGGTGGGCGACCTGTCCGCCACCCTCGACGAGAGCGACCACGGACGCGCCGTCACCGCCCCCGACACAAGCGCCGCGCGGCAGCAGGAACGCCGCGACACGATCACCGACGGGCTCGAAGCCCTCTACTACGGCGTCGGCGCGCTGCTCACGATCGCCGTGATCGTCGGCATCACGACGGACGCGTTCGCGAACCACGCGATCTACATCATCCCCGCCTACTGGATCGCCGGATGGCTGCTCGCGGTGTTCCTGTTCCTCGTGGTCCTCAGTCCGCGCCTGGATCGCCGGTTCCCGCTCTCGCGCGACCGCACGCAGCGGACGCGTGACGGTCGGGCCTGATGCTCGCGTGCGCGAGCAGGTCACGCTCCTGATGGAGCCGCGCTGCACGACTCCATGGGCATGGCTTCGTCCGCCCGACGTCGGCCACGGTGGGATGCCGATGTCACCGGCTCGCCCCTCCGGCCTCCGAAGATGCGCCTTGCCGACTGCGGGTCGCAGTACGGGCACGTTCCCGACTGGCAGCACTGGCGCTGCGTCCGCCTACGAGGAAGCCGAGCTTCCCTGCGGCACCAACCCGTGAAATGAGTCGGCGGGCGCCTCACGGCCCCCGCTGACGTCCGGGCTAGTCTCCGGCCGGCCCGAACTCCACGTGACCCGGCCCGGGGTCATAGCGATAGCCGACTCGGAAGCGCGTGTAGATGACACCCTGCGGGAACCGCGCTTCCACCTCGTCGGCGAACTGCGAAGCCTCGGGCTCGCGTGCGAAGACACCGAGCACCGTGTTGTGGGGCGACTCATCCTGCAAGACGATCCAGACTTCGCCAGGCGCCGGGGGCGTCCCGCTACCGCTGTTCTTCCGCGACCTCCACACCAGGCAAGCATGACCCTCGTTCGGCATCCCCTGCAAGCGGGCGCGCGGCCGCTTGGCGCTGCCGGGTGGGCGCCTACCGCAGGGCAGCGGACGAACGTGCTCGCCATCCCTCCCGGTCCACTGCCAGGTCGGGCAGCGGCCGCGGAATCGCGGGTCCCAGCTCGATGGCCGGCAACCGCTCCGACGTGATCGCGCGTCAGCCCGTGTTCTGCAGCCCCGCCGCGATGCCGTTGACGGTGAGCAGCAGGAGCCGGTGATCCGGATCCGTCGGGTCGGCCTGGCCGGGAGCGCCCCGGCCCGCCGCATCAGAGGCCGACGTGCGCAGCGCGCGCAGGGCCCGCAGCTGCAGCAGCGAGAGCGCGTCGACGTACGGACTCCGGAGGCGCACCGCGCGGCGCAGCACCGGCCGGCCCTCGAGGATCTCGCCGCGGCCGGTCGCCTTCCGCACCCACTCGCGCGTGAGCTCCATCTCCTCGGTGACGAGCGCCGCGAGATCCGGTCGGTCGCCGAGCGCGAGGTAGCGCTCCGCGAGGCGGCCGTCGGTCTTGGCGAGCGACATCTCGACGTTGTCGATCATCGACGTGAACAGCGGCCACTCGTCGTAGGCCCTGCGGAGCACCGCCTCGTCGCCCACGGCGGCGAGCGCGGAGCCGAGCCCGAACCAGCCCGTGAGGTTGATGCGCGCCTGCGTCCACGCGAACACCCACGGGATGGCCCGCAGGTCCTCCAGCGACTCGACCGACAGGCCGCGGCGGGCGGGCCGGGAGCCGAGCGCCAGCAGCCCGATCTCCTCCATGGGCGTGACCTGCGCGAACCACGGCGCGAAGCCGGGCGCCTTCACGAGCTCGAAGAAGCGGGCGCGCGAGGCCTCGTCCATGACGCGGACCATCTCGGCGGATCCCTCGGCGGCTACCGCGTTGCGCTCCTCGTTCGAGGGCGCGGACGCCAGCAGCGTGGCCGCGGCCATCTGCTCGATGTGGCGGGCGGCGATGCGCTTGTCGCCGTAGTGGGCGAAGATCACCTCGCCCTGCTCGGTGAGCTTGAAGCGGCCGTCGACGGATCCCGGCGGCTGGGCCCGCACGGCGCGGTCGGCCGGTCCGCCACCGCGGCCGAGGGCTCCGCCACGGCCGTGGAAGAGCGTGAGCTCGATGTCGTTCTCGCGTGCCCACGCGGCGATGCGCGCCTGCGCGTCGAACAGCGCGAAGGTCGCCGACACCGGGCCGACGTCCTTGGAGGAGTCGGAGTAGCCGAGCATGACCTCGAGCTTCCGGCCCGTCTGCGCGAGGCGGGCCGCGACCTGGGGCAGGCGGATCATGCCGTCGAGGATCTCGGTGCTCGCGTTCAGGTCGGCGAACGTCTCGAACAGCGGGATGACGTCGAGGACGGGCGCCTCCTCCGCGGAGCCGAGGGCGAGCGCGGCCAGCTCGTGCACCGTGCGGATGTCGTCGGCCGACTGCGTGAACGAGACGATGAAGCGGGAGAACGGCGCGACGCCGTGCCGCTCCTGCAGGCGGGCGAGCGTGCGGAAGACGTCGAGCACCTCCACCGTCATGGGCGCGAGCTCGGGCGCCTGGTCGCCGGATGCATCGGCCGAGGCCACGGCGAGCACCTCGCGGAGGGCCTCGCGGTGCACCTGCGAGTGCTGGCGCACCTCCATCTCGGCGAGGTGGAAGCCGAAGGTCTCCGCCTGCCAGACGAGGCCCTGCAGCTCGCCGCCCGCGATGCGGTGCGCGCCGGCGCTGCGGAGCGACGCCTGGAGCACGCGGAGGTCGGCCAGCAGCTCGGCGGCGGACGGGTAGGCGATGGGATCGTCGTGGCGCTCGCGCGTGGCGGCGAGGCGGCCGGCGATGACGAGGAGCACGCGGCGGTGCAGCTCGGCCGGCGCGCGCGTGCCGATGCGGGCGGTGAGGTGCGGCGCGAGCGCGTCCTGCGCGGCGGCCAGCTCGCGGAGCTCGGGGCTCGGCGGGGTGTCGGCGTCGCCGAGCGTGAGTGAGCGGCCGACGCGGAGGGCGACGCGCTCGAGCCCGAGCAGGATGTGCTCGCTGGCGATGCCCGCGGCGTCCTCGGTGACCGCCGCGGTGACGTACGGGTTGCCGTCGCGATCCGCGGCGATCCAGTTGCCGAGCCGGAAGAAGGCGGGCGCCACGGCGTCGCGCACGCCGGCCTCCTCGCCGAGCAGCCAGTCGTCGAGCAGCCGGTAGACGCGCGGCACGACCTCGAACAGCGTCTGGTCGAAGACGCCCATGGCCGTGCGCACCTCGTCGAGCGGGGTGGGCCGGGTGGTGCGCAGCGGCGACGTGCGCCACAGGCCGTCGATCTCCTCGAGCAGCCGCCGGTCGACGTCCTGGCCCGTGAGCGTGCCGGCCATGGCGCCGTCGCGCTCGGTGAGGAGGTCGCCGATGCGGCGGATCCCCGTGGCCACCGCCCGACGCCGGGCCTCGGTGGGGTGCGCCGTGAGCACCGGGTGGAACCGCATCTCGCCGAGGCGGCGCATGGCCTCCTCGCGGCCGAGCTCCGCGGTGAGCTTGCCGACCGCATCCGGGATGGAGTCGGGCACGAAGCCCGACGCCGCCTCGCGCTCGCGGAGGACGCGCACGCGGTGGTGCTCCTCGGCGAGGTTCGCGAGATGGAAGTAGCAGGTGAACGCGCGGGCGACCTGCTCGGCGCGCTCGGGCGTGAAGGTGGCGACGAGCCGCTCGGCGTCGTCGATGGACGCGTCGCGCGCGCTCTCGTACGCGTCGATGACCAGCTCGCGGAGCCGCTCCACGTCGTCCAGCAGATCCTGGCCGCCGGACTCGCGGAGCACCTGGCCGAGGAGGCCGCCGAGGTGGCTGACGTCCGAGCGGAGAGCGGGCTCCACGGCGTCGCGGGTGCCGTCGCGGGTGGAGTCGTGCTCGAGGGGAAGCGGCTTCTTCGGGGGAGTCGTCACGGAGTCGAGGATACGGACAGCGCGCGGCGGATCCTGCGCATGACGTCCGAGGACGGGCGCTCCGACCGCGGATCCGCCTGGGGAGGAGCGGCCGGACGACGGATCGGGCGGCCGCGGATCGAAGGGACTCGGATCGCATGGCGGCGGATCGGGCTGCCGCGGATCAGGCGGCGGCGGGCGCGGCCGTGCGCTCGTCCCGCGGCATGCGCAGCAGCGCGTACGCGGAGGCGGCGAGCAGCAGCACGGCGCCGGTCGCGAAGGCGACGGGGAACGACACGGCGTCGGCGAGGTAGCCCGCGACGAGCGGGCCGACGATGGCACCGAGGTCCGAGACCATCGAGAAGACAGCGACGGGACGGCCGCTGCGGCCGCCCGCGGCGTCACCCACCGCGGCCCCCGGTGCCGTGCCCATGAACGACGCGGCCGCGCCGAACAGGCAGAGCAGGATCGTGAGCACGATGACGTTCGGCGCGAACGGGATGGCGACCATCAACACGCCGGCGACGGCGAACGAGCCGACGATCGCGGGCCGGCGGCCCACCGTGTCGACGAAGCGCGCGGCCGGCGCGAGCGCGAGGGCCTGCACGACGGCGGCGCACGCGAACGCGATGCCGGTGGAGGCGGCGGGCGCGCGGATCACCTCCACGACGAGCAGCGGGATCAGCGAGCTGCGGACGCCCATCGACGCCCACCCGTTGCCGAGGTTGGCGAGCAGCGCGCCGCGGTAGCGGGTGTCGCGGAGCACCTCGGCGAAGGGCCGCGGCGGCTCGGCGGGGCCGGTCGCATCCGCCGGGCCCGTGCGCTTCGACAGCAGCAGGAGGCCGATGACGCTCGCGACCGCGAGGGTCGCCGCGTAGAAGAAGAAGGGAGCGGTGAGCGAGACGGTCGCGAGCACGGCGCCGAGCGCGGGCCCGGCCATGCCGCCGATGAGGAAGCCGCCCTGGTAGAAGCCGATCGCGCGGGCCCGGCGGGTGGGATCCGTCGAGCCGAGCAGCAGCGTCATGGCCGCCACCGAGAACATGGCCGACCCGATGCCGCCCGCGCCGCGGAGGAGCAGGAGCTGCAGGTAGTCCTGCGCGAGGCCCGCGAGGCCGGAGGAGAGGGCGACGATCGCGAGGCCGATGGCGAGCACGGTGCGCTCGCCCGTCCAGTCCATGATCCGCGCCACGAACGGGCTCATCACGAGCCGCATGAGCGCGAACGCGGAGATGACCGCGCCGATCTCGAAGCTGCCGACCCCGAAGCTGCGCGCGTACACGGGCAGCACGGGCACGACCACGCCGAAGCCGACCATCACGAAGAACGCGATGACGCCGAGGACGAGCACGTCGCGCGGCAGCTTCGCGCGGGGAGCGCGGGGAGCGCGGGGAGCGCGGGGAGCGCGCGGGGCGCGGACTGGGCCGCGCGTGTCGGGCATCCCGCCGTCGCCGGGCTCGGGGGTGCTCGCGGATCCGCCACGACGGAATCCGCGCATGCGCTCAGGATACGCGGTGCGCGGCGGCCTCCCCGTCGCTTAGGCCCGGCCGTGCTCCACGTCGAGCTCGACGCGATCGGCCGCGAACCGCGTCACGTTGAGGAGCAGCGGCGTGCCGTCCGGCAGCGTGTTGAGCGCGCGGACCACGAGGACGACCGCGCCGGACGCGAGCCGCAGCTCCGCGGACTCGGCGGCCGTCGCGAGCCGGCCGGTCACGGTGGTGGTGGCGCGCAGGTAGTCGTCGACGCCGACGGCGCGCAGGGCGTTCGTCATCGACCCGTCGGGCCCGTAGCGGTCGACGATGCCGGGCACGAGCTCGTCCACGAGCCACGAGGTGCCGCGGACGACCGGGCGGCCCTCGACGAGCCGCAGCGTCTCGAGGCGGAGGGCGGGGCGACCGGCGAGGGCGAGGCGCTCGGCGACGTCGGCGGGCGGATCCTCCACGGCCCACTCGAGCAGCTCGCCCGTGGACGCGGAGCCGCGGCCGCCCAGGCTGTCGCTGAGCCGCGTGCGGAGGCCGATGCGGTGGACGATCACGTCGTGCGCGGTCACGAACGTGCCGCTGCCCCGCCGCGAGACGACGAGCCCGTCGGCCGCGAGGGCCGCGACGGCCTGCCGCACGGTGTGGCGGTGCACCTCGAAGCGCTCGGCGAGCTCGCTCTCCGACGCGAGCTTCGCGCCGGCCGGCACCGCGCCCTGCATGATCTCGGCGCGCAGCTCCTCCGCGATGAGCCGCCAGGCGGAGTACCCGCTCGTGGATCTGCTCTGGGTGGCCATGTCCTCTCGATGCTAGCGGGGGCGCGTGGCCCCGGATCGGCGCGCCGACGCGGATCCGGACCGCCGGGCTCTCCGCCGCCGCCCGCGTTCCCCACTGTTCACCTGCCCGCGACCAGCTCGTCGCGCGGGCGCGCGCTCCCGCTCCCCCTCCGCCGCTAGGGTCCACTTATCTAGATGAGCAGACAACTTGGAGGGATCGCGGCCATGACGACGACCACGACCAGCACGACCGCACGGGAGGACGCCGCCGCCCGCCAACGCTGGATGCGCGTCCTCTCGGCCGCCGACGTGGGAGCGCTCGACGCCGCGTGGACCGCGTGGGAGCCCAAGCCCGAGGTCCAGCACATCCGCGGCCCGGAGGCCGGGCTCGTCATGGTCCGCGGCCGCGTCGACGCCGGGGGCGCGCGCTTCAACCTCGGCGAGGCCACGGTCACGCGCGCCACCCTGCGGCTGCACGGGCCCGCGATGGCGGCGGATGCCCTCGGCAGCTCCTATGTCCTCGGATCCGACCTCGAGCACGCCCGCCTCGCCGCCCTCTTCGACGGGATGCTCCTCGACGCCGGGCTGCACGACCGCGTGCTCGCGGAGGTCGTCGCGCCGCTCGAGCGCGAGCGGGCGGAGGCGGACGCGAGGCGCGCCGCCGAGGCCCGCAGCACGCTCGTGGACTTCTTCACGGTCGCCCGGGAGCACGCGTGAGCGCCGTGGCGGGCCGCGCACCCGGGACTGCCGCGCCCGGCATCCCGGCGCCCGGCATCCCCGCTCCGGGCTTCGCCGACGCGACCCGCGGCGCGCAGGCCGCCTTCCGCGCGCTCCTCGACGCGCTCGCGCACCCGACCAGGATCCACCCGCTCACCGGACCCGCCGAGGCGCCCGCCGGCCTCGGCCCGGGACTCGGTGCCGTCGCCCTCACCGTGCTCGACGAGGAGTCCGCGCTGTGGCTCGACCCGCGGCGCACGGCCGACGCCGAGGTCACGTCCTGGCTCACGTTCCACACGGGCGTGCGGATCGTCGCCGACCCCGCCGACGCCGCCTTCGTCCTCGCCGACCCGGCGTCGCTGCCCCCGCTCGCGGAGCTGGCCGCCGGCACCGACGAGGAGCCGCACCGCTCCGCGACCGTCCTCCTCGACGTGCGCGGCGCCGCGGGCTCCCTCCGCATCCGCGCCGAGGGCCCCGGGATCGACGGGCACGCCGTCGCCGACGCCCCCTGGGCCGACGACGCGTTCCTCGACGCCTGGCGGGCGAACGGCGCCTGCTTCCCGCGCGGCATCGACCTGCTCCTCGTCGATGCGGGATCCGTCGCCGGGCTCCCCCGCACCACCCGCCTCCGGGCGGCCGAGCCCCGATCGGAGGCCTGACATGTACGTCGCCGTCAAGGGCGGGGAGCGGGCCATCGCCGCCGCGCACGCCCTGCTCGCCCAGGAGGGCCGGGGCGCTCCCGGATCCCGTCCGCTCGAGGCTGGGCAGGTCGCCGGCCAGCTCGGCGTCCTCGTCTCCCGCGTGATGACCGAGGGCTCGCTGCACGATCCCGAGCTCGCCGCCCGCGCCCTCCTCCAGGCCCAGGGCGACGTGCTGGAGGCGGTCACCCTGCTGCGCTCCTACCGCACGACGCTGCCGCGCTTCGGCTACACGCTGCCGGTGGACACCGCCGGTCTCCCGCCGCAGCGCCGCGTGTCCGCCACCTTCAAGGACCTGCCGGGCGGCCAGCAGCTCGGCGCCACCTTCGACTACACGCACCGCCTGTTCTCGGACGCGGAGCCCGCGGACGTCTCGACGCGCGCGGAGGACGCGGGCGCGGGCGCGGGCGCCACGATGCCGCGCGTCGCCGACCTGCTCGGCGCCACCTCGCTCATCGAGCCCGACTCCCACCCCGGCCAGGACGACGAGGAGCCCGCCGACATCACGCGCGAGCCCACCGTGTACCCGATGACGCGCGCCGAGCGCCTGCAGGCCCTGGCCCGCGGCGACGAGGGGTTCCTCCTCGGCCTCGGCTACTCGACCCAGCGCGGCTTCGGCACGACCCACCCGTTCGCGGGCGAGATCCGCGTGGGCGAGGTGGAGGTGGAGCTCGACGCGCCGGAGCTCGGATTCGCGGTGCCGCTCGGGCGCATCGAGGTCACGGAGTGCCAGATGGTCAACCAGTTCACGGGCAGCGCCGACCAGCCGGCACGGTTCACGCGCGGCTACGGCCTCGCCTTCGGGCGGAGCGAGCGGAAGGCCATGTCGATGGCGCTCGTCGACCGGGCGCTCCGGGCCGACGAGCTCGGCGAGCGCGCGACCGCCCCCGCGCAGGACGAGGAGTTCGTGATCAGCCACTGCGACAACGTGCAGGCGACGGGCTTCGTCGAGCACCTGAAGCTGCCGCACTACGTGGACTTCCAGGCGGAGCTCGTGCTCGTGCGGCGGCTGGCGCGGGAGTGGGAGGAGCGGCACGCGGACGGCGCGGGTCCTGCGGACGCGGCCTCGGCCGACGCGGACACCGCAACCGCCACCGCCACCGCCGCGACCGTCCCGGCCGGACCGGGGGCCCGCGCATGAGCTCCTCCCTCATCGGCTACAACCTCGGCTACCTCGACGAGCAGACCAAGCGCATGATCCGCCGCGCGCTCCTCAAGGCCGTCGCGATCCCCGGGTTCCAGGTGCCGTTCGCGAGCCGCGAGGTCCCGATGCCGCGCGGCTGGGGCACGGGCGGCGTGCAGGTGACGGCCGCGATCATCGGCGAGGACGACGTGCTGAAGGTGATCGACCAGGGCGCGGACGACACCACGAACGCGGTGTCGATCCGGCAGTTCTTCGCGTCCGTCGCCGGGATCGCCACGACCACGCGCACCGACGAGGCCACCGTGATCCAGACCCGGCACCGGATCCCCGAGACGCCGCTCGCCGACGGCCAGGTCGTCGTCTACCAGGTGCCCATGCCGGAGCCGCTGCGCTTCCTCGAGCCGCGCGAGACGGAGACCCGGCGCCTCCACGCGCTCGAGGAGTACGGGCTGATGTACGTGAAGCTCTACGAGGACATCGCGCGCTACGGGCACGTCGCCAAGACGTACGACTACCCCGTGATGGTCGACGGCCGGTACCTCATGGCGCCGTCGCCGATCCCGTCGTTCGACAACCCGAAGATGCACATGAGCCCCGCGCTCCAGCTGTTCGGCGCCGGCCGCGAGAAGCGCATCTACGCCGTGCCGCCGTTCACGCGCGTGGAGAGCCTCGGCTTCGAGGACCACCCGTTCGAGCCGCAGACGTTCGCCGACCCGTGCGCGATCTGCGGGTCCACCGGCGTGTACCTCGACGAGGTCATCACCGACGACCGCGGCGCGTCCGTGTACGTCTGCTCCGACACCGACCACTGCGAGCGCACGGCGGCGCCCGCCGACGCGGCCCGCGCCCACGACGAGGAGGCGCTCGCGTGAGCGACGACGACCGACCGCTGCTCGAGGTCCGCGGGGCCGCCCACCGCTACGGCGACCGCTACGGCTGCCGCGACGTCGACTTCGACCTCTGGCCGGGCGAGGTGCTCGCGGTCGTGGGCGAGTCCGGATCCGGGAAGTCGACCCTGCTCGGCACCCTGTCCCAGCGGCTCGCGCTCAGCGAGGGCAGCATCCGCTACCGCCTGGCCGACGGTGAGACGGTGGAGCTGGCGGACCTGTCCGAGAGCGCGGTGCGCCGGCTCTGGCGGAGCGAGTGGGGCTTCGTGCACCAGGATCCGGCCGACGGCCTGCGCATGCACGTGAGCGCGGGCGGCAACGTCGGCGAGCCGCTCATGACGAACGGGTGGCGGAACTACGGGCGGATCCGCGAGACGGCGGCCGAGTGGCTGCGGCACGTGGAGATCCCCGTCGACCGCATCGACGACCACCCGACGACGTTCTCCGGCGGCATGCGGCAGCGGCTGCAGATCGCCCGGAACCTCGTCGTCTCGCCGCGGCTCGTCTTCATGGACGAGCCGACGAGCGGCCTCGACGTCTCCGTGCAGGCCCGCCTGCTCGACCTCATCCGCGGCCTCGTGGCGGAGCTCGGCCTCGCGGTCGTCATCGTCACCCATGACCTCGCGGTCGCCCGCCTCATCTCGCACCGCACGCTCGTGATGAAGGACGGCCGCGTCATCGAGTCCGGCCTCACCGACCGGGTGCTCGACGACCCGCAGGCCGCGTACACCCAGCTGCTCGTCTCCTCGATCCTGCAAGGATGATCCGCCCCATGACCGGAAGCACCGCCGGGAGCACGCCCGGATCCGCGCCCGTCCCCGTCCCCGTCCTCACCGTCGACGGGGTCGCCAAGACCTTCACGATGCACCTGCAGGGCGGGCAGCGACTCGCCGTCCTCGACGGCCTCTCCTTCGTCGTCGGCCGCGGCGAGAGCGTCGTGCTCGGCGGCCCGTCGGGGGCCGGCAAGAGCACGGTGCTGAAGCTCGTCTACGGCAACTACCAGGCCGACCGCGGGCGGATCCTCGTGCTCGGGCCCGGGCCCCGCGGCGCGGTGGACATCGTCACGGCCGCGCCGCGCGCGGTGCTCGCCGCGCGACGCGACGCCGTCGGCTACGTGAGCCAGTTCCTCCGCTGCGTCCCCCGCGTCGGCACGCTCGACGTGGTGGCCGAGCCGCTCGTGGAGCGCGGCGTCGCGGCGGAGGAGGCCCGCGACCGCGCGGCGCGGATGCTCACGCGCCTCTCCATCCCGGAGCGGCTGTGGTCGCTGCCGCCCGCCACCTTCTCCGGCGGCGAGCAGCAGCGCGTGAACGTGGCGCGCGGGTTCCTGCCCGAGCTGCCCCTGCTCCTCCTCGACGAGCCGACCGCGTCCCTCGACGCGCGGAACCGCGACGTGGTGGTCGAGCTGATCGCCGAGAAGCGCGACGCCGGCGTCGGCATGCTCGGGATCTTCCACGACGCGGAGGTACGGGCGGCGGTCGCCGACCGGATCGTGGACGTGGAGGCGTTCGTGCCGGCGCTCGCGGAGGCGGCGCTCGAGGCGGGCGCGCTCGCGGAGGCCGCGCGATGACGCGCGTCGCGGTCTACGCGATCCCGGGCTTCGGCTCGGACGACGCCACCGGGATCCTCCTGCGGGAGCGCGCCGAGGCGTGGCTCGGCCGGTCCGTCGTGGGCGGGTCCCCGGCCCCGGCCCCGGCCGCGCCCGCCGGGTGGACGCGGGCCGAGGTGGACGCGATCACGGTCGACGCCCGCCGCTACGGCTTCCACGGCACGCTCAAGGCGCCCTTCCGCCTCGCCGACGGGCGCGACCTCGCGGAGCTCGACGCCGCGGTGGCCGGCCTCGCGGGCGCCCGGGACCGCGTCGCGCTGCCCGGGCTCCGGGTCGCGTCGCTCGGCGGGTTCCTCGCGCTCGTGCCGACCGGTCCCACGCCGACGCTGGACGCGCTCGCCGCCGACGTCGTCACGGGCCTCGACGCGTTCCGCGCTCCCCCGACGGATGCGGAGACGGCCCGCCGGGATCCGGCGTCCCTCAGCCCGCGGCAGCGCGAGCTCCTCGCGACCTGGGGCTACCCGCACGTGCTCGACCGGTTCCGCTTCCACCTGACCCTCACCGACCGGATCCCGGCCGCCGAACGCCCGCTCGTCGAGGCCGCCCTCGCCGCCTGGTTCGCCGACGGCACGGACCGGCCGGTCGCGATCGACGCGCTCGCCGTCCTGATCGAGGACGCGCCCGGCGCGCCCTTCCGCCTGCACGCGGTGCACCCGCTCTCCCCATCCACCCCGCCCCACGTCCACGCCACGCTCCCCGACACCTCGCACGACCCCGACACCCCGCCCCACCCTCGCGCCGCCCCGGCGCCCGACCCCGAAGGACCCCGATGAGCCGCGAGACCGTCCTGCGCAACGCCCGCATCGTCCTCGACGACGAGGTGCTGCACGGATCCGTCCTGATCCGCGACGGCCTCGTCGCCGACATCTCCCCCGGCACCGCCGGCGCGGCCGGCGGCACCGGCGACGACCTCGACGGCGACCTGCTCATCCCCGGCCTCGTCGAGCTGCACACCGACCACCTCGAGTCGCACGCGCAGCCCCGGCCGGGCACGCGCTGGGATCCGGTCCCCGCCGTCCTCGCGCACGACGCCCAGCTGAGCGGCGCCGGCGTCACCACGGTCTTCGACGCGATCCGCATCGGCACGCTCGAGGGCCGTGACGACGCCACGCACCTGTCCCTCTCGCTCGCGGAGGCGATCGAGCACGCGGGGACCGCCGGGCTGCTGCGCGCGGAGCACCTCATCCACCTGCGCTGCGAGGTCGCGGCGCCGGACACGGCCGCCGAGTTCCGCGAGTTCGACCGCATCGCGTCCGTCCGCCTGGCCTCGCTCATGGACCACACGCCCGGGCAGCGCCAGTACGCGGACGTCGAGGCGTTCACGAAGTACATGGTGGGCCGGGGACGCGTGTCGGCCGCCGGGATCGGCGCGCTGATGGAGGAGCTGCAGGCCGTCGCCGCCGAGCACTCGACGCCCAACCGCGTGGCCATCGCCGAGCTCGCCACCGCGCGCGGGGTGACGCTCGCGGCCCACGACGACGCCACCGTCGCGCACGTCGAGGAGTCCGCGGCGCTCGGCGTGCGCATCTCCGAGTTCCCGACGACCGTGGTCGCCGCCCGCGCCGCGCGGGAGCACGGGCAGCTGATCGTGATGGGCGCGCCGAACATCGTGCGCGGCGGCAGCCAGTCGGGCAACGTGGCGGCCACCGAGCTGCTCGCGCTCGGGCTGCTCGACGTGCTGTCCTCCGACTACGTGCCCGCGAGCCCGCTGCAGGCGGTCGTGCAGCTCGACGCCGACGGGATCCTGCCCCTCACGCGCGGCGTCCGGCTCGTCAGCGGCGACCCGGCGCGGGCCGTCGGCCTCGACGACCGCGGGGCGATCCGCGTGGGCGCGCGCGCCGACCTCGTGCGCGTGCACCGCCACGTCACCCCCGCGAGCGAGCGGCACCCCGGCGGGCGGACCGTGCCCGTCGTCCGGAGCGTGTTCCTCCGGGGAGCGCGGGTGTCGTGAGCGACGCCTCCGCCCGCATCCCCCTCGGCCCCGGACCGTTCGTCGCCGTCGTCGGCGCGAGCGGCGTCGGCAAGGACGCGCTGCTCGCCGCCGCCCGCGCGCGGAGCGGACCGGACGCGCACTTCCCCCGCCGCGCGATCACCCGCCCGCCCGGGCCCGGCGAGGACTTCGACGCCGTGGGCGTCGAGGAGTTCGCCGCGGCCGCCGCGCGCGGCGAGTACGCCGTGACCTGGCGCGCGCACGGCCTCTCCTACGGGATCCCCGCCACGGCCGACGACGCCGTCCGCGCGGGCGCCGCCGTGGTGGCGAACGTCTCCCGCAGCATGCTCGACGTGCTCCAGGCGCGCTACGCCCGGCTGGTCGTGGTGCGGATCACGGTGGCCGAGGACGTGCGCGCCGCCCGGCTCCGGGAGCGCGGCCGCGAGCCCGACGACGACATCGCCCGGCGCCTCGCCCGCCGGGATCCCGCGCCCGACCGGGTGGCCGACCACGAGGTGCGGAACCACGGCACGGTCGCCGAGGGCGGCGAGGCCCTGCTCGACGTGATCCGGGCGGCCCGCGCGTCCGCGCTCGCCGCCTCCCCGCACCCCGCGGGACACCACCCCCACGACCCCGCACCCCGCGGAGGGACGGAGACCCCATGACCGCGAAGCTCACCGAGGAGCCCGTGATCGGCCCCGACGTCACGATGAGCGGCAGCGCGCTCGGCCGCTGGACGGAGATCGGCGCGAGCACGCGCCTGCTCGACACCGTGATCGGCGACTACAGCTACTGCGACCGGCTGTGCGACTTCGCGCACACGGACGTGGGCCGCTTCTCCAACATCGCCAGCGCGGTGCGCATCGGCGCCACCGACCACCCGCTCGACCGGGCCACGCTGCACCACTTCATGTACCGCAGCACCATGTACTGGGACGACGTGGAGGACGACGCCGAGTTCTTCGCGCACTGTCGCTCCCGCCGCACCTCCATCGGGCACGACACGTGGATCGGGCACGGCGCCATGATCAAGCCGGGCGTGCGCGTCGGGGACGGCGCGGTCGTGGCGTCCGGCGCCGTCGTCACGCGCGACGTGCCGGACTACGCCATCGTCGCGGGCGTACCCGCCACGGTGATCCGCTATCGCCAGCCGCCGGAGATCGCCGCGCGCCTGCAGCGGCTCGCCTGGTGGGACTGGGACCACGCGACCCTCCGCGCCCGGCTCCCCGACTTCCGGGCGCTGCCGACCGAGGCGTTCCTGGAGCGGTACGAGGGCTGACGCGTCGCGGCGGGCGCGGGCTCAGCCGGGCCCGTCGCTCGCCGCCGCCAGCAGCGGCACGAGCACGGCGCCGATGGGCATCGGCAGGCCGTGCGCCCGGCCCCGTCGGAGGACGACCCCGTTGCGCGCCTGCCACTCGAGCGGTCGTCCGGCGTCCCGGTCCGCGAGGATCGAGGTGCCCTGGTCGGCGGGCGCCTGGGCGAAGTCGTCGACGATCCGGTCGGCCACCCCGTCGTCGAGGTGGGCGCCCTCCGCGCGCGCGACCTCCAGGCACTCCCGCGCGTAGGCCCGGGCGAGCGTCGCGACGTCGTCCCGCCGGAACACGCCGGCCCGCCGTCCGGTGGCGGCCATGATCCCCGCGACCGCGTTCTGCACGAGCTTCCGCCAGGCGGCCGTGGTGAAGTCGGCCGCCAGGTCGACCCGGCACCGGCTGCCCGCGAGCGCCTCGACGGCGACGCGGGATGCCGGCACGTCGGGCAACGTGAGGCGCGGGGTGCCGCGGAGCAGCACGGATCCGTCCGCCTGCGCCTCCGCGGGGAACCACACCACCGCGGGCACCACCGGGCAGCCCGGGACGTGCGGCGCGACGTCCGCCACCTGCTCGACCCCGTTCTGCAGCACGACGACCACCGTGCCCGCGTGGCAGAGCGCCCGGAGCCACGGCGCCGCCGCCTCGATCTGCGTGGCCTTCACCGCGAGGAGCACGAGGTCGACGGGCGCGGTGACGCCGGCCGGATCCGTGCGCACGGGCCCCGGCACCACGATGGTCCGGTCGTCCGCGACCAGCTCGAGCCGCTCGCGCGCCGTCCGACCGCCGAGGAGCACGGGCACCCCCGCCTCGTGCAGCGCGGCGGCGACGGACGTGCCGATCGCGCCCGGGCCGACCACGGCGACGGCGGGCCGGACGGGCGTCACCGGAAGACGCGGCGCAGCCAGGCGGCGAGCGCCTCGACCGCGAGCACGCTCACGAACACCATCGCGACGAGCGTCGTCACCTGCCCGTGCAGCGTCATCACGGAGGAGGCGTTCGTCAGGTGGAACCCGATCCCGCTGCCGCCGACGATGCCGAGGATCGTGGCCGCCCGGATGTTCGTGTCCACGAGGTAGAGCGAGTTGCCGACGAGCGACGGCAGCCCCTGCGGCCAGGTGGCCGACAAGAAGCGCTGCCCCCGGGTCGCGCCCACCGCGGTGAGGGCGCGCTCGGGACCGGCGCCCACCTCCTCGAAGGAGTCGGCGATGAGCTTGCCGAGGAGCCCCACGCCGCCGAACGCCAGCGCCACGACGCCGGCCTGGTTGCCGAGCCCCGTGATCATGATGAGCAGGATCGCGAGCACCAGCTCGGGCACCCCGCGGAACACGACGAGCACGCCGCGCGCCGCGTTCCGCACGGCGGGGCTCGGCGCCACGTTGCGGGCGGCGAGGGATCCGACGACGAGCGCGAGCACGACCGAGAGCAGCGCCGCGGCGAACGCCACCTGGATCGTCACCAGCAGCGCCTCGGCGAACTCGCCGAACGTGTGCGATCCGGTGCTCGGCGGCCAGAAGCTCTGGAGGGTGGGGACGACGTACTCCCACGTGACCTGGCCGAGGTCGATGTCGGCCATGAGGTAGCCGCCGACCACGACCACCACGGCGAGCGCCGACCACGCCGCCGTGCGCACCCGGTCGGCCGTCCACGGCCGCCGCTGCATCGACTCGACGGTCACGGCGCGCGCGGTGCCGGCGCTCCCGGCGCGGTCGGGCAGGGCGCGGTCGCGCGTGAGGCGCCGCACGATCCGGTCGCCCAGCCCGCGCCCGGCGGGCCGCACGCCCAGCGCGCTCCGGCGGATGGACGACGACACGACCTCCAGCAGCACGCACAGCGCGAAGATGACGAGCGCGATGCCGATCCCGCGGCCGTAGCCCTCCGGGAACTGGCCGAACGCGACCTTCATCGCGTAGCCGAGCCCGCCCACGCCGGCGTAGCCGAGGATCGCGGAGCCGCGGAGGTTGATGTCGAAGCGGTGCAGCACCGTGGCGATCCACGACGGCAGCACCTGCGGGAACACGCCCGCCCAGAACTCCTGCGCGCGCGTGCCGCCCGTGGTGCGGATGGCGCGCTGCGGGCCCTCGTCGACCTGCTCGATGGCGTCGGCGAAGAGCTTCGAGATCATGCCGATCGAGTGGATCCCGATGGCGAGGATGCCGGGCAGCGGGCTCCCCAATGCGAACGCCAGCGCGAACGCGAGCGCGAGCACCACGTCGGGGATCGCGCGCGTCACCACGCCGATCGCGCGGCCGACGAGGCGCAGCCACGGCGCCGGGGTGGTGTTGCGCGCCGACGCGTAGGCGACCGGCACGGAGACGAGCGCGGCGACGAGCGTGCCGAGCACGACGATCCCGAGCGTCAGCCCGATGAGGTACGCGAGGTCCCCTGCCGGCGGGAAGCTGATCGGGTCCATGCGCGAGAAGACCTTGACGGCGTTGGCGACGCTGCGGAGGACGTTCGACCAGGTGAAGTCGAGCGTCGTCAGCGCGTGGATCGCGAACGCGACCAGGGCGAGCACCACGACCAGCGCGAGCGCCTTCTGCCGGTCGGGCCGCCGTCGCGGGGCGCGCTCCTCGACGTCCGGGCGGACGCCGGGCGGCGCCTGACCCGGGCGCTCGGCGACCGCGGTCACCGGCTGCCGTCCGCGCGCACCCCGACGGGCTCGTCGAGCGGCATCACGTCTCCGAGCTCGGTCGCGATCGCGGCCAGCGCGGAGGTCGTGGACGCCACGCGCCCGTAGATCTCCATCACCTGCGCCTTGCCGATGCCGCGCGTGGGGGTGTCGAGCACGACCTCGCCGTGGCGGAGCCCGACGATGCGGTCGCCCCAGCCGAGCGCGAGGTCCACCTGGTGCAGGCTGCACACCACCGTGAGGCCGTCGTCGGCGGCGATCTCGCGGATGAGGCGCATCACCTGCTCGCTGGACTCGGGATCGAGGCTCGCGACGGGCTCGTCGGCGAGCAGGATCTCGGGCCGCTGCATGAGCGCCCGCGCGATGGCGACGCGCTGCTGCTGCCCGCCGGACAGCCGGTCGGCCCGCTCGTAGGCCTTCTCGAGCAGGCCCACGCGGTCGAGGTGGCCGAGCGCCTCGGTGCGCGCGGAGCGGGGGTAGGTCCAGATGCCGAGGCGCGGCCCGCGGAGGCGGCCGAGCGCGCCGGTGAGCACGTTCTCGAGCACCGTGAGCGAGGGCACGAGCTCGAACTGCTGGAAGATCATCGCGACCCGGCCGCGGAGGGCGCGGAGGTCCTGCCGGCCGAGGGCGGCGACGTCCTGGTCGAAGACGCGGACGCTGCCGGCGGTCGGCAGCTCGAGGCCGTCCAGGTGCCGGAGGAGGGTCGACTTGCCCGAGCCGGACAGGCCGAGGAGCACGACGACCTCCCCGCGCTCGACCGTCAGGTCGACGTCGTGGAGCGCCCGCGTGCCGCCGAAGTCCTTGGTGACCGCGGAGACGGAGATGAGCGGGGAGGTCGTCGTGCCGGTCATGGTCGGTTCAGTCCGTCCGCGTCACTTCGCGCACTTGGCGGCGGCGATGGAGTCGCAGAGCTCCGCGATGCCCGAGTAGTACGAGACGTCCTCCGGCTGGGCGCCGAAGTAGCCCTTCGCGAAGCCGTCGGTCATCGGCACGCCGGAGGCCTTGATCGCGTCGATCGTGGCGCCCTGGAGCGCCGTGGTGAGCTTCGCCTTCACGTCGGCGGGCAGCGCCGAGGAGATGGAGAGCGGCCCGCCGGGCACGTACTCCTTGCCGACGACGGTCAGCTTCCCGGCGGCCGCCTCGGGCTCGACGATCGAGTCCTCGGCGAACCCGACGTCGCACTGGCCGGACGCGACCGCCTGCGCGGACTTGTCGTGGGCACCCGCGAAGTAGGGCGTGAAGTCCGCGAACTGCGGGTTGCCGTTGGCGTCGGCGCCCGTGCTCGTGACGTCGAGGCCGGCCTTCTGCAGCTGCTTGAGGCCGAAGAGGAAGCCGGAGGTCGAGTTCGGGTCGACGAAGCACACGGTCTTGCCCTTGGCACCCGAGAGATCGGTGATGGAGGAGCCCTTCGGCACGATCGCCTCGGAGTAGTAGCCGGGGTCCGTGACGCTCTTCGAGGTGAGCATCGCGGCGACCGGCTCGATCTCGGCGCCCTTGTTCGAGGCCATGACGTACTGCAGGGCGCCCGAGCTCATCATGTCGATCTTGCCGGCGACGGCGGCCGCGATGAGCGCGGTGTAGTCGGCGGTGGGGTAGTACTCGACCTTGAGGCCGGTCTCCTTGGCGATGTAGTCCTCGAGCGGCTTGTTGTTCGAGTCGGAGCCGGCCTGGTCGGGCGTGGCGCCGAAGACGAGGGTGCCCTCGGCCTTGGCCCAGGTGCCCGACGAGTCGGCGGATCCGGACGAGTCGGAGCCGCCGGCGGAGCAGCCGGTGAGCGCGAGGGCGGCGACGAGGGCGGAGGCCGCGAGGGCTCCGACGCGGGTGCGGGGGGACAGGGACATGGACGTGCCTCTCGAGTCGGGACCCGCGGGCGGAGATGGGGGAGGCCACGGGTCGGAGCCGACTCTAGGAACACGCGAGGGGAGCGGCGTGCCGCTCAGGTGGCGCGACCGTGAACGTGTCCGGAAGAGCAGACATCTCCTCCGGAGCGCGCACCCTCAGCCCATGTCGGAGCCCAGCTCCACCTCCGTGAAGATCGAGCCGAGCAGCACGCCCGCGGGCGGCGTGGTGTCCTCCCCGAGCTCCGGGAAGCGGTGCGCGAAGACCTCGGCGTCGTCCTCGGGGTGGTAGCCGATCGCCTCGCCCGCGGCGAGAGAGACCCAGCGGCGCGTGTTCCGCGAGACGCCCCACACGATCCGGTGGCCGGGCTCGTCCCACCGCAGCACGGCCTCCACGAGCCGCACCGCGTCGGCCGCGGAGAGCCAGGTGGAGATGCTGCGTGCCTGCGACGGCTCGGGCTCGGCCGTCATGATCCGCACGCTCACCACGATGTGCCCGTGCCGGTCGGCGTAGAGGCCGCCGAGCCCCTCGAGCAGCACCTTGCTCAGGCCGTAGAAGGTGTCGGGTCGGGGCGCGGGCACGTCCTCGCGCGCGGCCTCGGTCGCGGGCAGGAAGCCGACCGCGTGGATGGAGCTGGCCGCGAGGATCCGCGGCACCCCCGCCCGCACCACCGCCTCGTGCACGGCGTGCGCGCCGTCGTTGTTCACGGCCTGGATCGCCTCCCACGGCCGCTCGGCCGCGTGCGCCGCGAGGTGCACCACGAGGTCGGATCCGCGGAACGCCTCCGTGCACGCGTCGACGTCGGTCGTGTCGACGATCGCCGACGTCTCCCCGTCGGCGAGCGGCGTCGGCGGCGCCACCACGTCGAGCAGCCGCAGCTCGTGCCCGGCCGCGAGGAGGAGCGGGCGGATGCTCGTGGCGATGCGCCCGGATCCTCCCGTGATCGTGATCGTGGCCATGTCGGATCCCCTCGTCGTCGACGCGTCGGCCGCCGCGGCCGTCCCCCCATCCTGGCGGGAGGCCGGCCGCGCGGGGAGGGCGGCGTCACTTCTCCGCGCCGGCCACCATCCCCTTGATGAAGAACCGCTGGAGGAAGAGGTACGCCACGAGCACGGGCACCACGGCCATGAGCGAGGCCGCCGCGGCCGCCCCGAGGTCGCTGCTCTGCTGCCCGAAGAACGCCGCGATGGCGGGCGCGATGGTCCGCACCGCCGGGTCGGTGAGCAGGTAGCCGGAGAGCGCGAACTCGTTCCACACGGCGACGCTCGTGAGGATCACCACGGTCGCCGTCACCGGCTTCAGCAGCGGCAGCACCACCCGCAGGAACACCTGCAGCGTGGAGGCCCCGTCGAGCGCGGCGGCCTCCTCGAGCGACTCCGGGATCGACCGGATGAACGCGCTGTAGAGGAAGATCGCGAGCGGCAGCTGCGTGGTCACCATCACGAGGATCACGCCCCAGTAGGTGTTCGTCGCGCCGAGCTGCGTGAGGAACGAGTACAGCGGCACGAGGATGCTGAGCGGCGGCACCATGATCAGCGCGACGATGCACGCGAACACCAGCCGGTTGAGCGCGGTCGCGCGGCGGGCGAGCGGGTAGGCGGCGAGCGCCCCCAGCACGCACGTGATGGCCGTGGACGCCACGGTCACGATCGCGCTGTTGCCGATGGCGCGGAGGATGCCGCCGTCGCGGGCCGCCGTGACGAACGCGTCGCCCGTCAGCCGGTCGAGCGGGAGCGCGAGCTGCGCGGCCGGATCCCCGGGCGAGCGGAGGGCCGTGGTGACGGCGATCCAGAACGGCAGCAGCTGCACCGCGCACATGAGCGCGAGCGCCGTGCCGAGCGCGACCGTCGCGAGGCGCTGGCGCGGGGTGCGGCTGCCGGCCGTGCGGGAGCGGGCGGCGTCGCGCGGCGCCTCCGCCGCGTCGTCCGGCTCGGGGATCCGGGCGGGTGCGTCCGGCCGGGTGGTGTCGAGGGCGGTCATGTCATGCCTCCAGTCGGCGGCGGTTGAGGACGGTGTTGAGCACCAGCGTGAAGACGACGATCACGGCGAACAGGGCGACGCCCATCGCGGACGCGTAGCCCGCGCTCTGGTTGTCGAAGTACGCCTTGCCGATGAGGGTCGACACCGAGTTGGTGGAGTAGCCGGGCCCGCCGCCGGTGAGCACCTGGATCACGTCGAAGAGCTTCAGTCCGCCGATGAGGTTGAGCACGATGCTCGTCGCGAACGCGGGCTGCAGCAGCGGCAGCGTCACGTGCACGAAGCGCTTCCACCCGCCGGCCCCGTCGAGCATCGCGGCCTCGTGGTACATCGCGGGGATGGACTGCAGGCCGGCCAGGTAGATGATCATCGAGACCCCGACGAACTGCAGCGAGTTGACGAGCACGACGATGGCGACCGAGGTTCCCGCGTCGGAGAGCCACGCCTGCCGCTCCCCGCCGAACGCGAGGACCACGTCGTTGAGCGTGCCCTCGTTGTACTGGAAGAGCAGGTAGTACATCGTGCCCACGATCACGGGCGAGACGAGCACGGGCAGGTAGATGATCGCGCGCATCGCCATGCGCCCCCGGATCGCCTGGTCGAGCGCGAGCGCCAGCCCGAGGCCCAGCACCTGCTGCACGATGGTGGATCCGAACCCGTAGGCGAACGTGTTGAGGAGCGAGCTGCGGAACACGTCGTCGGTGAGGAGGCGCGCGTAGTTGTCGAGGCCCGTGAAGGTCATGGTCGGCGAGTAGCCGTCCCAGTTCTGGAACGAGAGCATCACGCCGCGCACGAGCGGGTAGGCGGTGAACGCGCCGAGCAGCACGACCGCGGGCAGGTACATGAGGTTGATGCCCGGACGGGTGGCCGACCCGCCGGCCCGGCGCCTGCGCACCGGGCCCGCGGGACGCCGACGCCCGAGCGGCGGCACGACGGGGGTGGTCGCCATCGGGCGCTACTTCCCCTGGCCGTGGAGGCTGGTGAAGTCCTGCTCCACCTGCACCACGGCCTTCGGGACGTCGGACTGGCCCGTGATGACGGAGTCCGTCGTGGTCACGAGCGTGTTCCACATGCCGTTGGGCAGGTGGACGCGGTCGAAGTACGGCACGAGCGGCGTCTTGGCCTGGGTGACCCAGGTGTCGTAGCTGCCCTGGAGCGGGCCGAGGTCGCTGGCGGCGTCGGTGAGCCCGGGCGCGGATCCGCCCGCGGCCGCGAGCTCGGCGTCGTTCCCCGGCTCGGCGAGGTAGGCGAGGAACGCCTTCGCCTGGTCGAGGTGCGCGCTGGTCTTGGAGACGCCGAACGCGTTCATCTCGCCGCCGATGAGGTACGGGTCGCCCGTGGAGCTCGGCACCGGCATGAAGCCGAGCGACGCGTCGGGCGAGGTGCGGAGCGCGTTGTTCGCGACCGAGTTCTGCTGGAAGACGAACGCCGCCCGGCCGGCGCCGAGCGCCTTCGACATGTCGTCCTGCGTGGCGGAGGAGTAGTCGGGGTTCACGTAGCCGGCGTCGACCCAGCCGGCGATCCGGTCGAGCACCTTCGCGTAGGGGGCGTCGTCGAAGGTGCCGGCCGAGAGGCCCTCGAGCTGGGCCTCGGTGTACTGGCCGGGCGCGATCCAGTCGACGAGGTTGCCGGCCGGGCCGTTGGCCTTGCCGCTCACCTGCACCACGGTCGTGCCCTTCGCGTGGATCCTCGCCGCCGCGGCGTCGAACGCGTCCCAGGTGGTGAGCGAGGCCGGGTCGACGCCCGCGTCGCGGAGCACGTCGGCGTTGTAGAGCACCCCGGCGATGTCGGTGTCGACCGGGAGCGCGTAGATGGCCCCCGACCCGTCGCGCATGGCCGCGTCGAGCTGCGGGTTCACCTTCGCGGCCCACGGCTCGTCCTGAAGCGGCGCGAGGAACTGGGCGTAGCGGTCACGCGACCAGCCGTGCGTCATCCAGATGTCCGGCACGTCGCGGGAGGCGAGCTTCACCTTGAGGTCCTGCTCGTACTGCGTGCTCGAGGGGATCAGGTCGATCTTCACCTCCGGGTTCGCCTGCTCGTACGCCTCGGTCAGGGTCGTGAGGGTCTTCAGCTGGTCGGTGCCCTGGGCGAAGCCGGTCTGCATCTGGATGGCGCCGTCGGAGCCGGCGCCGCCCGCGCATCCGGTGAGCAGGGCGGCGGAGGCGACCACCGTGGTGAGGAGTGCGCCGGTGCGCAGGATTCGTGACTTCATCGTCGGCCCTTCGTGGCTGCTGACCGACGGCGCGAGGGGAGCGGCTCGTCGGTGAGCCGCGGCGTCGCCGGTCGGTGGGCGTGAATCTACACGTGTAGCTATCGCAGGGCAAGGTTTCGCAACGGGTCCGCATTCCGGGCATTCCCGGCGCTCACGCAGAGGGTTGTCACGAGTAGATCGCGCATGCCAGACTTCCCGGCACAGCGCCGACGACGATGCCCCGGCCTCGTCGCGACGACGCTGCCGCACCCGCTGAGCGATGACGCTCACCATCGAAAGGCCAGCCATGCTCTCCCTCGGGATCGTCGGCGCCGGACAGTTCGCCGGCCAGTTCGCCGCCCTCTTCAAGATCCACCCCGACGTCGATCGGGTCCTCGTCACGGACCTGCTCCCCGAGCGCGCGGAGGAGCTCGTCACCCGCGAAGGGCTCGACGGCGCCGTCGACTCCTTCGACGCCCTCCTCGAGACCGACGTCGACGCGGTCGCGCTGTTCACGCAACGCTGGACGCACGGGCCGCTCGTCGTCCGCGCCCTCCGCGCCGGCAAGCACGTCTACTCGGCCGTGCCGATGGCGGTCTCCGAGGAGGAGATCGCCGACATCATCGAGGCCGTCCGCGAGACGGGCCTCACCTACATGATGGGCGAGACGAGCTACTACAACCCCGCCACGGTCTTCGCCCGGAAGAAGGTCGCCGAGGGCGCGTTCGGCCGGATCTTCTACGCCGAGGGCGACTACGTCCACGACATGGACCTCGGCTTCTACGCCGCGTACCAGTACAGCGGCGGAGAGGACTGGAAGCGCACGGCGAGCTACCCGCCCATGCACTACCCGACGCACTCGATCGGCGGCGTCCTCGGCGCGATCCCCGGCCACGCCGTGAGCGTCAGCTGCATCGGCGTGCGCGACGACCGCGGCGACGGGGTGTTCGACCGCGAGGTCAGCCAGTTCGACAACGACTTCTCGAACGCGACCGCGCTGTTCGAGCTCGACAACGGCGGCATCATGCGCATCAACGAGATGCGCCGCGTCGGCTACCCGTCGCAGATCCGCGAGTCGCGCTTCCGCTACTTCGGCACGGAGGCGAGCCTCGAGCAGATCGCCACGGTGAGCGTCTGGCAGGACAAGCACGACGTCACCGACATCTCCGAGGAGCTCACGACGCAGCCGAGCATGTCGCTCGACGACCCGTCGCTCGCGCACGTGGCGCCCGAGCTCCGCGAGGCGTTCGTCTCCGGATACGCGCCCGTGCACGACGAGGACCGGCTGCCCGCGGTGTTCCACGGCGTCCCGAGCGGGCACGAGGGCAGCCACCACTTCCTCGTGGACGACTTCGTGCGCGCGGTCGTCGACCGCACCCTGCCGCCCGTGAACGCCTGGGTCGCCGCGCGCTACACGATGCCCGGCATCGTCGCCCATCGCTCCGCGCTGCAGGGCGGCGAGCGTCTCGACGTCCGCGACTTCGGCGACGCCCCGGCCGACCTGCCGACCACGGCCCCGGCCGGCTCCGCGGATAGGATCGCAGCAGGATCCCGCTGACCGGCGCGACGTCGGGTCGCCGGGACCCGGTCGGGCAGGGAGGAGCGAGGCGCATGGCGACCTCCGCCCCCCTCCCGCCCGACGGGTCCCGTCCCCGCGGCGCGTCCCTCCCCCGCGGCCAGGTCACCCGATCCGACGTCGCCCGGTACGCCGGGGTCTCCACCGCGGTCGTCAGCTACGTCGTCAACAGCGGGCCGCGGCCCGTCGCGGAGGCGACGGCCGAGCGCGTGCGCGACGCGATCCGCGTGCTCGGCTACCGCCCGAACGCGAGCGCCCGCGCGCTCCGCACGGGCAGCACGCAGATGCTCGGGCTCGTGGTGCCCGAGATCGGCAACCCGCTCTTCGCCGAGATGGCGATCGCCGTCGAGCAGTGCGCGGCCCGACGCGGCCACGCGGTGCTGCTCGTGAACAGCGAGAGCGATCCGCAGGTCGAGCGCACCCTGATCCGCTCGCTGACCGCGCGGCAGGTCGACGGGATCATCATCAGCACCGTGCAGCACGGCAGCGCCGTGGTCGACCTGCCGACGCTCGGCGTGCCGGTCGTCCTCCTCAACACCTTCTCCGCGCAGGACGGCGTCGAGACCGTGGGCGTCGACGCGCGGGCGGGCGCGCGCCTCGGGGTGGAGCACCTCATCGGGCACGGGCACACGCGGATCGGCCTCATCATCGGCGGGGCCGAGGTGGAGGCGCGCGAGCACGGCTGGCAGGACGCGACCCGGGCCGCCGGGCTGCCGGACGGGCCCCTCGCCCGCGAGTCGTTCACCCGCGAGGGCGGCTACCGCGGCGCGCTCCGGCTCTTCGGCGGATCCGACCGGCCCACCGCGCTCTTCGCGAGCTCCGACATGCAGGCGATCGGCGCCCTCCGCGCGCTCGGCGAGCTCGGCCTGCGGGTCCCCGAGGACGTCGCCGTGGTCTCCTTCGACGGCACCGACGAGGCGGAGTACGCGGCGCCGCGGCTCACGGTCGTGCGGCAGCCGGTGGAGGAGATGGCGGAGGAGGCCGTGACGCGCCTCATCGCCCCGGATCCCGAGCGGGCCCCGCACCACGCGTCGTTCACGCCGACGCTCGTGATCGGACGGTCGTGCGGGTGCGCGGCTCCGGCCGAGGCGACGGCCGAGCCCGCCTAGAGCGGCGCCGCGTCGAACAGCACGCGCGAGCAGCCGACCGCCTGGTCGTGCGTGACGACCGCGCGCACCCCGTAGACGTCGGCGATGAGCTCGGGCGTGAGCACCTCCCGCGGATGCCCGCCCGCCACCACGCGCCCCTCGCGCAGCACCAGCACGCTGTCGCAGAACATCGCCGCGAGGTTGAGGTCGTGCAGCGCGATCACGGTGGTCACGGGCAGGTCGCGCACGAGCGCGAGCAGCTCCAGCTGGTGGCGGATGTCGAGGTGGTTGGTCGGCTCGTCGAGCAGCAGCTCGCGCGGCTCCTGTGCGAGGGCGCGCGCGATGTGCGCCCGCTGCCGCTCGCCGCCGGAGAGCGTCCGCCAGGCGCGATCCGCCTTCGCCTCGAGCCCGACGTGCGCGATGGCGCGGTCGATCGCCGCCTGGTCCTCGGCCGTGTCGCCGCCGAGCAGCGTGCGGTAGGGCGTGCGGCCGAGGCGCACGACGTCGCGCACCACGATGTCGACCTCGGTCTCGCCGTGCTGGGTGACGGTCGCGACCCGGCGGGCGACGTCGCGGCGCCGGAGCCCCGCGAGGTCGTCGCCGTCGAGCGTGACGCGGCCGGAGTCGGGCGACGCGGCGCCCTGCAGCAGCTTCAGGAGCGACGACTTGCCGGAGCCGTTCGGCCCGAGGAGCCCGACGGTGGATCCGGGTGCCGGCTCGAGCGTCACCCCGTCGACCACGAGCCGCCCGCCGCGCGCCCAGCGGACGTCGTGCGCCCGGAGCGTCATGCGCGACCCCGGTTCCGCATCAGCAGCAGCATGAAGACGGGCACGCCCACGAGCGCCGTGCCGACGCCCACCGGCAGCGGCGTCGGCGCGAACGCGAGGCGCGAGAACGCGTCGACCCACACCATGAAGACGGCGCCGAGCACGATCGTGGCCGGGACGACGCGCGCGTGCCGCTGGCCGAAGAGCAGGCGCGCGGCGTGCGGCAGCACCAGGCCGACGAAGCCGATGGCGCCGGCGATGCTCACGAGCGTCGCCGTGAGGAGGGCCGTGACCACCAGGAGGATCGTGCGGGTGCGGCCCACGTGGATCCCGAGCGACGACGCCACCTCCTCCCCGAACGCGAAGGCGTCGAGCGAGCGGGCGTAGGCCAGGCAGACGACCGCGCCGATCACGACCACGGAGACGCTGAGCCCGACCTCGTCCCAGCGCATGCCCTCGAGCGATCCGAGGAGCCAGAAGGTGATGCCGCGCGTCTCGTCGGAGTCGGCGAACGCGAAGACCACGAGGGAGGTGAGCGCGGAGAACAGCTGCGTGCTCGCGACGCCCGCGAGGATCACCCCGGCCGTGCCCGCGGACGAGAACCGCGCGAGCAGCAGCACGAACCCGAAGGCCACGAGCGCGCCGATGAAGGCGCCGCCCGACATGCCGATCGCGCCGCCGCCGAGGCCGAGCACCCCGATGAGCACCGCGCCCGTGGAGGCGCCGGAGGAGACGCCGAGCACGAACGGATCCGCGAGCGGGTTCCGCAGCAGCGACTGCAGCACGACGCCGCACAGGCCGAGGCCCGCGCCGCACGCCGCCGCGACGAGCGCGCGCGGGAGGCGCTCCTGCCAGACGATCGCGTCCTCGGAGACGCGCACCGGGATGCTCGCGAGCCCCGCGTGGTTGAGCAGGATGTCGCGCACGTTGACGAGCGACACGTCGGCCGGCCCGAGCGTGACGGCGACGCCCACCGAGAGCGCGAGCGCGACGATCCCGAGCACGACCAGCAGCCCGACGCGGAGCGCGTGCGGCAGGGCGCGCACCCGCGCGGCCGCGGCCTGGAACGGAGCCCGCGGGGCCGCGGCGCTCAGAGCTTCGCCCCGCGCGCGTCCCACCAGGCCCGGATCTTCTCGAGCCCGTCCACGAAGCGGATCGACGGGTTCATCTCGGCGCCGTGCAGCGCCACCATGCGGTCCTCCTTCACGGCCGTGAGGTCGCGCGTGAGCGGGTCGCTCGTCAGGAAGTCGATCTTGTCCTGCAGCTTGTCGCCGGGGAACCGGTTCCGCTGGAGGTCGCCGAGAACGAGGATGTCCGGATCCCGGTCGACCACGTCCTCCCAGCCCGCGGCGATGAAGTCGTCGTGCACCTCGGGGTACGCGTCCGTGGCGCCGACCTGGCGCGAGAGCAGCGACGTGGCGCCGAACCCGCCGCCCATGTACGGCGTCTTGGTGTCGGCGAACCAGTACATGATCTTCGCCCCGCCGAGGTCCATGCCGTCGGTGGCCGCGGCCGCGCGCTGCTGGAGCGACGCGACGAGCGCCTCGCCGCGGTCCTTCACATCGAAGACCGCGGCCATCTCGCGGATCTCCTGGTACAGCGCGTCGACCGTGAGCGGCGTGGTGCGCTTGCCGCCGCCGTTGATGCTGATGTCGGAGTCGCAGTCCGTCGGCGAGAGGTAGGAGGGGATGCCCGTCTCGGCGAGCCGGTCGCGCGTGACCACGCCGCCGGTGCCGTAGTGGCGGCCGAAGGAGGCCGTGACGAAGTCGGGGTCCGCGTTCAGGAGCACCTCGTAGGTGGGCGCGTTGTCGGCGAGGCGCGGCACCTTCGCGTTCGCGTCGGCGAGCGAGTCGAGCACCGGATCCGTCCACGAGGCCGTGCCGACCATGCGGTCCTGGAGGCCGAGCGAGAGCAGGATCTCGGTGGAGTCCTGGTCGAGCGACACGACGCGCTGCGGCGCCCGGTCGATCGTGACGTCGTGGCCGCAGTTCGACAGCGTGAGCGGGTAGGTCGTCGTCCCCTGGCCCGTCTCGGCGACGGACGCGGCGGGCACCACCTCGGAGGCGCCGCATCCGGTGAGGGCGACGAGCACGAGGCCCGTCACGGCGGTGGCGGTGAGGCGGGCGAGGGCGCGAGCGCGGGGCATGGGTCTCCTGGGGTCGAGGCCGTCGGGCGGCCCGCGGGGAGCCGGGCCGCCGGTAAGCATAGCCTTACCTCACTGGCGGTTCGACCGCTCGCGCACAGCGGGCCGCCCTAGCGCCGCGGTCGCCGCGACACGACGCGGTAGACCACGGCGATGCCCAGCGTGAGGATGGCGAAGAGCACGAGCGACCACTCGGACCTGACGAGCGCGAAGCAGATCACCTCGCAGACGCCGAGGACGAGGACGGCGATCCAGGTGGGGACGGGCTTGCGGTCCATGTCGGGGCTCCAGTCGTGACTGCGGCGACGATCGGGGGTGAGCGCCATCGGCAGCGCGGCGCTCTCGCGCTCCGACCCTAGGCGGGAGTCGTGGGCGCATGTCAACCGATCCACACCCGTCGAACGCCGACGAGAGATCGGGCCCCCGCGTCAGCGCCCGCGCGCCACCGTCGACCCGCGCACGATCAGCTCGAAGCCCATCGTCTCGGAGCGGAAGGCTCCCGCGTCCGCACCGCGCTCGATCCGCTCCGCCAGCATCGCGACCGCACGGCGGGCGATGGCGCGACGGCCGGGCGACACCGTGGTGAGCGGCGGCTGCGCGAAGCGGGAGTCCTCCGTGTCGTCGAGCCCCGCGACCGCCACGTCCTCGGGCACGCGGAGGCCGCGCTCCTGGAGCATCCACTGGGCGCCGAGCGCGAGGGAGTCGTTGAAGCCGAACACGGCGTCGAGCTCGACCCCGTCGTCGAGGAGGCGGGCCATCGCGGCGGCGCCGGATTCGCGGCGCCAGGGGCCGGGATCCGCCCGCAGGCGCGGATCGAGCGGGATGCCGGCCGCGGTGAGGGCGTCCTCGGCGCCGCGCTGCCGGAGCGCGGCGCCCGACGGCTCGCCCGCGTCCCGCACGCCGATGAGCGCGATGCGTCGCCGACCGGTCTCGACGAGGTGCGCGACCGCGGCGCGCGCGGCGTCCCGGTCGGCGATGAGCACCTGGTCGGCGAGGCCCTCGAGGAAGCGCTGGCCGATCATCACGAGCGGCACGTCCAGGTCGATGAGGCCCGCGTCCTCCTGGTGCAGGGCGAGCGGCTCGTAGATCACGCCGTCGAGCACCTGGCGGTGGAGGCCCGAGAGCGCGCCGATCTCGCGGTCGCGCCGCCCCGCCGTCGTCTCGACGAGCACGCTGAGGCCGAGCTCGTCGGCCGCGTCGATCACGTCCTGCGCGAGCGGCGCGAGGTACGCGCTGTCGAGCTCGGGGATCACGAGCGCGATCATGCGCGACCGGCCGGAGCGCAGGTTCCGCGCCGAGACGTTCATCCGGTAGCCGAGCTCGGCGACGGCCGCCTCGATCCGCGCCCGCGTCCCGTCGCGCATGTAGGGGTAGCCGTTGAAGTAGTTGCTGACGGTCTTGATGGAGACGCCCGCGGCGCGCGCGACGTCGCTCATGGTCGCCGCCATGCGCTCCCCCTCGTGTCCGTGCGCGGTCCGGGTCGCCGCGCGCCGCCCCAGCCTCGCACGCGGGTCGGGCGTCGGCCCTACTTCACCGCGCCGCTGATGAGGCCGGCCACGTAGTACCGCTGCAGCAGCAGGTAGAGCACGACGCACGGGATCACCGTGACGGCGACGCCCGTCTGCATCAGCCCCCAGTCGACCGTGTTGTTCTGCCCGGCCGACAGGATGTTGAGGCTCACCGGCAGCGTGTACAGGCTCTGGTCCGTGATGAGGATGAGCGTCGCGAAGAAGTCGTTCCACGCCGAGAAGAAGGTGAGGAGCGCGGTCGAGACGACGCCGGGGATCGCGATGGGCAGCATCACTCGCCGCATCGCCTGCAGCGGCGTGTTCCCGTCGATGAGCGCGGCCTCCTCGAGGCTCGCCGGCACCGCCGCGAACGAGTTCCGCATCAGGAAGATCCCGAACGGCAGGTTGAAGGTCGCGAGCACGAGCGAGAGGCCGACGAGGCTGTTGTCGAGGTCGAGCTCGATGAGCGTCAGGAACAGCGGCGTGATGATCGCCTGGAACGGGATCATGAACGTGATGAGCACCAGGAAGAACACGAGGTCGCTCCCCCGGAACGGCAGCCGCGCGAACGCGTAGCCGGCGAGCGTCGACACCACGACCGTGAGCGCCGTCACCAGCAGCGACACGAAGACGCTGTTGCGGAGGCTCGTCACGAGGTCGAGGCCGCCGGTCGGCGTGAGCAGCCGCTGCAGGTTCCCGAGCCCGATCGACCCGTCCTGCGCGGTGAGCGCGGTGCCGAGCATGATCCCGAGCGGGTAGAGGAAGAGGAGCGCGACGCAGCCGCACGCGACGTACCAGGCGAGCCGCGGCATCGAGGCGCGGACGGCGCCGAGGCCGCGGGCGTCGCGGGTGCGTCCGGCGCGATCCGGGGACGGGCCGGCGGAGGGCGCGTCGGCGGCGGAAGCGGGGCGGGCGGGCGCGGAGGTGCTCATGAGTGGTCCGAGTTCCGGAGGAGCAGCATCTGGGCTGCGCTGACGAGGCCGAGGACGACCATGAGGATGATGGAGAGCGCGGCCCCGTAGCCGAGGTCGAGCCGGATGAACGAGGAGCGGTAGATCTCGTAGACCGCCGTGATGGTGCCGTTGTCCGGCCCGCCCGCGGTCATGATGTAGAACTGGTCGAACGCCAGCAGCGACCCGGCCACGCTGAACACCAGCACGAGCGCCAGGGTCGGCCGGAGCAGCGGCAGGGTGATGTAGACGAACCGCTGCCAGCGCGTGGATCCGTCCACCTCGGCCGCCTCGTTCACCTCCTGCGGGATCGACTGGAAGCCCGAGAGCAGCAGCAGCATCTGCAGCCCCGCCGACTTCCACGCGACCATGCTCACCACCACGAGGAACGCGGTCACCGGCCCGCCGAACATGTTCGTCGAGACGTCGACGAGGCCGAGGCCCGCGAGCGCCGTCATGGTCGGCCCGATCACCGGCTGCCACATGAAGAGGAAGAGGTAGCTCGCGGAGGCGAGGCCCACCACGACCGGCAGGAAGAAGATCGACTGGAAGACGCGGGCGGTGCGGGTGCGGCGCTGGATGAGGAGCACGAGCGCGAACCCGATCACGAGGAGCACCGGGGTCACGACCGCCGTGTAGACGAGAGTGAAGCCCACGGCCTTGAGGAACGCGGCGTCCTGGAACGCCTCGACGTAGTTCGCGAGGCCCGTGAAGGCGCGGTTGCCGAGGAGCGGCCACGTGTAGGTCGACATGGCGACGGTGCGCATCAGCGGCCAGATGAAGAAGGTGACGAGCATCACGACGGCCGGCAGCACCAGGAGGATCCCGGTGCGGCGCCGCCTCCGCGCCATGCCGCCGCGGTCGCGCACCGCGCTGCGGGCCGGGGACGCGACGGCGCCCTCCAGCCGGGTGATCACGGGTGCGGTCACTTCTCGTCCTCCTCGACGTAGACGACGGAGTCGAGGATGCGCTGCGCGTCGGCCTGGGCCTCGCGCTGCGCGTCGTCGATGCCGCCGCCGAACACGGACTGCGAGATCAGGTTCACCCAGACCCCGTTGTTGTCGTTGAACAGCTCGTTCTCGACCGGGCTGAAGGGCACGTGGCCGACGCGGAGGGCGTCCGCGAACACGGCATACCGCGGATCCTGCGGCACGTAGACCTCGTCGAGCAGGTCGGTGCGGATGGGCACGACCGACTGCTCGGCGAGGATCGTCTGCGCCTCGTCGCCCGTCGCCCACCGCACGAACTCCCACGCGGCGTCGACGTCGTCGGACCCCTTGAGGATGGTGAGCGTGTCGCCGCCGCCGAAGGACGCGGAACCGCCGTCCTTCCCCGGCAGCGGGGTGACGCCGAAGTCGACCTGTCCGCCCGCGACGAGCGCGCCCATGGTGGCGGTGCCGTCGGCGATCATGCCGACGTTGCCCTGCTGGAACGCGGTGGCGGTGTTCGGGCCGGCGTCGGTGCGGGCCAGGGACGGCATGCTGCCGTCGGTCCACATGCCGCGCATCAGCTCGAGCGCCTCCGTCACCTCGGGGCTGTCGAGCGTGGCGGTGCGGCCGTCGGCGGTGAGCACGTCGCCGCCGCTCCCCCAGATCAGCGGCGTGAAGCCGAAGATGAGGCAGCCGCCGCACGCGCCGGGGATGGAGTAGCCGTAGGTGCGGTCGCCGAGCGCGGTGATGGCCTTCGCGGCCGCGCGGATCTCGGCGTGCGTCGTCGGCGGGCGCTCGGGATCCAGCCCGGCCTCGGCGAAGAGCGTCTTGTTGTAGAAGAGCACGGAGGCGTCGCCCGTGAAGGGGACCGCGTAGGTGCGGCCCTCGAAGGACGAGACGGACGCGTGCGCCGGGCTGAAGGCGTCGGCGTATCCGAGCGCGTCGACCCGGTCGGTGATGTCGACGAGGGCGCCCGCCTGCGCGAAGTACGGCGTGAACACCAGGTCGAGCGCGGCCACGTCGGGCGGGTCGCCGCCCGCGATGGAGGTCGCCAGCTTCTGCACGTAGCTCGGCGACGGCACGAGCGTGATCTCGACCTGCGTCTCGTGCGTGGCGTTGTAGGCCTCGGCGAGCGGCTCGACGAGCGCCTTCTCGTAGTCGCGGATCCAGAGCTGCACGGTGCCGTCGCCCGCGTCGCCGGATCCGGCGGAGCAGCCCGAGAGCGCGAGGCCCGTGATCATGAGGGTCGCCGCGGCGGCCAGCCTCGTCGTGGTCCGCTTCATCGCGCTCCTCGTGTCCGTGATGCGTCGGCCCGTCGGGGCTCGGCCGCGAGGCCGCACGCACCGCCCTGGTGCCCTTCTACATCGTTGTACTAGATTATGTGCATCGATGTACAGCCCGTCAAGAGGACCCCGATGACCATCGCCCCCGCCGCCCCGCGCCCCGCCGCCGCCAGCCCGGGCGCCGCCCGGTCGTTCCCGCTCCAGGCCGTGCGGTTGGGCGACGGCCCGCTCCGGCACGCGCAGCTGACCGATGTCGAGCACGTCCTCCGCATGGATCCCGACCGGCTGCTCGCGCCGTACCTCCGCGAGGCCGGGCTCGACTCCCCCGTTCCGAGCTACGGCAGCTGGGAGGCGATCGGCCTCGACGGTCACATCGGCGGCCACCTGCTCTCCGCGCTCGCGCAGCTGCACGCCGCCACCGGCGACCCGCGGCTCCTCCCCCGGCTCGAGCACATGCTCGACGTGCTCGAGCGCTGCCAGGAGGCGGCCGGCGACGGCTGGCTCGGCGGCGTGCCCGACGGCCGCGCGTTCGGCCGCACCATCGCCGAGGGCCGGATCGAGGCGGACACCTTCGACCTCGAGGGCCGGTGGGTGCCGCTCTACAACCTGCACAAGACCCTCCGCGGGCTGCTCCACGCGCACGAGCACGCCGGATCCGCCCGCGCTCTGCGCATGGCCGAGGGCCTCGCCGGCTGGTGGCTCGGCGTCTCCGCGCACCTCGACGACGACGCGTTCGAGGGCATGCTCGCGACCGAGCACGGCGGCATGTGCGACGCGTTCGCGACCCTCGCGGGGATCACCGGCCGCGCCGACCTGCTCGCGGAGGCGCGGCGGTTCGCGCAGCGCGCGCTGGTGGATCCGCTCGCCGCCGGCCGCGACGAGCTCGACGGGCTGCACGCCAACACCCAGATCCCCAAGGTGATCGGCGTCGAGCGGCTCGGGCGGATGACGGGCGACGCGCGCCTGCTCGCCGCCTCCGACGCGTTCTGGGACTCGGTGGCCCACCGGCGGAGCGTCGTGATCGGCGGCAACAGCGTGCGCGAGCACTTCCACCCGGCGCGCGACTTCGCGCCCATGGTGCTCGACGAGCAGGGGCCGGAGACCTGCAACAGCTACAACATGCTGGAGCTCGGGCGGCTGCGGTTCGAGCGCACGGGCGACCCGGCGATCCTCGACCAGGTCGAGCGCACGATGCTCGACCACGTGCTCTCCACGCAGCACCCCGAGCACGGCGGCCTCGTCTACTTCACGTCGCTCAGACCCGCGCACCACCGCGTGTACTCGGTCGCCGGCGAGTCGATGTGGTGCTGCGTCGGCACGGGCATGGAGAACCACGCGCGCTACGGCGAGCAGGTGTTCGCGCGGACGGACGACGCGCTGCTCGTGGACCTCTACGTGCCGGCCGAGCTGGACTGGGCCGCGCGCGGGATCCGGGCGCGCATCGCGGGCGAAGTGGCGCGCGCGGGCTCCGCGACGGTCACGATCACGGCGGACGCGCCCGCCGACCTGGAGCTGCGGCTCCGGCGGCCGGGGTGGGCGACGTCGATGGAGGTGCGGGTGGGGGACGACCCGGTGGCCGTGGTGCCCGGTGCCGCCTGGGTGCCGATCCGCCGCACCTGGTCGAGCGAGGCCGTCGTGACCGTCCGCTTCGGCATGGAGGTGCGGGCCGAGGGCCTGCCCGACGGATCCGCGTGGACGTCGTTCCGCTACGGCCCGGTCGCGCTCGCCTCGCGTGACGGCCGGGACGGGATCGCGACGTCGCTCGCCGAGGACTCCCGCATGGGGCACGTGTCGCCCGCGCCCAAGGTGCCGCTCGAGCGGACGCCCGTGGTGACCGCGGTCGACCCGGCCGACGCCGTGACGCTGGTCGACCGCGGCGCGCTCGCCTTCCGTCTCGACGCGTGGCGGGGCGGCGAGCGGGTGGAGGTCGCGCTCGAGCCGTTCGCCGGGATCCACGACGAGCGGCACACGCTCGTCTGGCCCACGGGCGCCGACCCGGTGGCGCGCGCCGCCGAGCTCGCCGCGATGGACGCGGCCGGCACCGACGCGGCCGTGGTCGACGAGGTGGTCGCGGGCGAGCAGCAGCCCGAGGTCGACCACGCGTTCCGCGGCGAGGGCACGCGAGCGGGCGGCGCCGACGGCCGGCACTGGCGCAGCGCGACGGGCTGGTTCGGGTACGAGCTGCGCGATCCTGCGGGCACGGCGACCGTGGTGCGGGTGCTGCTGCGGCGGGAGGCGGTGGGCGGCGACGCCGCACCCGGCCCCGCGGCCGATGCCGCTCCCGTCGGCCAGGCCGCCCGCGTCGGCCAGGCCGTCCGCGTCGGCGGCGTCGAGGCGGAGCACGTCGCCGAGGTGGATCTCGGCGGCGAGGTCGGCGACGACGCCCTCGATGTGCGGATCACCGACGCCATGCGCGCCGGATCCCCCGCGGGCGCGCTCGCGGTGTCGGTGCACGCGGCTCCGGGCGGGCGCACGCGCGACGTGCTCGGGATCCAGCTGCGCCGCTGACCGCGGCGGCGGACCGTCGGCGCCGCGCCGACCCGCCGGAGCGCGCACGAGGGGCCCGGACGATCCGCCCGGGCCCCTCGCGTCGTGCGTCGCCGACTACGCGGAGACGGCCTGCAGGTTCTTCTCGATGTGCGCGTGGAACGCCTGCAGCCAGGAGAGGAGGAACTCCTCCGTGCCGGCGTTCGAGATCGTGCCCTCGGGCGAGATGAGGCCCTCGGTGGTCTGGATGTACGCCTCGGGCTGCGACAGCTCCGGCGACGCGAGGAACGACAGGATGCTGCGGAGGTGCTGCTGCGCGACGGCCGTGCCGACCGCGCCGATGGACGTGCCGATGACCGCGCTGGGCTTGCCCTGGAACGCGTTCTCGCCGTAGGGGCGGCTCGCGAAGTCGAGCGCGTTCTTGAGCACGCCGGGCACCGAGCGGTTGTACTCGGGCGTGACGATGAGGACGGCGTCGGCGTCGGCGATCCGCGCCTTGAACGCGTTCGCGACCTCGGGGTAGTCCCCGTCCATGTCGGCGCTGTAGAAGGGCAGCGGCGCGATGGGGATCTCGGTGAGCTCGAGGCCGGCCTGGGCGCCGAGGCGCTTGAGCGCGAGCGACAGGGCCCGGTTGATGGAGGTGGACGACAGGCTGCCGACGAGGTAGCCGACGCGATAGGTGGTGCTCATGGGGTGCTCCTTCCCGCACGGATCATTTCCATGCGCGCGCATGGAGCCTAGCGGCGGCGCATGCGTGTCACCCGGGCGTCCGGGGCTCGCGCGGATCCCGGACAGCCCGGGCGAGCACCGCCTCCGATGGCAGGGCGGCGCGCTCGGCCTCGGGCAGGAGGTCGTAGCTGGACACGGCGACCGGTGCCCGCTGCCCGGCCAGCGAGTACCGCACCACCGCATCCGTCTTGCCCGCCACGAGCAGAAGGCCCACGGTGTCCGCGTGGTGTGCCCGGCGCAGCCGATCGTCGACCAGCGCGACGTAGAAGCCGAGCTGCCCGAGCTGCTCCGGACGGAAGCGGCCCGTCTTCAGCTCGATGACGACGTAGCGCAGCTGCTCGACGTGGAAGAACAGGAGGTCCACGAAGAAGTCGTCGCCGTCGACGTCGAAGTGGACCTGACGTCCGACGAACGAGAACCCCTCGCCGAGCTCGCGCAGGGTGTCGATGATCCGGTCGACGAGCGCCCGCTCGAGCTCGCGTTCCGCCGCGTCGCCGTCGACGGCCAGGAAGTCGAGCACGTACGGGTCCTTCGTGAGCTGACGGGCGAGGTCCGACTGCTCGGCGTCCAGGGCCCGGTCGAAGTTCGTCGGAGCGCTCGCCGACCTCTCGTGGAGGCGCGTGCGGATGTGGTGCTCGAGGACGTTGCGCGACCAGCCGTGGGAGACGCTGCGGGAGGCGTACCAGTCTCGATCCGCTTGCGCATCCACTCTGCTCAACAGCACCGTCACGTGTCCCCAGGGCAATTGCGCAACAGGCCGTTGCGCGATTGCCGGGTCGGGCCAGGCCCGCGCAAACGAGCGCATGTAGATCAGGTTCCGAGGCGAGAAGCCCTTCATCTCGGGGAACTCAGCTCGCAGGTCGGCTGCGAGACGTGAGATGACCCCGCTTCCCCACGCCTGCTCATCCGATTGCCGCGCGAGCGTGGCACCGATGCGCCAGTAGAGGATGACCAGCTCGGTGTTCACCCGCCGCTGCGCGGCGTGACGCGCGGCGTGCACGCGACCCTTCAGCTCGGCGAGCACGTCCTCGTAGGGAGGGGTGGGAGTGGGGGTCGAATGGAGGTCCATGCGCGCAGTGAAGCGCCCACCACCGACATCGGCCGCCGGCTACCCCAGCAGCACCTCCCACGTGCGCAGCGACGGCCAGAGCGCGTGGCGCGGGAGCACGTCGGGGCCGCACGCGCGGGATCCGAGGCCGTGCTGGGCGTCGTCGAGGAAGAGGTGCAGGCCGTCGGGGGCGGGGAGCTCGTGCGGGTGGCCGACGTCGGTCATCTGCTGCGGGGTCCAGCGTGAGAGCTGGAACCCGGCGCGGTGGCCGGAGGCGTCAGGCATGGTCGTCACGGTGAGGGGCGTCGCGCATCCGTCGCCGATCACGAGCGACCGCAGCTCCGGCCGGTGGCCCGTCTCCTGCGGGCGCGCGTAGGCCACCGCGAGGCCGTCGACGCTCGAGGCGAAGCGGCCGACGCGCACGGCCGTGCGGCTGTCGGCGTACGACTCCCCCGGCCCCGTGCCGTGCCACGCGACCGGGTGCTCGGCGAGCGCGGCCGGCAGGTCGATGCGCACGGCGACGCGCGGCCACGTGCAGTCCCACACGCCGAACGGCACGACCTCGGTCGCGAGCAGGAGGCCGCGGTCGGTCGCGGCCCAGCGGAAGGCGACGTCGACGCCCGCGCCGGAGTGCGCGGCCTGCACGCGCATCCGCGTCTCGAGGCCGTCCGTCGTGCGGGTGGATCCGAGCAGCCGGTGCGTGAGCCGGTGCAGTCCGCGCTCGCGCCAGCGGTCGGCCGACGGCGGGGTCTCCTCGGCGCCGCGTCCGCCGGTCAGCTCGGGCTCCGCCAGCTCGTACGATCCCTGGCCGGCGCCGCGGTCGTTCTCGGTGGGCGCGCGCCACAGCTCGAGGCGCGGGCCGCGCACGGGCACGCCGCTCCACGCGACGAGGTCGCCGCGCGGGTCGAATGCGCCGACGCCGAGCGCGTCGCCGTGCCAGCGCCCGACCGGCCGGGGTCGCGGCGCGGGCCGGTCGCGCACGAGCGCCTGGTGCTGCGCGACGACGTGGCCGGCCTCCGCCCAGGGCGCGTCGTAGCGGGTGACGACCTGCACGGTCACGTGCGCCTCCTCCGCGTGGCCGGCGACGCGCGCCTCCTCGGGGAGCGGGATCGTGACGGCGTCGCCGGCCGCGAGGGGTGCGTGCTCGAGGATCCCGCGGGCGACCCGGCGGCCGTCGTGGTCGAGGATCCAGACCAGGTCGACGTCAGCCGTGGACGCGCTGTGCCGCCGGTTCTCGACCCGCACGGAGGATCCGTCGGCCGCCACCCGCACGCGCACCGGCGCGATGACCGCCGCGAGCTCGGCGAGGCCCGGGGTGGGCGTGCCGTCGGAGAGCAGCAGGCCGTCCATCACGAAGGGCCCGTCGTGCACGGGCTCGCCGAAGTCGCCGCCGTACGCGTGGAAGGGGCGCCCGTCGGCGGTCCGCGCGAGCAGGCCGTGGTCGCGCCACTCCCAGACGAAGCCGCCGTGCAGGCGCGGCCAGCGGTCGATCGCGTCCTCGTAGTCGGCGAGCGATCCGGGCCCGTTGCCCATGGCGTGCCCGTACTCGCACAGGAGGAAGGGCTTCGCGCGCTGCTTCGTGCCGGTCGCGCCCGTGGTCTCGTGGATGCTCGCCGCGGGCGTGCCGCACACCGAGTCGATCTCCTCGAGCGTCGGATACATCCGCGAGTAGACGTCGGTGTGCTCGCCCGTGAGGTCGCCCTCGTAGTGCACGGGCCGGGTCGGATCCGCGCGCCGGACCCACGCCGACATGGCCGCGATGTTGCGCCCGGTGCCCGACTCGTTGCCGAGCGACCACATCACGATCGACGGGTGGTTGCGGTCGCGGCCCACCGTGCGGGCGATCCGGTCGAGGTAGGCGCCCCGCCAGCGCGGGTCGTCGGACGGGTTGTCCCACCACTCCACGTCCCAGAAGCCGTGCGTCTCGAGGTCGCACTCGAGCACGACCCAGAAGCCGAGCTCGTTGGCGATGTCGATCAGGCGCGGATGCGGCGGGTAGTGGGAGGTGCGGATCGCGTTGATCCCGCTCCGCTTCATCAGCTCGAGGTCGGCGCGCGCCTCGGCCTCGTCGAACACGCGGCCGCGCTCGGGGTGGGACTCGTGCCGGTTGACGCCGCGGAAGGTGAGGCGCCGGCCGTCCACGAGGAGCGCGTCGCCGTCGATGCGCACCGTGCGGAACCCGATCCGGAGGGTCGCCGTCTCGCCGGGCGACGACACGGTCGCGTCGTAGAGGCGCGGCAGCTCGGCGCTCCACGCGTCGACCGCGGGGATCGCGAGGGGCGCGACGTCGGCCGGGGTCTCCCACGTCGCGTGGATCCCGAGCTCGGGCACGCGCACCACCACGGGGAACGCGCCGTCCACCTCCACGGCGAGGAGACCGGATCCGTCGACGGGGTCGCGGTCGGCCCGCACCCGCACGTCATCGAGGGCGTCCGCCGGGCGGGCGAGCAGCTCGACCGAGCGGAAGATCCCGGGCAGCCACCACTGGTCCTGGTCCTCCAGGTAGGAGGCGGCCGACCACTGGTGCACGCGGATCCCGAGCACGTTGTCGCCCGGCACGAGCAGCGCGGTCACGTCGAGCTCGGTCGCGAGGCGGCTGCCGGTGGTCCAGCCCGCCTCGACGCCGTTGACCCAGAAGGTGGCGAGCCCCTCGATCCCGTCGGTGCGCAGCAGCACGCGCTCGGCGTCGGCGAAGGACGCGGGCAGCCGGAACGCGCGCCGGTGCTCGCCCGTGGGATTCGCGTCGGGCACGTGCGGCGGGTCGATGGGGAACGGGTACTGGAGGTTCGTGTACGCGGGCGATCCGTGGCCGTGCAGGACCCAGTGCGACGGGACGGGCAGCGTGGTCCAGCCGGCCGCGTCGAGCGCGGCGTCGTCGAGCGCGGGATCCGCGACCGCGGGCGTCGCGCCGGCCGCGTCCACGGGCGCCTCGGGCAGCAGACGGAACCGCCAGTCGCCGTCGAGCGACAGGGCGGGCGCGTCGGTCGCGAACCGCGCGCGCGGGGCGAGGCGCGAGGTGGATCCGGGGGCGACGTCGTCGAGGTGGGACATGCGGATCCTCCGTGCGTGTGGGTGCGCGCGACGGCGCGGGGTGGGACGGTCAGAGCGGAGCGGAGCGACGAGTGACGAGCCGCGGGTCAGCCCCGCTCGTCGAGCCCCGCGAGCGCGGCCCGGTCGGCGACCACGGTCACGTGCGGATGCCGCTGCAGCACCGACGCGGGCACGCGCTCGGTCACCGGACCGGCGAGCGCGGCCGCGAGGGCCCGCGCCTTCCGCTCCCCCGAGGCCACGAGCAGGATCCGGCGGGCGGACATGATGGTCGCGATGCCCTGCGTGATCGCGTGCGTCGGCACCGCGTCCACGTCGCCGCCGAAGTACCGCGCGTTGTCCCGCCGGGTCGCGCCGGCGAGGCGCACCACCCGGCTGACGCCGTCGAACGGGGAGCCCGGCTCGTTGAACCCGAGGTGCCCGTTGGCGCCGATGCCCACGATCTGCAGGCCCGCTCCGCCGAGCCGTCGGATCCGCCGCTCGTGCTCGGCCGCGGCCTCGTCCGGATCCGCCGCCGCCCCGTCGGGCACCACCACGCGCGCGTCCGGCACGTCGAGCGGCCGGGCGATGCGCGCTCGCACGAACGCGAGGTACGACTGGGGGTGCCCGGGCGGCAGGCCCACGTACTCGTCGAGGGCGACGAGCGACACCCCATCCGTGATGAGCGCCCGGTCGCGGTGGCGGCGGCCGAGCTCGGCGTAGAGCGGCTCGGGGCTGGATCCCGTCGCGACGCCGAGCACGCCCGCCGGGTCCTCGCCGAGGAACGCCTGCACGACGTCGGCCGCGGCCGAGCCGAGGCCCGCGGCGTCGTCCACCGCCGTGACCCGCGCCGTGCGCAGCGGGGCGGTCGTCACTTCAGCGCGCCCTTCGCGATGTCGCCGATGAACTGCTTCGCGCCGACGAGGAACACGATGATGAGCGGGATCACCGCGAGCAGCGCGCCCGCCATGACCATCCCGTAGTCCTTGCCGTGGGCGCTGTTGAGCTGGCTCATCGCGACCTGCAGCGTGAGCGTGCCGGGGTCGTTGAGCACGATGAGCGGCCAGAGGTAGTCGTTCCACGCGGCGATGAAGGTGAAGATCCCGAGGAACCCGAGGCCCGGCCGGATGAGCGGCAGGCACACCGTGAGGTACTGGCGGAAGAACCCGGCGCCGTCGATGCGGGCGGCGTCGATGAGCTCGTCCGGCACGCTCGAGATGATGAACTGCCGCAGCCAGAAGATGCCGAAGGCGTTCGCCGCCGCCGGCACGATGAGCGCCTGCAGCTGGCCGACCCAGCCGAGGTTGATCATCGTCACGAACTGCGGGATCACCGACAGCTGCGCGGGCAGCATGAAGGTCACGAGCAGCAGCGCGAACAGCGCGCGCCGGCCCGGGAACTCGTACTTCGCGAACGTGAACGCCGCGATCGAGTCGAAGAACAGCACGAGCACGGTGACGGACACCGCGACGATCACGGTGTTCATGAGCGATCCGCCGAAGTCGATCGTGCGGAACACGGCCTGGATGTTGTCCCACAGGTACGGCCCCGGCACGAGCACGGGCGGCGACTTGTAGATGTCGCTCGTGGTGTTGCTCGCCATCACCACGAGCCAGTACAGCGGGAACAGGCTGACGATGGATCCCGCGAACAGCACGCCGTGCAGGATCACCCGCCCGGGCGGCAGCTGCCGGCGCCCCGCGGGACGACCGGCGCGCTCGTCGCGCGGGCGCCCGGAGGCCTGGTCGGCGAGGCGGGCCGCGGCGGATCCCGCGGCGTGGACGGTCGCGCTCATGCGCGGTCTCCCTTCCTCGTGCCGGGCACGCGCACGGCCTTCTCCTTCTTCTCCGACCCGAGCCGGAAGCTGATGATGGAGAAGATCACCACGAGCAGGAACACGCCCCACGCGATGGCGGCGCCGTAGCCGAAGCGGTTGTAGTTGAAGGCCTGCTGGTAGAAGTACAGGACGGTCGTGAGGCCGGCCTGGCCCGCGCCGCCCGAGTTCGGGTTCGTCGTGCTGGAGGAGGCCGTGAGCACCTGCGCCTCGGTGAAGCTCTGCAACCCGGTGATGGTCGACACCACCAGCACGAACAGGATCGTGGGGCGCAGGAGCGGCAGCGTCACCGACCAGAAGGTGCGGATCGCGCCGGCACCGTCGAGCTTGGCGGCCTCGTAGACCTCGGTGCCGATGGCCTGCATGCCCGCGAGGAAGATGATCGCGTTGTAGCCGGTCCACTGGTACGTGATGAGCACCGCGATGGTGACCTGGATCGCCCACGGCGTCGACAGCCACGGCACGCCGTCGAGCCCGATCGCGCGGAGCCCCGCGTTCACGAGGCCGAAGCTGTCGCCGAAGATCGAGCCGAAGAGCACGGCCATCGCCACCACGCTGGTGACGTTCGGCACGAAGTAGCTGATCTTGTAGAAGGTGCTGAGCCGCTTCGCCGAGTTGAGCATCGCCGCGACGACGACCGCGATGGCCATCATCGGGAACGTCGACAGGGCGAAGATGATCAGCGTGTTCCGGATGGAGAGCCAGAACGTGGCGTCGGCCGCGAGGGCCTGGAAGTTCGCGAGGCCCACCCACTTCGCCGTGCCGAGGCCGTTCCAGTCCTGGAACGAGAGCACGAGCGAGTAGAGCGCGGGGAACAGGCCGAAGACCAGGAACAGGACGAAGAACGGCGCGATCGCGACGTAGTACGGCCACGTGCGGCGGACGACGGTGGGGATCACTGCTTCGCGGTCTTCAGGGCGGCCTCGCCCGCGGCGACGGCGTCGGAGTAGGCCTGGTCGGGGTCCTTGCCGAGCGAGGTCACGTTCTGCAGCTCCGTGACGAACGCGGCCTGGACCTGGTTGTCGTACGGGCTCGTGTAGGCGGTGGGCATCTTCGCCGCGGCGTCGGCGAAGATCCCGACGGTCGACTGGCCGCCGAAGAAGTCGTCGCCCTTCTGCAGCTCCGGGGAGTCGTAGGCGGCGGTGGCCGACGGGAAGATGCCCTTGTCGGCGTACGCGGTGACCTGGTTGTCCTCGCTCAGCACGTCCTTGATCACGGCGAAGGCCGCCTGCGGGTCCTTGGTGCCGGCGGGGATGGAGAGGAAGGAGCCGCCGATGTTGGCCGGTCCGCCGGGCATGGGCGCCACGCGCCAGTCGCCCGAGGTGTCGGCCGTCGCGCTCTTGAGGTCGGCCTGGTACCAGGACGCGCCGAGGAGGGCCGGGAGGGATCCGTTGCTGATGGCCGACGCCCAGTCCGGGCTGCCGTCGGTCACGTTCGCGGTGAGGCCGTCCTGGTAGGCGAGCACCGCGCGGTCCCACGCGGCCTTCACGGTGGCGCTGTCGCCCGTGTAGTTCCCGTCCTCGTCGACGAACCGGGTGGTGCCCTGGCCGAGCGACTTGGTGAACACGTCGGAGGCGTCCACGAAGATCGCGCCGCCGGTGGCCGCCTTGAGCTTCTTGCCGAAGGCGAAGTAGTCGTCCCAGGTGGCGGTGGCCTTGGCCACGTCGGCGGGCTCGCTCGGCAGGCCGGCCTTCTTGAACACGTCCGCGCGGTAGTAGAGCGCGGTGGGGCCGATGTCGATGGGGAGGCCGAGGAGCTGGCCGTCCTTCGTGGTGGCCTCCTCGAGCTTCCACGCCGGGTACTGGCCGGCGACGTCCTTCGCGCCGAGCTGGTCGAGGTCCTCGAAGAGCCCGTCCTCGCTGCGGAAGTACGGCATGTCCTCGCCCTTGACGCCCGTGACGGACGGCAGGCCCGAGCGGCCGGTGAAGGTGGTGACGAGCTTCTGCTTGAAGTCGCCGCCGATGGTGGAGACGTTGAGCGTGGTGCCCGGCACCTCCGCCGGCACCTTGTCGAGCACCGTCTGGCTGAGGCCGTCCGGCCAGATCCAGAGGTCGAGCTGCCCGCCGGCCGAGGATCCCGACGACGAGCAGGAGGCGAGGACCGGCGCGAGGAGCGCGAGGGTCGCGACGCCGACGACGATGCGCCGGGCGCGAGCGCGGCGGGCGGAGGGGATGGGCATGGTGGTTCTCGATTCGGTGGGGGACGGGCGGGTCGGAGCGGGCGG
>NZ_LQXA01000009.1 GCF_001618005.1 Clavibacter tessellarius
AGTCGTAGCGGCCGGGCTCGGCGGCCTCGGGGTGCGCGCGCAGCCACGGCACGAGCTCGTCGAGCCGCGGGGCTCCGGCCGCGCCGCCGGGGCGGGTGACCGTGATCCCCGCCACGAGGCACGCGAAGTCCACGCGCTCGGTGAGGGACCAGGGCGCGCGGGCCGAGGCGGCGAGCGATGCGCCGAACACGTCGCCCGCGCCGGTCGCGTCGACCGCGCGCACGGCGAGCGGCGGCCGGACGACCTCCTCGCCGCGGGCGGAGTCGACGGCGACGACGCCGCGGGATCCGGAGGTGACGACGCTGAGCGGCACGCGCGCGCCGAGCGCCCGGGCGGCCTCGACCGCCGAGCCGGTGCCCGTGTACGCCGAGGCCTCGAGCTCGTTGGGGAGGAAGGCGTGGCACTCGTCGAGCTGCTCGAGGATGGCCGGGTCCCACCGCTCGGACGGGTCCCAGCCGACGTCGGCGTACACGTCGGTGCCCGCGGCGGCGGCGCGGCCGACCCAGGAGCTGCGGTGCGGATCCAGGTGCACGAGCGCCGCGGCGACGGCCGGGACGGCGCCCGGCACGAGCTCGTCGGAGCTGAGCGGGCAGGCGACGCCGCCCGTGACCATGGCGCGGTCGTCGTCGTAGCCGAGCGACGCCGTGACGGGCAGCGACCAGCCGTCCAGCGTGACGAGGTGGTGGAGGTCGACCCCCTCCGCGGCGAGCGCGGCGCGCACGAGGAGGGAGAACGGATCCGCGCCCACGGCGGCGGCGATGACGGTGGGCACCCCGAGGCGCGCGCCGGCGACGGCGAAGTTGGCGATGCCGCCGGGGCCGTGGCCGAACGACGAGGTCCAGATCTCGTGGCCCGGCCGGGGGCCGCTCGGCAGGTCGCCGAAGACGACGTCCGCGAACAGCTGGCCGACGACCAGCAGGCCGGCGGGCCGCTCGGGGCGGGGGGCTGCGGACACGGTGACCTCGGCTTCTCGGGATCGCGCCGTGCGGACACGGCGGATGGGGTGGTCCGCCGACGGCGACTCTGCCGGTGGACGCGGTCGTCGGGTGAGCGGCGACCGGTAGTGACGTTTCTAGCCCATGTGAGCACATGGATGGAAGACCTTGTTCATTACGAGATTGTTTCTGACTGATCCTGCGCGCTAATGTTCACTTCATGAGAGACGCCCGGGAGTTCGTGATCCTCGACCGGCTGCGCGCCACGCGCAGCGCCACGGTCGCCGAGCTGGCCGAGGCCGCGGGCACGAGCGACGCCACCATCCGCCGCGACCTCGCCCGTCTCGACGAGCAGGGCGCGCTCCGGCGCACGCACGGCGGTGCCGTCCTCATCGAGGTGGACGCGCCGTTCGCCGAGGTCGAGCAGGTCAACCGCGAGGCCAAGGAGCGCATCGCCCGGGCCGCGGCCGCGCAGATCCTCGACGGCCAGTCGGTCGTGCTCGACATCGGCACGACCACGCTGCACCTCGCGGAGCAGCTGCGCGGGCGCTCCCTCACGGTCATCACCGCCAGCATCGCCGCGTTCGACGTGCTGCGCGACGACCGGAGCGTGCGGCTCATCCTGCTGCCCGGCGACTGGGATCCGGTCTACCGCTCGGTGTCCGGCCCGCTCACCGCCGAGAGCCTGCGGATGCTGCACGCCGACCACGCCTTCGTGGGCGTGAGCGGCATCGCCGACAACGGCGACCTGCGCGACACGACGATGGCCCAGGTGCCCATCAAGCGCGCGATGGCGGAGGTGAGCGACCGGGTCACGGTGCTCGCCGACTCCTCCAAGTTCCCGGGCACCGGCGCCGGCCGCGTCGCCCCCACCGCGTCGCTGACGCAGCTGATCACCGAGGCCGCCCCGCACGAGCGGGTGTCGCAGGGCCTCGCGGACAAGGGAGTGTCGGTGACCGTCGCATGAGGCTCACGATCCTGGGCGGGGGCGGCTTCCGCGTCCCGCTCGTCTACTCGGCGCTCTTGCGCGACCACGAGGCCGGCCGCGTCTCGCACGTGGCCCTCTACGACACCGACGAGGTGCGCCTCACGGCCGTCGCGCGCGTGCTCGCGGAGCAGGCCGCGGCGTACCCGGACGCGCCCGTCATCTCGCTGCACACCGACCTCGACGAGGCGCTCGCGGGCGCCGCGTTCGTGTTCTCGGCGATCCGCGTGGGCGGCATGGCCGGGCGCTCGTGCGACGAGCGGCTCGGCATGGCGCACGGCGTCATCGGGCAGGAGACCGTCGGCTACGGCGGCATCTCCTACGCGCTGCGGACGCTGCCGGTCGTCATGGACCTGGCCGAGCGGATCCGGGCGCAGGCCCCCGACGCCTGGGTCATCAACTTCACGAACCCCGCGGGCGTCGTGACCGAGGCCATGTCGCGCGTGCTCGGCGACCGCGTCATCGGCATCTGCGACTCCCCCATCGGCCTCGCCCGCCGCGTGCTCGGCGCGCTCGGCGTCGCGGGCGACGACGTGGTCATCGACTACGCGGGGCTCAACCACCTCGGCTGGCTGCGCGGCCTCCGGGTCGACGGCCGCGACGTGCTGCCGGACCTCATGGCCCGGCCCGACCTCATCGGCACGTTCGAGGAGGGCCGGCTCTTCGGCGCCGAGTGGGTCACCGAGCTCGGCGCCGTGCCGAACGAGTACCTGCACTACTACTACTTCCAGCGCGAGGTGCGGCACGCCGACCAGCTCGCCGCGCAGACCCGCGGCGGCTTCCTCGTGGAGCAGCAGGGCCGGTTCTACGAGCAGCTCGAGCACCGGCACGACGTGTCCGCGCTGGCGCTCTGGGAGCGCACGCGGCTCGACCGCGAGACCACGTACATGGCCACGAACCGGCAGTCGGCCGGCATGGGCGACCGCGACGAGGGCGATCTCGTCTCGGGCGGCTACGAGGACGTCGCGATCGCGCTCATGCGCGGCATCGCGTACGACCAGAGCGCGCGGCTGATCCTCAACGTGCGGAACCGCGGCACGCTCGCGGCCCTCGACGCGGACGCCGTGGTCGAGGTGCCGTGCGTGGTCGACGCCTCGGGCGCGCATCCGGTCGCGGGCACCCAGCTCCCCGACTTCGGCGTGGGCCTCGTCACCAACGCGAAGTACGTGGAGCGGCAGACCATCGAGGCCGGCCTCGGCGGATCCCGCGCCGCGGCCGTCCGCGCCCTCGCGCACCACCCGCTCGTCGACTCCGTCACCGTCGCGCGCTCCCTGCTGGAGGACGCGATGCACGCGTTCCCGGCGCTGTCCTACCTGCGCTGACCGCCGGTCGCGCCCGGCTCCCGCCGCCCGCGCCTCCCTCCCGCACGCCCCTCCCGCCCGTCCCCACCCCCGAACCCGGAGGACACCCATGCACCAGAACCAGAAGCTCGTCCAGGAGCGGATCCTCCGCGCGCTCGACGAGCGGATCACCCCCGCGGTCTACTCGTCGAAGACGCCCGTGACCCTGCGCGCGTGGATGGCGCCCGACGAGCCCGTGCCCGTCGCCGAGGCGATGCGGCAGGAGTACGCGCCGTTCGAGCTCGGCCAGCCGTGGGGCCGCGCGTGGTCCACGTGGTGGTTCGAGGTGTCGGGCGAGGTGCCCGCCGAGTGGGCCGGCCGCACGGTCGAGCTGCTCATCGATCCCGGCTTCATCGGCGACTGGCCGGGCAACCAGGCCGAGTGCCTCGTGCACACCATGGACGGCGTGCCGGTCAAGGGGATCCACCCGCGCAACACCTACGTGCGCCTCGCCGACGAGGCCGCCGGCGGCGAGCAGGTGCGCTTCCTCGTGGAGGCGGCGGGGAACCCGGACATCCTCGTGAACGAGTTCGTGCCGACCCCCTACGGGGACAAGGCGACCGCGCCCGCCGAGCCCATCTACCGCTTCCGCCAGGCCGAGCTCGCGGTGTTCGAGCCCGAGGTGTGGGCGCTGCGCTTCGACGTCGAGGTGCTGTACCAGCTGCTGATGGAGCTGCCCGAGACCGAGCCGCGCCGCCACGAGGTGCTCCGCGCCCTCGAGCGCGCGCTCGACGTGCTCGCGATGGACGACATCGCAGGCACCGCGGCGGCCGCCCGCGCCGAGCTCGCCGAGGTGCTCTCCCGCAGGGCCGTCCCGAGCGCCCACACGCTGAGCGGCGTCGGCCACGCCCACATCGACAGCGCCTGGCTCTGGCCCATCCGCGAGACGAAGCGCAAGACCGCGCGCACCTTCTCCAACGTGCTGCGGCTCGCCGAGCAGTACCCCGACTTCCGCTTCGCGTGCTCGCAGGCGCAGCAGTACGCCTGGGTGAAGGAGAACTACCCCACCGTCTTCGAGGGCATCAGGCAGGCCATCGCCGCGGGCACCTGGTACCCGGTCGGATCCATGTGGATCGAGCCCGACGGCAACCTGCCGGGCGGCGAGGCGATGATCCGCCAGCTCACCCACGGCATGCGCTTCTTCCAGGAGGAGCTCGGCGTCGAGACCCACGGCGTGTGGCTGCCCGACTCGTTCGGCTACACGGCGTCGTTCCCGCAGATCGCGAAGCTCGCCGGGCTCGACTGGTTCCTCACGCAGAAGCTGTCCTGGAACCAGACGAACACGTTCCCGCACCACACCTTCTTCTGGGAGGGCATCGACGGGTCGCGGATCTTCACGCACTTCCCGCCCATCGACACCTACAACTCCACGCTCGAGGCGGAGGAGACGCACCACGCCGTGCGGCAGTTCCGCGAGAAGGGCCGCGCGACCATGTCGCTCGCGCCCTTCGGCTACGGCGACGGCGGAGGCGGGCCCACGCGCGACATGATGGAGCGCCAGCGCCGCACGGCCGACCTCGAGGGGTCGCCGAAGGTGGTCGTCGAGCACCCGGACGACTTCTTCCACAAGGCCGAGGCCGAGTACCCGGACGCGCCCGTCTGGGTCGGCGAGCTGTACCTCGAGCTGCACCGAGGCACGTTCACGTCGCACGCCCGCGAGAAGCGCGGCAACCGCCAGGCCGAGCACCGCCTCCGCGAGGCCGAGCTGTGGTGGACGATCGCGACCGTCCGCACGGGCGCCGACTACCCGTACGCGGCGCTCGACCGGCTCTGGAAGCAGACGCTGCTGCAGCAGTTCCACGACATCCTCCCCGGCTCCTCCATCACGTGGGTGCACCGGGAGAACGAGGAGGACTACGCCCGCAGCCTCGCCGAGCTCGACGCGCTCGTGGCCGACGCCATCGCGCGGGTCGCGGCGCAGGCGGTCGCGGACGGCGAGGGCGACGGATCCGGCGCCTTCGCGGTGAACTCGACCGGCCACGCGCGCACCGCGCTCGTGGAGGCGCCCGACGGATCCGCGCTCGCGCTCGTCGCCGTGCCCGGCAGCGGGATCGCGCCGCTGGTCGCGGTGGAGCCCGCGTCGCCCGTCGTCACGACGCGCGCCGACGGCGGCACCGTGCTCGACAACGGGCTGCTCCGCGTCACGATCGACGCGCGCGGCCTCATCACCTCGATCGTCGACCTCCGGCACGCCGACCGCGAGCTCGTGCCCGCGGGCCGCGTCGCGAACCTGCTGCAGCTGCACGAGGACATCCCCACCGCGTGGGACGCCTGGGACGTCGACGCCCACTACCGCGCGAGCCGCACCGACCTCGTCGAGGCCGCGTCGGTCGAGCTCGTCGAGGAGTCGCCGCTCCGCGCGACCGTCGAGGTGGTCCGGCAGTTCGGGCGCTCGCGCGTCGTGCAGCGGGTGTCGCTGCACGCCGACGATGCCCGGATCCACGCGACCGCCGACCTCGACTGGCTCGAGGACGAGAAGCTCCTCAAGGTGTCGTTCCCGCTCACGATCCACGCGCAGCACCACAGCGCGGAGATCCAGTTCGGGCACGTGCGCCGCCCCACGCACACGAACACGTCGTGGGACGAGGCGCGCTTCGAGGTCATGGCGCACCGCTTCGTGCACGTGGAGGAGCCCGGCTACGGCGTGGCCCTCACCAACGCGGGCAGCTACGGCCACGACATCACGCGCTCGGTCGGCGCGACGGGCGAGGTGGAGACGGAGATGCGGATCAGCCTGGTCCGGGCGGCGCGCTCCCCCGACCCGACCCAGGACATCGGCCACCACCTGTTCGAGTACGCGCTCGTGCCGGGCGTCGGCATCGAGGGCGCGGTGGACGCGGGGCTGGAGCAGAACCTGCCGGTGCGCGTCGTGCGGCCCGGCGAGGAGACCGGGGCGGTGGCCGCCGTCGCGCCCGCGGCCGCGGTCGGATCCGCCGCCACGCCGGACGCGGCCGTCCCGTCGTCGCTGCCCACCGCCTCCGGGCTCGTCACGGTGCACGGCGGCACCGTGCGGATCGAGGCGCTGAAGCTCGCCGACGACGGCTCGGGCGACGTGATCGTGCGGCTCTACGAGTCCACGGGCGCACGCACCGCCACCCGCCTCGAGGCGCACCTCGACGCCCAGCGCCTCACCGAGGTCGACGTGCTGGAGCGCCCCCTCGGCGACGGCTTCCCGCGGGCGATCGCCTTCCAGCCGGAGGACGACGGACGCGGGGCGCGGCTCGTGCTGCGGGCGTTCCAGGTGGTCACGGTGCGGATCCACCGGACCTGACGCGAGTCGGCGCCCGCCCTCCCGGCCGCGGCCGCGGCTAGCCGACGGGAGGGCGGATCGCGTCCCCCGCGATCCACACCGCCGACGGCTGCCAGGCGGCGTCCCACCACACGAGGTCGGCGGACGCCCCCGCGGCGACGTGGCCGATGTCGGTGCGCCCGAGGGATCGGGCGGCGTTCTCGGTGCACGCGGCGAGCACGCGGGCCGGATCCAGTCCCGCGCCGATCATGCGCCGCACCCCCTCGTCGAGCACCACGCCCGCCCCGGCGATGGTGCCGTCGCGCCGGCGCCCGAGGCCCGAGGCGTCGTTGGCTACGGGCTTCCCGCCGAACTCGTGCCACTCCCCGGGCTCCCGCCCGGCGGTCACGATGGCATCGGTCACCCCGACCATGCGCCTGCCGGCAGCGCCCATGACGAGCGACACGACCCGGGGGTCGAGGTGCTGGCCGTCGATGATCGTCCCGACGAAGAAGCGCTCGTCGGTGAGGACCGCGCCCGGCACGCCCGGTTCCCGGTGCTTCAGGGGGCGCTGGGCGTTGAACACGTGCGTGGTCATCGTCGCGCCGGCGTCGCCGGCCGCGCGCACCTGGTCCGCGGTGGCGTCGCTGTGGCCGACGGAGACGACGCAGCCCTCCGCGACCAGCCGCCGCGTCGCCTCCTCCGCGCCCGGCAGCTCCGGGGCGAGCGTGACCGTCCGCAGCGCGGCGCGGGCCGCCGGATCCGCGAGCAGCGCATCGAGGTGGGCGGGGGTCGGGAGGAGCATGCACTCCACGCGATGCGCGCCCTTGCGCGCGGGCGAGATGAACGGGCCCTCGAGGTGGGCCCCCAGGATCCGGGCCACCGGCTCGCCGGCGAACTCGCCCTGGGCGCGCCCGACGCGGGCGAGGGCGCTCGCGATCTCGGGCAGCGGCGCGGTGATCACGGTCGGCTCGACCCCCGTGACGCCGCGCGAGGCGAGCCCGGCCAGGAGGGTGCGCCAGCCCGCGGTGTCCGCCGACGCGACGTCGACGCCGAACGAGCCGTTGACCTGGAGGTCCAGCAGGCCCGCGCTGAGCGTCCCGTCGACGAGGTCGTGGTCGACGACCTCGGTCCCCGTCGCCGCGTGGACGGCCGTGATCCGCCCCGCGGCCACGTCGACGACGACCGGCCCCGTGAACGCGCCGTCGACCAGCGCGCGGGCGGCGCGCAGCCGCATCAGAGGCCCTGCCCGGCCGGCTTGCCCGCGAAGGTCTCGCGGTAGTGCTCGACGAACTCGAGCTCGGCGGCGGCCTCCTCGTCGACGACCACCGTGGCGTGCGGGTGAAGCTGCAGCACCGACGCGGGCCAGCGCGCCGACAGCGCCCCCTCGACGGCCGCGCGCACCGCCTGCGCCTTGGCCCGGCCGAAGCCGAGCATGATCGCGTGCCGGCTGTCGAGGATCGTCGCCAGCCCCTGCGTGAGGCAGTGCGTGGGCACCCGATCGACGTCGTCGCCGAAGAAGCGCGCGTTGTCCCGCCGGGTGCGGGCCGTGAGGGTCTTGAGGCGCGTGCGGCTGCCGAGGCTCGACATCGGCATGTTGAAGGCCAGGTGCCCGTCCGTGCCGATGCCGAGGACCTGCAGGTCGATGCCGCCGGCCTCCCGGATGGCCCGCTCGTAGGCGGGACCCTCCTCCAGCGGGTCGGATCCGGCGTCGCCCGGGCCGCGGATCGCGCCGGGGGCGAAGTCGACGTGCCGCTCGAGCTCCTCCGCGATGAACGCGCGGTACCGCTCGGGGTGCCCGGCGGGCAGCCCCACGTACTCGTCGAGGAGGAAGGCCCGGGCCCGCGCGAAGCTGAGACCCTCCTCCCGGTGGCGCCGGATGAGCTCCCGGTACAGCGGCAGGGGCGTCGAGCCGGTCGCCAGGCCGAGCACCGCATCCGGCCGGCGCTCGAGCAGCGCGCTGCAGGCGTCGGCGACGAGCGGGGCGGCGTCCTCCGCGGTCGGGACGACCACGACCTCCATCAGAGGGCCTCGCGCATCGCGTCCTTCAGGGACTCCGCGCGGGGGCCGAAGACCGCCTGGACGTTGTCCCCCACCTCCATCACGCCGGCCGCGCCGAGCTCCTTGAGGCGCGCGTGGTCGACGAGCGCCCGGTCCGCGACCTCGACGCGCAGGCGCGTGATGCACGCGTCGACGAGGACGAGGTTGTCGCGCCCGCCGAAGGCCGCGATCAGCCGCTCGGCGGTGGGGGCCGACGCGGCGACGGCGGGGCCGGCGGGGCCGGCGCCCGGAGGCGCAGGGGCGGCGGCCCCGGCGTCCGCATCCGCAGGCGCATCCGCATCCGCGTGGGCGACCCCGTCGACCGGCGCCACCACCTCCTCCCGGCCCGGCGTGCGCAGGTTCCACCTCGCGATGACGAGGCGGAAGAGCAGGTAGTAGACGGCGAAGTACGCCACGCCCATGACCACGATCAGCCAGACGTTCTTGGCCGCGGGGGCGGTGCCGTAGAGCAGCAGGTCGAAGAGGCCCGTCGAGAACGAGAAGCCGAGGTGGATGTCGAGCAGGTTCGCGATCGCGAGCGAGAGCCCGGTGAGCAGGGCGTGCACGACGTACAGCGGGAAGGCCGCGAACATGAACGCGAACTCGAGGGGCTCGGTGATGCCGGTGAGGAACGCCGTGAGACCCGTCGCGCCGAGGACGCCGATGGCCGCCTTGCGCTGCGCGGGGTTCGACAGGTGGATCATCGCCAGCGCCGCGGCGGGGAGCCCGAACATGAGCACCGGGTAGAAGCCCGACGTGAGCGTGCCCGCCGTCGGGTCACCGGCGGCGAAGCGGGTCACCTCGCCCGTGACGACGCTCCCGTCGGCCTTCGTGTAGGAGCCCTGGAGGAACCAGACGTAGGAGTTGAGGATGTGGTGCAGGCCCACCGGGAGGAGCATCCGGTTCGCGAAGCCGTACACGAAGGCGCCGAGCGCGCCCGTGCCGCCGATGAACGCGCCGAGACCGGAGAGGCCCAGGTCGAAGACCGGGTAGGCGTAGCTCAGCCCGAAGCCGATGACGAGGCTCACGAGGGAGACGATGATCGGCACGAACCGGCGCCCGCCGAAGAAGCCCAGGGCGGCGGGCAGCTGGATGGTGTGGTACCGGTCGAACAGCCAGGCGGTCACGAGGCCCACGACGATCCCGCCGAAGACGCTGTAGTTGATCAGCACCTGCTCGCCGGCGACCGTCTTCTGGCCGGCGAGCACCACCGGCGACATGACCTTGAACACGTTCGAGAGCACGAGGTAGCCGACGACCGCCGAGAGCGCGGTCGAGCCGTCGGCCTTCTTGGCGAATCCGATGGCGACACCCACGGCGAACAGGAGCGCCAGGTTGTCGAACAGCGCGCCCCCGGCGGCGCTCATGGCCTGGAAGAACGTGCCGACGACGGGCAGGTCGATGCTGCCGAGCAGGTCGGGCTGCCCGATCCGGAGCAGGATCCCGGCCGCGGGCAGCACGGCGATCGGGAGCATCAGGCTCGTGCCGAGGCGCTGCATCTGGGCGAAGCCCGGGACGGCGCGTCGGCGACGCGGCGGGGCGGTGGCGGTCATGGGTTCTCCTTCGCGGTGGGCACCGGTGATGGGTGGAGCGGCGGATCCTCGGGTCGGGCGGTCGGTCGAGCGGGCGGGCGGGCGGGCCCGAGGACTCCCCGGGCGGGTCAGACGGAGAGCAGCGGGGAGCCGGGGAGCAGGCCGGCCCCCTCGTCCACGAGCACGCGGACGTCCTCCGGCGAGCGTTCGAGCACGATGACGGGGACGACGCTGGACAGGCCGGCGGCGAGGATCGCGGGGACGTCGTAGGCGATGACGGGAGCGCCCGCGGCGACGCGGTCCCCCTTGGCGGCGAAGGCCGTGAAGCCCGCGCCCGCGAGGCCGACGGTGTCGATGCCGAGATGCACGAGCACCGCGAGGCCGTCGTCGGCCGCGACCACGAAGGCGTGCGGGAAGACCTGCAGCAGCGTCCCGGCGATGGGCGCGACCACGTCGACGATCTCGGCGGGCGGCGCGATCGCCACCCCGGGCCCCATCGCCCCCGCGGCGAACAGCGCATCGGGCACGGACGGCAGGGGCAGGGCGACCCCCGCGAGCGGGGACAGCACACGGACCACGGGGACTCCTCGATGGGACGGACGACTGGTATGCACCAGTGCCGAGCATCTAGAGTCGATGGGACGAAGATCGCCCACACGACGGGGAAGCGCGGCTGCAACTGGTACGTACCGGTGAAGCTACGTGCCGCCACCCCGTCGTGTCAACGCCGAGAGACGCGCACATGCCCCGACCCCGCGATGCCGCCGCCGCCCGGACCGCCGTAGTCGCCCCCGGCCCGGTCCCCAAGCACGCCCAGCTGCGGGCGATCCTGCTCGCCGACATCGGCGGCGCGTGGCCCGCGCACGCCGCCATCCCGTCGGAGCGGGAGCTCGCGACCACCCACGACGTGAGCCGCGCGACCGTGCGGCAGGCGCTGCGGCAGCTCATCGAGGAGCAGCGGCTCTACACGGTGCAGGGGAAGGGCACGTTCGTGGCCGGGGAGCGGATCCAGTCGCAGCTGCACCTCGCCTCCTTCACGGAGGACATGCGGCGGCGCGGGATGGTGGCGACCACGCTCGTGCGACGCGTCGGGATCAGCGCCCCGCCGCTCGAGGCGCGCGCCGCCCTGGGCCTCGACGAGCACGAGCGCGCATGGGCCGTCGAGCGGCTGCGGCTGGCCGACGGCACCCCCATGGCCCTCGAGCTCGGCTGGTACTCCGCACGCGTGGCGGCGGACCTCGGCGACCACGACCTCAGCGCCTCGCTCTACGGCGTGCTCGCGGAGCGGTACGGGGTGCACATCGACAGCGCGGAGCAGACGGTGTGGGCCGAGGCCGCGGATGCCGACACCGCCGAGGCGCTGCAGGTGACCGCCGGATCCTCGACCCTGGTGTTCCGCCGGAGCTCCCGCGCCGGGGGGACCCCCGTCGAGCACGTGACGTCGTGGTACCGCGGCGATCGCTACCAGGTGCACATGGCGCTCGCCGCCGACTGACCCACGCCCGTCGGGGGCGACGCAGGCGCGGTGGCTGCCGCCGCTAGTTGAGCGCCTTGCCGCCGGTGGTGAGCGGCTCGACCGAGCTGGGGGTCAGCGCGAGGGCGAGGCCCGAGAGGCCGAGGCCGAAGAAGAGGAAGTCGTCGACGATCGTGAACCCGGTGGGCGTGAGGCCGCCGAGCTCGTCATCCACGATGCTGAGGACGCCCATGAGCGTGAACAGGCCGCCGAACGCGGTGAGCGTGCCGCGGATCGCGCCGGGGCCGATCTGCCGGGTGCCGGCGAGCAGCAGCACGACGGCGCTCGCGAGGTAGAGGACGTCGACGAAGAAGTCGACGTTGAGGATCCCGAGCAGGTGCGAGCCCTCGATGAACAGACCCACGAACCCGTGGCCGCCGAGCACGGCCGCGACCATCACCATCCACGCCTTGCCCATGATCCGGTTCCCCTCGGTGACGGACCCGCCGCTCGACGGGCACGGTCTCCACCGAACCGGGCGCGGAGGGGAGCGCCAAGGTCGCGCGGCGGGACTCCCAGGATCCGTTGAGGTCTCCGCCGACGGCGCCGCCGCCCCCGGATGCTGGGCATCCTCCGCCCGGTGACACACTGCTCGATCCCCGGCGTAGCGTCCGACGCACAGCACACCGGCCGGCCAGGAGCCGACCTCGACACGACTCGGAGATGCACATGTCAGAACGCAACACCGTCATCCGCAGCATGCACGACCTCGGCCTCGCGGCCTGGTTCGGCGGGTCCCTCATGGGCGCGGTCGGGCTCAACGGGGCGGCCGCCGCCGCGAAGCAGCCCCAGGAGCGCCTGCGCCTCTCGTCCATCGGCTGGGCGAAGTGGGCGCCCGTGCAGCTCGCCGCCCTCGGCGCGCACGCCGTCGGCGGGCTCGGCCTGATCTACGCGAACAAGGGCCGCCTCGCCGGCCAGAGCGAGGCCCGCTCCAACACCAACGTGAAGGCCGTGCTGACCATCGCCGCCGCCGGCACGACGCTCTACTCCGCGATCGTCGGCGCGAAGATGGCCAAGCACCAGGACGAGGGCGCCGCCGGCACCACCGAGCCCGGTGCGGGCTCCTCGAAGGAGCTCGCGGCCGCCCAGAAGAAGCAGAAGGCGCTCCAGTGGATCATCCCCGCGATGACCTCGGTGCTCGTCGTGCTCGCCGCCCAGCAGGGCGAGCAGCAGCGGCCGGTCGCCGGCTGGATCGACCGCATCAAGCACTAGGCGCGACGCGTCACGACGGCGGGGCGCCTCCGGGCGCCCCGCCGTCGTGCTGCCGCCGCGTCCGGCGGACGCGCCTCAGCAGGTGCTGCGGTACTCGCTGATCTGGAGGCTCACCGCGGGCGCCGGGCAGATGAAGCGCTCGTAGCGGGTGTCCGCGTCGACGTGGCGCTTCAGCCACGCGATGCTCGCGCTCGCGATGGTGGTGTTGGAGATGTTCGGCGCGAAGTGGCTCGCGCCGCGCAGCTCCAGGTAGGCCTTCTCCGACGCCTGCGTGAGCGACTCGTAGAACGGCTCCGCGTGCCGGGCGACCGGCGCCACGCTGTCGTCCTCCGCGCCGATGACGAGCGTCGGCGCGACGACCTCCGGCCACGTCTTGTCGAGGTTGTAGGGCGTCATCGGGATGACCGCGCGGATGGCCGGCTCGTCCTTGGCGGCCTGCAGGGATCCGCCGCCGCCCATGGAGTGGCCCATGACCGCGCGCCGGGACCCGTCGACGCGACCGCGCACGGAGCTCTCGTCCACGACGTAGTCCAGCGCCGCACGGAGCTGGTCGCCGCGCGAGCTCGGCTGGTCGGAGGTGGTGATGGTGTCGATGGTGAAGACGACGAAGCCCTGCGACGCGAGGCGCGGGCCGAGCCAGGCGATGCTGGACTCGCGCGCCGTGTAGCCCGGCGCGATGGCGACGACCCCGAAGGTGCCCGCGCTGGTGCTCGTCGGGTAGTGGATCGTGCCGCCGCCGAAGCCGCGGGCCGTGAAGCGCGACACCGACGTCTCCGCCACCGCGAAGGAGCCCCGCGTGGCCTCGATGCTCGCGGAGCTGGGCTCGGGTCCCCGCTCGTACGGGTTGACCGCCGCCGCCTGGGCGGGAGCGGCGAGGCCCAGGGCGGCCCCCGCCGCCATCAGCATCGCCGCCGCGGTCAGGAGCGGGCCGCGGCGGCCCCTCTCGGTCGTGATCGTGGTCATGGTGTCCCCCCGGACGGTCGTGCGCCCGCCCATCCCGGGACACGCCCCGGGCCCCGCGGGCGCGTTCTGGCATGGACGCTACATTTGCCTTACCAGTTGGTCAAGCAATCGACGGGACGGGGGCGCGGGCGCGCCAGGAGGGGGGCGGATCCGCATGGGCGACGACCCCGTGGACGGCCGCCGGCTGCGCTACGCCCACCGCCGCGGCGAGCTGCTCCGGGCCGCCACCGAGCACGTCCTCGAGCACGGCCTGGACGACCTCACCCTCCGGAGCCTCGCGGACGGCGTCGGCGTGAGCCACGCGACGCTCGTCCACCACTTCGCGACGCGCGACGGGCTCATCGCCGAGATCGTCGCGCGCGTGCTCGCGGAGACGTTCTCCTCGCCCGACCTCGTCGCGGGGGCAGACGACCCGCTGCGCGCGCTGTGGACGCGGGCCACGGACCCGGAGGGCCGGCGGCACGTGCGGCTCTTCGTCGCGATCACCGGCCGCAGCATGCACGGCGACCCGCCCTTCGCCGACGCCGTGGCGCGCTCCCTCCGCGACCGCACCGCCCTCATCGCGGGAGCGCTCGAGGCCGCCGGGCGTCCCGCGGCGGAGGCGTCGGCCGCGGCCACCGTCATCCTCGGCGTGATGCGCGGCCTCATGGTCGACCTGCTGCTCACGGGCGATCGCGAGCGGGTCGACGCGGCCTTCGCCGCCTTCGTCGCGGGCCAGGCGCGCGCCGCGGGCTGATCCGCACCGCCACCCCCCGATGCGGGGCCCGGGCTCGGATCCCGGTAGCGCGGCGCCGGAAAGCCAGTGCCCCCGCCCCCGGGAGGCGTTGTGCGCGACGCGCCGCGAGGGGATCGTGAGCCATGCGGATGCTCGTGGACGAGCCATGCCCACCGCCGAACCTCCGGGAGCGTCACATGTTCGATGAGAAGCCCATCACCCCGCCCATCGGCGAGCGCGCGCAGGCCGCCGCGGGCGCCGCCACGCCGGGGGGTGTCGCCGGCGGCATGCGCACCAGCGGCACGGACTAGCCCGCACCGGGGTCGAGGCGCCAGCGGGCACCCCGACCCCGGCCGCCTCCCGCGCACCGACCGGATCCCCGGCGGCGCGTGACGAACACCCCGCCCCACACGTCCACTCCATGACACGCGACCGCATCCCGGTCGCGCAGGACGGAGGAACCATGAGCACCGCATCCGCGCCCGACGCGCGATCCCGAGCGGCGTCCCCCCTGCACGCGCTGGCCCCGCTCGGCGCCCGCACCGACGACGCCCCGGCCCCGCGACCCCGCGGCAGGCACGGCGACGCCACCGTGGACTCCATCGCCCCCGAGGCCGCATCCACGCTCGCCCGCGCCGCCGATCCCGCGAGCTGGGCCGCCGAGACCGCCGCCCCCGCGCTCCGCCGCGGCAGCATGTCCGGAACCGACATCGACGAGGCGGTCGACCGGTACGCCGCCCTGTTCCCGGGCACCGAGTTCCACGCGGAGGAGGGCAGGGGCGACTTCGCGTACCGCTACTCCTTCGTGGGCGACGAGAACGTCACGCTGCGCTCGTCGAGCTTCCCCGCGCCGCACTGGGGCCGCGTGCCCGCCCTGCCCGACTACGTCGTCGCCTGGTGGCGCGAGGGATCCGGCGCGGTCGACGTGGGCTCGCACGAGGTGCGCTCGAGCGGATCCCGCCCCTTCCTCCTCCCCTCCGGCCGGTCGTTCGGCTTCCGCTGCGAGCCGGGCGTGCAGAACCTCGTGCACATCGACGGCGGGTTCCTGGAGGAGACCGCGGCCGAGGTGCACGACGGCCGCCCGCGTCCCCTCGTCTTCGACCACGCCCGGCCGCCGGGCATCGAGCAGGCGTCGCTCTGGCGCCGCGCCGTCGGCGAGGCGAGCCCGGTGCTGCAGGACGTCGCGTCGAGCCCGCTGCTGCGGATGCAGGCCGGCCTCCTCGTGGCGCGCGCCACGCTCCAGCTCTTCCCGTGGCACGACGTGCCGTTCAGCGCCGAGATGCGGGGCCCGCGGATGAGCTCCGTGCGCACCGCGATCGAGTACCTGCACCACCACGCCGACCGGCCCATCACGCCGGCGGACGCGGCGCGGGCCGCCGGGATCAGCACGCGCGTGCTCCAGCTCGCCGTGCGCCGGTACGAGGACACGACGCCGAGCGCGCTGCTCCGCGGGATCCGCCTGGACCGCGTGCGCGCCGAGCTCCGCGACGCGTCGCCCGCCACGACCACCGTCCGGGCTGTCGCCGAGCAGTGGGGCTTCGGCCACCTCGGCCGCTTCGCCGCGTCCTACGCGGACCGGTTCGGCGAGCTGCCGAGCGCCACGCTCCGCGCCTGACGCCACCCGGCGGACCGCGGCGGACCGGTGCCGGAGCTGTCCGCTCCGGCCCCGCGCCGTGTCCGGGAGGCGAAGCGGCACGCGCGTTCCCTGGGAGTCACCTGAGCCGCGTGCCGAACCACCCCGCCGATGCGTCTGAATGACGAGGCGGGCCACGGAGGCGACTCCGGTCCGCACCACGCAGCAGCACCACCGCGCACGGTCCACCACCACGAGAGAGAGACACCATGTCGAGCATCACCCCCACGTCCGCGTCCACCGGCGTCACCGGCACCGGCAGCACCGGAGGCAAGAACACCATCGCCGACGGCGTCATCGAGAAGGTCGCCGGCATCGCCGCGCGCCAGGTCGCCGGAGTCCACGACCTCGGCAACGGCGCCGCACGCGCCGTCGGCGCGATCCGCAACGTCATCGGCCAGCAGGACCGCGGCCAGGGCATCTCCGTCGAGGTCGGCGAGACGCAGGTCGCCGTCGACGTCACGCTCATCGCCGAGTACCCGGTCGACCTGCAGCAGGTCGCGGACGACGTGCGCAACGCGATCAGCGACGCGATCGACCAGGTCGTCGGCATGGAGGTCACCGAGGTCAACGTCACGATCACCGACGTGAACCTCCCGTCCGACAAGCCGTCGAACGACGACGCGGCCGAGAAGCGCGTCCAGTGACCCCCACGACCACGGGCCTCCTCGTCGGGGCGGTCCTCGCGCTCTCCGGCCTCGCCTTCGGGTTCGGCGGCTTCCTCCTCGTCCTGATCTTCATGGCCGTCGGCTTCGGCGTCGGCCGCGTGCTCGAGGGCAAGCTGGACGTCCGCGGGCTCGCCGACGCCCTCCGCGGGCGCCGGTCGTCGTGACCTCCGCGCTGGCGGAGCCCGGGTCGCCCGGCACCGCCTCCCGGGCGACGCGGGGCCGCACCACCGTCACGCCGCGCGCCGTGCGCCGCGTGGTCTCCGCCGTCACCGCGGACGCCCTCGAGGTGCCCGCCGACGACGTCTCCGTCACCCTGACGGACGTCGGCGGCACGCTCACCGTGGAGGCGCGCACGCCCATCCGCGTCCCCGCGCTCTCCGACCGGCAGGTCGCCGAGGGGTCGCTGGTGGAGCGCCTGACCCGGGCGCAGATCCAGGTGCGCGAGCGGGTCCTCGGCCTCACGGGATCCACCGTGGGACGCGTCGACCTCCGCATCACGGGCGCCCGCATCCAGGCACGCAGGAGGGTCTCATGAGCGCCGACAGCACCTACCGCCGCCTCGTGCGGCGGGAGACGCACTCGTCCCGGGCCGGCATCGCCATCACGATCGCCGTCCTCCTGATCCTGGTGCTCGCCTGGCTCGGCACCGAGTCGGTCCTCGCGGCCGTCGGCGCCGCGCCGCTGCTCCTCGCGCCGGCCGACCTCGCGTCGTCCGCCCTCCAGGCGGCGTCGGCCCCGGCCGGCGCGCTGGTCGCGGTGGGCGTCGCGATCGCGATCCTGGGGCTCGTCCTCGTGATCGTGGGGCTGAAGCCCGGCAGCCGCGGCCGCCGCGGCGGGAGCATCGGCCGCACCGCGGCCGTCGTGGACGACCGCGTCATCGCGCGCTCGATCGCCCTCACGGCCAGCCACGCGGGCGACGTGTCGCCCGACCAGGTCGACGTCAGCGTCTCCAAGCGCCAGGCCCTCGTCCGACTGACCCCCTCCACGGGATACACGCCGGACCGGGCCGCCATCGAGCAGGCGGTCCGCGCCGAGCTCGACGGGTACGACTACACGCCGGCGCTCACCGCCAAGGTGACGCTCGCGACGAACGGGAAGGTGGGCTCATGACCAGCACGAACCGGGCGCTGAACCGCCTCCTCGTCATCGTGGTCGGGCTCGTCCTCCTCGCCGTCGGCGTGGCCCTGGGCGCGGGCAGCCTGCTGCCCGACGTGCAGTCCACGGTCTCCGGCGCGGCGTCCGACGCCGAGCAGCCGGTCGCCGACGCGCTCTCCGGCGACCAGCCGTGGATCCTCTGGGTCGTCGCCCTGGCGGCCCTCGTGCTCATCGTGGTCCTCGCGTGGTTCGCGCTCCGCCAGGGGCACGGCCGCACCGGCACCCTCGTGCGCATCGAGGGCGGACGCGACGGGTCGACGCCCACGGGCGGCGCCCTCGTGATCGACGCGCGGTTCGCGCAGCAGCTGCTCGAGGACGCCCTGCACGACGACCCCGGGATCGTCTCCGTCGACGTGACCGCGTTCGAGGTGGCGGACGCCGCCGCGCTGCGCGTCACCGCGGTCGCCCGACGCGGCATCTCGCCCGTCGCGGTGCGCCGCACGGTCGACGAGGCCGTGACCCGGCTCGACGCGGTGCTCGGCACCGAGGTCCCCGTCGTCATCCAGATCACCGGCGGCCTCCGCTCGAGCATGTCGAGCGAGACGCGCCTGGCCTGATCACCCGTCCGCCCCGGCACGGACCCCATCGGTCCGCGCCGGGGCGGGCCTCTGCCCGCACCATCCGCTCCACGAGAGAAGAGACGCACCATGACCGACGACGACAGCTCCTCCCGCAGCGGCTGGTTCGGCGGGTCCTTCGCGCAGAAGGCCGTCGATCCCCTGCTCCGCGCGGTGCGCGCGGAGATCGACTCCGCCAAGCGCGAGATCGGCGAGCGCGCCCGCTCCGCCCGAGCCGGCGCGATCCTGCTCGGCATCGGCGTGGCGCTCGCGCTCGTGTCGCTCGGGCTCCTGGCCACGGTGGTCGTGGCGCTCCTGCTGCTCGCGCTGCCCCTGTGGGCCTCCGCGCTCATCACGCTGGCGCTGTTCGCGATCGCGACGGCGGTCGTCGTGAAGGCGGGGCTCGCCCGGCTCTCGCGCGGGGTGCCGCCCCTGCCGTCGGACACGCTGCACCACGCGCGCGACCGGATCCGGCCGGGCGACCGCGACGGGTCCGCGGACGCGGGCCCGACCGGATCCGCCGGCTCCGCTGGCTCCGCTGGCTGATGCCCGCACGGCCCGCACGATCCATCGCACGGCTCCCCTGTGGACGCCGGGCGTCGGCGTGGAGGCCGCTCCCCTATCTTGACGGTTCACGCCCGCTCGGCCCGGCGGCACCACGCGTCGCCATCAGGCCAACGGACAACCGCAGACCGCCGTCCCCGGACGACCGAGCCGCCCTGCGGACCGGTCCGCCCGGCGGACCGGCATGGGAGGCACACCGATGAACCTGTCCCGACGCTCCGTCCTGGGCGGCGCCCTCGCCGCCGTCCCCGTGGCCCTGATCGCCGCAGGCCCCGCGCACGCCGACGAGGCCACGCCCGCCGCACCCCCCACCACCGACGCCCCGCTCGCGTCCACCGGGCGCCCCGTCGTCCGCGACATCCAGCAGAAGCTGGCCGCGCGCTACGGCACGCGCGCCGGCTTCCCCGCCGTCACCACCGACGGCGTGTGGACCGCCGACGCGCACAAGGCCCTCATCCACGCGCTGCAGCTCGAGATCGGCATCGCCGAGGAGACCGCGAACGGCGCCTTCGGCCCGCTCACGCGCGCCACGCTGCGGAAGCAGCCGACCCTCACCGTCGGATCCGTCGACACCACCGGGTACCTGGTCCACCTGCTCCAGGCGTCGCTCGTGGTCATGAGCACGTGGGACGGGCCCGTCGATGGCACCTTCTCCGCCCAGCAGGCCAAGCGGCTCTCCCAGTTCCAGCGCACCGTCGCCCTCCCCGAGACGGGCATCGGAGACTTCCGCACCTTCGCGGCGCTCCTCGCCAGCAACGGCGACAGCACGCGTCCGGGCCAGGCCGTCGACGGCATCACCGTCATCAATGCCGCCCGCGCGAAGACGCTCCGCGACGCCGGCTACACGGTCGTCGGGCGCTACCTCACGAACTCCGACCGTCCGGACGCGCTCGAGAAGAAGATCCAGGACGGCGAGCTGCAGGCCATCTTCGCCGGCGGCCTCAAGGTGTTCCCGATCTTCCAGGAGGGCGGCACCGACAACACGTACTTCTCGTACGACCTCGGCGTGCGCGCCGCCGGCCGCGCCGTCGAGGCCGCCGACCGCCTCGGGTTCCTGCCCGGCACGGTCATCTACTACGCCATCGACTTCGACGCCACGCCCGCCGAGGTCGAGACGTACCTCCAGCCGTACTTCCGCGGCATCCACGCCGAGCTGAAGCGCCGCGCCAGCGCGTACCGGGTGGGTGTGTACGCCGGCCGCCGCATCTGCGCGAACCTCGCGGCCGCGCACCTCACCGAGCTCAGCTACGTGGCCGACATGTCCACGGGCTGGGGCGCCAACCTCGGTGCGAAGATCCCGGAGAACTGGGCCTTCGACCAGATCCTCGAGCACAACGTGGGCGAGGGCGACCAGGCGTTCGACGTCGACACGAACGTGGTCTCGGGCCGCGACCCGGGCCAGAGCAAGGTGGCGCCCCGCCCCTGATCCACGGCGCGCCGCCGACGGCGCAACGGCGACCCTCGGGGCCGCCCGGACGATTCCCCTTCATGGGGGACGACCGGGCGGCCCCGTTCCTGTGGGATGGGGGCATGACCCCGTCACCGCTCCGTCCGTCCCGTCGATCGCGCCCGTCCCGTCCCGCCCGGACGGCGCTCGCGCTCGCGCTGGCCGCCGTCACCGCGCTCGCGACCGGCTGCTCCGTCGCCCCCGCGGATCCCGCCCCCGCCTCGCCCGCCGCCGCCGAGCCCGTGGTGCTCCCGGGATCGCCCGTCGGCCAGCAGGCGCAGTGGCTGCTCGACACGGTGAACGCCGAGGACCCCGTCCCCGTGCAGGAGACGGGCGAGCGCCTGGCGCAGGTGATGCTCGACGCGGCGACCGCGGAGGAGCTCGCCGCCGTGCTCGAGCAGGTGCGCACAGGCCGGCCCTGGACCCCGACCGCGCACGAGGAGCAGGGCGCGCAGTCCGTCACCACCATCGCGAGCGAGGCGGGCGGGACCTTCGACATGCAGGTCGTCGTCGACGACGCCGGCCTCATCACGGGCCTCTTCTTCGGCGAGCCCGAGGGCGACCGGACGCCCGCGACCAGCTGGGCCGAGCTCGAGGAGCAGGCCGCGGCGCTCGGCGGCGACGTGTCGCTCACCGTCACGCGCGTGGCGGACGGCGCCCTCGGCGAGCGGATCCTCGAGGTGCTGCCCGACGGCGTGGCCGCGACCGAGGCGCGGCCGATCGGATCCATCGTGAAGCTCTACGTGCTCGGCGCGCTCGTGCAGGCGGTCGAGGAGGGCCGCATCGGCTGGGACGACCCGCTCACCGTCACCGACGACGTGCGCAGCCTCCCCTCCGGCGAGCTGCAGGACGCGCCGACCGGCACGGTCCTCAGCGTGCGCGAGGCCGCCGGGAAGATGATCTCGATCAGCGACAACACCGCGACCGACATGGTCGTCGAGGCGGTGGGGCGGGAGCGCGTGGAGGCGGCGCTCGCGGACCTCGGCCACTCGGATCCGCCGCGCAACGTGCCGCTCATGACCACGCGCGACCTCTTCCGCATCGGCTGGCAGGACGGCGGCGCCCTCCGCGCGCGCTGGGCCGACGGCGAAGCCGCCGAGCGGCGCGCGCTCCTCGACGGGCTGCCGGGCGGCGTGCTCGACGTGCCCGTGTCGGCGGTCACGGACGTGGTGTGGACCTCGGGCGCCGATTGGTTCGCGACGCCCGACGACATCGCCCGCGCGCACGTGCGCCTCGACGAGCTGTCCCGGACGCCGGCCGGGGAGCCCGTGCGCGGGATCCTCGCGGCGAACCCTGCCCTCCCCGAGCCGGAGCGGTTCGACCACGTGGCCTTCAAGGGCGGCAGCTCCGTGGGCACGCTCGCGCTCGCGTACCTCGTGGAGGACGGCGACCAGGCGTGGACCATCGTCGTGCAGGCCGCGGCGCGCGAGGCGTCGGGGCTGGAGCGGCAGTCCGCGTACGCGGGGCTCGCGGCCGACGCCGCGACCCTGCTGGCGGATCCCCCGCGTGGTTGACTCCTCGTGCGACGGGGGTCGCGCGAGGGGAGCACGATGACGACGTCGGATGCGCACGCGGAGGACGGGACGGTCGACGCCGAGGTCCCGGAGGCGCGACTCGAGCCGGGGCCGGGACGGCCGATCCGGCGGGCGATCCGCGCGGCCGGAGCGACCCGTGCGTGAGCCCGCCGCCCGCGCCCGCCTCGCGCGCATCCGCCTCGCCCGCGCCCGCCTCGCGCGCATCCGCCTCGCCCTGGTCGCCGGGCTGCTGACCGCGCTCGCGATCCCCCTCGGGATCGCCGCCCCTGCGCACGCGGAGGCCGACGACTTCTCCTTCCGCTCATTCGACGCCGTCTACCGGCTGTCGACCGACGCCGACGGCCGCTCCGTGCTCCGCAGCACCGAGACGCTGGTCGCCGAGTTCCCCGACCGGGACCAGAACCGCGGGATCCGCCGCGCGCTCGCGCAGGAGCACGACGGCCACCCCACCGGGCTCCGTGTGCTCTCCGTGACGGACGCGTCCGGCGCCCCGCGCGCGTTCGAGACCGACTCGGACGATGGCGCGACCGTGCTCACCATCGCCGACGACGCCTTCGTGCGCGGCGAGCAGACATACGTCATCGACTACGAGCAGCACGACGTCACGCGCTCCTTCGCCGACACGGACGCCGACGAGTTCTACTGGGACACCAACGGACTCGACTGGGCGCAGCCGTTCGGGAGGGTGACGGCGACCGTCGAGATCGCGCCGGAGCTCCTCGACCGGCTCACCGGCGGCGCGGACGCGGCGGCCGGTCCCGAGGGCGCCGACGGACCCGCCGACATCGTCCGCACCGAGACGGGCTTCACGGCCACGGCGGAGGACCTCGGGCCGCGCGAGAACCTCAGCCTCTCCATCGGGTTCGAGCGCGGCACCTTCACGCCGCGCGACTCCTCCTTCCTCGCGGCGCCGTGGCCGGCGCTGTCGCTCGCGGGCGCGCTCGTCGCCGTCGCGGCCGCGGTCGGTGCGCTCGTCCTGCGCCGCCGCCGGCTCGCCGACGCGCCCGGGCGCGGGACGATCGTCGCCCAGTACGACCCGCCGGAGGGCGTGGGGCTCCTCGTCTCCGCCGTGGTCTCGGGTTCGGCGGCGCGCGCGACGACCGCGCTCCTGCTCGACCTCGCGGTGCGCGGCGCCGTGCGGATCCTGGAGCGCGACGGCACGGGGAAGCCGTCGTTCGCGCTCGAGCTGGTGGATCCGGCGCGCGTCACGGACCCGGACGAGCGCGCCTTCGTCGCCGCGGTCTTCGGCGACGGCGCCGCAGCCGGCACGGTCAAGGACCTGAAGCGGACCGACACGAAGGCGGCCGCGCGGATCCAGAAGGTGATGGCCGCGGTGCGGAAGCGCACGGTTTCCGATGGGCTGCGGAGGCCGCTGCCCGTGGGCGCGATCACGCTGCTCATCGTCGCCGCGTCGATCGGCACGGCGGCGGCCGTCGTGTTCGCCGTGCTGGCGCTCGCGGACGCGTACGGCGGGCCGGTCGTGATCGCGTTCCTCGTGGCGGCCGTGCTCGCGCTCGGGATGACGATCGTCGCGCTCGTGACGCACCCGCTCACCGAGCGCGGGGTCGCGTTGCGCGACCACCTGCGGGGGCTCAAGGAGTTCATCCGCCTGGCCGAGGCCGACCGGATCCGGATGCTGCAGTCGCCCGAGGGCGCCCTGCGCGCCGACCTCCCGCACGACCACGTCGACGTGCTGCGGCTCACCGAGGAGCTGCTGCCGTACGCCGCCCTGTTCGGCCAGGAGGAGGAGTGGGGCGACGAGCTCGGGCGCCGCTACGACGACCAGCGCCGCGAGCCGGTCTGGTACTCCGGCAGCACGCCGTTCGCGCCCGCCGTGTTCGCGTCGAGCCTCGGGTCGGTGTCGTCCAGCATGGGCAGCGCGTACTCGGGGTCGAGCACGAGCGGCGGATCCACGGGAGGGACCACCTCCGGCGGCGGCGGTGGAGGAGGCGGGGGCGGCGGGGTCTGACGCCGTGCCCCGTCACCGGGCGGCGGCGGCTCCGCGGGGAGCGCGCACGCCGACGGCGCGAGCGTCGGCCGGCTCCCGCGCGGCACCGGCCGCGTCGGCCGCGTCTGCCGCTCCGTGCGCGTCTGCCGCTCCGTGCGCGTCTGCCGCGCCGTGCGCGCGCACGACGTGGTCGGCGATGCTCGCCAGCTTCTCGCGCGTCTCCTCGAGCTCGCGCGCCGGACGGGACGACCCCGTGACGCCCGCGCCGGCCTGCAGCCACGTCGCGTCGCCGCGGCGGAACAGCGTCCGCAGCACCAGCGACGCGTCGAGCGCGCCGTCCGCGTCGATGCGGAGGACGGCACCGGCGTAGAGCCCGCGGTCGCGTCCCTCCAGGCGGCTGATGAGGTCGAACGCGGCGCGCTTGGGGACGCCGGACGCGGTCACGGCCGGGAACAGCGCGGCCAGCGCGTCCCAGGCCGTGAGCCCGTCGACCAGCTCGCCCGCCACGCGGGAGGCCAGGTGCTGCACCGATCCACGCTCCTCCACCACCATGAACTCCTCGACGCGCACGCTGCCCGGGCGGCACACGGGCGCCATCTCCTCCACCGCGAGCTTCACCGAGATGGCGTGCTCGTGGATCTCCTTGACGTCCGCCAGGAGCTCCTCGCGCAGCCGCCGCGACTCGCCGGCGTCGGCCACGAGCGCCCGCGTGCCGGCGAGCGGCTGCGTGCGCACGGTGCCCCGGGCATCCACGGCCACGACGATCTCGGGGCTGAAGCCCACCGCCTCGACGCCGCCGAGACCGAGCAGGTAGGAGCGCGCGGGCGTGTTGGCCCGGCGTCCGCGCACGAAGGTGGCGGGCAGGTCCACCTCGCCCGTGACGGGCACCCGACGCGACAGGACGACCTTCTGCAGCTCCCCCGCGTGGATCGCCGCGATGCCCTCCGCGACGGCCGCCAGGTAGCGTGCGCGCCCGTCGTCGGGGTCGGCGAGGCCGGAGCGCTCCGGCTCCGGCTCCCGCTCCGCCGCGGGCGCGGGCGCGGGCACCGACTCCGCCGCGGGCGCGGGCACCGACTCGGGCACCGGCGCCGGCTCGGGCGCCTGGAGGATGCGGACCACCTCCGCCGCCTCGCGCGCGTCCCCCGAGCGCACGGTGGCGCTGCCCGCCGCGAAGAGCACCTCCGTGCGCGGCAGGATCACGTGCAGGAGCTCCCCCGCCTCCTCGGCGACCGGCATGCCCGCGTGCGCCCGCGCCAGCTCGAAGCACGCGGTGCCGTAGGCGCGACCGCGATCCGGGCCCAGGCCGTCGAGCAGCCGCTCCACCTCGCGGAGGGGCTGCTCCCGCCAGGGCACGACCACGTCCTCCTCGCCGACGACGCGCAGGCGGACGGTCCGTCGGTCCACCACGACCTCGGCCCACGCGCCGATCGCGCAGGAGAACCGCCCCGCCTCCTCGAGGATGACGTGCGGCTCGTGGCGGAAGGCGCGCGCGAGGTCGGCGGCGGCGCCGAGCGGGTCGCGGGTGATCGACAGCTCGGTCGCGCGGGTCACGGGGGCTGCGGGCATGGGGACTCCTTCAGGCGGGGCGGGGGACGGACGGGATGCCGGGGACGGGACGATCGCCGCGGACGGCGGACGGGATGCGGGGGACGGCGAGCCACGCGCACGTGAGGACGAGGCCGTCGACGACGAGCCAGCTGCCGCGGTAGGCGGGGAACGGGATGGGGCCGGGTGCGCTCCGACGGGCCGTGAACGCGCCGCCCGGGTGGAGGGTGACGCGGAGGTCGGGGAACCCGAGCCATTCGCGGTAGCGGGCGTAGTGCGCCTTGCCCACGGACTCCTTGGCGCTGAAGAGCACGCAGTCGGCGTGCACGCCGGGCCCGAGCGGCGGATCCGGATCGCGCTCGGCCGCGGTGCCGACGATGTCCCGGGCGTCCCGGGGCAGGGGCGCGTGCGGTTCGGCGTCGATCCCGATGGTGCGGAACGCGTCCGTGCCCGCGACGACGGCGGCCCGGTACCCCGCGCAGTGCGTGAGGCTGCCGACCACCCCGCGCGGCCAGACCGGGTCCCCGCCCACGCCCTTCGGGATCGCGACCGACGCGTCGTCCCGGACCGCGGATGCGCCCGGGGATGCGACAACGGATGCGCCCCCGGCGAGCGCCGCGAGCGCCGTGCGCGCGCAGGCCCGGGTCGCCGCGAACTCGCGCCGACGCGACGGGACGGCGCGGGCCACCGCGACGGCCTCGGCGGGGTGCAGGGCGTGCTCGCCCGCCGGTCCCCGCTCCTCCGCCAGCACCGCGCCGGCGGGGAGGATCGCCTCAAGCACCGCGGCCGCCGTCGCCCGCGGCCAGCAGCGCCGCCACCCGGGCCTTGTCGATCTTGCCGACGGCGGTGAGGGGCAGCTCGGGCAGCACGACCACCCGGTCCGGGTGCTTGTACGCCGCGACCCCGAGCGCGCGGAGGTGCGCGACGACGGCGCGGCGGTCGGGCGCGGGGCCGGTGCAGGCGATGACGGCGACGGCGCGCTCGCCCAGGTCGGGATCCGGCACCGACACCACGGCCGCGGCGCGCACGGCCGGCAGCGCCAGCAGGTAGCGCTCGATCTCCGCCGCCGCGTACTTCTCGCCGCCGCGGTTGACCTGGTCCTTGGCGCGGCCCGTCACCACGACGTGCCCCGACGGGAGGAGCCGCACGACGTCGCCGGTGCGGTAGAGGCCGTCGGGCGTGAACGCCGTCGCGTCCGCCGCGGGGGCCGCGTGGTAGCGCGTGAGCGTGCACGGCCCGCGGGTCTCCAGCTCGCCCGGCTCGCCGTCGGCCGCGAGGGAGCCGTCGGCGGCGCGGATCCGGAGCACGTCGTCGGGCGAGATCGGCCGGCCCTGCGTGCTCCAGCGCAGCTCGGGCGGATCGTCGAGGGCGGTCATGCAGATGAGCCCCTCGGCCATCCCGTAGACCTGCTGGAGCGTGGCGCCGAGCGCGGGCTCGAGGGCGCGCGCCGTGACGTCGTCGAGCCGGGCGCCGCCGACCTGGACGACGCGGAGGCTCGAGAGGTCGGCCGTCGTGTGCGCGGCCTCGTCGATCCACGCCCGCGCCAGCGTGGGGGTGAGCGGCACGTGGGTGACGCGCTCGCGGGCGATCAGCGCGAAGGCGGTCGCGGGATCCGGATCGGGCGCGACCACGACGGTGCCGCCCGCCCCCAGGACGCCGAGCACGCCGGGGCACGCCAGGGTGAAGTTGAAGGCCACGGGCAGCACGGCGAGCAGCACCGAGTCGGGGCCGATGCTGGCCGCGCGCGCCGCCGCCCACGCGTTGTAGGAGTAGTCCGCGTGGTGGCGCGGGATCAGCTTGGGCAGGCCCGTGGTGCCGCCCGAGTGGAGGAGGAGCGCGAGCCGGGGCTCGCCGTCGGGCGCGACGGGGTCGAGCGCGGGGGCGGTGCGTCCGTCTTCGCCACCGCGCTCGCGGATCCGCTCCCAGGTGAGCGTGCCCGCGACGCGCGAGGGACCGTGGACGATCACGAGGTCGAGCCCGGGGCAGGCCGCGCGCACGCCCTCCGCGAGGACCCGGCCGTCCTCGCGGCCGACGCGCTCCGCGACGACCATGCCGCGCGCGCCGCTGCCGGACGCGAGGTGGGCGAGCTCCATGTGCCGGTGGGCGGGCATCGCGTGCACCGGCACGGCGCCGGCGCGCACGAGCGCGGTCCACGCGATGACGAAGGCCGCGCCGTCGGCGAGCTGCACGAGGATCCGGTCGCCGGGGCGGATGCCCGATGCCACGAGGCCGCGCGCGGCGAGGTCGACCTCGGCGTCGAGCTCGGCGTGGGTCCAGCGACCGCCGCCGCCGACGAGCGCCGTGCGGTCGGGCACGCGGGCGGCGCTCCGCCGCAGGATGCCGTCGAGCCGGACGTCCGGCTGCCGCCCGGCGGCGCGGGCGTCCGCGACCACGCCGGCGGCCCAGGCCGCGCATCCGCCCTCGGGCTCCCCGCCGGGACGCCCCTCGTGCTCGCGCTCGTGCTCGTGCATGCGTGGGGCCTCCCTCGTGCCGTGGACGGTCGCCGCACGGACGCGACGACCGGCCATATGATAACGATTCTCAACAGACCGAGCCCGAGGAGCGTGCACATGACCGAGCGGATCCCCTCCGGCCCTCCCGTCGAGCTGCTGCGCGACCAGGTCGCCCGCGCCCTGCGCCTCGACCCCGCCGAGGTCGGCCTCGACGACGACCTGGTGGACCTCGGGCTCGAGTCGACCGCGCTCATCCGCCTGGCCGGACGCTGGCGCCGGGAGGGCCGCGCGGCCGACTTCGCGCGGCTCGCGGCCGACCCCACGATCCGCGCGTGGGAGCGCCTGCTGGGCGCCGCGGCGGATGCGGCGGATGCGGACGCTCCCGCCGCGGCCCCCGCTCTCGACCCCGAGGCGCCCTCCCCCCTCACCCCGCTGCAGCACGCGTACTGGCTCGGTCGCCAGCCCGGCCAGCCCTCCGGATCCGTCGCCGCGCACTTCTACGTGGAGCTCGACGGGGCGGAGCTGGATCCCGATCGGCTGCGCGCGGCCCTCGCCGCCCTGGTCGCGCGGCACGCGTCGCTGCGGATGCGCTTCCGGGACGACGGCACGCAGCAGCCGCTGCCCGCCGGCGAGGAGCCGCCCGCGGCGCGGCTGCGCGTCCACGACCTCCGCGGCCTCGCCTCCGACGCGGTGGCGGAGCGCCTGGCGCGGATGCGCGACGCGGGCACGCACCGCCGCATGGACGTCGAGCGCGGCGAGGTGCTCCGCGTCGACCTGACGCTCCTGCCCGGCAGCGACTGCCGCCTGCACGTCGACCTCGACATGCTCGCGGGGGACGCCATCAGCCTCAGGGTGCTCCTCGCCGACCTCCGCGCGCTGGTGGAGGAGCCCGGGCGGCCTCTCCCCGCGATCCGCCGCGACGTGCGCGCGGAGCTGGCCGCCCGGGCGGCGCACGCCGAGGCGTCCCGCTCCTCCGCCGACGCGCGCTGGTGGCGCGAGCGCGTGCCCGGCCTCCCCGCGGGCCCCGCGCTCCCGGTCC
>NZ_LQXA01000010.1 GCF_001618005.1 Clavibacter tessellarius
TCGCGCCCCCGCCCGGCGCGCGAACCACGCCCGCCGCGCGAACCACGCCCGCCGCGTGGACGCCGCTCCCGGTGAGGTGGCCGCGTGACCGCCGCCCCCCGTCGCCGCGACGCCCGTCGCCGCGCGCCGCGCACGCCGATCCTCCGTCGCCTCCTCGCGGGCGGCCTCCGCGCCCTCCCCGCCCTCCGCCGCCTCTCCGGCCCGACCGGCCTCCGCCGCCCCGCGCTCGTCGCCGCGGGGGTCGCCGTCGCGCTCGTCGCCGGTGCCGTCACGCCCCCGGTCGTCCCGTCGGAGGCCGCCTGGCGCGACGCCGAGTGGATGAAGTCGCGCGTCGCGACGGAGAACCTCACCTGCGGCACCAGCACCGGCTTCACGACCACCGCGTCCGCGCGCTTCCTCCGCGGCAGCCTGATCGGCACGAACCTCGACGCGGCCGGGAGCCTCGCCGGCCTCTCCGCCGTCGACGACGCGCGCCCGGGATCGCAGCCCACGCCCGCGAGCGCGCCGAGCCCGGCCACCGGCGTGTACGTCAACCCGCTCGTCGCGCAGGCCCTCGGCACCACCGCGACGCTCGACCTCACGGGCCTGAACGCGGGCCTCCCCGCCGGATCCGCGGGTGCGCTCAACCAGTACGTGCGGGTCACCGAGACCGGCACGTCCGCCGCCGCGAGCGGCCTCGTCTCGAACTCGGGCGCCGTCGGCGTCACCGGGACCCCCACGTCCCCCGCCCTGCCCGGCCGCGCGACCATTGACCTCGACCGGGTGCTCGCGAGCGTCAACGCGACCACCGGCACCTCGGCCCTCACCACCACCCGGCTCGCGCTCGGCGCCGTCGCCTCCAGCTCGGTCCTCGACTGGTGCAGCGGGCGCCGGAACGCGGTGTGGGGGAACGGATCCCTGCCCGGCTCGACCCGGCAGTACGGCATCGCGGGTCTCGAGCTCACCGCCGTGAGCCCGGCCGTCCGCGGCATCACCGGCACGACGACCACCGCCGCGACCACCGGCGTCACGGCCGCGGCCGCGCTGCTCACCAGCGGCTCCTCCACGACGACGCCCACGGGCGCGATCGCGGACGCCATCCGCAGCACGATCCTCTCCACGCTCGGCGGCATCGGCGGCACCCTCGGCCTCACGGCGCTGACGGGCACGGTCAGCGTGACGGGCGTCGACGCGGCGGCCACGGCGGTCGCGCCCCTGCTCACGGCCCCGCTGCGGAGCGCCGACGGCAGCGTGGCCGTCGACCTCGCGACCGGCACCGTGACCGTCGACCTCGCCTACTTCCTCGGCAGGGGCCCGAACGGGCTCAACGGGAAGGCGCCGAACACGGAGATCCTCGTCGACGCGGCGACGCTGAGCACGGTGGCCGCGAGCGTGGGCGCGCTGATCGACCAGCGCAGCGCCGACATCCGCGCCGCCATGACGGCCGCGCTCCAGAAGGTCACCGTCGTCGTCGACGTGAGCGCGAACGTGACCCTGCAGCCGCTCCTCGGCAGCCCGATCCCGGTCCTCGCGCTGCGGTCGCAGTTCTCGGGTACCCTCGCGGACCTCGTCGCGGGCAAGCAGTTCACGGTCACGGCGACCGCCCTCAACCTCGGGACCCTGAACTCGGTCGTGGCGGGGCTGCTCTCGGCGCTCGGCCTGGGATCCGTCGCCGCGCTCGGCGACCGCCTCGTGGCCTCGCTCACCACCGGGCTCGTCGCGCCCGTGCGGAACGCCGTCAGCACGGGCCTCGCGGTGCCGGTCACGAACCTCGGGACGAACCTCGCCGCCGTCTCCGCCGGCGCCGCCACGGGCGTCGCGTCGCTCGTGAACGCGCTGCCCCGGGTCCTGTCGCTGCAGGTCAACGTGCAGCCGGATCAGCCCGGGGCGCCCGCCGGATCCACCTTCCTCCCCGCCATCGGCCGGAGCACGAGCGCGGAGTACACGGTCACGGCGCTGCGGCTCGGGCTGCGGGTCGCGGACGCGGTGACGGGCACGCCGTTCTCGGTCACCGAGCTCGCCACCTCCACGGCCGGGCGCAACGCGTACCGGACCCCCTGATCCGGGTCGGTTAGGGTTCCCTTCGTGAATCCCCCGTCCGCCGGTGCAGACCGAGCTCCCGCCGCGGACGAGCGCGAGGCCGCCGTGTCCGCCGTCGCCGCCGAGCTCGCCGGCCTCCTCATGTCCATCCGCTCCCTCCGCATCGAGGAGGCGGCCCTGTTCCACCCCGGCCTCCAGCCCGGCGCCTTCGCGGTCGCGAGGTGGCTGCGCACGGACGGACCGGCGTCCGCGGGCGCCGTCGCGACCGGCCTCCTCATGGACAAGAGCTCCGTCAGCCGGCACCTCCGGGTGCTGCGCGAGGAGGGCTACGTGCAGGACGAGCCGGATCCCGCGGACCGCCGCTCCACCATCCTCAGCCTCACGCCGCGCGCCGAGGAGCGCCTCGAGCAGGTGCGCGCCAGCACCCGCGGCCGGCTGCAGAACCGGCTGCACGCGTGGGACACGGACGACGTCGAGCGCCTCGCCGAGGCCCTGCACCGCTTCAACCAGTCGCCGCGCGACCGGCCCGCGGAGGACTGACGCGGCGGGACTCCTCCTTCGTTCTTCTCCTGAGAGGCGGGACGCTGCTGCCACGCGGACGAAGCTCAACCTTTGCTGCATCGACGTCCGGAGCTCGTCACATCCGATGCGGAGACTGATTCAGGGCCACCGAATCGACTCTGAGATGCACCTGCGTCGAGACGTTCGTGCCGCGCGTTGTCCTCATATTCGGGGACGCGGGGCGTTCTGGATCGTAGTCCGAGCACCCGTTTTGTCAAACAAACGGTGATGTGTTGTGCGCAGGTCACATGAGTGCTGTCATGGATCCACGCCATCACGCGACGGGGGTTCGTTTTGACATTCAGATCCAGGGTTTCCACGGTGATCGCCGCCGTGACGTTGAGCGCTTTGCTCGGGGGCTGCACCGGCACGTCCTCCGGAGGTGTCGACACGAGCACGTCACCCTCAGCACATGGCGACAGCGCGGAGAGCACGCCGCCGCTCGAGGCTCAAGCGGTCCGAGATCCATTGGATCGGGTCACCACGAGGGGGTCCGGGAGCTTCGTCGCCGACACCGTCCAGCCCCTTCTCCACCAGGAGGGTGCAGGGCCTCAGAAGTTCACGATCGACAGGCCAGAAGGTGGCGGCGCGCAGATCACCTTTTACGTCGCCTGCTCTGCGGGGGACTTCACCGTGACCGTCGGAACGTTCTACTCGGGAGCGTGCACTCCTGACTTCCAGAGCAACGGGAGCATTCCGGTCCCTGAAGGGGAGGGACCTCTGGTCGTGGATCTCGACGTCGGACCCGACGTTCGATACTGGATCTTGGCGATACCGCGACAGCAGTGACAGTCACTGCGTCGAAATAGGGGGAAAAATGAAGAAAGCAATCGGGGCATTGGCACTCACTGCGCTATTCATCGCCGTCTCAGGCTCGTCGGCTTCGGCAGCGCCTGTGTCGTCGAAGGATGATGGCCAGGTGAGGCCGAATGCCGAGTGCTCGGGGAGCAACATCGTCTACAAGACCACCGGGGTGTCCTCGGTATTCACTCAAGCGCCGGGTTCCATGAGCTCTGTCACGGGCGGGCCGGGTGTGACGTTGCAGATCGATACGACAGTCTCGTTCGAGGTCTCCGGCAGTATCAACGCCACCACGAGCGTGTCGCTGAGCAGCGTCGTGGCCAGCGTCCAGCAGGACGTCGGCGTCACGATCGGCGTCAGCAAGACCGGCACGACGACGAACGGAGGTTCGTGGACCGTCCCGAGCGACTACGTACTCGGACGGCTCGCCCTGGGGGCCGTCAAGTACAGCGGGACGACGACGCAGTACTTGGAGAACTCCGGGTGCAATCTCATCAAGCAGGGCGAATCAGCAGCCTTCGATGCTCCGGCTCAGGAATGGAGCTTCCAGACGTCCCGCGTTCAGTGACGTCATCCTGATCACGAACGCTCCTCGCATCGTATTCGTGATGCGAGGAGTGTTCGTGCGAGCGAGGCGAGACGGCTGATCAGCGACTGAAGTGGGACTCGCGCCTCATACCTCCGTCCTCGACCACGTCCACCGGGGGAGTGCGGACGAGGGAGGGCGGTTGCCGCGGGCGGCACGGGAGCGTGTGTCCGTCACCCCGCCTGGTGCACCGCGTAGCTCGCGACGAAGCCGAGCACGGTCACGAGCCCGGTGAGGGCCTGCGCCTTGCGGAACGCCTCGGGGATCATCGTGTCGCAGATCATCGCGAGGATCGCGCCGGCCGCGAACGCCATCACGACCGACTGCCCGCTCTCCGGCAGGCCGCCGAGCAGCGCGTAGCCGCCGAGGGACGAGAGCGCGCAGACGACGGCGATGGAGATCCAGAGGCCGAACACGTAGCGCGCGCTCCGGCCGCTCTCCTTGAGGTCGGCCGTGCTCGACATGCCCTCGGGGAAGTTCGAGATCACGACCGCCACCAGCACGCCGATGCTCAGCGCCCCGCCGCCCGTGAGGCTGAGCCCCTGCACGGCCGTCTCGGGCACGCCGTCGAGGAGGGCGCCGAGCGCGATCCCCACGCCGGTGCCGCCCCCACCGGTCGACTTCCCGTGGTGCTTCCGCCGGAACCCGCCGTGCTCGAGGATCTGGTCGAGCACCACGTAGACCACCGCGCCCGCGACGAAGCCGCCGAGCGTGGGGATCACGCCGCCGCTCCCCGCCGCCTCGTCGACCAGGTCGAACGACAGCGCCGAGATCAGCACGCCGGCGCCGAACGCCATCACGAGCGCGACGACCTCGCGCGGCACCTTCACGAACCACGCGACGAGGGATCCGACGACGAGCGACAGCCCGGACAGCAGGCCGGCGAGCCCGGCGAGGAGGAGAGGCGACATGCCTCCGAGGATGCTCCTCGCACGCGGTCGTCGTCAGGTCGGGCGCCCTAGTCCGATCACCGCCCCGTCGACACCCCCGCGTCCCGCAGCGCCAGGTCGGCGAGCTGGCGCACCACGCGCGGGTCGCCTGCGCGCCAGGCGGCGACCGGATCCGGGTGCGCCTTCAGCAGCGACGCCGGCTTCCGCGACGCGAGCGCCCGCAGCGCGAGCAGCTCGGTGCCGCCGGGCGTCGCGGCGAGCGAGCGGGCGGCGGCCGCGCGACGCACGAACGCGATGCGGCGCAGCAGCCAGTGCCGCACGATGAACGCGATGGGCACGAGCGCCACGAGCAGGCCCAGCACGAGCGCGACGGTGCCGACGAGCGACTGCTGGTCGCGTCCGGCTTGCACGAGGCCCGCGCCGATGCCGCTCGCGTCCTCGAAGGGCCCGCGCGCGGCGTCGCCCACGAGCGGTAGGCGGCCGAGGGCGTCGGCGGCGTCGGCCATGGATCCGCTCAGCTGCGTGCCCGACCGCTCCATGCTGCGGCCGAGGTCGCCGAGCGGGCGGATGAGCGCGGCCACCGCGATCCCGGCCAGCACCGACACGACGATGCTCGCGAGCGCCGCGGTGTCGGCCGCGATCTGCCGGGCGCGGACGAGGGGGAGCGCGGAGTAGAGCTGCATGGGTCCAGCCTGGACCCGCCGAGGGGCCGCGCGTCAGCTCGCCGGGCCGTCGAGCGCGTCGAGCTCCCGCAGCGCCTCGCGCGCCCGCTCGAGGCGGGCGTCCTCCGGCTCGTCCCACCAGCGCGGGCCGCGCTCGCCGAGGCCGTGCTTCGCGAGGCCGACCCGCTCGCGGGCCTTCGCCACCGCATCGCCGTCGCCGCGACGCTTCGCCGCGCCCACGCCAGACCGGCCGCGCCCCAGGTGCGACTTCAGCGCCTCCACGACGTCGTCCGGCAGCGACGGATCCGTTCGCGGCCACCGCCGCCCGCCCACGACCAGCCAGCGCTCCGCATCGGTTGCGTCGTCGCCGGACCCGTGGCCCGTGTCGTCGGGATCCGCGGGCTCGCTCATCCCCCGACGCTAGCCCCGCCGGATCCCGCTGCCCCCCCCCCCGC
>NZ_LQXA01000011.1 GCF_001618005.1 Clavibacter tessellarius
GCACGAGGGCCGGGGCGCACGCACGCCCCGGCCCTCCGATCGGCCCCCCGATCAGCTCAGCGGGTCACCCCGCGAGCAGCTCTCCCCGGATCAGCCCCGGAACACCTGGATCACCGACGGGCGCGGTCCGCGCCAGGCTCCCTTCGGCGGGGTGACGCCGGCGGGCACGTAGTCGGGGAAGAACGAGTGCTGCTCGGCGAACGAGCCGTCCTCGCCCGGGTGCTGCACCGCGACGAACACCATGCCCTCGGTGTCGTGCACGACCGGGCCGCAGGTCTCCGCCTCGGTGGGCACGGAGAGGAACTGCTGCACGTGGCCGCGCTCGGCGCCCTCGACGGGGACCTTGAACAGGCCGTCGTTGAGGCCGATGGTGCTCGGGGCGCCGTCGGTCGAGATCCAGAGGTTGCCCTCGGAGTCGAACGCGACGTTGTCCGGGCAGCTGATGGGCGAGACCTTGTCCTTCGGGAAGCCCGCGAAGTAGGTGGACTCGTTCTTCGCCGGGTCGCCCGCGACGAGCAGCAGGTTCCACGTGAACGTGGTGGAGCGGGCGTCGCCGCCGTCCTCGGTGATCTCCACGATATGGCCGTCGCGGTTGGTCGTCCGCGGGTTCATCTCCGTGGCGCCCTCCTTGCCGGCCTTGCCGCGGTCGGTGTTGTTGGTGCAGGCGACGTAGACCTTGCCGGTCGTGGGGCTCGGCTGCACGTCCTCGCAGCGGTCCATCTTCGTGGCGCCGGCCGCGTCGGCGACGAGGCGCGTGTGCACGAGCGCCTCCTCGGTGGTGAAACCGGGCACCTGGCAGACGCCGTCGATCACCAGCGGGATCCACTGGCCGATGCCGTCGAACTGGCCGTCGGAGGGGAGCTCGCCGGTGCCGGTGATCTCCGCGACGGGCGAGTCGCCCGTGAAGCGCGCCACGTAGAGCGCGCCGCGGGTGAGGAGCTGCTTGTTCTCGCGGCGGGCCCGGCGCGAGGTGCCCACGACCATCGTGTCGTGCGAGACGAACTTGTAGAGGTAGTCGAAGCGCTCGTCGTCGCCCATGTACGCGGCGACGTGGCCGCTCTTCCCGAGGATGACGTTCGCGCCCTCGTGCTTGAAGCGGCCGAGCGCGGTGTGCTTGACGGGCGCCTCGCCGGGCTCGAACGGGTCGACCTCGACGATCCAGCCGAAGCGGTTCGGCTCGTTCTCGTAGCCGGCGGTGCGGGCGTCGAAGCGGGGGTCGATGGCCTCCCAGCCGCGGCTCGTGGCCTTGTCGCCGAGGCCGTAGCGCTTGTCGGCGGCGCTGGTGCCGGCGGTGCGGAAGTAGCCGTTGAAGTTCTCCTCGCCGGAGAGCACGGTGCCCCACGGGGTGGTGCCGCCGGAGCAGTTGCCGAGCGTGCCGAGGATGCGCCTGCCCTTCGGGTCGCCCTTGGTGCGCAGCGACGCGGACCCGGCGGCCGGGCCCGACACGGCGAAGGGCGTGTCCGCGGTGATGCGGCGGTTGCGGTGGTGGCCGACCGTGTAGGTCCACGGCTTCCCGACCGCCTTGCGGCGGAGCGCGACGACCGACATGCCGTGCGAGGCCTTGGCCGTGCGGCGCTGCTCGGCGAGCTCGGCGTCGTCCGCCGCCGGCGGGAACATGATGTTCTCGTTCGTGTACTCGTGGTTGGCGACGAGGAGCGCCTCCCTGTTCCGCGGGTCGACCGGGATGATGTCGAGGTAGTCGTTGTTGTAGCCGAACTGGCGGGCGGCGAGCCTGGCCGTCTGGTCGTCGGCGTCGAAGTCGTCGGCGCGGCTGAAGAGCGGGTCGCCCCAGCGGATGATCGGCTGCCAGCGGTATCCGGTCGGCACGGTGAACTGGTCGACGGCGGCGTCGACGGGCGTGATCGCGGTGAAGGGCAGCTTCGACGCGGCCTGCGCGGCGGCGGCCTCCGCGCCGGGAGCGGCGGCGTTCTGCGCCACGAGGATCGCGAGGGCACCGGCGCCCGCGCCGCCGAGCAGCGTGCGGCGCGAGAGGGCGCGGCCCGCGATGTCGCGGAAGTAGGAGTTGTCGGTGACGTTGGGGACGGGCTTGGTGCACGCGTCGTCGCACTTGAGGTGGCAGGTGACGGTGCTGCGCTTGCCGCGGGCGTGGGGATCGCGCGACAGGACCGGCAGCAGCCGGTGGTGGGACTCACGGGTGAGGGTCATGTGGGGTCTCCATCGATCTCGGGCGTCTGCTCCGGGCACCGGCGGACGCATCACATCTGAAAGGTATTGACGCCCCCGAGCGCGCCCCCGACCGGCCGGTGGACGGCGGGTGAACCCCGGGTGACCGGATCCTGCGGGCGTACCGTCGAGGGGCGACGCGGCCCGCGTCGCCCCAGACGAGGAGGATCCCCATGGCCAGGTTCGACACGAAGACCGCGCTCGTGACAGGCGGAGGCAGCGGCATCGGCGCCGCGATCTCCCGCGCGCTCGCCGCGGAGGGCGCGTCGGTCGTCGTCACCGACATCCAGCTGGAGGCGGCCGAGCGCGTCGTCGCCGAGATCGAGGCGGCGGGCGGCACGGCCACCGCGTTCCGCCAGGACACGTCGAAGGCGGAGGACTCGGAGGCCGCCGTCGCGCACGCGGTCGACGCCTACGGCGCGCTGCACCTCGCCGTGAACAACGCCGGCATCAGCGCCCCCGCCGCCGACATCGGCGAGTACGACATCGCCGCGTGGGACCGCACCCGCGCGGTCGACCTCGACGGCGTCTTCTACGGCCTCCGCTACCAGCTCCCCGCGATGGTGGAGGCGGGCGGCGGCGCGGTCGTCAACATGAGCTCGGTGCTCGGATCCGTCGGGTTCGCCCAGAACGCGGCCTACGTCGCGAGCAAGCACGCCCTCGTCGGCCTCACCAAGGTCGCGGCGCTCGAGTACACGGCCCGCGGCGTGCGCACGAACGCGGTCGGCCCCGGCTTCATCGACACCCCGCTCGTGCGCTCCTCCCTCTCGCCCGAGGCGCTCGCCCACCTCGAGAGCCAGCACGCGACCGGGCGCCTCGGCACCGACCAGGAGGTCGCGGCGCTCGTGCTGTTCCTCCTGAGCGACGACGCGTCCTTCATCTCCGGCAGCTACCACCTGGTGGACGGCGGGTACTCGGCGCGCTGAGCCGCGGCCGGGAACACGCGTGGGACCCCGACGAGGCGGGGTCCCACCGGTCTGTCGGATATCGACAGCCCCTTTCTCGGGATCAGCTGCTCAGAATGCGAGCGACGATTCCGGCTTGCGCTCCGAGAGCACGCTGGAGATGCGGTCGTCCTTGATGTCGAACGTGGCCGATCCGTAGCTGTGGGTGTTGATCGTGCCGCGCACAGCGTCGCTCATGAGATCCCAGCTGAGCAGCGCCGGACGCTGCCAGGTGCCGTAGTGGTTCTCGGCGGGCTCGTCGTCCCCGCTGGCGAAGCGCATGGCGTGCGTGTGCGGACCGTCCTTGTGGTAGACGATCTTGGGGTGCGTGTCCTCCCACAGCACGTCCGCCGCGGCCCTCGTGTCGTATCCGCCATGGGCGGAGGCCGACACGTAGCGCGCCTCGCCGTCCTTGACCCACACGATGACGTGCTCGAGGTCGTGGCGGTGCCCGTTCCCATCGCCGGCGACGCCCTCCGCGCGCTGGTCCTTCTCGAAGTAATACGCGTACGCGTGGGCGCACCAGCCGTCCGCGACGCACGTGGTGCGCGCGTAGCTGTTCACGTTGTCGAGGTCGGACTGGTCACGGCAATTGCCGTTGTTGGCTCCGCCCAGGCTCAGCCCCTCGGCGGGAGTCCCCGCGGCATCCATGGCGGGGGTGGGGTAGCAGCCCTCCCCGTCGTAGTCGGTGGCCGGCTGCCACCTCGCGTCGTCCTCCGTGGCGGCCGCCGGGATGGCGGACGGAGGATCCGCATGGGCGGCGGCGGCGGGCCCGACGACGAGGGCGAGAGCCCCCAGCGCCGCGGCCGCGCCGCGCCATCCCGTGCGAGAACGCGTCCCCGTGGTCGTTCGATCTGTTCGTCGGATCTTGCTGGACATGGATATCCCCCTTGCCCGCGACATTGCGGGCATCGAATAGCAGTCGTTCCGGACACCATCGACGATACGCACGCTCCGGGATTCGAGGATGCATTCACAGGCTGCGCACATGCGCGGTCGCGCGCGGCGGGAATGATCTCGCTCGGATATCCGCCGCGCATCTCACACGGGCGCGAGGAATGTCAACTGCGATCCTTCCTCCACGATGAGCGGTGCGAGCCGCGCATTGAATTTGGCCCCGTATTCGGCCCCGATGTGCGCCTGGAACGCGGCCTCGTCGCGGTAGACCTCGTGCACGACGAAGCGCGCCGGATCGTCCACCCGCCGGTACGGCTCGAACACCACGTTGCCGGGCTCGGCCCGCACCAGCTCGGCGAGGTCCGCGATCATCCGCGCGACCTGCTCCTCCTGGCCAGGCAGCGCCGTGAACTCCGCGTACAGGACCGTGGCCGTCATGCCGTGGCCGCGCCCGTCATGATCGCGACCGCGTCGGTCATCGAGTGCGACTGCGGCGTGATGGTGGCGGCCTTCTTGCCGAGGCGCTGGATGTGGATCCGGTCGGCCACCTCGAACACCTGCGGCATGTTGTGGCTGATGAGGATCACCGGGATGCCCCGGTCGCGCAGGTTCCGCACCAGCTCCAGCACCTGGTTCGACTCGCGCACGCCGAGCGCCGCGGTGGGCTCGTCGAGCACCACGACCTTCGACCCGAACGCCGCGGCGCGCGCCACGGCGACCGCCTGCCGCTGCCCGCCGGACAGGTTCTCGACCGGCACGGTCACGTCCTGCAGCGTCGAGATGCCGAGCTCGGTCAGCTCCGCCTTCGCCTCGCGGCGCATGCCGGCCGTGTCGAGCATGCGGAACACGGATCCGAGGATCCCCTTCTTCCGCTTCTCCCGCCCGAGGTAGAGGTTCGAGGCCACGTCGAGCGCGGGCGAGACGGCGAGGTTCTGGTACACCGTCTCGATCCCGGCCGCGCGCGCGTCCTGCGGCCGCTTGAATGAGACCGGCTTGCCGTCGAGGAACAGCTCGCCCTCGTCGGGCGTCTCGGCCCCGGTGAGGCACTTGATGAGCGTCGACTTGCCGGCGCCGTTGTCGCCGATGATCGCGAGCACCTCGCCGGGGAAGAGCTCGAGGCTCACGCCGTCGAGGCCGACGACTCGGCCGAAGGTCTTCACGAGCCGCTTCGCCTCGAGGACGGGCGTGCGGGTCGGTGCGGGGGCGCTCCCCGCGGGGTCGGTGAGGGTCACTTGCGCACCTTTCGGATCCACTGGTCGACGGAGACCGCGACGATGATGAGGACGCCCACCGCGAGCGTCTGGTAGAGCACGTCCAGCCCGGCGAGCGAGAGGCCGTTGCGGAACACGCCGACGATGAGCGCGCCGAGGAGCGTGCCCCAGACCGTGCCGCGGCCGCCGAAGAGGCTCGTGCCGCCGATCACCACCGCGGTGATGGAGTCGAGGTTGAGGTCGGCGCCCGCGTTGGGGCTGGCCGCGTTGCTGCGGCCGATCTGGATCCACGCGCCGACCGCGAGGATGGCCCCCGCGGCGAGGTACACGCTCATGAGCACCCGGTTGACGCTGATGCCGGCGAGGCGCGCGGCCTCCTTGTCGTCGCCGACCGCGTACACGTGCCGGCCCCAGGCGGTCTTGCCGAGGATGAAGGCCACGACGATGTACAGCACGAGCATCAGCACCACGCCGAAGCTGATCTTCACGCCCGCCAGGTCGAACGTGCGCCCCGTCCAGGAGAGCGCCTTCGGCATGTCCACACCGCGGACGGTCGCGCCGTTGGAGTAGAGGAGCGTGAGCGCCACGAAGATGTTGAGCGTCCCGAGGGTCACGATGAACGGGGGGAGCCGCAGCCGCGTGACGAGCAGGCCGTTGAACGCGCCGGCCGCGAGACCCACGAGGAGCCCGGCCGCCAGCGCGGCGGGCGCCGGCAGGCCGTTCTGGCTGGCGGTCTGCGCGATGACCATCGACGTGAGCACCATGACCGCGCCGACGGAGAGGTCGATGCCCGCGGTCAGGATGATGAGCGTCTGCGCCACCGCGAGCGTGCCGACCACGGCCACCTGCTGCGTGACGAGCGACAGGTTCGCCGGATCGAGGAAGCGGTCGTTGAGCAGGCCGAACACGACGACCGCGAGGACGAGGACGACGGCCGGGCTGACGGCGGGGTAGCGGTGCAGCACCCCGCGGATCCGGTCGAGGGGCGTGCGCCGGTCGAGGAACTCGTTGGCGAGGTCGAGCGCCGAGGTCGGCGGGTTCGGGTCGGTGGTCCGCTGGCTCACGGTCACTCGCCCCAGCACTTCGTCGCGGCGTCGTCGGCCGTGATGCTCTCGAGGCCGTCGACGGGGGTGTCGGTGACGAGCGCGGATCCGGTGTCGAAGAAGTCGAGGCCGGCGCTCGTGGCGGGCTTGGTGCCGTCCTTCGCGAGCTGCGCGATGGCCTCGACGCCGAGCTGCGCCATCTTCACCGGGTACTGCTGGGCGGTGGCGCCGATGACGCCCTCCTTCACGTTCTTCACGCCCGCGCAGCCGCCGTCGACCGAGACGAGGACGACGTCCTTCTCCTTGCCGGCGGCCTGGAGCGCCTGGTAGGCGCCGAACGCGGCCGGCTCGTTGATCGTGTAGACGACGTTGATGTCCGGGTCCTTCGAGAGCAGCGTCTCCATGGCCGTGCGGCCGCCGTCCTCGGCGCCCTGCGTGGCCTCGTTGCCGACGATCTCGTAGTCGCCGCCGCTGTAGTCGCCCGACTTCGCCTCGTCGCCGTTCTTGGCCTTGTCGCCGACGTCGATGCCCATGCCGGTGAGGAAGCCCTGGTCCCGGTCGTAGTCGACCGAGACGGCCTTGTCGTCGTAGAGGTCGAGGAGGGCGATGGTCGCCTTCTTCCCGTCGAGCTTGGCGGCCGCCCACTTGCCGATCGACTCGCCCGCGGCGAAGTTGTCGGTGGCGAACGTGATGTCGACGGAGTCGGCCGGGTCGGGCGCCGTGTCGAGCGCGATCACGTAGAGGCCGGCGTCGCGCGCCTTCTGGATGGCGTCGACCACCGAGGGGCCGTTCGGGGTGATGAGGATGCCCTTGTCGCCCTTCGAGATGGCGTTCTCGATGGCCTGGATCTGGGTGTCCTCGTCGCCGTCCTCCTTGCCGGCCGCCAGCGTCAGGCTGATGCCGGAGGATGCGGCGGCGTCCTTCGCGCCGTCCTGCATGGCGACGAAGAAGGGGTTGGTGGTCGTCTTCACGATGAGCGAGACGCCGACGCCGACGTCGCCCGAGCCGGATCCGCCGCCCGAGCCGGAGCCCGAGCTGGAGCAGCCGGTGAGCCCGACCGCGGCGACGAGGGCCGCGGAGCCGAGGGCGATGGTGCGCACGAGGCGCGGGGATCGGTTCGTCATTAATGGATCCTGTCCTTCGGGTGGGAGCGCGCTCCCGACAACGTTGTCATGGGAAGGTCTAGCGGGTCGGAGCCGGTATGGTCAACCCATAGCGCAGAGAGCGAGACCCATCCGTGACACCGTTGTCATTCCCGAGCGGAGCCCCGTCCGGCGCGCGCCGACCCACGATGAAGCACGTCGCGCGGCTCGCGGGCGTGGGCATCAAGACGGTGTCGCGCGTCGTCAACGGCGAGCCGAACGTCTCCGCGGAGCTCACCGACCGGGTCCGCGCGGCGGTGGAGCAGCTCCAGTACCAGCCGGATCTGCACGCCGGCAACCTGCGCCGCACCGACCGCCGCACGAACACGCTGGGCCTCCTCGTCGGCAGCGTCGCGAACCCGTTCTCGGGCGCGCTGCACCGAGCCGTGGAGGAGGCGGCCAGCGAGCGTCACGTCGCCGTTTTCGCCTCGAGCCTCGACGACGACGCCGACCGGGAGCGCTCCGCCGTCGACGCGTTCCTCGCCCGCCGGGTCGACGGGCTGATCCTCACCACCATCGCCCCGAGCCAGGCGTACCTCGGCGTCGCGGCATCGCGCGGCACCCCGCTCGTGTTCGTCGACCGCGTGCCGACGGGGCTGGAGGCCGACGCGGTCATCGTCGACAACGCGGCCGGCGTCTCCCGTGCCGTGGCGCACCTGGCCGACCAGGGGCACCGCCGCATCGCGTTCCTCGGCGACCGGCCGGAGATCTTCACGGCCCGCGAGCGCGAGCGCGGCTTCGCCGAGGAGATGCGACGGCGCGGGCTCCCCGTGGCGCCCGAGCTCGTGCTCGAGGGCGCGACCGACGAGGTCGTGGCGGATGCGCTCGCCGAGCGCCTGCTCGCGCTGCCCGAGCCGCCGACCGCGATCGTGAGCGGGCAGAACCTCATCACCATCGGCGTCATCGCGGCGCTCCGGCGGCACGGCGCCCAGCGCCGCATCGCGCTCGTCGGCTTCGACGACCTGCCGATGGCCGCGCTCCTGGAGCCCGCCGTCACCGTCGTCGCGCAGGATCCGTCGCGCATCGGCCACGCCGCCGCCGAGCGCGTCTTCGCCCGGCTCGACGGTGACGCGGGACCCGCGCAGACCGTCGTCGTCCCCACCACGCTCATCGTCCGAGGCTCCGGAGAGGTCCCCCGAAATGCATGACCAGCCCATCGTCGTCGTCGGCGACGCCCTGATCGACCTGCTCCGCGAGGACGGGGAGGAGACCGCCTTCGTCGGGGGAGCGGCCCTCAACGTCGCGGTCGGGCTCGCGATCCTCGGGCACCGCGTGCAGCTCATCGCGATGGTCGGCGACGACGAGCACGGCCGTCGCATCCGCGCGGAGCTCGACGCGCACGGGGTCGAGCTCATCGCCACCATCGGCCCCTCGGGCACCTCCGTCGCCGTGAGCGAGCGCGAGGACGGCGAGCCGCGCTACTCGTTCAACGAGGCCGCGTGGAACCGCCGCGTGCGCATCGGCGCGGCGGAGCGGGCGGCGCTCGACGCGGCGTCGCTCGTGGTCGTCAGCTGCTTCCCGTACGACGACCACGCGCAGGCCGACGAGCTCCTGGCGGCCGTGCGGGATCCGCGCGAGCGCCTGCTCGTCGACCCGAACCCGAGGGCCGGCATGCTGCACGACGCCGAGCGGTTCCGCGTCGGCTTCGCGCGCGCGGCGGCCGAGGCGCTGCTCGTGAAGGTGGGCGACGACGACACGGCCCTCCTCGAGCTGGGCGCGCTCGCGGACGCGCGCGCCGGGCTGCACGCGACCGGCAGCCGCCTCGTGCTCGCCACCGACGGCCCGCGCGGCGCGTCCGTGCAGCTCGAGGACGGCGAGGTGGTGGCGACGGGCATCGCGGCGGATCCGCGTCCCATCGTCGACACGATGGGCGCCGGGGACGCGTGCCTCGCTGCGGCGGCCGACGCGATCGCCCGCCGGGGTGCTCCGCGCACGGCGGCGGAGGGCGAGGCGATGCTCCGCACGTGCATGGCGATCGCCGCGGCCACCTGTCGTCAGCCGGGCGCGCTGCTGCGGATGCCGACGGCCTGAGGCGGGCGCCGGCTCGCGGGATCGGCAAGGGGAGCGCGTGCGCAGAGGCGGGTGTCGGGCCGCCCTCGTGTCGCTGCGGACGCCGGATGGTAACCGGGCATCCGGCCGCTGTCGAGACGCGTGGGGCGATGGGATCGCCGGCCCTCGTCCGGCGTAGCCTCTCGACGCACGAGTCGACCGAGCCGCCGAGCGGTCTCCCCCTCGGCGGCTCCGCTCGCGCAGCTCATCGCCGTGGTCCGTGACGCGTCCGGCGGCGACGAGCTCCCGAGCGGACGGCCGACGACCGTGCCGCACGCACGCACGCATTGACGAGACAGGAGGATCACCATGGGCGACGCACGAACCCTGATCATCGGCGGGACCGGGACGGTCGGCTCGGCCGTCATCGCCGAGGCCCTGCGCCGGGGCATGACCGGACTGAGGGTCCTGAGCCGCGACGCGCGGCGGCTCGCCGACCTCCCCGACGGCGTCGACGGGGTGGTCGGCGATCTGGGCGATCCCTACGAGGCGACGTCGGCGTTCGAGGGCGTCGAGCAGGTCTTCCTGGCCCTGACGGGGACGCCCACCGAGCTGTACGAGACGACCGTCGCGGTGGACCACGCCGTGGCGGCGGGCGTCCGCCGGATCGTCTACCTGTCCGTCCAGGACCTCGACCGGGCGCCGCAGGTGCCCCACAACTCCGCGAAGCTCGCGGTGGAGGCCCTCCTCGAGCACAGCGACGTCGAGGCCTGCTTCCTCCGGGTCAACAACTTCTTCCAGAACGACGTCTGGTACCTCGACGCGATCCGCGGCGGCCTGTACCCGCAGCCCCTCGGCGGGACGGGCGTCTCCCGGGTCGACGTGCGCGACATCGCGGAGGTCGCCGTGAGCGCTCTGACCCCGGGGACGGAGCTCGAGGGTCCGATCGACGTGTTCGGCCCGACCGCGTGGACGGGCGACACGACGGCCGCGGCCCTGTCCGAGGCCCTCGGGACGACGGTGACGTACGCGGGAGACGACCTCGTGGCGTGGCGGGAGTCGTCCCTGGCCTCCATGCCGTCGTGGCTCGTGTACGACTACGAGCGCATGTACTCGGGGTTCCAGCGGGACGGGCTCATCGGGACCCCCGAGGCCCTCGCCCGTCTCACCGCCGTCCTCGGGCACGCGCCCCGCTCCTACGAGGACTTCGTGCGCGAGGTGCTGGTGCCTGCCCTGTAGGGCGGGGCGTGCCGTCGTGCTGCCGCGTCTGACGCGCTGATCGCGTCAAGGCGGCCGATCGGCTTATACTCGGCGGTGCACGTTGCAGTAGCGGCGTGAAGTGAGCTCGGCAGCCTTCCGGACGGTCGGTGAGCCGAGCTTCGCGTTTTTTAGGCCCGGTTGTGCGGCAGGATCATCGGCTGTATCCGACGTCGCCAGTCGCCACCCTTCGTGTAGCTCCACGCGATCGCGTCCGCGATCCACAGCAACGGCTCTTGATGTGCGGTCTCGTGGGCGTAGGTCATGGTGTCGCGGAGGCCGTGTTCGTGGGCGGCGGCGTAGAGGACCTTCTTGTCGGCGCGCTCGATGGAGACGTCCCGCTCGAGGATGATCCGCTCGTGTCCGTCCCGTGCGGCGAGAGCGACGAGGCCTTGAAGGCATGCCTCTCGGCCGCTGGCCTCGTGCTTGAGGTCGGAGTGCACGACGTGGGCACGGACACCGAGACTTTCCAGCGTCGACAGGATGTGTCGGCGCCGTGAGTCGCTCTCGTTGGTGAAGTGCAACCGGCGCTGGCCTGGCAGCACCAACGCACGCATCTGCTGCCGCAGCGTTGCCTGATCATCCGCGACGACGACGGCGACCATCGTGTAGCCCTTGCTCTTGGACTCGTCGACGAACAGCGCGCTCACGGCCTCGGCTCCGGCGAGGCGGCGAAGAGAGTCTTTCCTCGATCCTTAACGAGCTTTGCGATCGCCTTCCGGGAGAACGGCTCCGTCATGGTGTATTTGATGCTCTCGGCCCACCCGGTTGGCGACTTCGCTGACGGCACGTGCTTCGACGTCGAGACAAGCAGGTCCCGTGCCTCAAGCCCGCGCAGGCCGCGACGGGCAGTGCTCTCCGAAACCCCGTACCACTGCCGCGCCTGGTTGAACGGCAGCACGAACCCGTCTTGCTGATCCAATCCGATGAGCAGCATGAGCCTCTCCGACTGGTCCAAGGACACGTCATACCCGTTGGCCCAGTACGAGTAAGGCAGCTTGAAGTAGTTCCCGTCCGCCGCTTTCTGCGGCCGCGTGTACGCGGTTTTGTTGCCGGACTCATCGAGGAGCAGGTACTGCATGCTGTTGCCGACGCGTCGCCGTTCGATCAAGTCGAGCGAGTTGAGCTTCGTGATGACCTTGGACCACCGTGACTTCGCCGTAGCCTCCGTTGCACCGTCTTCCAGGCAGAGAAGGTCTACCCAGGTGGCTACGGGGTAGTCCGCCTGGTATGGCTCGCTGCTGGACGCCAGCGCGTGCAGCAGCAGGTACGCATTCAACGCCGACGGGTTCGCCGCCAGCTTCGCGAGCTGGGCACCGCGGCTGCCCTCGGCGCCGCGTGGCTTCTGCAGGAACGTACGGCGGATCGGCACGAAGCCTCGCTTGGTGCCGGTGAGCATCTGTTCGAGGAGCGCTTCTCGTGGCGGCCGCTCGGACGGAGCGGGCGTCGCTCCGAAGGTCGGGCGGGTCGTTGAGGGCATGGTCCAACAGTAACCGTAGATCGACTGTCGGCTATACGCCGCCCATCAGTAGCAGTTGCCGCCACAGACACCCCTATGCGAGTCCATGTGATGTCGATTCGAGGTCACTGTGAGGCCGAATGCGATGACCATAGCGACTTGCGGGGAGGGTCGCACTGGAGAGACCGGGTTGCCGCGCGGGGCATCCCGGCCTCTCGCCAACCGGTTGCCGATTCCAGCGGCACTCTGCGATTGAATGTTGATGACTACGGCTCCCGAACCTTCGGGGATGCACTAGCGAGACACGCCGGACGGGGAGCTGTGCGTCCTGCGGGTCGATGTCACTGGCGGCGTGGCCTCCCCGTGGGGCCGGCGTCCAGGCGCCGCGACTGTCACGTCCTCGATCGTGGGGGTGCGGGCGGCATTCATAAGCACGGCGCGGTGCCTGTCCGGATCCGCCGTCGGCTCAGCGGGCGAGCGCGAGGGTCAGCGCGGCGAGCCCGGCGCACGCGGTGAGCGCGGCGACGAGGGCGGGCAGCGCGCCGCCGGGGAGCGCGGTGGTGCCGGGGCCGGCGGGTCCCGCGGTGAGGATCC
>NZ_LQXA01000012.1 GCF_001618005.1 Clavibacter tessellarius
CCCGCCGGTAGCGGAGGTGCGCGGTCGCGAGCACGGCCAGGGCGGCGATCACGCCCGCCGCGGCGACGACCAGCCCGGCCGGCCCGAGGAGCGCCGGGAGCGCGCGGAGCCCGAACAGGGATCCGACGACGAGCGCGAGGGCCGTGCGGCGCCAGGCGAGGGCGGTGCGCTCGGGCTGGAGGCCAGGGTCGAAGGGGCGCCCGGCCGGGTCCGGCGCGCTCACGCGGTCAGCACGCCCAGCAGCACGAGCACGCCCGCGCCGACGACCGCGATCCCGAGGGGCAGCGACAGCGCGGCCGACGGCAGCGGGCGGTCCCGGCGGAGGGCGCGCTCGGTGCGCATCCAGCCGATCCACGCCTGGGCGGGCGCGGCGATCCCGGCGACGATCAGCACGAGCGACGCGGCCAGCCGGAACCCCGGCTGCAGCCCGAGCGCGAGCGCCTCGAGCGCGACGCCGCCGGCCAGGAGCGCGAGCGAGGTGCGGATCCAGGCGAGGAACGTGCGCTCGTTGGCGAGGCTGAAGCGCACGTCGGGCTCGGCGCCCTCGCGGTAGACGCGACGGGGGAAGCGGCGGTCGGGCGCGGTCATGCGGCGGGATGGGGCAGGCGCGGCGCCGCGTCGGGCTGGGGCATGCGCCCATCCTCGCGGGTTCCGGCGCGGGCGGCGTCGACGGATGCACGGTGCCGCCGCTCGATCGCCTGGCCCGCGTACGACGCCGCGACGATGAGCGCCGCGCCGCCCGCGCCGACCGGCCCGATCGCCTCGCCCGCCACCACCACGCCCACCAGCAGCGCCCACACCGGCTCGGTCCCCATGAGGATGCTCGCGCGCGACGCCGACGTGCGCCGCACCGCCCAGAGCTGCACCGCGAACGCGAACAGCGAGCACAGCACCCCGAGGAAGAGCACGCCGGCCCAGCCCCGGGCATCGAGCGAGGCGGCCGCCGCCGGCAGGTCGGGCCCCGCCAGCGCGGAGAAGAGGGCCGCGCAGACGCCCATCTGCACGAGGACCACGCCGAGGGACCCCTCGCTCCGCCCGCGCGTGAGGTGCCCGCTCGCGGTGACGTGCACGGCCCGCACGACGGCCGCGGCGATCACCAGCCCGTCGCCCGGCGTGGGCGCGCGCAGCCCGCCCTCGGAGACCAGCAGCGCGACGCCGACCACGGCCGCGACCGCGGCGACGAAGTACGACCGCGGCAGCCACGAGCGCGACGCGGCGCCCTCGAGGACGGGCGTCATCACGAGCGCCAGGCTGATGAGGAGGCCCGCGTTGGTCGCGCTCGTCAGGTGCACGCCCCACGTCTCCAGCCCGATGACGGCGGCCTGCGAGCAGCCGAGCGCTGCCGCGATCAGGAGGCCGCGCCCGCGGGGCAGCCGCTCGCGCCGGGCCAGGCAGACGATCCCGGTCGCGACCGCGGCGACGAGGAAGCGCAGCGCGACGGCCGCGGGCACGCCCGTCTCCGCCGCGAGGTCCTTGGCCGCGAGGAAGCTCGCGCCCCACACGGCCGCGACCGCCAGGAGCAGCAGGTCGACGACGGGTCCGGGACGGGTGGGGGAGGCCATGCCCCCACTGTCCGGCAGCAGACCCGGAAGATCGACGGGCATCGTCTTCATCGATGCGTTAGACAGGGCTCATGGATCCCGCCCGCCTCCGCCTCCTCCGCGAGCTCGGCGATCGCGGGAGCGTCGCGGCCGTCGCGGTCGCGATGCACGTGAGCGCGTCGGCCGTATCGCAGCAGCTCGCCGCGCTCCAGGCCGGCGTGCCCGTGCCGCTGACCGTCAAGCGTGGGCGGCGCCTGGCGCTCACGGAGGCCGGCGAGGCGCTCGCCGCGGCGTCGACGCGCGTGGACGAGGCGCTCGCCGCCGCCCGCGATGCCGTCGGGTCGTTCCTCGCGCACGACGACCGGGCCGTGCGCGTGTCCGCCTTCCACAGCGCCGGGCTCGCGCTCTTCGGGCCGCTGCTCGCGGAGCTGGCGGGCGCGGAGGGATCCGGGGCGGGCGGATCCGGGGCGGGCATCCGGGTCTCGCTCGCGGACGCCGACGTGGCGCAGGGCGACTTCGCGGGCCTCACCGCGGATCACGACCTCGTCGTCGCGCATCGCCTCCCGCACGATCCGCCGTGGCCGACCGCCCGGCTCGTGGTGGTTCCCCTGCTGGTGGAGCCGCTCGACATCGCGCTCCACGCCGGGCACGCGCTCGCGTCGTCGGCGGCGATCACGCCGGAGATGCTGCGCGACGAACGGTGGATCTCCACGCACGCGGGCTTCCCGCTCGCGGGCGTGCTCGACCACCTCGGCGCGCTCATCGGGCAGGCGCCGCGCATCGTGCACCGCGTCAACGAGTTCTCGGTGGCGGCGCAGATCGTGCGGGCCGGCGACGCCATCGCCGTGATGCCGCGGACGACCGGCGCGCCGCTCGCGGTCGACGGGATGGTGCTGCGGCCGGTCGTCGGCGCGCGGCTCGTGCGGCACGTCGATGTGCTCGCCCGGCCGGACGCGCTCGCGCAGGCGCCGGTCCGCGTGGTGCTGGCGGCGCTGCGGCGGGTGGCGGATGCGG
>NZ_LQXA01000013.1 GCF_001618005.1 Clavibacter tessellarius
GCGACGGGCCTCCCCGTTTACTCAAGTTAAGTCCGGCGGTGTCCTACTCTCCCACAGGGTCCCCCCTGCAGTACCATCGGCGCTGAGAGTCTTAGCTTCCGGGTTCGGAATGTGACCGGGCGTTTCCCTCTCGCTATGGCCGCCGAAACACCTCATACACACCCCTCAGGGCATGAAATCTGTGATGAATCGACCAGTCAAGCTGGTTGTTCAATTGATACCCGACCGTATATCGGGAACCACATAGTGGACGCAAGCAAAGTGTTTTCAAGATATCGGCTTATTAGTACAGGTCAGCTCCACGAGTCTTTAGTCCTCGCTTCCACATCCTGCCTATCAACCCGGTAGTCTAGCCGGGAGCCTTCACCCTAAAAGGGATGGAAATCTCATCTCGAAGCCGGCTTCCCGCTTAGATGCTTTCAGCGGTTATCCGTTCCGAACGTAGCTAATCAGCGGTGCTCCTGGCGGAACAACTGACACACCAGAGGTTCGTCCATCCCGGTCCTCTCGTACTAGGGATAGATCTTCTCAAATTTCCTACGCGCGCAGCGGATAGGGACCGAACTGTCTCACGACGTTCTAAACCCAGCTCGCGTACCGCTTTAATGGGCGAACAGCCCAACCCTTGGGACCTACTCCAGCCCCAGGATGCGACGAGCCGACATCGAGGTGCCAAACCATGCCGTCGATATGGACTCTTGGGCAAGATCAGCCTGTTATCCCCGAGGTACCTTTTATCCGTTGAGCGACAGCGCTTCCACAAGCCACTGCCGGATCACTAGTCCCGACTTTCGTCCCTGCTCGACTTGTCAGTCTCACAGTCAAGCTCCCTTGTGCACTTACACTCGACACCTGATTACCAACCAGGTTGAGGGAACCTTTGGGCGCCTCCGTTACTCTTTAGGAGGCAACCGCCCCAGTTAAACTACCCACCAGGCACTGTCCCTGAACCGGATTACGGTTCGAAGTTAGATATCCAGAGTGACCAGAGTGGTATTTCAACAATGACTCCACCCGAACTAGCGTCCGAGCTTCACAGTCTCCCACCTATCCTACACAAGCCACACCGAACACCAATACCAAGCTGTAGTAAAGGTCACGGGGTCTTTCCGTCCTGCTGCGCGTAACGAGCATCTTTACTCGTAGTGCAATTTCGCCGAGTTCGCGGTTGAGACAGCTGGGAAGTCGTTACGCCATTCGTGCAGGTCGGAACTTACCCGACAAGGAATTTCGCTACCTTAGGATGGTTATAGTTACCACCGCCGTTTACTGGGGCTTAAATTCTCAGCTTCGCACTTGCGTGCTAACCGTTCCTCTTAACCTTCCAGCACCGGGCAGGCGTCAGTCCGTATACATCGTCTTGCGACTTAGCACGGACCTGTGTTTTTAGTAAACAGTCGCTTCCCACTGGTCTCTGCGGCCTTCAAACGCTTCAGGAGTAAATCCCTACACGCCTCAGGCCCCCCTTCTCCCGAAGTTACGGGGGCATTTTGCCGAGTTCCTTAACCACGATTCTCTCGATCTCCTTAGTATTCTCTACCTGACCACCTGAGTCGGTTTGGGGTACGGGCGATTGGAACCTCGCGTCGATGCTTTTCTCGGCAGCATAGGATCACTGATTTCGTCCGTGAGGACTACCCATCGGGTCTCAGGCTACATAGAAGACGGATTTGCCTATCTTCTGCCCTACATCCTTAGACCGGGACAACCATCGCCCGGCTCAGCTACCTTCCTGCGTCACACCTGTTAATACGCTAAACGCCTCAGCGTAGGGTCGTGTGCTAGGCCAAGACCGTCACCCCGAAGGGATCGAATCAAGGATTCAGACACTTAGCATTACTGGATTGTCTTGGGCGGTTCTTCATCGGTACGGGAATATCAACCCGTTGTCCATCGACTACGCCTGTCGGCCTCGCCTTAGGTCCCGACTTACCCAGGGCGGATTAGCCTGGCCCTGGAACCCTTGGTCTTTCGGAGGACGGGTTTCTCACCCGTCTTTCGCTACTCATGCCTGCATTCTCACTCGTGTGGCCTCCACGGCTGGTTCACACCGCCGCTTCGCTGGCCACACGACGCTCTCCTACCCATCTATACGGCTGGACCACGAAGGCCTGCCTGTAATATAAATGCCACAACTTCGGTGGCGTGCTTGAGCCCCGTTACATTGTCGGCGCGGAATCACTTGACCAGTGAGCTATTACGCACTCTTTCAAGGGTGGCTGCTTCTAAGCCAACCTCCTGGTTGTCTATGCAACTCCACATCCTTTCCCACTTAGCACGCGCTTAGGGACCTTAGATGGTGGTCTGGGTTGTTTCCCTCTCGACGATGAAGCTTATCCCCCACCGTCTCACTGCTGCGCTCTCACTTACCGGCATTCGGAGTTTGGCTGAAGTCAGTAACCTTTTGGGGCCCATCGTCCATCCAGTAGCTCTACCTCCGGCAAGAAACACGCAACGCTGCACCTAAATGCATTTCGGAGAGAACCAGCTATCACGAAGTTTGATTGGCCTTTCACCCCTATCCACAGCTCATCCCCTCCATTTTCAACTGAAGTGGGTTCGGTCCTCCACGACGTCTTACCGTCGCTTCAACCTGGCCATGGATAGATCACTTCGCTTCGGGTCTAGAACATGCGACTCATACGCCCTATTAAGACTCGCTTTCGCTACGGCTGCCCCTCACGGGTTAACCTCGCCACATATCACTAACTCGCAGGCTCATTCTTCAAAAGGCACGCTGTCACACCAACAAGGGTGCTCCAACGGTTTGTAAGCAAACGGTTTCAGGTACTATTTCACTCCCCTCCCGGGGTACTTTTCACCTTTCCCTCACGGTACTTGTCCGCTATCGGTCATCTGGGAGTATTTAGGCTTATCAGGTGGTCCTGACAGATTCACACGGGATTTCACGGGCCCCGTGCTACTTGGGATACTCTCCGGACAGGCGACGACATTTCGACTACGGGGTTCGCACCCTCTATGACTGGCCTTTCAAGACCATTCGTCTATATCGCGCTCATTGCCCTCACAGCTCGGTAGAACTGTACGGAAAGTCCCGCAACCCCGACCATGCAACTCCTACCGGATATCACACATGATCGGTTTGGCCTCTTCCGGTTTCGCTCGCCACTACTAACGGAATCGCTTTTGCTTTCTCTTCCTGTGGGTACTGAGATGTTTCACTTCCCCACGTTCCCTCTACCCGCCCTATATATTCAGGCGGGAGTCACCAGGTCACCCAAAGGGCCTGGCGGGGTTTCCCCATTCGGAGATCCTCGGATCAAAGCTCTATTATCAGCTCCCCGAGGCTTATCGCAGATTTATACGTCCTTCTTCGGCTCCAGATGCCAAGGCATCCACCGTTTGCTCTTAGAATCTTGAAATCACATGAGATTGAATCGTTTCGCCTCCCCTAGAGGAGACAGAATTGACCAATGATCTATAAATAGATCTTTGTGATCCACCGGTAAACCGGTGAATCTAAGATGCTCGCGTCCACTGTGTAGTTCTCAATATACGGGCGGTACCCCACCACCATCCACTCAGGGACGACAGAAAGGGTCCGACAAGAAACCAGACACACCAAACGGTGCGGCCCGGTCCCTCAGGACCCAACAGCGTGCAACATGCCCGCGACACCCCACACCACGTTCCCACCCCACAAGGAGGCGTACTAGCAGCACGACGAATCAACCGGCATCAATGTCAATGTTCCACCCATGAGCGCCACCACCAGGACATACGCCTGACGCGTGACTTGGCACCCTTGATCTCCCTGTATACAGAGGAGAGGTGCACATGCTCCTTAGAAAGGAGGTGATCCAGCCGCACCTTCCGGTACGGCTACCTTGTTACGACTTAGTCCTAATCACCGATCCCACCTTCGACAGCTCCTCCCTTGCGGTTAGGCCACTGGCTTCGGGTGTTACCGACTTTCATGACTTGACGGGCGGTGTGTACAAGGCCCGGGAACGTATTCACCGCAGCGTTGCTGATCTGCGATTACTAGCGACTCCGACTTCATGAGGTCGAGTTGCAGACCTCAATCCGAACTGAGACCGGCTTTTTGGGATTCGCTCCACCTTGCGGTATCGCAGCCCTTTGTACCGGCCATTGTAGCATGCGTGAAGCCCAAGACATAAGGGGCATGATGATTTGACGTCATCCCCACCTTCCTCCGAGTTGACCCCGGCAGTCTCCTATGAGTTCCCACCATTACGTGCTGGCAACATAGAACGAGGGTTGCGCTCGTTGCGGGACTTAACCCAACATCTCACGACACGAGCTGACGACAACCATGCACCACCTGTATACCGACCTTGCGGGGCACACATCTCTGCATGTTTCCGGTATATGTCAAGCCTTGGTAAGGTTCTTCGCGTTGCATCGAATTAATCCGCATGCTCCGCCGCTTGTGCGGGCCCCCGTCAATTCCTTTGAGTTTTAGCCTTGCGGCCGTACTCCCCAGGCGGGGAACTTAATGCGTTAGCTGCGACACGGAGACCGTGGAATGGTCCCCACATCTAGTTCCCAACGTTTACGGCATGGACTACCAGGGTATCTAATCCTGTTCGCTCCCCATGCTTTCGCTCCTCAGCGTCAGTTACGGCCCAGAGATCTGCCTTCGCCATCGGTGTTCCTCCTGATATCTGCGCATTCCACCGCTACACCAGGAATTCCAATCTCCCCTACCGCACTCTAGTCTGCCCGTACCCACTGCAGACCCGAGGTTGAGCCTCGGGATTTCACAGCAGACGCGACAAACCGCCTACGAGCTCTTTACGCCCAATAATTCCGGACAACGCTTGCACCCTACGTATTACCGCGGCTGCTGGCACGTAGTTAGCCGGTGCTTTTTCTGCAGGTACCGTCACTTTCGCTTCTTCCCTACTAAAAGAGGTTTACAACCCGAAGGCCGTCATCCCTCACGCGGCGTTGCTGCATCAGGCTTTCGCCCATTGTGCAATATTCCCCACTGCTGCCTCCCGTAGGAGTCTGGGCCGTGTCTCAGTCCCAGTGTGGCCGGTCACCCTCTCAGGCCGGCTACCCGTCGTAGGCTTGGTGAGCCATTACCTCACCAACAACCTGATAGGCCGCGAGTCCATCCCCAACCGAAATTCTTTCCACGACCAGACCATGCGGCCAATCGTCATATCCGGTATTAGCTACCATTTCTAGCAGTTATCCCAGAGTCGGGGGCAGGTTACTCACGTGTTACTCACCCGTTCGCCACTGATCCGCCAGAGCAAGCTCTGACATCACCGTTCGACTTGCATGTGTTAAGCACGCCGCCAGCGTTCGTCCTGAGCCAGGATCAAACTCTCCATAAATGCTTAAACGCACGACCACCCGAAAGCAGTCGGCACATCTAAAGCCAGACGTGAACGGGAATCGAACACGAACCAGCAAGTTTGAAACCGACAGAACAAATCATTACTGACTTGCTTGTTTGTTTAAATGTATTCCAAAGGAATCCGAAACGAGCATCCGAAGGACACCCGCAACGGGTATTTGGCATTTGACATTGTGCACGCTGTTGAGTTCTCAAGGAACGGACGCTCCCGACACCGACCATCACAGCCAGCCATCGGAGCTCACACTCCACCGCTCCCCGTGGGAGTGATCCAGACCACAAGGCCCAGCACTCACGTCGGAAGCAGAATCAGACCCTAGCTCAGTTGATGGTAAACACGCAACCCGTAAGCCGCGGCAACTTCTGTTTCACCAGGATCAAGCCCACCAGAACAGCTCCGGAAGCATTTCGCTTCCCGCCCGTTCCGGCGACAAGAGGAGACATTACGCGGACCACCCCACCCCCGCAAAACAACCCGCATCCCGGGCGTGTCGCGACGGCCGTGGGCGACAATGCCCGGTCACACGCGCATTCAGCCCACGGTGAGCCCGGCCAGGGTCTTCTTCCCCCGCCGGATCACCGCGAAGCGGCCGTGCAGGAGATCGTCCACGACGGCTCCCGCGTCGCCCACGGCGACGTTGTTCACGTAGACCCCGCCCTGCGCGATCGCGCGCCGGGCCTCCCCCGCGCTCGAGACGAGCCCGGTGTCGACGAGGGCCTGGATGACGGTGGTGCCGGCGGCGATGTCGGCCGAGGGGAGCTCGCCCAGCGCCGCACGCAGCGTCGACTCGTCGAGCGCACCGAGCTCCCCCTGGCCGAACAACGCCTGCGACGCGGCGATGGCGGACTCGGTGGCGGCCTGACCGTGCACCAGGGTCGTCACCTCCCACGCCAGCTCGCGCTGGGCCTCGCGCCGGAACGGCTCGGTCTCCACGGCGCGCTCCAGCTCCTCGATGCGCGCACGATCGAGGAACGTGAACACGCGGATCCGGTGGATGACGTCAGCGTCCTCCGTGTTGAGCCAGAACTGGTAGAACGCGTACGGGCTCGTGAGCTCGGGGTCGAGCCAGACGGCGTTGCCCTCGCTCTTCCCGAACTTCGTGCCGTCCGCGTTCGTGATGAGCGGGGTGCCGATGGCGTGCACGGTCGCCCGCTCACTGCGGCGGACGAGGTCCGTCCCGCTGGTGAGGTTGCCCCACTGGTCGCTGCCGCCGGTCTGCAGCACGCACCCGTGCGCGCGGTAGAGCTCGCGGTAGTCGAAGCCCTGCAGGATCTGGTAGCTGAACTCGGTGTAGCTGATGCCCTCGTCGGAGTTCAGGCGCGCGCTCACCGCGTCCTTCTTGAGCATCGTGCCCACGCGGAAGTGCTTGCCCACCTCCCGGAGGAAGTCGATGGCGCTGAGCGGCGCCGTCCAGTCCAGGTTGTTGACGATGCGGACGCCGTTGTCCCCCTCCGGGCTGAGGAACCAGGACACCTGCGCCTGCAGGCGACGCACCCAGTCGGCGACCGTCTCCGGCGAGTTGAGCGTGCGCTCCGCGGTGGGCCTCGGGTCGCCGATGAGGCCCGTCGACCCGCCCACGAGACCGAGCGGACGGTGGCCCGCCAGCTGCAGCCGGCGCATCAGCAGCAGCTGCACGAGGTTGCCGAGGTGCAGGCTCGGCGCCGTGGGATCGAATCCGCAGTAGTACGTGATGGACGGCCCGGTGAGGAGGGACTTGAGCGCCTCCGGGTCCGTCGAGACCTGCACGTACCCCCGCCAGACGATCTCCTCCCACACGTCCGGGAAGGACGGGTCGTTGCGCTGGGCGGAGAGGTGGGAGGGGATGGTGTCAGGCACTCGACCACGGTATCAGCGGGGTCGCGTCCGGATCGGGGACCGCGACGCGCGTCCACGCGATCCGTCCGGCGGCGGGCGGTGGAGGACGTGGCGCGGTGTCGGTGGCGGCCCGGAGGATCATGTCATGGGCCGACCACAGCATCAGGCCCTGAGGCTTGATCGGGGGAGATCAAGTGCTTAGCCTTGACGTGCGCCGGCATCTCCGCCGACGTGGAGGGGGTCCCGTGTTCGCCATCACCGCCGACCAGAAGTCGAGCCGCCGCGACGTCGACCGCGCGGGCATCATGCGCGACGACCTGGCCGAGCGCTACGACGGGAGGCTCGTGCTCCCGGTCGACCGCACGTCCGGCGACGAGGTGCAGGCGCTCGTCGCCGACGCCGCCACCGCGCTCGACATCGTGCTGTCGCTCACGCGGGCCGGGCGCTGGAGCGTGGGGCTCGGCATCGGCGGGGTGCGCACGCCCCTCCCCCGTGCCACGCGCGAGGCCACGGGCCCGGCCTTCATCGCCGCCCGGGCGGCCGTGGTCGCGGCGAAGCGCAGCCCGACCCGGTTCGCGCTCGCGGTGGAGCCGTCCGGCGGCTCCCCCCGTGGAGCCGTCGACGCCGCGCCCGGCGGCACGGCGACCGCCACCACGACCGGCGACCTCCCCGGGTCCGCCGAGGTCGAGGCGCTCATCACCCTCCTGCTGCTCACCCGCGACCGGCGCACACCCCAGGGCTGGGACGTCGTCGACCGCATGGCGCGCGGCGGCACGCAGCGCGACGTCGCCGCGGCGCTCGGGATCACCCCGCAGGCGGTGAGCACGCGGCTGCGCACCAGCGGGTGGCGCGCCGAACGCGCCGCCGTCCCGGGGCTCGAAGCGCTGCTCGCGCACCTGGACGCGGGCGCGACAGCCGCGGATCCGGGCGCGCCCGTCGCCGGAGGCCGCGCGTGATCCCCGTGGGCTCGCCCGCCGAGGTGACGGCCTGGATCGGCCTCTGCCTGCTCGTCACCGCGAGCCTCGTGCTGGCGATCCTGTCCGCGCGCGCACCGCGCACGGGCCCGGTCGCGGCCTCGGCCGGAGCGCTCGCGGCCGCGCTCGCGCTGGGCCTCGCGCTACTCGATCCGGCATCGCCCCTCGTCGTGGGCTACCTCGGGATCGCCGCGATCGTGCTCGCGGTGCTGGGCGGCGGAAGCGCGTCGACCGTGGTGCTCGCGCTCGCGACGCGCGGATCCGTGCCGCCGGGCGCGTTCGGCGGGATCCTCGTCGCTCCGCGGGGTCACGAGGACGACCCGTCGGCGCTGCGCCGTCCCACCCGCGAGGTGCTGCGCGGAGGCGCGACCATCGGCATGCTCGAGCGGCTCGCCGTCGTGGTCGTGATCCTCGCGGGCTACCCCGAGGCGCTCGCGGTCGTCATCGCCATCAAGGGGGTCGGCCGGTTCAGCGAGCTGGGCGAGGCGGCGGAGGCGCGCGAGCGCTTCATCATCGGCACGCTCGTCAGCTGGCTGTGGGCGGCGAGCTGCGCGGCCGTCGTGCTCATCGTCCGCTGAGGCGGCCCGCACGGCTCACCGGCGCACCCTCGCCACGTGCGCACGGTACGGCGAGACCGTGGCATCGCCCGGGATCCAGAACCGCCAGGGGAAGAGCTCGCCCGATCCGCCGGGTCCCGACACCCCGACGCGCGGGCCCGAGGCCGGGCGCGCCAGCGGGGCATCGGGGAGGACCAGGGCGTAGGGCGGCGCGTCGAGGGCCGCCCCGTCGTCCGCGAGCGGGATGCCGAGCGCCACCGCCAGACGGGCGGGACCGCGCGCGAGATCGCGGTCGCGGACGGTCGCACCCCGGCGGGTCCGCGCGATTTCCGCGCCCTCGATGATCTCGCCGGCGCGGAGCAGGACGCCCGCGCTGGTGCCCTCGGGCCCGCAGACGACGTTCGCGCACGTGTGCATCCCGTACGTGAAGTACGCGTAGAGCCGGCCCGCCGGACCGAACATCGTCGCGTTCCGGGCCCGCTTCCCCCGGAACGAGTGCGATCCGGGATCCTCGCCGACGCCGCGGTACGCCTCCACCTCGGTGAGGCGGACGGAGACGCGGCCCTCCTCCGAGTCGCGCGACAGCACCGCGCCCAGCAGTCCGGGTGCCACCTCGACCGCATCGCCGGCGAGGAACGCGAGGTCGCTCACGCGCGGATCAGAGCAGCTCGCCGTTGAGGCTCGCGACGACCACGACGAAGACGAGCACCGCGACCGCCACGCCCACCACGAGCGGCAGCAGCCAGCGGTGGCGCGGCTCCGGGCGCTCCGAGCGCCCCGGGCGCCCGCCGTTCGAGAGCGTCATGCGGACGCGCTCCCCGAGGCGGTCGCCCGACGCTCGGCCGCCGCATCCGCACGGGAGCGCAGCTCGGCGACGCGGCGCACCAGCTCGGCGCGCTGCTCGTCGACGCGCACGCGCGCGGTGCCGCCCACGCCGTCGCGGCTCGCCACGGATCCCTCGATGACGAGCACCTCGCGGACCTCGGGCACGAGGTGCGGCGAGACACCCCGCAGGTCGTCGTCGGAGAGCTCCTCCAGGCCGACGCCGCGGGATTCGGCCAGCTTCACGAGCTCGCCCGTGATCTCGTGGGCGTCGCGGAACGCCACGCGGTGCTTGACGAGCCACTCGGCGACGTCGGTCGCGAGCGAGAACCCCTGCGGCGCGAGCTCGGCCATGCGGTCGACATCGAAGCGCAGCGTCGCGATCATGCCGGTGAACGCCGGCAGCAGCACCTCGAGGGTCTGCACCGAGTCGAAGACCGGCTCCTTGTCCTCCTGCAGGTCGCGGTTGTAGGCGAGCGGGAGGCCCTTGAGCGTCGCGAGGAGCCCCGCGAGGTTGCCGATGAGCCGCCCGGACTTGCCGCGCGCGAGCTCGGCGATGTCGGGGTTCTTCTTCTGCGGCATGATCGACGACCCGGTCGAGTACGAGTCGCTCAGGGTGACGAAGCCGAACTCGCGCGTGTTCCAGAGGATGATCTCCTCGCTCAGCCGCGAGAGGTCGATGCCGACCTGGGCCAGCACGAACGCGAACTCGGCCACCACGTCACGGCTGGCCGTGCCGTCGATCGAGTTCTCGGAGCTGCGCGCGAAGCCGAGGTCGCGGGCGACCGCACCGGCGTCGAGACCGAGGGTGCTCCCGGCGAGGGCCCCGGATCCGTAGGGCGACACGTCGGCGCGCGCGTCCCAGTCGGCGAGCCGCTCGAGGTCGCGCACGAGCGGCCAGCAGTGCGCGAGCAGGTGGTGCGCGAGGAGCACGGGCTGCGCGTGCTGCAGGTGCGTGCGGCCGGGCATGATCGCGCCGCCCGCCGCCTCCGCCTGCGCGGCCAGCGCATCCACCAGCTGGACGAGCATCGCGTGGATGGTCGCCGCGTGGTCGCGGAGGTACATGCGCACGAGGGTCGCGATCTGGTCGTTGCGGCTCCGGCCGGCGCGGAGCTTGCCGCCGAGCTCGGGACCGGCGATGTCCATCAGGCCGCGCTCGAGGGCGCCGTGGACGTCCTCATCCGCGTCGGATGCGACGAGCGTCCCCGAGCGCACCCGGTCCTCCAGGGTGTCGAGCGCCTGCAGCATGGCGTGCCGCTCGGCGTCCGACAGGTAGCCGGCCGACGCGAGAGCACGGGCGTGCGCCCGGGACCCGGCGATGTCGTACGGCGCCAGCTGCCAGTCGAAGTGCGTCGACCGGCTGAGCGCGACGAGCTCGGGCGACGGACCGCCGGCGAAGCGACCGCCCCAGAGGGCGCCCGCCTCGCCGGCCCGGGAGGACGGATCCGTGCTCTCGGTCATGCGGCTACTCCGCGGCGGGCGAGGACGAGGATGCCGCGTCGTCGGCGCCCAGCGCCGCCTGCTCCACGGCGAGGTCGCGGCGCGCCGAGATCTTGCTCGGCAGGCTCCACAGCTCGATGAACCCCTTGGACAGCGACTGGTCGAACGTGTCGCCGGTGTCGTACGTCGCGAGGTCGAAGTCGTAGAGGCTCGTCTCGCTGCGACGACCGGTGACGACCGCGCGGCCTCCGCGGAGCGTCATGCGGATGTCGCCCGAGACGTGGCGCTGCGAGTCCTCGATGAACGCGTCGAGCGAGCGCTTGAGGCCGGAGAACCAGAGGCCGTCGTAGACGAGGTTCGCCCAGTCCTTCTCGACGCCGCGCTTGTAGCGGCCGAGGTCGCGCTCGATGGTGAGGGACTCGAGCTCCTCGTGCGCCTCGATGAGCGTCATGGCGGCCGGGGCCTCGTAGACCTCGCGGCTCTTGATGCCGACGAGGCGGTCCTCCACCACGTCGATGCGGCCGATGCCGTGGGCGCCAGCGGCCGCATTCAGCTCCTGCACGATGCGCAGCGGCGAGTAGCGCACGCCGTCGATGGCGACGGGGACGCCGGCCTCGAACGTGATGGTGACCTCGGTCGCGTCCCGCAGCACGTCGGGGTCCTGCGTGTACTCGTAGAGGTCCTCGATGGGGCCGTTCCACGGGTCCTCGAGGAAGCCCGTCTCGACCGCGCGGCCCCACACGTTCTTGTCGATCGAGTACGGGCTCTTCTTGCTCTGCTCGATGGGCAGGTCGTGCTCGTTCGCGTAGACGATCGCCTTGTCGCGCGTGAGGGCGAGGTCGCGGACGGGCGCGATGGAGGTGAGGTCGGGCGCGAGCGCGGCGACGGCGGCCTCGAAGCGCACCTGGTCGTTGCCCTTGCCGGTGCAGCCGTGCGCGACGCTGTTCGCGCCGAGCTCGTGCGCCACGCGGGCGAGGTGCTTGGCGATCAGGGGGCGGCTGAGGCCCGAGACCAGCGGGTAGCGCTTCTGGTACAGCGCGTTGGCCTTGAGCGCGGGGACGATGTAGTCGTCCGCGAACTCGTCCTTCGCATCCACGACCACGGCCTCGACCGCGCCGCAGTCGAGGGCGCGCTGCCGGATGACCTCCATGTCCTCGCCGCCCTGGCCGACGTCGACCGCGAGGGCCACGACCTCCTTGCCGGTCGCATCCTTGAGCCAGCCGATGCCGACCGAGGTGTCGAGTCCGCCGGAATATGCCAGTACCACGCGTTCGGCCATGCCGTTCTCCGTTTCCGTTGCTGAGATGTCTGAGGTGTGCGGGCGCTACGCCTGGCGCAGGAGCCAGACGAGCAGGGCCTTCTGGGCGTGGAGGCGGTTCTCCGCCTCGTCCCAGACCACCGAGCGCGGGCCGTCGATGACCTCGGAGGCCACCTCGTACTCGCGGTCGGCGGGCAGGCAGTGCAGGAAGATCGCGTCGTCGACCGCGTGCGCCATCAGCTCGGTCGTGACCTGGTACGCGCCGAGCTCGGCGAGCCGCACGGCTTTCTCCTCCTCGCGGCCCATCGACACCCAGGTGTCGGTGACCACGACGTCGGCGCCCGTGACGGCCTCGACCGGATCCGTGAGGACCCGGACGGAGCCGCCGGTGGACGCGGCGATGCGCTCGGCGTCGGCCACGACGGACTCCGACGGCACGTAGCCGGCTGGGGCCGCGATGCGCACGTGCATGCCCGCGGTGGCGCCCGCGAGGAGGTACGACTGCGCCATGTTGCAGGCGCCGTCGCCGAGGAAGGTGAGGGTCTGGCCGGCGGGATCCCCGCGGTGCTCCCGGATGGTGAGCAGGTCGGCCAGCAGCTGGCAGGGGTGGAAGTCGTCGGACAGCGCGTTGACGACGGGGACCGTCGTGCCCGCGGCCATCTCCTCGAGGCCCGCCTGGCCGTAGGTGCGCCAGACGATGGCGGCGACCTGGCGCTCGAGCACGCGCGCGGTGTCGCTCGCGGTCTCCTTGCCGCCCAGCTGGCTGTTGGCGGTGCTGATGATGAGCGGCACGCCGCCGAGGTCCGCGATGCCGACGGCGAACGAGACGCGGGTGCGGGTCGAGGACTTGTCGAAGATGACGGCGACCGTCTGCGGACCCGCGAGGGGGCGCTCGGACCAGCGCTCGCGCTTCAGCCGCATCGCCAGATCGAGCACCTCGGCCTGCTCGGCCGGGCTCAGGTCGTCGTCGCGCAGGAAGTGGCGGGTCATCGCATCGCTCGCTCTCGGGGGACTCGGGATCGATCAAGCCTAGGGGACGTGCGGGGGCCGTCCGGTCCGGGAGCGGCCCCGCGCGGGGGCGCCGACGGACCGACGACCAGGGGAGGGAACGAGCCGCCCCGCTCCCCCGCGATCAGCGCAGGTGCGCCAGCGCGCGGCCGAACCGCTCGCGGAAGTCGAGCACCTCCGCGTCGCCGACGATGAGCGGGGGTGCGATGCGCAGGCTGCGCGCGTTGGGGGCGTTGATGATGAGCCCCTCGCCGAGCGCGGCGGCCGCGATGCGCCCGCCGTCGTCGTGGTGGAGGCCCACGCCGATGAGGAGGCCGCGACCGCGGACCTCGGCGATGAGCGGGGAGTCGAGGCCGGTGATGGCCGCGCGGATCTCCTCGCCCCGACGCGCGGCGTTCTCCACGAGCCCGGCGTCCTCGATCTCGGCGAGGACGGCGTCCCCGGCCGCGGTGGCCAGCGGGTTGCCGCCGAACGTGGATCCGTGCTGGCCCTTCTGGAGGAGGTCGGCCGCCGCGTCGAAGGCCACGAGCGCCCCGATGGGGACGCCGCCCGCGATGCCCTTGGCGATGGTGACCGCGTCCGGCCGGACGCCCTCGTGCTCGTAGGCGAACCAGCGGCCGGTGCGGCCGACGCCCGTCTGGATCTCGTCGAGGATGAGCAGCGCGCCGTGCTCGCGCGTGAGCTCCCGGGCGCGGCGGAGGAAGCCCGCAGGCAGGTCGACCACGCCGGCCTCCCCCTGGATCGGCTCGAGGATGAGCGCCTGGACGGTGTCGTCGATCGCGGCCTCGAGCGCCTCGAGGGTCGGTGCGATGTGCTCGACGCCGCCGGGCAGCGGCAGGAACGGCGCCTGCAGCGCGGGCTGTCCGGTGAGCGCGAGCGCGCCCATCGTGCGGCCGTGGAACGAGCCCTGGAGCGTGATGACACGCGTGCGCCGCTCGGATCCGTTGCGGCGCGCCAGCTTGAAGGCCGCCTCGTTCGCCTCGGCACCCGAGTTGCCGAAGTAGACGCGGCCGGTGTCGCCCGCGCCCGTGATCCGGCGGAGGCGTTCGGCGAGCGCGATCTGCGGCGGCGTGGCGAAGTAGTTGGAGACGTGCGCCAGCGTCGAGACCTGCTCGGTGACCGCGCGGATGAGCGCCGGGTGCGCGTGCCCGAGCGAGTTGACGGCGATGCCGGCGAGGAAGTCGAGGTACTCGCGACCGGTCGAGTCCCACACGCGGCAGCCCTCGCCGCGCACGAGCATGGCGAGCGGCGGCGGGGACGAGCGCATCATCGCGGCCTGGAAGCGGTCGGACCATTCGCTCTCGGTCTGCGTGGTGCGCCGCTCGGGCTGGGTCGTGGTCATGCGGGCACGACCTCCGTTCCGATTCCGTTCGTGGTGAAGATCTCGAGGAGCATCGAGTGCGGGATGCGGCCGTCGATGATGGCGGCCTTGGGCACTCCCCCGTCGACCGCCTCGAGGCACGCGGCCATCTTCGGGATCATGCCCGACTCGAGGGAGGGCAGCAGGGCGCGGAGCTCGTCCGCTCGGATGTCGGAGACGAGCGATCCGCGGTCGGGCCAGTCGCGGTAGAGGCCGGCGACGTCGGTGAGGATGACGAGCTTCTCGGCCCCGAGGGCCACGGCGAGCGCGGCGGCGGCGGCGTCCGCGTTGACGTTGAGCGAGACGGCCGGGTCGGACTCGTCGGGCGCGATGGACGAGACGACGGGGATGCGACCGGCGTCGAGCTGCGCGAGCACGGCCGTGGGGTCGACGGAGACGACGTCGCCCACGAGGCCGAGGTCGACCTCGACGCCGTCCACGACCGCACCGCGACGGCGGCCCGTGAACAGGCCCGCGTCCTCGCCGGAGACGGCGGCAGCCAGCGGGCCGTGGGCGTTGATGCCGCGCACGACGTCGCGGCTGACCTGCCCGGTGAGCACCATGCGCACGACCTCGAGCACCTCGGGCGTGGTGACGCGGTAGCCCCCGCGGAACTCGCTCTCGATGCCGAGGCGCGTGAGCATCGCGCTGATCTGCGGGCCGCCGCCGTGCACGACGACCGGCCGGAGCCCGGCGTACCGGAGGTAGACGACGTCCTCCGCGAAGGTGCGCGTGAGCTCCTCGTCGACCATGGCGTTGCCGCCGAACTTCACGACCACGATGCGGTCGTGGAAGCGCTGCAGCCACGACAGCGACTCGATGAGCGTCGCCGCCTTCGACTCGGCCTGCGCCTGGTCGCGCTCCGCGGCGTCCTGCGTGATGGCGGTCACGTCCGTCCTGTCTGCGCCCGCCATCAGCTGGCGTACGCGCTGTTCTCGTGCACGTAGTCGTGCGTGAGGTCGTTGGTGAGGATGGTCGCCGTCGCGTTGCCCGCGTGCAGGTCGATGAGCACGTGCACGGCGCGCGGGTGCAGGTCGACCAGGTCGCGGCTCGCGTGCGGCTCGCCCGCGCGGCACACCTCGACGCCGTTGATGGCGACGTCGATGCCGTAGGGGTCGAATGCGGCGCCCGTGGTGCCGACCGCGGCGAGCACGCGGCCCCAGTTGGGGTCGTTGCCGAAGACGGCGGCCTTGAACAGGTTGCTGCGCGCGACCGCACGGCCGACCTCGACGGCATCGTCGTCGGACGCCGCGTGCACGACCTCGATGGCGATGTCGTGGGACGCGCCCTCGGCATCGGCCTGGAGCTGCTCGGCGAGGTCGGCGCACACGGCCGTGAGGGCGGCCTGGAACTCCGCGATGTCGGGCACGAGGCCGGATGCACCGGATGCCAGGAGCGTGACCTGGTCGTTGGTGGACATGCAGCCGTCCGAGTCGAGCCGGTCGAACGTGACCCGCGTGGCCTCGCGCAGCGCGGCGTCGAGCCGGGCGGCGTCGAGGTCGGCGTCCGTGGTGATGACGACGAGCATCGTCGCGAGGCCCGGTGCGAGCATGCCCGCGCCCTTGGCCATGCCGCCCACGGTCCAGCCGGCGTCGGAGGACCGCGCCGACTGCTTCGGCTTCGTGTCGGTGGTCATGATGGCCCGCGCCGCGTCGTCCCCGCCGCCCGCGCCGAGCGCGACGGCCACGCGGGCCACGCCGTCCTCGAGCTTGTCGAGCGGGAGCTGCTCGCCGATGAGGCCCGTGCTGCAGACCAGCACGTCGCCGCTGGAGACGTCGAGCGCGCGGCCGACCGCCTCGGCGGTCGCGTGCGTGACCTGGAACCCGCGGGACCCGGTGTAGCAGTTGGCGCCGCCGGAGTTGAGCACGACGGCGCTCACCCGGCCGTCGCCGATGACCTGGCGCGACCAGAGGATGGGGTTCGCCTGGCAGCGGTTGCTGGTGAAGACCGCGGCGGCCGCCTGCGACGGGCCGGTGTTGCGGACGAGGGCCACGTCGAGCGCGCCCGTGGACTTGAGGCCGGCCGCGACCCCTGCCGCGACGAAGCCGCGTGCGGCGGTGACGCTCACGGGGCGACCCCGTTCACCGGGAGGCCGAGATGCTCGGGCAGCCCGAGCGCGATGTTGGCCGACTGGATGGCCGCGCCCGCCGTGCCCTTGACCAGGTTGTCGATGGCCGTGACCGTGACGACGCGACCGGCGGCCTCGTCGACCGCGAGGCCCACGAGCGCGGTGTTCGACCCCGTGACGTCGGACACGTTCGGGAACGACCCCTCGGGCAGCAGGTGCACGAACGGCTCGTCGGCGTACGCGCTCTCCCACGCGGCGCGCACGTCGTGCGCGGAGGCGCCGGGCGCGAGGCGCGCGGTGGCCGTGGCGAGGATCCCCCGCGCCATCGGCACGAGCACGGGCGTGAACGAGACGCTCACGTGCCGGCCGCCCGCGGCCTCGAGGTTCTGGCGGATCTCCGGGGTGTGCCGGTGGGTGCCGCCGACCGCGTAGGCGCTCGCGGATCCGAGGATCTCGCTCGCCAGCAGGTTGGTGCGGAGCGAGCGCCCGGCGCCGGAGGGGCCGACCGCGAGGACCGCGACGATGTCCTCGGGCTCGATGACGCCCGCGCGGATGCCGGGCTGGAGCCCGAGCGTGATGGCGGTGACGTTGCAGCCGGGCACCGCGATGCGCTTCACGCCGGAGAGGCGCGTGCGCTGGGTGCCGCCCTCCTCGGCGTGCAGCAGCTCGGGGAGGCCGTAGGGCCAGGCACCCGCGAAGTCGCCGCCGTAGAAGGCGTCCCACGCCGCCTCGTCGACGAGCCGGTGGTCGGCGCCGCAGTCGACCACGAGCGTGGAGTCGTCGAGCTCGGCCGTGATGGCGCCGGACTTGCCGTGCGGCAGCGCGAGGAAGACCACGTCGTGGCCGGCGAGCTGCTCGGCCGTCGTCTCGACGAACGTGCGGTCGGCGTACGAGGTGAGGTGCGGATGCACCTGCCGCAGCCGCTCGCCCGCGTTCTGGAAGGCGGTGAGCGTCGTGACCTCGAGCTGCGGGTGGTCGGCGAGCAGGCGGAGGAGCTCCCCGCCCGCGTAGCCGCTGGCGCCCGCGACGGCGACTGAGAATGACATGCATCAAACCTAGCGCCGGTGCCGGGGGCGCCCTGCCGGGAGACGGGCGCCGGACGCTCGCGCGGGCGGGCCCTCCCTGGGGAGGAGCCCGCCCGCGCGGATCGACGCCGCTGCCGGCCCGCTACTCGCGGAGCGCGGCGCCGAAGCGCTCGGCGGCGAGCCGCACGGCTCCGTCTCGCGCCGCGCTGGCCTCGGCCGCGGTCAGCGTGCGGTCGGGAGCCCGGAAGCGGAGCGCGAACGTGAGCGAGCGGGTGCCCGCGTCCACGCCCGGGCCGCGGTAGTCGTCCACGAGCCGGGCGGTCTCGAGCAGCTCGCCCGCCCCCTCGACCACCGTGCCGAGGATCTCCCCCGCGGGGATCTCGAGCGGCACCACCAGGCTGAGGTCCTGCGTGGCGACGGGCATCGACGTGAGCGGGCGCACCTCGACGGTGCCGCCGGCGAGCGCGACGATCCGGTCGAGGTCGACCTCGGCGAGCGCGACGCGCTCCGGCAGGTCGAGCTCCGCGGCGAGCGCGGGCAGCAACTCCCCCGCGAAGCCGACGATGACGGGCCCGTCGGACGTGACGACCTCGACGGCGGCCGTGCGCCCCGGGTGCAGGGCGATGTGCGCGCCCTGCTCGAAGCGGATCTCGACGCCCGCCGCGTGCGCGAGCTGGCGGACCGCGTCGAGCGCGTCCACGAGGCCGGCGCGCTGCGCGGGCGTGCCCGGCTGCTTCGGCACGGCGTCACCGAGGATCAGCACGCCCACGTGGCGCGGCTGCGGCGGGATTCCCGCGTCGAGCGCGCGGAGCGTCTCCGCGTCGGGGCGGGCGGCGCCGGGCGGCATCTCGGGCGAGCCGTACGCGACGCCCGCCGACGGCAGGAACACGGTGCCGGTCTCGAAGAGCGCGAGGTCGGTGGATCCGCGCGACAGGTTGCGCCGCGCGATGTCGACGAGCCCGGGCAGCAGCGAGCGCCGGAGCAGCGGGAAGGCGACGTCGAGCGGGTTGGCGAGCCGGACCGCGGGGGCGTCGTCGCGGTCCGCGGCGCCGAAGCGCGCGTTCTGCGCCTCGGAGGCGAAGGGCGAGCCCATGACCTCGGTCAGCCCGCTCGCGGCGAGCACGAGGGATGCCTGCCGGCGGAGGCGCTGCGCCGCCGTGAGGCCGCGGCCGGGCGGCGCGACGGGCAGCACGGCCGGGATGCGGTCGTAGCCGACGATGCGCGCGACCTCCTCCACGAGGTCCGCGCGGTGCCGGAGGTCGGGACGCCAGGTCGGCGGCGTGACGAGGAGGACGCCGTCGCGCTCCTCGAGCGCGCAACCGACGTCGGCGAGCGCGTGGCGCACCTCGTCCGCGGTGTAGTCCACGCCGACGAGCGACGCCGGGTAGCCGAGCGGCAGCTCGACGGCGTCCGGTGCCGTGCTCGTGTCGAGGACCGATCCGAGGCCCTCCGCGTGCCCGCCCGCGAGCTCCTCGAGGAGCTGCACGACGCGCGCCGCGGCAGCCGGCGCGATCGCCGGGTCGACCCCGCGCTCGAAGCGCTTGGACGCCTCGCTCGGCAGCTTGTGCCGGCGGGCCGTGCGCGCGATCGACACCGGCTCGAAGCCGGCCGCCTCGATCAGCACGCGCGTGGTGCCCGCGCCGACCTCGGTGGATGCCCCGCCCATGACGCCCGCGAGCCCGACGGGCCCGGAGTCGTCGGCGATGACGAGGTCCTCGACGTGCAGCGCGCGCTCGCGCCCGTCGAGGGTCACGAGCGTCTCGCCCTCCGCGGCGCGACGCACCACGAGGCCGCCCTGCAGCCGGTCGAGGTCGTAGGCGTGGATCGGCTGGCCGAGCTCGAGCATGACGTAGTTCGTGACGTCGACCGCGAGCGAGATCGACCGGACGCCGGCCAGCGTGAGCCGCGAGACCATCCACGGCGGGGTGGGACGGGAGACGTCGAGGCCGGAGACCACGCGCGTGACGAAGACCTCGGCCCCGACGCGTCCGCGGATCGGGGCGGCGTCGTCGACGCGCACCTCGACGCCCTGGACGGGCGCGTCGGCCGCGAGCAGCGCGAGCGCGTCCGCGGGGTCGGTGAACGCGGCACCCGTGGCGTGCGCGTACTCGCGGGCGATGCCGCGGATCGAGAACGCATACCCGCGGTCGGGCGTGACGTTGACCTCCACCGCGGTGTCGTCGAGGTGCAGGAGCGCGAGCGCGTCCGTGCCGACCTCGGGGTCGAGGCCGAGCGAGGACAGGACGAGGATGCCGTCGTGCTCCTCCCCGAGGCCGAGCTCCCGGGACGACGCGATCATGCCGTCGGACACGTGCCCGTACGTCTTCCGCGCGCTGATGGGGAACGGGCCGGGGAGCACCGCGCCCGGCAGGCTCACCACGACCTTGTCGCCGACCACGAAGTTGTGCGCGCCGCAGACGATGCCGCGCACGTCCTCGCCGCCGTCGGCCGCCGTGGCGCCCTCGGGCGCGACGCGGACGGAGCACCAGTTGATGGTCTTGCCGTTGGTCTGGGGCTCGGGGGTCGCCTCGAGCACCTGCCCGACGACGACGGGGCCGGAGATCGAGAACGCGTGCACGTCCTCCTCCTCGAGGCCCACCTTCACGAGCGCCGCGTGGACGTCCTCGGGGACGACCTGCGCGGGGAGCTCGACGTGCTCGCCGAGCCAGCTGATCGGGATCCTCACGACTACACCACCATCCCGAACTGCGCGCCGAATCGGATGTCGCCCTCGACGATGTCGCGCATGTCGGAGAGGTCGTTGCGGAACATGAGGGTGCGCTCGGTGCCCATGCCGAACGCGAAGCCCTGGTACTCGTCGGGGTCGATGCCCGCGGAGCGCAGCACGTTCGGGTTCACCATGCCGCAGCCGCCCCACTCGATCCAGCGGGGTCCGCCCGCGGCGGCCGGGTGCCAGACGTCCATCTCGGCGCTCGGCTCCGTGAAGGGGAAGTAGTTGGGGCGGAGCCGGATGCGCGCGTCCTCGCCGAACATGGAGCGCGCGAAGTGCTCGAGCGTGCCGCGCAGGTGCGCCATGGTGAGGCCACGGTCGATCGCGATGCCCTCGATCTGGCGGAACGCGGGCGTGTGGGTCGCGTCGAGCTCGTCGCTGCGGAAGGTGCGGCCCTGCGCGATCGTGTAGACCGGCAGCTCGTCGGCGAGCAGCGTGCGGATCTGCACGGGCGACGTGTGCGTGCGGAGCACCAGGTGCGCGTCGGTCGGATCCACGTAGAAGGAGTCCTGCATCGCGCGCGCCGGGTGGTCGGGCGGGAAGTTGAGCGCGTCGAAGTTGAACCACTCGCTCTCGAGCTCCGGGCCCTCGTTCACCTGCCAGCCCATCCCGACGAAGATGTCGGCGATGCGCTCCTCGAGCATGGTGAGAGGGTGGCGGGCGCCGGCGCGCCAGCGGCTCGGCAGCGCGGTGACGTCGACGGCCTCGGCGACGAGGCGCTCGGCGGCCTCCTGCTCCTGGATCTCGGCCTCGCGGGCCTGGAACGCCTGCGTTACGCGGGCGCGCGACTGGCCGACGAGCTTGCCGGCGTCCTTGCGCTCGGCGGGCGGCAGCGACCGGAGCGACCCGTTCAGCCGGGCGAGCGGGGACGCCTCGCCGATGTGGGCGGAGCGCGCCTGGGCGAGCGACGCGGAGTCGGTGGTGGCGGCGAGCGCGGCCATCGCCTCGTCCACGGCGGAGGCGACGCTCTCCTCGGAGATCTGGGGTTCGGACATGAGGCCCGAGTCTACCGATCGGACGGGGCGCGACCCGCCCTCACGAGGACGCGCGACGGGCCCGCCGCGTGCGTGCGACGGGCCCGTGACGGGAGGCGGGGAGCGCCCCGCGGAGGGCCTACGCCCCCTGCGAGGTCCCGACCGCGACGGTCTTCGCGACACGCGGACCGCGCTTGCGGGCGAGGCGACGCGCGATGGTCGAGACCGTGAGGTTGAGCACGAGGTACATCCCCACCATGACCACGAAGATCGGCAGCGAGTTGTCGCGGCTCGTGGCCTCGAGGATCAGCTCCCCCTGCTTGGTGAGGCCCACGAGGCTCACGATCGTGCCGAGCGCGGTGTCCTTGATGAGCACCACCAGCTGGGCGACGATGATCGGCAGCATCGTGCGGAACGCCTGCGGGAACTCGACGAGCAGGCGGTTCTGCAGCGGACGCAGGCCGATGGCGAGGCCCGCCTCGCGCTGGCCGCGCGGGAGGCCGAGGATGCCGGACCGGAGCGCCTCGCCGATGATCGCGCCGTTGTAGAGCGTGAGCGCCGTCACGACCGACCAGTACGGGCCGATCGGGAAGATGAGGTAGATGAACAGCATCATCAGCAGCACGGGCATGCCGCGGAAGAACTCGAGCACCACGGTGACGGCGTAGCGCACGATCCGGTGCTCGCTCATCCGGAGGAGCGCGAGCACCATGCCGAGCAGGATCGCGAGCACCGCGGCCACCGCGGCGGACTGCAGCACCACCCAGAGGCCCTTGAGCAGCAGGCCCCAGACGAGCGGGTCGTTGAGCACGAGCCAGATGTCGGGGCTGAACTGCCCGGCCTGCTGCAGCTTGACGGCGGCGAAGGCCAGGACGGCCACGAGCACGACCCCGGTGACGACGGAGAGGATGCGGGAGCGACGGCGGGCGCGGGGGCCGGGGACGTCGTAGAGGACCTGGCTCATCGGGAGACCGCCACTCGCTTCTCGAGGTGGTCCGCCAGCTGACCGAGCGGGACCGTGATGATGAGGTAGAAGAACGCGACGCCCACGAACACCCAGACGACCGCGTTCCCGTTGGCGTTCGCGACGTCGCGGCCCACGTTGAACATCTCGTAGATGAAGTAGGCGCCGGCGATCGACGTGTTCTTGGTGAGCGCGATGACCACGTTGATCAGCGGCGGCACGACCGTGCGCAGCGCCTGCGGCAGGATCACGTGCCCGAGCGTCTGCGAGAACGTGAGCCCGATGCTGCGCGCCGCCTCGGCCTGCCCGACCGGCACGCTGTTGATGCCCGAGCGGATCGCCTCGGCGAAGAACGGCGCCGTGTAGAGCGTGAGCGCGAGCACCGCGGCCGTCATGAACGGCAGCGCGCCCGAGATCGACGTGATCACGACGCTGAAGAAGGTGAAGACGAGCAGGAGTGGGGTGTTCCGCAGCAGCTCGACGTACACCGTGGAGGTGGCGCGGAGGCTCGCGACGGGCGAGATCCTCATGGCGGCGATCACGACCCCGAGCGGGAGCGCGAAGAGCACCGTGGTGAGGAGCAGGCGCAGCGTGCCGCCGAACCCCCGGAGGAACACGTCGAGATTGTCGAGGATCACGTCCACGGCACACCTCCTGGATGATGCGTCCGGCGGGCCGGACGGCGGGTGGATCCGGGCGCTCGGGCGCCCGGACGAGGGAGGGCCCCGCGCGCGCGTCGGCGCGCGCGGGGCCCGGTGGGACTAGTAGCGGTCGATCGCCGGGGGCTCCGGCGTGTCGATGACCGTGCCGGCCGTCGCCTCGAACAGGCGCGCCCAGGTGCCGTCGTCGTAGGCCTCCTGCAGCGTGTCGTTGATGAACGTGCGGAACGCCTCGTCGTCCTTGGCGATGCCGATGCCGTAGGGCTCCTCCGTGAAGGTCTCGCCGTCGCCGACGAGCTTGAACTCGCCCTCGTTCTGGTCGATGAAGCCGGAGAGGATCACGTTGTCGGTCGTGACCGCGGACACCTGGCCGTTGCGCAGCGGGTCGAGGCACTTGCTGTAGACGTCGGTGGGCACGACGACCGCGCCGAACTTCGCCTCGATGTTCGCGGCGGGCGTGGATCCGGCGACGGAGCAGACCTGCTTGCCGCGGACGTCCTCGGGGGTCGTGATGGTCGTGTCGTCCGCGAGCACCATGAGCGCCTGGCCGGCGACGTAGTACGGTCCCGCGAAGCCCACGACCTCCTTGCGCTTGTCGTTGATCGTGTAGGTCGCGACGACCGCATCGACCGAGCCGTTCTGGATGAAGGGCTCGCGGTTCGCGGACACCGTCTCCGTGAACTTGATGCCGTCGAACGGGATGCCCATCTTGCTGGCGACGAGCGCCGCGATGGCGACGTCGAATCCGGCGGGCTTGCCGTCGAGTCCCGCGAGGCCGAAGAGCGGCTGGTCGTACTTCGTGCCGACCTTCATCTCGCCGGCGGCCGCGAGGCGCGCCATCGTGGTGCCCTCGTCGAACGTGGGGTTCTCCGCGAGCTCGAGCTTGTAGGGGCCGTCGCCGTTCTCGGGCGCGTTCGTGCCGGCATCGATGCTGCCGTTCGACGCGCTGCCGGCGGCGCCGCAGCCCGTGAGGGCGACGACGACGATCGCGGCGGCCGCGGCGATGGTCAGTTTCCTGTTCTTCATGGTTCCCGTTTCTCTGCTGGTGAGGTGGATGACGGATGCGACGTGTCGCGCGTGGTGCGGGTCGTGCCGTGGTGCGGGTCGTGCGGGCACCCGGACGCGCCTGCCTCGGCGGCGTCCGGATGCGGCGGGCGGGCGGCTCGGGCGGCCCGCCCGCGCGTCAGTGGGCGAGGATCTTCGAGAGGAAGTCCTGCGCGCGCGGGCTCTGCGGGTCGTCGAAGAACGCCTGCGGGGTGGTGTCCTCCTCGATGGCGCCGTCGGCCATGAAGATCACGCGGTCCGCGGCCTTGCGGGCGAAGCCCATCTCGTGGGTGACGACCACCATCGTCATGCCGTCCTTCGCGAGGCCGACCATGACGTCGAGGACCTCGGTGATCATCTCGGGGTCGAGCGCCGAGGTGGGCTCGTCGAGGAGGATCAGCTTCGGGTCCATCGCGAGCGCGCGCGCGATCGCGACGCGCTGCTGCTGGCCGCCGGAGAGCTGGGCGGGCATCTTCTGCGCCTGGTTGGCGACGCCGACGCGGTCGAGGAGCTCCATCGCCCGCTTCTCCGCCTCGGCCTTGCTCTTCTTGCGGACCTTGATGGGCCCGAGGGTCACGTTCTCGAGGACGGTCTTGTGCGCGAACAGGTTGAACGACTGGAAGACCATGCCCACGTCGGCGCGGAGGCGCGCGAGCTCGGCGCCCTCGGACGGGAGGTCCTGGCCGTCGATGGTGATGGTGCCGTCGTCGATGGTCTCGAGCCGGTTGATCGCGCGGCACAGCGTCGACTTGCCGGAACCGCTGGGGCCGATGACGACGACGACCTCGCCGCGGTTGACCGTGGTCGAGATGTCCTTGAGGACGTGCAGGTCCCCGAAGTGCTTGTTGACGTGGGATACGACGACCAGGGGCTCGCCGACCGCTGCTGCGGCGGGCGAGGCGGGGTCCACCGTCGGGCTCTGCTCCATGCGAACACCATATCCATGACGGTGTTTCGTCCGCGTTTCCCCGGGGCATCGTCACCCCATCGTGACGCGCCGCTCGCGTTTCCGCCGATCAGGCCCGGTGGACCCGCCCGTCGGAGACCTCGCGGCCGTCAGGCGTCCGCGGCACCGACCGTCGGGCCGCCGGCTCAGGCGCGCTGCGCGAACGCCGACTCGTAGAGGCACACGGATGCGGCGGTCGCGAGGTTCATCGACTCGGCCTGGCCGTAGATCGGCACGACGACGGCGCGGTCCGCGAGCGCGAGGTGCTCGTCCTGGAGGCCGCGGGCCTCGTTGCCGAACAGCCACGCGGTGGGCGCGGCGAGGCCGCCCGACGAGCGCTCGGCGAGGAGGTCGTCCCCCTTCACATCGGCGGCGAGGACCTGGAGACCTGCGGCCTTCACGCGCTCGAGCACGGCGTCGAGCTCGGGCATGATCGCGACCGGCAGGTGGAACAGCGATCCCGTCGTGGCGCGCACGACCTTGGGGTTGTAGAGGTCGACCGACCGGCCCGTGAGGATCACGGCGTCGGCTCCGGCGGCGTCGGCGGCGCGGATGATGGTGCCCGCGTTGCCGGGATCGCGCACCTCCTCGAGGATCGCGATGAGGCGCGGCTCGTCGCCGAGGATCTGCTTGAGCGAGGTGGGGAACTGCCGGCACACGCCCACGACGCCCTGCGGCGTGACGGTGTCCGCCATCGACGCGATGACGTCCTCCGTGACGAACTCGACCTCGACCTCCGACTCGCGGACCGCGCGCGCGAGATCCGGGTAGCGGTCGAGCGCCGTGGGCGTCGCGAAGAGCTCCAGGACGAGGTCGGGCCGGAAGGCGAGAGCCTCGGACACGGCCTGCGGACCCTCGAGCAGGAAGAGGCCGGTGTCGGCACGGGCATCCCGCTTCGCGAGCTTGGCGACGCCTCGGACGCGCGGGGAGCGGGGGTTGTCGAGCATGGCCCAAGACTAATGGCGCGCCCCCGAACGGGGACGCGCCATCAGCGGTGGGGCGGGAAGCGCTACGCGTTCGCCGCGACCTTGGGGGCCGAGGTGTTCGCGGGCAGGGCGGCCTTGGCCGTCTGCACGAGCGAGGCGAAGGTCGCGGGCTCGTGGACCGCGAGGTCCGCGAGGATGCGACGGTCGACCTGGACGCCGGCGAGCGAGAGGCCCTGGATGAGGCGGTTGTACGTCAGGCCGTTCGCACGGGCGGCGGCGTTGATGCGCTGGATCCAGAGGCGGCGGAACTCGCCCTTCTTGGCGCGGCGGTCGCGGTACGCGTAGACGAGGGAATGGGTGACCTGCTCCTTGGCCTTGCGGTATAGGCGCGAGCGCTGGCCGCGGTAACCGGCGGCGCGCTCGAGGATGACCCGACGCTTCTTGTGGGCGTTGACGGCCCTCTTGACTCTTGCCATTTCAGTTGTTCCTATTCGAGTTCAGGTGTCGCGGGCGACGAGGGGGTCTAGCGACCGAGGAGCTTCTTGGCGACCTTCATGTCGGCCTTGGCCAGGGGCTGGTCCTGGTTGAGTCGCGCCTTGCGCTTGGAGGACTTGACCTCGAGGTTGTGGCGCATGCCGGCCTGCTGCTTCATGATCTTGCCGCTGCCGGTGACCTTGAAACGCTTCTTGGCACCCGAGTGGGTCTTCTGCTTAGGCATTGTTCTCTTCTCTCGCTTCTCGTGCGCTCGCCTTGTTGGCGTCGCGCTTCGCGTTGGCCTCGGCCTTGGCCTCGGACTTGTTCTTGTGCGGTCCGATGACCATGACCATGTTCCGGCCGTCGATCGTGGGGGTGGACTCGACGCTGCCGAACTCGGCGACGTCCTCCGCGAACATCTTGAGCAGGCGCACGCCCTGGTCGGGACGCGACTGCTCGCGGCCGCGGAACAGGATCATGGCCTTGACCTTGTCGCCGTCCTGGAGGAAGCCCTCGGCGCGCTTGCGCTTGGTCTCGTAGTCGTGCTTGTCGATCTTCAGGCGGAAGCGCACCTCCTTGAGGATGGTGTTCGCCTGGTTGCGGCGTGCTTCCTTGGCCTTCTGCGCGGCCTCGTACTTGAACTTGCCGTAGTCCATGATCTTCGCCACGGGGGGCTTGGAGTTGGGCGCGACCTCGACGAGGTCGAGGTCGGCTTCCTGCGCGAGACGCAGCGCGACGTCGATGGATACGACGCCGACCTGCTCGCCTGCTGGGCCAACGAGGCGAACCTCAGGAACTCGGATTCGATCGTTGGTACGGGGATCGCTGATGGACTGCTCCTATTCGTGTCTTCGGGTGGCCCGGCGGCGTGTGAGCCGCTCGGATTCGAGACGAGGAGAGTTCTTCACCAGGGTGCGACGGATGCGTCGTACTCGGCAACACGCCCTTCCCCGCAGATGCGGGGCTCCCGTCTGCGGGTTCCCCTGCGGGATCCGTTCGGACGGGGGAGCGAAATCGACCCGGTAACCTATGGAGGCGGTCAAGCGCGGGTGGGAGATCAATCCTCTTTCGAACCGGGACTGTGACAGCCCCGGAGCCGTCGATCAGCATAGCAGACACCGGGTCCGTCCCGGAAGGGCGGGGATCGACGCCGCGGCGGGTCACCGCACCGGGCCGCATCCGCTCCCCGCCGCCGCACCGCCCGCACCACCAGCGAAGGACAGACATGACCGACACCCCCCGTCCCGACTCCGCGCCGGACGCGCACGTGCACCGCTTCGAGGAGCCGGACGCCGCGGTCGACGCCGCAGGCCCGGCCGAGGGAGTCGAAGGCGCCGCGGGCGTCGCCGACGAGGACACGGCCGACTTCGTCGCCGACCAGTACGCCCGCGACATCGCCGAGGTCTCCGCCGTTGAGGTCATCACCACCACCGCCGTCCACCTCATGAGCGCCGCCGCCGTCAAGTGCGGGCTCGCCGACGACCCCGCGACGCAGACCGACCTCGCCGAGGCGCGGAAGCTGATCATCTCGCTGGCCGGCCTCGTCACCGCCGCCTCCCCCGAGCTCGGCGACCAGCACGCGCGCAGCCTCCGCGACGGCCTCCGCTCGCTGCAGCTCGCGTTCCGCGAGGCGTCGCCCTACCCCGACGCGATCGGCCAGGGCCCCGGCGAGAAGTACACCGGCCCCGTCTCCTGACGCACGACCCGCGCGGCGTGGCCCGCCCGGGACGCGGGTCCAGCGCACGCGCCGCCCACGAGGCCGAGGACGTCCGAGGCGCTGCCGCGGTCGGCGCTCCCGCGCACCCGGTCAGGCGGCCGAGGTGACGCGGAGCCCCATGCTGTCGACGCGGTCGGCGAGCACGGCGCTCCGCGACCACCGGTCCTGCACCCGCGCGAGGAGGTCGTCCAGCGCCGACCGGTCGAGACCGTCGACGAGCAACAGCGTGATGAGGAGCTCCGGGCCCTCGAGGCGGGCCCGCGGGTCCCCCGACGCCGTGCCGAGCGCCACGACGGCGGGCTCCTCCCGGACGCTCTCCTCGAGCTCCGCGACGACCTCCGGGTCCTCCGGGCTCGGGGTCCACGGCAGCGACCGCGCGACCGCCCAGACGGCGGGACGACGCAGCACGAACTCGGTGTCGGACATCGGGTCGAGGACGACGAGGTCCGTCTCCTCGCTCGCGGCGGCCAGCGCGACCCGCGCGGCGTCCGTCGGCACGGGCCGGGCGGCCGGATTCCATCGGCCCATCGCGGCGACGGACGTGAACACCGGCATCACCGTGCGGCCGTCGGGCCCGGCGACCGTGATGATCGACAGCTCGGCGCTCTTGTCGGCCTTCAGGCCGGTCTCGCCCACCCCCTCCTCGCCGAGGCGCGCCACCAGCGGGATGAGCAGGCGGGCGTCGCGGAGCGCGTCCACGACCGCGGCCGCCCCCACCTCGCCGCGTCCGTGCCGGGCGAGCGCATCCGCCAGGGCGGGAGGCGCGGATCCGTCGTCGCCCGGGAACGCGGTCGGCTCGAAGGAGCGGCCGGCCCAGGGCGTCCCGGCGGAGTCGGCGTGCGGCGTGGAGCCCGTCATCACTCCCCGGCGACGTCGAGCGCCTGGCCGAGCGTGAACGCGCCCGCGTAGAGCGCCTTGCCGACGATGGCGCCCTCGAGCCCGAGCGGCACGAGCTCACGCAGGGCGGCGATGTCGTCGAGGCTGGAGACCCCGCCGGACGCGACGACCGGGCGCTCGGTGCGCTCGAGCACGTCGCGCAGCAGCTGCAGGTTCGGCCCCTGGAGCGTGCCGTCCTTGGTCACGTCGGTGACGACGTAGCGCGCGCAGCCGGCCTCCTCGAGGCGCTCGAGCACCTCCCAGATGTCGCCGCCGTCCTGGGTCCAGCCGCGGGCCGAGAGGGTGCGGCCGCGAACGTCGAGCCCGACCGCGACGGCATCGCCGTGCTGCGCGATGACGCTGGCCGCCCACTCGGGGTTCTCGAGCGCCGCGGTGCCGAGGTTGATGCGCGTCGCGCCGCTCTCGAGCGCCACGTCGAGCGAGCGGTCGTCGCGGATCCCGCCCGACAGCTCGATCTGCACGCCGTCGATGGCGCGGATCACCCGGGAGATGACGGCGAGGTTGTCGCCGCGGCCGAACGCGGCGTCGAGGTCGACGAGGTGCAGCCACTCGGCGCCCTGCTCGGCCCAGTCGCGGGCCGCGTCGACGGGGTCGCCGTAGCCGGTCTCGGTGCCGGCCGCGCCCTGCGTGAGGCGCACGGCCTGGCCGCCGGCCACGTCGACGGCGGGCAGGAGGGTCAGGCGGGGCGTGCTGGTGAACTCGCTCATGGTCGCTCTCGTTCTGTCGTGCGGGCGGGCGGATGCCGTCGGCGACGGCGGGGCGTTCGGGCCGTCAGGCGGCGCGGAGGGTGCCGAGCCAGTTGGCGAGCAGCCGGATCCCGGCCTCGCCCGACTTCTCGGGGTGGAACTGGGTGGCGGACAGCGGGCCGTTCTCCACGGCGGCGACGAAGCGCTCGCCGTGCGTGGCCCACGTGACGCGCGGCGCCGGCAGCGGAGGAAGCGCGTCGATGCCCCAGGTGCGCGCGGCGTAGGAGTGCACGAAGTAGAAGCGCTCCTCCTCGAGCCCGGCGAACAGCGACGATCCCGACGGGGCGTCGACCGTGTTCCAGCCCATGTGCGGCAGGACGTCCGACTCGAGGCGGTCCACCGTGCCCGGCCACTCCCCCAGCCCGGCGACGTCGACGTCGCGCTCCACGCCCCGGTCGAACATGACCTGCATGCCGACGCAGATCCCGAGCACGGGTCGCCCGCCGGCGAGGCGGCGGTCCACGACGCGGTCGCCGCCGGCCGCCCGGAGCGATGTCATGACCGCGGAGAACGCGCCCACCCCGGGGACCAGGAGCCCGTCGGCCTCGTGGGCCCGTCTCGGGTCGCCCGTGAGCTCGACGTCGGCTCCCGCCAGCTCGAGCGCCTTGACGGCGGAGTGGACGTTGCCGCTTCCGTAGTCGAGGACGACGACGGAGGGCCGCGTCACAGCGCGCCCTTGGTGGACGGGATCCCGGACACCCGCGGGTCGAGCTCCTTCGCCTGGCGGAACGCGCGGGCGAAGGACTTGAACTCGGCTTCGGCGATGTGGTGCGGGTCGCGTCCCCCGAGCACGGTGACGTGCACGGTGAGGCCCGCGTGGAAGGTGATGGCCTCGAAGACGTGACGGACCATGGATCCGGTGAAGTGGCCGCCGATGAGGTGCATCTCGAACCCGGCGGGCTCGCCGGAGTGCACGAGGAACGGGCGACCGGAGATGTCGACGACGGACTGCACGAGCGCCTCGTCGAGCGGCACGAGCGCGTCGCCGAAGCGCGCGATGCCGGCCTTGTCGCCGAGCGCCTGGCGGATGGCCTGGCCGAGGACGATGCCCACGTCCTCCACCGTGTGGTGCACGTCGATGTGCGTGTCGCCCGTGGCGGTGACCTTCAGGTCGGTGAGCGAGTGCTTCGCGAAGGCGGTGAGCATGTGGTCGTAGAACGGGACCGAGGTGCTGATCTCGGAGGCGCCGGTGCCGTCGAGGTCGAGCTCGAGCTCGATGCTGGACTCGCTGGTCTGCCGCGTGACGTGCGCGGTGCGCGCGAGGGTGCTCATGCCCTCCATGCTACCGAGCGGCTCCGACTCCCCCGCTCGCTCCCGGCCGCCACCGGGAGACGAGCGGGCCCCGCCTGCCGTCGCCCGCGTGCGGGGGCGCCAGGAGGGATCAGCGGGCGTACTGCGCCGGCACGGCGAGCTGCTGGCCCGCCGAGACGTCCGACGTGGGCAGCCGGTTGAGGTCGACCAGCGAGGCGATGACATCGCGCGGGTCGGAGGACGGCGCGATCTCCTCGGCGAGGTCCCAGAGGGACTGGCCGCTCGAGACGGTGACGTACTCGAGGGGCGCGGCCGCGGCGTCCTTCGACGCGACGGCGGCGCCGCCGTTGAGGGCCACGAGCCCGACGCCCAGCGCCAGGGGCATGGCGACGAGCGCCGTGAGGACGACGCGGCCTCGACGGGTGATGCGCAGGCGCGTGCGCGGCGCGACGGCGGCCTCCGCGACGGCGATGGATGCGGGTGCGGGTGCGGGTGCGGGTGCGGGTGCGGGTGCACTGACAGTGGCGGCGGGGGCTGCGGTGTTCATGGTGACCTCTCGTGCGAGACGGTGGGGCGTCGATGCGACGCGCCCGGCGGTGCAGTGCGGTACGGCATGCGATGCGGGTCCGGCAGCTCGCACCCGGCTCTCGGCCGGGAGAGCCGGATGCGAAGCTGTGTTCCGAACATACATTCGAAGACGGCGCTCCGCAAGCCCCCATCGCCCCGATCGTGAATCGTCGGCCGCGACACGCTCGAACAGGTGTTTGTACGAGGTGCCCCGGGTGGATACAGTTTCGAGTGCCTGGTCTCCATTCCACCGGGCACCACCGACATCGCCCTCGCGAGGGCGTCGCCCCGCCGGGTCGACGCGCCGCGGAGGGCGTCGGCGACGAGAGGCGGGCCGTGGCATGACGGACGAGCGAGCGGCGGGCGGCGGCGCGACGAGGCGCCGCAAGAGCCTCAGCGACAAGCAGATCTCGATCCTGGAGTTCATCCAGCGCACCATCGCCGGCCAGGGCTACCCGCCGAGCATGCGCGAGATCGGCGACGCCGTGGGCCTCGCCTCGCTCTCCAGCGTCACCCACCAGCTCAACCAGCTGGAGCTCTCCGGCTACCTCCGGCGCGACCCGAACCGGCCCCGCGCCCTCGAGGTGCTCATCGACCTCCCCGGCAGCGGCGCCGCCGAGAGCGGCGAGCCGTCGACGCCCGTGGGCGACGCGGCCATGGTGCCCATGGTCGGGCGCATCGCGGCCGGCATCCCCATCACCGCCGAGCAGATGGTCGAGGAGGTCTTCCCCCTCCCCCGTCAGCTCGTGGGCAAGGGCGACCTCTTCATGCTGCGCGTCGTCGGCGACTCGATGATCGACGCGGCCATCTGCGACGGCGACTGGGTCGTCGTGCGCCAGCAGAAGACGGCCGAGAACGGGGACATCGTCGCGGCGATGCTCGACGACGAGGCCACCGTCAAGGTGTTCCGCCAGCGCGACGGCCACACGTGGCTGCTGCCCCGCAACAGCGCCTTCGAGCCGATCCTCGGCGACTTCGCCGAGGTCGTCGGCAAGGTCGTGGCGGTCATGCGCTCCGTCTGACGCCCGCACGACGCACGAGAGCGGCCGGTCCCCGAGGGGATCGGCCGCTCTCGTGCGTGCGGGGAGTCGCGGATCAGGCGGTGGGCACCACCGCGTACCGGGCGACCTGCGCCTGCTGCTCCGCCGTGACGAGCGCGCGCACGCGCGTCCCGTCCTCGACGTAGGACGTCTCGAGCACCTTCGCGCCGTCGTGCAGCATCGCGACGACCTCGCCGTGCTCGAACGGCACCAGCAGGTCGACCTCGATGGTCGGCTGCGGCAGCAGCTCGGCGATGCGGCGACGCAGCTCCTCGACGCCCTCGCCCGTGCGGGCGGAGACGAACACGCCCTGCGGGGCGAGCCCGCGGAGGACGACGCGGTCCCCGTCCGACGCGAGGTCGCTCTTGTTGAACACCACGATCTCCGGGATGCCCGACGCGTCGACCTCGGCGATGACCTCGTGCACGGTGGCGAGCTGTGCGGCTGGATCCGGGTGCGACGCATCCACGACGTGCACGAGCACGTCGGAGTCCGCGAGCTCCTCCAGCGTCGAGCGGAAGGCCTCCACCAGCTGATGCGGCAGGTTGCGGACGAAGCCCACCGTGTCGGCCAGCGTGTACAGCTGCCCCTGGTCGGTCTCGGTCTTGCGGACCGTGGCGTCGAGGGTGGCGAACAACGCGTTCTCCACGAGCACGCCCGCCTTCGTCACCCGGTTCAGCAGCGACGACTTGCCGGCGTTCGTGTATCCCACGATGGCCACCGACGGCACGGCGTTGCGGTCGCGGTTGGCGCGCTTCGTGTCGCGCGCGGGCTTCATCCCGGCGATCTGCTTGCGCAGCTTCGCCATGCGCGTGTTGATGCGTCGGCGGTCGAGCTCGATCTTCGTCTCACCCGGACCGCGGGATCCCATGCCCGCGCCCGCGCCGCCGACCTGGCCGCCGGCCTGGCGCGACATCGAGTCACCCCAGCCGCGGAGGCGGGGAAGGAGGTACTGCAGCTGCGCGAGCTCGACCTGCGCCTTGCCCTCGCGGCTCTTGGCGTGCTGGCTGAAGATGTCGAGGATCACGGCGGTGCGGTCGATGACCTTGACCTTCACCACGTCCTCGAGCGCGCGCCGCTGGCTCGGGGCGAGCTCGGTGTCGGCGATGACGGTGTCGGCACCGACCGCGGCGACGAGCGCACGCAGCTCCTCGGCCTTGCCGCTGCCGAAGTAGGTGCTGGGGTCCGGGGTGGGCCGGCGCTGCAGCAGGCCGTCGAGGACCACGGCGCCCGCTGTCTCGGCGAGAGCCGCGAGCTCGCGCATGCTGTTCTCGGCGTCGTCGACGGAGCCCTGCGAGTACACGCCGATCAGCACGACGTTCTCGAGGCGCAGCTGCCGGTACTCGACCTCGGTGACGTCCTGGAGCTCGGTCGACAGGCCGGCGACGCGACGCAGCGCCTGGCGGTCCGCGCGCTCGGACTGGTCGCCGTCGAAGCCCTGCTCGGTGTCGGGGGCCGCGGACAGCGCCTGCGCACCGGATCCGCGGAAGAGGGCGTAGCCGGCGGACCGGTTCTCCGCCCGGGCGAGGACGCGCGCGACGACGTCGTCCCCGGCGGTGCTCTCGGTGGACGTCGTCGTCGGGTCCGCGGGCTGGTCGTGCTCGTCGTGCGTGATCATGTGCTCCCATCGTAGCGTCGGCGTCCGGTATCGTCCCGTTCATGGCCGACGCGCATTACTTCTCCTCGTCGCCGGCCGGCCCCCTGCGCACCCGCACCATCACGGTCGAGCTGGGCGGACGGACGGTCGACCTCGAGACCGCGGGCGGCGTCTTCAGCCCCGAGCACGTCGACCAGGGCACCCTGGTGCTGCTGCGCAACGTCCCGACGCCTCCGGCGGAGGGCCATCTGCTGGACGTGGGCTGCGGCTGGGGGCCGGTGGCGCTCGACCTGGCGATGCGGTCGCCGTCGGCCACGGTGTGGGCGGTCGACGTGAACGAGCGGGCGCTCGAGCTGACGCGGGCGAACGCCCGGTCCCTCGGTCTCGAGAACGTCAACGCGGTGCTGCCCGAGGATGTTCCCGCCGACCTCGCGTTCGCCACGGTGTGGTCGAACCCGCCCATCCGTGTGGGCAAGGAGGCCCTGCACGGGATCCTCACGCACTGGCTGCCTCGGCTCGCGGACGGCGCCGACGCGTGGCTGGTGGTGCAGCGGAACCTGGGATCCGACTCCCTGCAGCGCTGGCTGGTCGATGCTCTGCCCGCGGGGCTCGAGACCACGCGGGCCGCGTCAGACAAGGGCTTCCGCGTGCTGCGCGTCCACCGCGCCGACGACTAGGGCACGGGCCGGCTCTCCGCTCCGACGACGACGGCCGGGCCGCTGCGACGATCAGGCCAGCGCGACGACGCCGTCGAACACCAGCTCCGCGGGACCCGACAGGCCGACGTGCTCGCCGTCCTCCGCCGGGAACATGCGCACTCCGAGCACGCCGCCGGGGACCTGCACCCGCCACTGGTGCGGGGCCGCCGCGCCCGCCCAGTGCCGGGTCGCGAGGGCGGCGGCCACCGCGCCCGTGCCGCAGCTCAGCGTCTCGCCGCTGCCGCGCTCGTGCACGCGCATCGTGATGTGGCCGATGCCGTCGACGACGAGCGGATCCGCGGGGACGACCAGCTCGACGTTCACGCCGCCCGCGGGCTCCGGATCGAGCTGCGGGACGAAGCCCAGGTCGGCCTGCGCGAGCTCGTCCTCGCTGGAGAGCGCGACGACGACGTGCGGGTTCCCGACGTCGATGCCGAGGCCGGGGCGGGCCACCTGCAGGTCCTTGGCGCGCACCAGGGGCTCGCCGCCGGCGAGGGCCCAGCGTCCGAGGTCGACCTGGAAGCCGGATCCGCTGCGCTGCACCTCGCGCACGCCGGCGCGGGTGCCGATGGGGACGGTGCGGCCCGGCGGCAGCTCGATGAGGCCGTTCTCGATGAGGAAGAGCGTGAACACGCGGATGCCGTTGCCGCACATCTCCGCAGGGCTGCCGTCCGCGTTGCGGTAGTCCATGAACCACTCGGCGTCGGGGTCCTCCGCGAGGGCCGCCTGGCCCTCGGGGATCCGGCTCGACAGGACCGCGCGGATCGTGCCGTCGCCGCCGATGCCGAAGTGGCGGTCGCAGAGCGCCTGCACCTGCGTGTCGGTCAGCTGGATCTCGCCCGCGGGATCGGCGTACAGCACGAAGTCGTTGCCCGTGCCCTGTCCCTTGGTGAACTGCAGGTCTGCCATGCCGCCAGCCTACGGGCGCGTCACCGGGAGGGCGTCGAGGGCCTGCGCCAGGAGCTGGTCGTCGCGCGCATCGAGCCGCACCGCCTCGGTGTAGCGGCCGAACCAGGACACCTGTCGACGGGCGTACCGGCGGGTCAGCGCGCGCGTCTCCTCGACGGCCTCCGCCTCCGTGATCTCGCCCGCGAGCTGTCGCGCCGCCTGCGCGTAGCCGATGGCCCGCGACGCGGTGACGCCGTCGGCGAGACCCGCGGGCAGCAGCCCGGCCACCTCGTCGACGAGGCCGGCGGCCCACATGCCCTCGACGCGCGCGTCGAGCCGCGGGACGAGCTCCTCGCGCGGGAGCGTGAGGGCCAGGATGCGCGCGGGGTGCCAGGCCTGCGGCTCGGCCGTCTCGCGCGCCGGCTGGGCACCGGAGATCTCGGCGACCTCCAGGGCCCGGACCAGCCGTCGGCCGTTGTGGGCGCCGATGCGCTGCGCGGCCGCGGGATCGACCTCGCGGAGCCGACGGTGCAGCATCCCCGGACCGGTCTCGACGAGCTCGCGCTCGAGACGCTGCCGGATCTCCGGATCGGTGCCCGGGAAGTCGTAGTCGAACAGCACGGAGGAGACGTAGAGCCCCGAGCCCCCGACGAGGATGGGGACGGCTCCCCGCCCGAGGATCGCGCGCACCGCGGCGCGCGCGTCCTCCTGGTACGCCGCGACGGTGGCCTCGGCCGTCACGTCGAGGACGTCGAGGAGGTGGTGCGGGATGCCGCGGCGCTCCCCCTCCGGGAGCTTGGCGGTGCCGATGTCCATGCCGCGGTAGAGCTGCATGGCGTCCGCGTTCACGATCTCGGCCGCACTCCCCTCGGAGCGGATCCGCTCCGCGATGTCGAGCGAGAGCGCGGACTTGCCGGTGCCCGTGGCGCCGACGACCGCGATGATCGGGGTCACGCCCGGTGGCGCGGGTGCACGGACCCGCCGTCGCCCAGCGCCGCCACGCGGAGCGAGGGCAGGCCGAGCGAGACGCGGGGCGCCCCTCCGGCGCCGGGACCGGTCGTCGGCGCGGCCGCCACACCGCACGAGTCGGCCTGCGCGCGCTCGTATGCGTCGCCCGCACGCGTGCGGCGGATGCGCAGCGGCGCCTGGTGGACGGCATCGGCGATGAGGTGGAAGGGCGCGGCGCGGGTGATCTCCACGGTCACCGCGTCGCCGGGACGCGGCTCGCCGCTCCCCTCGGGCACGTCGAGGTGGACGAGACGCCCGTCCTGGGCACGGCCAGTGACGCGCCGCGTGTCGCCGTCCTTGCGCCCCTCGTGCGCGCTCACGAGCACCTCGACCGTGCGGCCGACCATGCGCTTGTTCTCCTCGTGGCTGATGCGCTCCTGCAGCGCGGTGAGCCGCGCGTAGCGCTCCTTCACCACGTCGGCCGGCACCTGCTCGTCCATCGTCGCCGCGGGGGTGCCCGGCCGGATCGAGTACTGGAAGGTGAATGCGGAGGAGAAGCGCGACGCCCCGACGACCCGCAGCGTCTCCTGGAAGTCCTCCTCGGTCTCGCCCGGGAAGCCGACGATGATGTCGGTAGTGATGGCGGCGTCCGGGATGCGCGTGCGCACCCGGTCGAGGATCCCGAGGAAGCGCTCCGACCGGTACGAGCGGCGCATGGCCTTGAGGACGCGGTCGGAGCCGGACTGGAGCGGCATGTGCAGCTGCGGCATGACGGCGGGCGTCTCGGCCATGGCGTCGATGACGTCGTCGGTGAAGGCGGCCGGATGCGGGCTCGTGAAGCGGATGCGCTCGAGCCCATCGATGGCGCCGGCCGCGCGGAGCAGCTTGCCGAAGGCGTGTCGGTCGCCGAACTCGACCCCGTAGGAGTTCACGTTCTGGCCGAGCAGCGTGACCTCGACCGCCCCGTCGTCGACGAGCGCCTGGATCTCGGCGAGGATGTCGCCGGGACGCCTGTCCTTCTCCTTGCCGCGGAGCGCGGGCACGATGCAGAACGTGCAGGTGTTGTTGCAGCCCACGGAGATCGACACCCAGCCGCTCGCGATCTCGTCGCGCTTGGTGGGGAGCGTCGAGGGGAACGTCTCGAGGCTCTCGAGGATCTCGAGCTGCGCCTCCCCGTTGTGCCGCGCCCGTTCGAGCAGCGTGGGGAGCGCGCCCATGTTGTGGGTGCCGAACACGACGTCGACCCAGGGGGCCTTCTCGAGGACCGTCGCCCGGTCCTTCTGCGCGAGGCAGCCGCCGACGGCGATCTGCATGCCCTCGTGCCGGCGCTTCACGCTGGCGAGATGACCGAGGTTGCCGTAGAGCTTGTTGTCCGCGTTCTCGCGGACGGCGCATGTGTTGATGACCACGATGTCGGGCTCGGCGCCCTCTGCCGATACGTAACCGGCCGCCTCGAGCGATCCCGTGAGCCGCTCGGAGTCGTGCACGTTCATCTGGCAGCCGTAGGTGCGGACCTCGTAGGTGCGGGGCCTGACGCCGTCGGTGGGACGGGACGCGCGGACGTGCTCGGCGACGGTGCTCATGATCGTCCAATCCTACGGCCGGGCATCCACCCCACCCGCTGCCGTCGCCTCAGCGGAAGCGCACGCGCGAGGATCCGCGTCGGGTGGCCAGCGCCGCCTTCGCCGCGTCGCGCACGACGCCTCCGCCGTACCCGCGGCGCATGAGGAACGACGTGAGCCGACGCTCCGCCGTCTCGTCGTCGTAGGAGGACAGCTGACCGACCCGCTTCATGGCGACCTCGGTGGCGCGGGCCAGCTCGTCGTCCGGCTGCTCCGCCATGGCCTCCTCGATGACGAGGGGGTCGAGCTTGCGGCGACGCATCTCCATCTCCACGGATCGGCGGCCGAGGCCCTTGCGATCGAGGTGGGTGTGGAGGATCTGCTCGGCCAGCGCGGCCTCGTCGATGTACTGCAGCGAGACGTAGCGGGCGAGCGTCTCCTCGACGATGTCGGGATCGATCTCCGCCCCTGCCAGCACCTCGTGGGCCTCCGCGAGCGACAGCCCGCGGCCGCGGAGGCGGTTGGCGAGCACGTTGTCCGCCCGCCGACGCTGGCGCTCGGGCGTGCGCTCCGCTACCCGCTCGTCCTCCGCCTCGGCTTCGCGACGCTCGTCCTCGACGCGATCCTCCTCCAGCCGGACCATGTCCCGACGGTAGGCCTCATCCTGCTCGGCCTTCTCCCGCGCACGGGCCGCCCGCTGCTCCTCGGCCCGCCACGCGGCCGGGGTCTCCTCGGGCGTCTCGACGGTCTCGGACTGCGCGCCCGGCGCCGGCTCCCGCGAGGGGCCGTCTGCCCCGCGCGCCGCCTGCGCCTCGGCCTCCGCCAGGACGCGTCGCGCCTCCGCGATGCGCTCCTGGGCCGCGAGAGCCCGCCCCGCCTCGGACGCGTCGACCGCCGCGCCGATCGTGACGACGCCGTCCACCTCGCTCACGGTCCGGCCACGTGCGGGGGGCGTGGGCTCCACGCGAGGAGCCGGCGCCTCGACGGCGGGCACCTCCGGCTCGACCCGCGGCCGTGTCGCGGCGCGCCGGGACCGACGGTCGGCGAGCGACGCGACGGGCGCGACCTCGTCGGCACCGGGACCGGTGCCCTGCTCGTTCTCGGAGGGGAATCTGACCATGGTGCGTCCGTCCTCGGGTGGCGCGCGCCCTCGCCTCGCGCGGGCGCGGCGGGTGGCGGGCCGATGTCGTGCAGGAGGGCGGGGCGCATCCGTGCGATGCGCCCCGCCGGGGTGCGCCGGGTCAGGCGCTCTTGCGGGCGGACGCCTTGGGCGCCACGGCGGCGACGGGCGCCGGTGCCGCGTCGGCCGCGGCCTCAACGGCGTTCGGGTCCTTCACGAGGCCGAGCTTGACCTTGATCTTCTGCTCGATCTCGGCGGCGATCTCCGGGTTGTTGAGGAGGTGCTTGCGCGAGTTCTCCTTACCCTGGCCGAGCTGGTCGCCGTCGTAGGTGTACCAGGCGCCCGACTTGCGGACGATCTCGTGCTCGACGCCGAAGTCGATGAGGCTGCCCTCACGGGAGATGCCCGTGCCGTACAGGATGTCGAACTCCGCCTGCTTGAAGGGCGGCGCCATCTTGTTCTTCACGACCTTGACGCGGGTGCGGTTGCCGACCGCGTCCGTGCCGTCCTTCAGGGTCTCGATGCGGCGGATGTCGAGTCGCACCGACGCGTAGAACTTCAGCGCCTTGCCGCCCGCGGTGGTCTCCGGGCTGCCGAAGAACACGCCGATCTTCTCGCGGAGCTGGTTGATGAAGATCATGGTGGTCTGCGTCTGGTTGAGCCCACCGGTGAGCTTGCGGAGCGCCTGGGACATGAGCCGGGCCTGGAGACCGACGTGCGAGTCGCCCATCTCGCCCTCGATCTCGGCGCGCGGAACGAGCGCCGCCACGGAGTCGATGACGACGAGGTCGATGGACCCCGAGCGCACGAGCATGTCGGCGATCTCGAGGGCCTGCTCGCCCGTGTCGGGCTGGGAGACGAGGAGGGCGTCGATGTCGACGCCGAGCTTCTTGGCGTACTCCGGGTCGAGCGCGTGCTCCGCGTCGATGAAGGCCGCGATGCCGCCGGCGCGCTGGGCGTTGGCGATGGCGTGCAGGGTGAGCGTGGTCTTTCCCGAGGACTCCGGACCGTAGATCTCGACGATGCGGCCGCGCGGGAGCCCGCCGATGCCGAGCGCCACGTCCAGCGCGACGGAGCCGGTGGGGATGACGGCGACGGGCGCGCGCTCGTCGCTGCCCAGGCGCATGACCGAGCCCTTGCCGAACTGACGGTCGATCTGGGCGAGCGCGGTCTCGAGAGACTTCTCGCGATCTGCGGATGATGCCATGGGGTGCTCCTCGTGTCGAAGGTGGGTTGCCTGCAGGCTGTCGCTCCGATGCCGCGGGCTGCGGGATCCGGTGCCGACAAGGCGACGGGTGATCTCCGCGAGGTGCACGTTATGCGGCCCCGCCGACATCCCTGCCGGAGGCGCCTGACCTGTGCAGTCCGCGCTTCGATTCGCTCCTGTGGGGAGACTACGCGCGTTCGAAGGGATATTCGAACGACGCGCCGCGTGTCGCGAGGCGTCGTCCCCGGCACGCCGGGCCGGAACCGCTCAGGAGCGGGGCTCGGGCACGCCGGCGCCGTTCCACCGCGACCGCGGGACGTCCTGCGCGCGACAGAGCGCGAGCCACGCCTCGCGGGCGGGGGTGCCGTCCTTCAGGGCCTGCGCGCACGTGCGTCCGCCGAGCTCCCCGAGCACGAGGTCGGCGACGAGCACCGGTCCGTAGCCGGCGCCGAACTCGTCGGCCACGGCCCGCTGGAACTCGCTCAGTCGCATGCCCTCACGCTACCCGCTGCTCTCCGACCGTCCGCGCGGCGACCGCGTCGAGCGGGCCACCGGACGACGACGCCCCGCCCGTCACGATGACGGGCGGGGCGGGAGGTGGGGAGAGCTGCGAGACTCAGCGCGCGACGAGGTCGCTGTCGAAGCCGGCGACCAGGTCGTCGGGGATCGTGTCCGGGATGGGGTTGAGGCCCTCGATGACGGCGAGACGGTCGCCGACCTCGCGCATGATGACCGAGATGGGCGTGTCGAGCGCGTCGGCGACGGAGGCGAGGATCTCGCTCGACGCCTCCTTCTGGCCCCGCTCGACCTCGCTGAGGTAGCCGAGCGCGACGCTGGCCTTGCTGGCGACCTGGCGGAGCGTGCGCCCCTTCTGCAGGCGGAAGTCCCGAAGGACGTCGCCGATCTCCTGACGGACTAGAACCACGGGACCCTCCTCGTTGCGCCTGGTGCCTGATCGAACCGGAGGTCCGGGGCTGATGCGCGAGCATCTGGCCGAGGACTCACGCTAAGCAGGGGCACTGGGCGTTGCTTGTGAACCTGCTTACGGCAACGCGGGCCGGCCATCAGATGTTCCCACCGGATCCGAGCGCGTCGGCGAGGGCCCGGAGCGCCTCGTGGACCACGCTCGCACGGACCTGCTGGCGGTCACCGTCGAGGTGCAGGGCGATGGCGCGGGAGTCGCCGTCGAGGGAGAGCCCGACGAAGGCCGTGCCGGGAGCCTGGCCGTCCTGCGGATCGGGACCGGCCGCCCCGGTGGTGGCGACCCCGACGTCGGCGGGGCGCCCGTCGACCTCGCAGGCCTCACGCACGCCGCGCGCCATCTGCCGGGCGACGTCGGGGTGCACGGCGCCGTGCACCGCGAGGATAGACGCCTCGACGCCGAGCAGCGTGCGCTTGAGCGCGGTGTCGTAGGAGACGATGCCGCCGGTCAGCGCCCGCGAGGCGCCGGGGACGCCCACGAGGGCGGCGGTGAGGAGCCCTCCGGTGAGCGACTCGGCCACGGCGAGACGGCGCCCACTCGCGACCAGCGCGGCGATCACGCGCGCGGCGAGGTCCTCGTCCGTGGCATCCGCGGAGTCCGCGACGCCGAACGCGCCGCTCACGAGGCGCGCTCCGCCCGCAGCGCCTGCCGCATGTAGTCGAGCCCGGAGAGCACCGTGAGGACGAGGGCGATGGACATGAGCACCGTGTTCACGACGTGCATGCCGCCCCCCACGACGTCCCACAGCGGCAGGAGCGCGACGCTGATGGCCACGGCCTGCGCGACGGTCTTCAGCTTGCCGCCGCGGGACGCCGCGACGACGCGGTCCCGCAGCACGGCGAAGCGGTAGGCCGTGATGCCGAGCTCGCGCACGAGGATCACGATGGTGACCCACCACGGGAGCTCGCCGAGCACGGACAGCATCACGAGGGCGGCGCCCGTGAGCACCTTGTCGGCGATGGGGTCGAGGAGCTTGCCCAGGTCGGTCACGAGGTTCCGGCTGCGGGCGATGTGCCCGTCGACGCCGTCGGTCGCGATGGCCACGATGAAGAGCGCCGCGGCGGCGTACCGCAGCGGGCCGTCGGATCCGTCGTCGGCCGCGAGGAGGACGACGAAGACGGGGGCCAGCAGGATCCGCACGATCGTGAGGATGTTGGCGACGTTCCAGGGGCTCGCCGGGGAGTCGCCCGCGCGCCAGACACGCGGTGCCCCGGCAGCACCCGATGCGATGCGATCGGCCACCGGTCAGTCCCTGCCCGTGAGGCCCCAGGCGTCGTCGTCGCCCTCGGCCTCCACCTGCTCGTACGCGTCGAGGTCCTTGTGCAGCGGATCCGACGGGTAGCGGTTCCCGTCGTCCGTCTCGGCGGGAGCGGCGGCCGCGGGGCCGGGCGCGGCTGCCGGGGCGGCGGTCGCGGGTGCCGCGGGCGTCTCCCCCCGCAGCGTCGCGAGGACGCCCGGCAGCTGCTCCGCGGAGACGAGGACGTCGCGCGCCTTGGAGCCCTCGGACGGGCCGACGATCTCGCGGGCCTCGAGGAGGTCCATGAGGCGGCCGGCCTTGGCGAACCCGACGCGCAGCTTCCGCTGGAGCATCGACGTGGATCCGAACTGCGTGCTGACGACGAGCTCGGCGGCCGCGAGGAGCACCTCGAGGTCGTCGCCGATGTCCGCGTCGATCTCCTTCTTCTCGGCGGCGACCGCGACGTCCTGGCGGTACTCGGGCCGGGCCTGGCGCGTGACGTGCTCGACGACCTTCGCGATCTCGGCCTCCTGCACCCACGCGCCCTGCACGCGGACCGCCTTGTTGGCGCCCATGGGGAGGAAGAGGCCGTCGCCCTGGCCGATGAGCTTGTCGGCGCCGGGCTGGTCGAGGATCACGCGGGAGTCGGTCATGCTCGACACCGCGAACGCGAGACGCGACGGCACGTTGGCCTTGATGAGGCCGGTGACCACGTCGACCGACGGGCGCTGCGTCGCGAGCACGAGGTGGATGCCGGCGGCGCGCGCGAGCTGGGTGATGCGGACGATCGAGTCCTCGACGTCGCGCGGCGCGACCATCATGAGGTCCGCGAGCTCGTCGACCACCACGAGGAGGTAGGGGTACGGGCGCAGCGTCCGCTCGCTGCCCTCGGGGAGCACGATGGAGCCGCTCGTGACGGCCTTGTTGAAGTCGTCGATGTGGCGGAAGCCGAAGCTGGCGAGGTCGTCGTACCTCATGTCCATCTCCTTCACCACCCACTGCAGCGCCTCGGCCGCCTTCTTCGGGTTGGTGATGATGGGCGTGATGAGGTGCGGCACGCCCGCGTAGATGGTGAGCTCCACGCGCTTCGGGTCGATGAGGACCATGCGCACGTCGCTCGGCTTCGCCCGCATGAGGAGCGAGGTGATCATCGAGTTGACGAAGCTCGACTTGCCGGAACCCGTGGAACCCGCGACCAGGAGGTGGGGCATCTTCGCGAGGTTGGCGATGACGTAGCCGCCCTCGACGTCCTTGCCGACGCCGATGGTCATCGGGTGCGCGCTGTTCGTGGCCGCGGACGAGCGGAGCACGTCGCCGAGGGAGACGATCTCGCGGTCGGTGTTCGGGATCTCGACGCCGATGGCGCTGCGGCCCGGGATGGGCGAGAGGATGCGGACCTCGTTGGACGCGACCGCGTAGCTGATGTTCTTGGCCAGCGCCGTGACGCGCTCGACCTTGACGCCGGGCGCGAGCTCGAGCTCGTAGCGCGTGACCGTCGGGCCGCGCGAGAAGCCGGTGACGGTGGCGTCGACCTGGAAGTTCGTGAGCACCTCGGTGAGCGCGCGCACCACCTCGTCGTTGACCGACGAGCGGGACTTCGCGGGCGTGCCGGGCGAGAGGGTGCTGGCCGCGGGGAGGCGGTACGGCGCCTGCGGCGCGTCGGACTCCCCCGAGACGACGCCCGCGTCGGAGCCGTCGTCCTCGAAGCCGGGCAGGACGGCGGGCTCGTCGTCGTCGCGGATGCCGGTGGGGTGCACCGGGATGGACGGCAGGATCGCGGTCGCCGTCGCGTCGACGGGCGCGTCGAGGTCGATGCGGCGGGTGGCGGCCTCGTCGCCGGCGAAGGCACCGGGCTCGGGGCGGGAGGCGTCGGGATCCACCGTGCGGTCGATGACCGTGGTGGGGGCCTCCGCGGCGGTTCTCTCGACGACGTCGTCGGATCCGGCGTGCGGCGCGAGCACCGGGCTGTCGAACGCGGGCGCGTCCTCGCGCTGGCTGCGGTTGCGGCGCCACCACGGGAGGCTGTCGGTGTCGACCGGCCCCTCGTCGTCGAGCCCCTCGAGCTCGACCTGCTCCGTCGCCTGCGCCTTGCGGGCGGCGCGGTCGGCGGCGCGCTGCTCCTCGTCCACCGGCGGGGCGCCGAAGAGGTAAGAGTAGAGCTCGCGGAGTCGCGCACCCACGCGGTTCGGCGGCGTGCGCGTGATGATGAAGAGGGAGAGCAGGAGCAGGATCCCTGCCACGATGCCCGCGCCGATCGGCGTGATGAGCAGCGACAGCGGGGCCGCGAGCACCCAGCCGAGGACGCCGCCGGCCCGGGCCAGCGCGAGCATGCCGTCGCGGGGATCCGGGGCGCCGGTGAGGATGTGGCACAGCGCGGCGATCGAGACCAGGAAGAGCGAGACGCCGATGCCGATGCGTCCGTTGTCGCTGACGGACGCCGGGTGCCGGAAGAGCCAGAGGGCGAGGAGCACCATCACGATGGGCAGCGCGAACGCGACCCGGCCGAAGAGGCCGCCGAACGTGTACGCGTCGAAGGCCATGGCCACGTCGTTGAGGGGGTTGAACCACTCGACGACGACGCCGGCGATCGCGAGCACCACGAGGAGGAAGGGGATGCCGTCGCGGCGCTCCTCCTTCGCGAGCTTCTCGGGGCCGAGGGCCCGGAAGAGCGCGCCCGTGGCGTGGGCGAGGCCCATCCACACGGCGACGAGTGGGCCGCGCCCCTCGGGCTGCACGGGGTAGGCCACGGTCTGCTGCTTCGTCTCGGTGGCGCGCCCCTTCCGCGGGGGCGTGGCGCGCGGCGCGCCCGAGGAGGTCTTCCCGGCGCGGCTGGTCGACCTGGTGCTCGTAGCCATGCGACCCACGTTATCCCGCGCCGCCGTCGCCGAGGGGACGCCTGGCCGGGCGGGACGCGTGCCGCCCGGGCGGGCATCGGCAGCGGATCGCGTCCACGACGGGCACGCGCACCGCGACCCGGGCGGGGAGCGGGCCCGCCACGGCGCCCATGAGGAGCGCGGCGCCCCGCCCCCGTGCGCCGCCCTACGCCTCGATGACCACCGGGATGATCATCGGGCGGCGGCGGTGCGACGAGTTGACCCAGCGGCCGACCGTGCGGCGGACGACCTGCGAGTACGCGTGCGTGTCGCGCGTGCCGTTGGCCGCCGCCTCCGCGAGCGCCCGGACGACGAGCGGCTTGACGCTGTCGAACACGCGGCTGTCCTCGGCGAACCCGCGCGCCTCGATCTCCGGGCCGACGATGGCCTTGCCGGTCTGCGGCTCGACCACCACGAAGATCGTGACGAAGCCCTCCTCGGAGAGGATGCGGCGGTCCTTGAGGTCGGCGTCGGTGATCTCGCCCACCGTGGACCCGTCGACGTAGACGTACCCGACGTCGAGCTGGCCCGTGACGCGCACGTGCCCCTCCTTCATGTCGAGGACGGTGCCGTCCTCCGCGAGGAACGTGTTGCGCTCCGGCACGCCCGTCTGGATGGCCAGCTGCTGGTTCGCGACCAGGTGCCGGTACTCGCCGTGCACCGGCAGGACGTTCCGGGGCCGGAGGATGTTGTAGCAGTAGAGCAGCTCCCCGGCGGCCGCGTGGCCCGAGACGTGGACCTTCGCGTTGGCCTTGTGCACGACCTTCGCGCCCAGCTTGGTCAGCCCGTTGATCACGCGGTACACCGCGTTCTCGTTGCCCGGGATGAGGCTCGACGCGAGGATGACCGTGTCGTCCTGCCCGATCTCGATCTGGTGCTCGAGGTTCGCCATGCGGCTGAGCACGGCCATCGGCTCGCCCTGCGACCCGGTGCTCATGTAGACGATCTCGTCGTCGCGCAGGGCCACCGCCTTCTTCGCGTCGATGAGGATGCCGTCCGGCACCTTGAGGTAGCCGAGCTCGGCGGCGATGGTCATGTTCCGGATCATCGAGCGGCCGATGAACGCGACGCGGCGCCCGTTCGCGGCCGCCGCGTCGAGCACCTGCTGCACCCGGTGCACGTGGCTCGAGAAGCTCGCGACGATGACCCGACGCGGCGCCTTCGAGATGACGGCCTCGAGCACCGGCCCGATGGAGCGCTCGGTGGGGGTGAAGCCCGGCACGTCGGCGTTCGTCGAGTCGGACATGAAGAGGTCGATGCCGGCCTCCCCCAGGCGCGCGAAGGCGCGCAGGTCGGTGATCCGGCCGTCGAGCGGCAGCTGGTCCATCTTGAAGTCGCCCGTGTGCAGCACCCGGCCGGCCGAGGTCGTGATGGCGACGGCGAGCGCATCCGGGATGGAGTGGTTGACGGCCACGAACTCGAGCTCGAACGGGCCCAGGCGCTCGCGGTCGCCCTCCTTCACCTGGAACGTGTACGGCGTGATCCGGTGCTCCTTGAGCTTCGCCTCGATGAGCGCGAGCGTGAGGCCGGAGCCGATCAGCGGGATGTCCCGCTTGAGCCTCAGCAGGTATGGGACCGCGCCGATGTGGTCCTCGTGGCCGTGGGTGAGGACGATGCCGACCACGTCGTCGAGGCGGTCCGCGATGGAGGAGAAGTCGGGGAGGATCAGGTCGACGCCCGGCTGGTGCTCCTCGGGGAAGAGCACGCCGCAGTCGACGACGAGGATCTTGCCGTCGATCTCGAACGTGGTCATGTTCCGGCCGATCTCGCCGAGGCCGCCGATCGGGGTGATGCGGAGGATGCCGGGCTTCAGCTCGGGCGGATCGTAGACGGCCTGGGCCATGGGTCTCCTCTGGTGGCGGTGCGGCACGACGGCCGACGACGGGAAGCTCGGGCGCGCCTCAGCGCGTGGTGCCGGCGACCTGTGGCAGGGCACCACCGGCGGCGGCGTTGCGGTCGGGGCGGAAGTTGCGGAAGTCCACGCCGGGGACGTCGCGGACGAGGTCGATCTCGTCCTCGATCTGCGCGGCCTCCCACTCCTCCGGTCCCACGAGGGGCAGGCGCACACGCGGGCTGCCGATGCGGCCGAGGCCGTGGAGGATGTACTTCGCCGCGACCGTGCCGGGCACGTGCGTCATGACGGCGCGGACGAGCGGCTCGAGCTGCTGATGCGCATGCGTGGCGGCGCTCAGGTCGCCCGCGTTCACCGCGTCGACCATGGTGCGGTACGGCGTGGCCGTGATGTTCGCGGTGACGCCGATGAGGCCCGTGCCGCCGATGGCGAGCGTCGGCAGCGCGTTGGCGTCGTCGCCCGCGAAGTACATGAGGCTCGTCTGGTTGAGCACGCGGCTCGCCTGCGCGAGGTCGCCCTTGGCGTCCTTCACCGCGAGGATGTTCGGGTGCTTGGCGGCGCGGAGGATGGTCTCGTACTGGATGGGGATGCCCGTGCGGCCGGGGATGTCGTAGAGGATGACCGGCAGGTCCGTGGCGTCCGCGATCATCCGGAAGTGCGTGAGCACGCCCGCCTGCGTGGGCTTGTTGTAGTACGGCGTGACGATCATGTTGCCGTCGGCGCCGGCCTTCTCGCTCTGCCGCGCGAGCTGCATGGCGTGCGCGGTCTCGTTCGAGCCGCCGCCCGTGATGATCTTCGCCCGGCCCGCGCTCACGGAGCGGCCGACCTCGACGAGCTTGATCTTCTCCGGGTCGGTCAGCGTGCTCGTCTCGCCGGTGGTGCCGGTGACGACGATGCCGTCCGCGCCCGCGGTGATGACGTCGTCGATGTGCTTCTCGACGCCCGGCCAGTCCACCTCGCCGTCGGCCGTGAAGGGGGTGACGAGCGCCACCAGGACCTGACCGAAGGGATTCTCAGACGACACGGCTCCCATGGTAACGGTCGGCGGGCGGGCCGCTCCGGTGCGCTACGGCGCGACGCGGCCGTTCTTCTGGAAGGCCGCGTGCGTGAGGGGCATGAGCCGCTCGAACTCGGTCTCCATCCTCTCGGCGCACATCTCGATCTCGCGCTGCGGGAAGCTCGGGAACGTCGAGTCCTCGTGCTTGGTGCGCAGCGACAGGAAGTTCATCAGCGCGCGGGCGTTGAGGGTCACGTACATCGACGAGTAGATGTTGAGCGGGAGCACGATGCGGGCGACCTCGCGGGCCACGCCCTGCTCGAGCATCCGCTGGTACGACGCGTAGGCCTCCGCGGACGTGCGCCGCGTCTCCTCCTGCACGAGCTCAGTCTGCTCGGGGGTGCCCGCGTGGAACTCGTAGGCGCCGGGCTTGCCGACCTGCACGAGGTTGCGCTCGGGGCCGGGCACGTAGAACACCGCGTCGAGCTCCTTGTAGCGGCCCGACTCCTCGTTGTACGAGGCCATGCGGTGGCGCATGAACTCGCGGAACACGAAGATCGGCGCCTGCACGTAGAAGGTCATCGAGTTGTGCTCGAACGGGGAGCCGTGGCGGTCGCGCATGAGGTAGTTGATGAGGCCGCGGTCGCGCTTGACGCGCTTCTCCTCGGCCTCGGTGTCGACGTCGCCCTCGAGGGCGCGGTCCTGGCCGTCGGGCTCGTCGAGCGCGCGCTCGAGGGTCTTCTCGCCGGCGGTGGAGACGCGGGCCGCGAAGATCACGTCGGAGTCGTGGGCGCTGGAGCGGACGAGCTCCACGGTCATGTCGGAGCGGAAGGCGATGTCGTGGGGCACGACGTCACTGTACGCGACCGCCGTCACGCGGGACGCCGGCTGGGAGGGCCGCGCGCGCACCTCCGTCGACGAGCCGCGCACGCCCTGCGCCCGGCCCGCGGGCGGTGGCGCGTCCTAGGCTGTGGGGCACCGACGAAGGGCGCCACCATGGCCGACAGCACCGCATCCCCCGCCCCGCTCACCGTCCTCATCTCGGGCGCCGGCGGCACCATCGGCACCGAGCTGCAGGCGCAGCTGCACGACGCGGGCCACCGGGTCCGGAAGCTCGTCCGCCACGCGCCCTCCTCCCCCGACGAGCGCGAGTGGCAGCCCGCCGAGGGGCGGCTCGATCCCGCCGCGCTCGACGGGGTGGACGCCGTCGTCAACCTCTCGGGCGCGTCGATCAGCCGCCTGCCGTGGACGAAGCCGTACCAGGAGGAGATCCGCTCGTCCCGTGTGCAGGCGACGCGCACCATCGTCGACGCCATGTCCGCCGCCGCGACGCCGCCCGCGGTGCTGCTGAACGGATCCGCCGTCGGCTTCTACGGCGACCGCCCGCAGCAGCGGCTCACCGAGGACTCGCCGCGCGGCGCCGGCTTCCTCGCGGAGGTCGTGGAGGCGTGGGAGGCGGAGGCGCACGAGGCGCCCGCCGGCGTGCGCGTCGCGACCCTCCGCACCGGTCTCGTGCTGGCGCAGGCCGGCGCCCTCGCGCCGCTCCGGCTGCTGACGAACCTCGGGCTCGCCGGCAAGCTCGGCACCGGCGGGCAGGTGTGGCCGTGGATCTCCCTGCGCGACGAGGCCGCCGCCATCGTGCACCTGCTGACGTCGTCGATCTCCGGACCCGTGAACCTCACCGGGCCCGAGCCCGTGATGGCGGACCGGCTCATGCGCCACCTCGCGAAGCGGATGCACCGCCCCTACCTGATCCCCGCGCCCGAGGCCCTCATCCGGCTGGCGCTGCGGGACGCGGGCCAGGAGCTGCTGCTCTCCAGCCAGCCCGCCCGCCCGGAGAAGCTGCTCGCCGACGGCTTCGTCTTCCGGGACCCGACCGTCGAGCTCGCGATCGACCGGCTGCTCGCGAAGGGCTGATCCGCGGGACGCACGGGATGCGAGCGATCCGCGTGCGCGCCCACGGCTCAGGCGGCGGGTTCGCGCGTGCCGTGCAGCGAGATCGCGCGCCGGATCGCGCCGCGGGCGCGACGGCGGTCGCCGCTCGCGTCATAGGCGAGCCCGAGGCGGAACCAGGCCCGCCAGCTCGAGGGCGCGTCCTCGACCTCGGCCTGGTAGACGGGGAACGACGCGTCGGCCGCGTCGCGCAGGGGCCGACCGCTCGCGCGCGTCGGCAGGTCGTCGACCGGCAGGCCGCCCTCCTCCTCGAGGATCCGCGCGAGCCTGCCGCTGCGCACCCCGAACGCCAGCTCGCGCACCAGCGCCCACGCACCCACGAGCGACAGCAGCACGAGGCCGATCCCGAGCAGGATGCCGACGGGCTGGCCCGACAGCACGAGCAGGACGGCGAACTGACCGGCGACCACGAGGTACAGCACCATGAGCACGGCCATGAGGCCGACGCCGATGCGCGTGCCCATCAGGAGCTCGTGACGGTGGCGGCCTGGCCGCTCGGGCCGCCGTCGTCCACCGGTCCGGTCGTGGACGCGGCGTCGGCGGCGCGGGCCGCGCGCTCGCGCGAGCCGTCCAGGTCGATGAGGCGGTCGAGCCCGACGCTCACGCCGCGCGCGCTGCGGGTGGCACGGAGCGCGAGCAGGATGCCGGCCTCGTAGGCGCTCGGGGCGAGCGTGTCGTGGCTGATCGTGAGGACCTCGCCGTTGCCGCCGAACAGCACGTCCTGCTTGGCGACGATGCCCTGCATCCGGAGGCTGTGCACCGGGATGCTGGCGACCTGCTGGCCGCGCGCGCGCTGATCCGTGTGCGGAGCCTGCACCGGGCCCCGATCGCCGCGGGCCTGGGACATGAGCTCCGCGGTGCGCACCGCCGTGCCGGACGGCGAGTCGATCTTGCTGGAACGATGTCCCTCGACGATCTCGATGGAGTCGTAGAACCGGGCGGCCATCTGCGCGAACGAGGTCGCGAGCACGCTGCCGATGGAGAAGTTGGGGATGATGATGACGCCCACCGCGAGGTTGCCGGTGATGCGGCGCTCGAGGCCCTGGATGCGCTCGGCCGTCCAGCCGCTCGTGCCCACGAGCACGTTCATGCCGTGCGCGATCGCGTACTCGACGACGCCCTGGCTGACCGCGGGGAGCGTGACGTCGACCGCGATGTCGGCGCCGAGCATGTCCGACAGCTCGTCCGTCGAGCGGAGGCTGGCGACGAGCTCGAACTCCTCGCTCGCCTCGACGATCTGCGTGATCAGCTGGCCCATGCGTCCCGTTGCGCCGACGACGGCGACCGTGGTTGTCATCCGGCCAGCGTACCGGGGCCGCCGCCGCGGACGCCCGGGCCGGCGCCCTCCCTCGGGATGGCGATCCGCGAGGAAGCAGCGCCGTGCCGCTAGTAGGGCTGCTGCTCCGGCAGGCCCGTGCGCAGCTCGACCGGCAGGTGGCCGAGGTCGTTGTGCACGACGAGCACGGGCGGCTTCGCCGAGCGCACGCGGATGATGGTGAGGCCGCAGTTGGCCTGGTTGATGCCCATCCAGCGCCACTCCGGCGCGTCGAACACGTGCCGCACGAACCACGCGATGACGAAGTTGTGCGTGATGAGCAGGTCGTGCCGGTCGCCGCGCGCGGGCGCGAGGAACTCGCTCACCGCGTCGGCCATCTGGGCGCTGCCCGCGTCGATCTCCTCCTCGGTGATCCCGCCGAAGAACGACTCGAAGGCGTGCGGCATGTCGGGCACCGGGCCGGAGGGGATGCAGTCGAACAGGAGCGACGACGGCTCGGGCTCCATGGCGGGCATCCGCTCCGCCATGATGGCGGCCGTCTCCTCCGCGCGGGCCAGCGGCGAGTGCCGGACCGACGTGAACGGCACGCCGCTCAGGCGATCCGCGATGCAGTGCGCCTGGCGCTTGCCGCGTCCGGAGAGCGGACCGTCGGGGAGGCCGTGCTCGGCGTCCTGCTGCTCGCCGTGGCGGACGAGGTAGATGTAGTGGGACACGGTTCCTCCTAGAGGAGCGAGGGGGTCGCGAGCAGCGGGGCGAACGCGTCGGCACCGACGGTGCCCACGGCGGCGATGGACAGCGGACGGGACGCGAGGTCGGCGGCGAGGGCGCGCACGTCCTCCGCGGTGACGCGGGACAGCCGCACCAGCGTCTCGTCGAGGTCGACGAACTCGCCGGTGGTGATCTCGGATCGGCCGAGTCGCGACATGCGCGTGTCCGAGTCCTCGAGCGCGAGCGCGGACTGGCCGGAGAGCTGACCGAACGCGCGGGTCAGCTCCTCGTCGGTCACGTGCTCGTCGGCGAGGCGGCGGAACTCGTCGAGCATGAGGCGCGAGACCTGCGCGGTCTTGGCGGCCGTGCATCCGGCGTAGAGCCCGAAGACCCCGGCGTCGGAGTACGAGGCGCCGAACGAGTAGACGGAGTACGCGAGGCCGCGCTTCTCGCGCACCTCCTGGAAGAGGCGCGACGACATGCCGCCGCCGAGCACGCTGTTCAGCATGGCGAGGGCCGGCCGGCGGCCGTCGGACGCCGCGAGGCCCGGGACGCCGAGCAGGATGTTGGTCTGCTCGATGGGACGGTCGACCACGACCAGGTCGCTGCCGCGGGTGATGGTCGGCGCGGCTCCCGTGCGACGGGCGACGGGGGCGGCCTGGACGGAGAGGTCCCAGCCCGCGCGCTCGAGGCCGGCCGTGACCCGCGCGACGAGGGCGTCGTGGTCGACGGCGCCGGCGGCGGTGACGACGAGGTCCTGCGGGCGGTAGTTGCGTCGGTAGTGCGCCACGACCGCGTCGCGCTCGGCCGCCTCAATGTCCTCGGGGCTTCCGCCGATGGGACGGCCGAGCGGGTGATCCCCGAGGACGGCCTCGAAGAAGCGCTCGCTCGTGACGTCGCCCGGGTCGTCGTCCGCCATGGCGAGCTCCTCGAGGATGACCCCGCGCTCGGTCTCGAACTCCTCGGCGTCGATGAGGCTCGAGGTGACCATGTCGGCCAGCACGTCGACGGCCATGCCGAGGTCGCGATCCCGGACCTTGGCGTAGTAGCAGGTGTACTCCTTGGCCGTGACCGCGTTGTGCTCGCCGCCGACCGCGTCGAACGCCACGGCGATGTCGAGCGCCGACCGCGACGCCGTGCCCTTGAAGAGGAGGTGCTCGAGGAAGTGGGTGGACCCGAGGTCTCCCGGCTGTTCGTCGCGCGAGCCCACGGCCACCCACATGCCGATGGTGGCGCTGCTGCTGCCGGGGACGTCCTCGCTGAGGATGCGGACGCCGGACGGGAGGACGCTGCGTCGGACCAGTGACCCGCCCGCCGCGCGGATGGTGAGCTCGGGCTGGTCGAGGGGGAGTTCTACGGGGCGCGACATCATCGTCACCCTACGCCACGGGTCTGACGCCGGATCGGTGGACGCGGGGGCCGCCGCCGCGCGTGGATCAGCATCCGGGCCCGGCGTCCCGCGCCCCGCACGCGCCGCCGACCAGGACGGTGGACCCCTGCAGCACGTGGATCGTGACCGGGCCGACGGTGACGGGCAGCGTGCCCGGGATCTGCTGCCAGGCCCCGCCGTCGAAGCGGTAGGACGGCGAGTACGCGATGGTGAGCGAGACCCGCCGGTCCCCCATCCGCCCGTATACGTGGCTGGTGGGTGTGGTCGTGAACTCCTGCTGGCGGAGATCCCGCCATGAGGCCCCGGGACCCTGCACGGTGGTGGTCGTCCCGTCCCCGTGATCCCAGGTGAAGGACACGGGCACGAACCGCACCTGCGCCGGCCGCCCGAGGAGCGTCCCGCCCACGACCTGCGCTCCGGCGTCGGTGAGGAGGTTGACCGGCGATCCGACCAGCGCCCACCCGTTGGGCTGCGACCGGATGGACGCGTCGCGCGGCACGAAGCCGGCGACGTCGTCGAGCGTCACGCCCGGTGCCGCGGGCGCTGCGGGAGCCGGATCGGCGGGCTTCGCGGGCGCCTGGGCGGGCGGCAGGAATACATGGTGCCCGTCTGCGCACGACCCGGCGCCCGGCGTGCAGGGCGTGTCCGTGTCAGCGGCGAGGCGCCCGCGGGGTACCGGGGGTGGGGCTTGAGGCGTTACCTGCGGCTCAGAACGATCGACAATTGGATTGATTGTGTTTGGTGCCGGCTGTTGCGATGGAGAAGTGGAGGTCCCGTGGACTATGACTCCACCTGGCCCGATTTCGGCGCCCACACACGAGGTACTCCCCAAACCCCGGCGCGCGCATGCTGCGTCTTCAGCCTGTGCCTGCGGCGCGACTATTAGAAGAAGAGTCACGGACAACAAGCAAACTACCGCCGCCCTCAATCGCATGCTCGAACCTTATCGTTTGGAACAAGGTCACTGATGCGCCACGCATTATTCTCGTTAAACACGGCTTTTAACTGAAGTGAGATTGTCGAATCACGCTTAGGGGTGACATCTCGCTTTTCAGCATCGAGCACCCTGGTGCCACTGACATCTAAACAAACTTGCGCAACCATGTAATTCGATCCACGATCGGTCACTCGAAAATTATAATACGTGTCTTTGCCGACAACAGTTTGCTGTGATGATTGGTATTGAGAAATTTCTCGCTGTTCATTTGTTAGGGCATCTCCTACCAGGAAGGGCCGCAAGTCATCCTGTGTCTCTCCCTCAAAAGGCAGCGCGAGGAAGCCGGACAACACATCCTCGAACGCCGCATCATCCTGCTGCTCCTGCGTCAACGAGGGCGCGGGCGCCGGCGTGGGGTCCGGGGTCTCGGACGGGGCGCACCCGCCGAGCGCGGTGACTGACAGCGCCACCAGCAGGGCGGCAGCGGCAGCTCGGCGTCGGCGCGGCGCATCGCTCGGTCGTTCGTGCAAGGTCGTCTCCCCCGGGGCGTCGGATGCCGCGCGCGGACATGGACGCGGAGGGCGTCGGCGTCGCGGTGGGGGAAAGGTAGCCGGGCGGGCATGACGGGACGCGGCTCGATCCACATCCCGGGGACGGTGGACGAGGCCCGCGCCTGTGAGCGGACTACTCCGAGGCGCGGTCGAGACGTGTGACGTCGTGCCGCGACAGCTGCACATGCGCCGCGTGGACCAGGTCGTGCACCTGCTCCGGCCGGCTCGCGCTCGCCACCGGCGCGACGACGCCGGGCTTCGCCAGCAGCCATGCCAGCGCGACCGTCGCGACGCTCGTGGAATGCTGCTCCGCGATCTCGTCGAGCGCCGCGAGAACGCGCAGCCCGCGCCGGTTGAGGTACTTCGCCGCCCGCTGCCCCCGCGCGCCCTCGCGCACGGAGTCCCGCGTGCGGTACTTGCCGGTGAGGAAGCCGTTCGCGAGCGCGAAGTAGGGCATCACGGAGAGCTGCTGGCCGCGCACGACATCGAGGTAGTCCGACTCGTAGGGCGCCCGGTTGACGAGGTTGTAGTGGGTCTGCAGCGCGACGAATCGGGGCGCGTCGTACAGCCCGCCCAGGATGCGCGCGTGCAGCAGCCGCTCCGCCGCGTAGTTCGACGCCGCGAGGTAGCGCACCTTGCCGGACGCGATGAGGCGCCCGGCGGCGGAGAGGCTCTCCTCGAGCGGCACGTCGAGGTCGTCCCAGTGGAAGTAGAGGAGGTCGATCGTGTCGGTGCCGAGCCGGGACAGGCTCGCGTCCACGGCGCGCTCGATGCGGGAGGAGCCGAGGCCCGGGAAGTCCTCGCTCTTGCCGATCTTGGTGGCGACGACCATCGAGTCGCGGTTGCGCCGCTCGCGCATCCACGAACCGATCATGTGCTCGCTGCGGCCGCTGGCGTAGGAGTCGGCGGTGTCGAGGAAGTTGCCGCCGGCCTCCTGGTAGCGGTCGAGGATGGCTGCCGTGTCCTCGGCGCCCGCGGTCCAGCCGAAGACGTTGCCGCCGAGGGCGAGGGGGAAGACGCGGAGGTCGGTGTCGCCGATCGCGCGACGCCGCGCGGGATGCGGGATGCTGCCGCCGGCCAGGAGGCCCGGCTCGGCGACGGCCTCGAGGACGAGGGCGCCCGCGGCCTGGACGGTCGTGTCGGCGAGGGTCGACGACGTCGTCGCCTGCTCCGTCGACGCGCTGCCTCGTCCGCCCGCCGCGGCGCTACCCCGGCGTCGCGGGATCGAACCGGGCGCGACCGTCGGGGAGGTGGGAGGGGACGACGTCACGCTCCCGATCGTACCGCCCAGCAGGCGAACGGTTTGCGTACCAACGGATCGGGGTGACGCGCCTTCGCCCCGTGGACACGCGCCGACCGTGACCGCCTCGTGCGGACCGGCGGGACGTCGCACGCGATCGGGGCGCACGGCCCCGAGAGGTGCGGCCGACCGGAAGGGGTGCCGTGGATCCCCCGATCCCGGCACCCCTCGGCGGCCTGCATCCCCCGATGCGTCCCCCGGAGGCGGGTGGCTCCTCGGCCGATCCCGCATCGACAACGCTAGCGAGCCCCAGGCGACGCGACCCAGCCCCTCTTCGGGGGCCTGCCAGGCTGCTCGTCATCTCTCCCGGACTTCCGACCCTCGCATCGCCCGTCCCCCGTGCCCCGCTGCGGGACCGCGCTCGCGTCCCGAGGGCGATGCCGGTCCTGGGGCGGATCCCGACCGACGACGATGCCACCGTGCGAGGCTGGTCGGGTCAGGACCACCGAGAGGACCCCCATGACCAACGACCCGCTGCACCGCCTGCCGGATGCCGCCCCCTTCCACCTCACCAGCCCCGGCTTCGCCGACGGGGCGCCTCTGCCGCTCGCCGCGCGCGGCGCCTCGCAGGGCGGCGCGGACCGCTCCCCCGCCCTCGCCTGGACGGGCGCGGCGTCCGAGACGCGGAGCTACGTCGTCACGTGCTACGACCCCGACGCCCCCACCGGCAGCGGCTACTGGCACTGGGCCGTCAAGGACATCCCCGCGTCGACGACGTCGCTCCCCGAGGGCGCGGGCGACCCGGACGCGGGCCTCCTGCCCGAGGGGGCGATCACCATCCACAACGAGTCGCGCGAGAAGCGGTTCGCGGGGGCGACTCCTCCCGAGGGCCACGGCACGCACCGCTACTTCTTCACCGTGACGGCCCTGGACGTGGAGTCGCTGGACGTGCCCGAGGGCGCGACCCCCGCGGTCCTCGGCTTCCTGATGCTCCCGCACGTCGTCGGCCGGGCCCAGCTCGTGGGCACCGCCATCACCGTCGCGGACTGAGCGGACGAGGCGGACGTGACCGGGGACGCCGAGGGCGCGGGTTCGGGCGACGACGCCCGTCCCGTCCGGCCCCGCACGCGCGTGCTGATCGCGCTCGCGGCGGTGCTCGTCGTGGTCGCCGCGATCGTCGCCGCCGTCGCGATCGCGTGGAGCGGTGGAGGACCGGGCTCGCCCGTCCCCGCCACGGTCGCGCCGAGCACGTCACCGGGCGAGGGCACGGATCCGGGCGGGGGCACGACCGTGCCGACCGCGGATCCCCCGGGCGCCCCGACCCCGGATCCGGCGCTGGCCCCCAGCCCGCCCGGGAGCACGAGCCCGGAACCGGAGCCATCCTTCTCGGTCGGCCCGGCGCCCTCCGTGCCCTACCCGGGCGACCCGAACGACGGCAAGTGAGCATCTCGGCCGCCACCGCCCGATCGGCGGCGACCGGAGACGACGGATGCCCGCCCCACCGAGGTGGGACGGGCATCCGCTTCGTTCAGCGTGCGTCGGGGACTAGCCCTCCGCCGGCTCGTCGGTGCCGTGGCTGGCGGCGTCGCGGCCCTCCTGATCGGCGGCCTCCTCCAGCACGGGAGCGAGCGACAGCTTGCCGCGGTCGTCGATCTTGGTGATCTCCACCAGGATCTTCTGGCCGACGCCGAGCACGTCCTCGACGTTCTCGACGCGCTTGCCGCCGGCGAGCTTGCGGACCTCGCTGATGTGCAGCAGGCCGTCCTTGCCGGGGAGCAGCGAGACGAACGCGCCGAACGTCGCGATCTTGACGACGGTGCCGAGGAAGGACTCGCCGACCTCGGGGTTCGTCGGGTTCGCGATGGCGTTGACCTGCGCACGCGCGGCCTCCGCCGACGGGCCGTCGACGGCGCCGATGTAGACGGTGCCGTCCTCCTCGATGGAGATGTCGGCGCCGGTCTCGTCCTGGATGGCGTTGATCGTCTTGCCCTTCGGGCCGATCAGCTCGCCGATCTTGTCGACGGGGATGTTGACCGAGATCACGCGGGGCGCGGTCGGGGCCATCTCGTCGGGGGCGTCGATGGCCTGGTTCAGCACGCCGAGGATGGCCGTGCGGGCCTCCTTCGCCTGCTTGAGTGCGCCGTCGAGGACCGACGTGGGGATGCCGTCGAGCTTCGTGTCCAGCTGGATGGCCGTGACGAACTCCGACGTGCCCGCGACCTTGAAGTCCATGTCGCCGAGCGCGTCCTCGGCACCGAGGATGTCGGTGAGGGCCGCGTAGCGGACCTGGCCGTCGACGGTGTCGGAGACGAGGCCCATGGCGATGCCGGCGACGGGGGCGCGCAGCGGCACTCCCGCGTTCAGCAGCGACAGGGTCGAGGCGCAGACGGAGCCCATCGACGTGGAGCCGTTGGACCCGAGGGCCTCGGACACCTGGCGGATCGCGTAGGGGAAGTCCTCGCGGCTCGGCAGGACGGGGACGAGGGCGCGCTCGGCGAGGAAGCCGTGCCCGATCTCGCGGCGCTTCGGCGACCCGACGCGACCGGTCTCACCGGTGGAGTAGGGCGGGAAGTTGTAGTGGTGCAGGTAGCGCTTCTTCGTGATGGGCGACAGCGAGTCGATCTGCTGCTCCATCTTCAGCATGTTCAGCGTGGTGACGCCCAGGATCTGGGTCTCGCCGCGCTGGAAGATGGCCGAGCCGTGGACGCGCGGGATGACCTGCACCTCGGCGTCGAGCGGACGGATGTCGGCGAGGCCGCGGCCGTCCATGCGGATGCCGTCGCGGAGGATCCGGCCGCGGACGACCGTCTTCGTGACGGACTTGTACGCCGCGGAGAACTCGGTGAGCGCCGACTGGGGCAGCTCGCCGGCCTCGACCTTGGCGGCCACGGCCTCCTTGGTGCGGGTCTTGAGGGCGTCGTCGGCGTCCTGGCGCTCGATCTTGTCGGCGATCTGGTACACGCCGCCGAGGTCGGAGAGCGCGAGCTCGCTGACCGCGTCGTAGGTCTCCTGCGCGTACGGCAGGAAGACGGGGTAGTCGACCGTGGGCTTCGCGGCCTGCTGCGCGAGCGAGGCCTGCGCGGCGACGAGCTGCTGGATGAACGGCTTCGCGGCCTCGAGGCCCTGCGCGACGACGGCCTCGTCGGGCTTCGTGGCGCCTGCCTGGATGAGGTCCCAGGAGCCCTCGGTGGCCTCGGCCTCGACCATCATGATCGCGACGTCCTCGTTGCCCTCGGAGTCGGTGACGACGCGGCCGGCGACGGTGATGTCGAAGACGGCCTCCTTGAGCTGCGAGTGCTTCGGGAAGGCGACCCACTGGTCGCCGATGAGCGCGAGGCGCACACCCGCGATGGGGCCGGAGAACGGGATGCCCGAGAGCATGCTCGAGGCGCTCGCCGCGTTGATGGCGAGGCTGTCGTAGAACTCGTCCGGCGCGATGCTGAGGACGGTGATGACGACCTGGACCTCGTTGCGGAGGCCCGTGATGAACGACGGGCGCAGCGGCCGGTCGATGAGGCGGCAGACGAGGATCGCCTCGGTGGAGGGGCGGCCCTCGCGGCGGAAGAACGAGCCGGGGATCTTGCCCGCGGCGTAGCTGCGCTCCTCGACGTCGATGGTCAGGGGGAAGAAGTCGAAGTTGTCCTTCGGGTGCTTGCCCACCGAGGTGGCGGACAGCAGCATGGTGTCCTCGTCGAGGTACGCGGCGACCGCGCCCTGCGCCTGCTGCGCGAGGCGGCCGGCCTCGAACCGGACCGTGCGCGTTCCGTACTTGCCGTTGTCGAGGACTGCCTCGGCGAACTTGATCTCTGGACCTTCCATTGAGGTCTCTCTCCTTCGTGTTGCGCCTCTCGGCGACGCCCGTCGGGCGCTCGTCCTGCATCCCGTGTGGATGCGGACCTCCTACGACAGAGGAGGAGCGGGCGAGGCGACACGTCGGAGTCCGCCTGATGCGGGTCCCGGGTGCACGTGCGCGGCTGGTTCCGCTCGTCGGCCGGTGGCCGACGGCGGCGGGCGCATGTCTGGCCATCAGTGGGAATGCTCCGAGCGACTCGGAATACCACCACCAACGACCAGCTCCTGCCGGCCAGCTCCATCTGTCGTGATCGCATCGTGACGCTGGGCGCCCGCTGGATCACTGCGGCCATGGTAGCACCCGGCCCCTCGCCGGCCCCGGAGGACGGGGGCGCCCGGGTGTCGGGGGGATGACGCACCTCTTAACGGGAACGAGCCGCCACCCCGGAGGGTGACGGCTCGGCCGGTTCGCACGTGTGCGATCAGCGACGCGTGGTGCGTGTCAGCGGCGGATGCCCAGGCGCGCGATCAGGGCGCGGTAGCGCTCGATGTCGACGTTGGACAGGTAGCCGAGGAGACGACGACGCTGGCCGACCAGGAGGAGCAGGCCACGACGCGTGTGGTGGTCGTGCTTGTGCTCCTTGAGGTGCTCGGTGAGGCCCGTGATCCGCTTGGTGAGGAGCGCGATCTGCACCTCGGGGGATCCGGTGTCACCGGGGTGGGTCGCGTACTCGTCGATGATCGCCTTCTTGACGTCTGCTTCCAGAGCCATGTGATGATCCCCTCTCGTGTTCGTTGCGCGGCGCCCGTCACAGGATGTGCGAGCTCTCTTGATCCGCGGCCGTTCAGACGGCAACCGCACGAGCATACCAGAGGGCGGGGAGCCGATCCGCGGCCGGGCGGCCCGCGACGGGGCGGCGTCGGCGATCTCGGCTAGCGTGGAAATCCACCCTACAGAGACGACGCAGCGACACGTGAGCATCCCGCCCGAGACCTCCCCCATCCCGATCCCCGACGAACGGCAGGTCCGCGGCAGCCACTTCGTCGACCTGACGCCGCTGAGGGAGAGCCCCGCCTTCGCACGGCTCTGGGCGGGCAACGCGATCGCCGGCATCGGCAGCCAGATGACCATCGTCGCGATCGGGCTGCACGTGTACGAGCTCACGGGATCCACGGGCGCCGTCGCGCTCGTGGGCGTGCTGTCGCTCGTGCCGATGATCCTCGCGGGCCTCTACGGCGGCATGCTCGCCGACGCGTTCGACCGACGGAAGGTCGCGCTCATCGCGTCGTGCGCCGCGTGGGGCTCGACCATCGCGCTGGCGGCGCTCGCGTGGACGCACGCGGAGACGGTGTGGTCGCTGTACGCGCTGAGCATCCTCAACGCGGTCGCGGCGACGGTGATCGGCACGAGCCGGCAGGCGATCCTCCCCCGCATCCTCCCGCCGCACCTCCTGCCCGCGGCCAGCGCGCTGGGCGGGATCAGCCTCGGCGTGATGGTGACGGTGGGCCCGGCGCTCGCGGGCGTGCTCGTCGCGTCGGTCGGGTTCCAGTGGACCTACACGGTCGACGCCGTGCTCTTCCTGGCGGCGTTCACGGGCGTGCTCGCGCTGCCGCGGATCGCGCCGGAGGGCGAGGTGCAGCGGCCGGGGCTGGCGTCCATCAGGTACGGGCTCGGGTTCCTCAAGACCGCGCCGAACATCCGGATGTCGTTCATCGTCGACATCATCGCGATGACCCTCGGCCAGCCCCGGGTGCTCTTCCCCGCGGTGGGGGCCGTGGTGCTCGGCGGCGGGCCGGTGACCGTCGGGATCCTCACGGCGGCCGGCGCCGTCGGCAGCCTCGTGAGCAGCGTGCTGAGCGGATCCGTCGGGCGCGTCACGCGGCACGGGCGGGCGATCCGCCTGGCGATCGTCGCGTACGGGCTCTCGACGGCCGGGTTCGGGCTGGTGCTGCTGTTCGCGTCGCGGCCGGGGGTGCTGCACGGCATCGGATCGCGGATCGAGGACGCGAGCGTGCCGGGCATCGTCGCCGCCTCGGTGCTGCTCGCCTGCACGGGCGCGGCCGACAACATCTCCTCGATCTTCCGCAACACCATGCTGCAGACCGCCGTGCCGGACAACATGCGCGGGCGGCTGCAGGGCATCTTCATCGTCGTCGTCACGGGCGGGCCGCGGCTCGGCGACGCGTACGTCGGCATCGTCACCGCGTTCGCGGCGCTGTGGGTGCCGTCGCTGGTGGGCGGGCTGCTGATCGCGGTGGTGGTGTGGATCCTCATCCGCGCGCTGCCGTCCTTCGAGCTCTACGACTCCCGGAACCCCACCCCGTGACGCGGCGGAGGAGGCGGCGGACGCCGGTGCTCGTGACCCTGGCGGCGCTCGTGATCGTGATCGTCGCGGGTCTCGTGCAGTGGCACGGGGATCCGGGGACGGGCGCCGGGAACGCGGAGGACGCCGGGAGAGCCGAGGACGCCGGGCGTGGATCCGGGACCGGGCCCGGCGCGGAGCCGGCCGCGCCCGGATCCGCGCGGCTCGCCCTCGAGGGGCTCGAGGTGCGGACGGAGGAGCGGGTCGCCGGCTACGACCGCGAGTCGTTCGCCTGGCGCACGGACGTGGACCGCAACGGCTGCGACACCCGCAACGACGTTCTGCGACGCGACCTCGCCGAGACCATGATCCGCGGCGGGACACGCGGGTGCGTCGTGCAGTCCGGCGTGCTGACCGACCCGTACTCGGGCGAGCGCATCCCCTTCGACCGGTCGCGGGACCCCGAGGCGGTGCAGATCGACCACGTCGTGTCGCTGTCCGACGCGTGGTCCTCCGGCGCGTGGCGCTGGGACCCCGCCTACCGGGCGGCGTTCGCGAACGACCCGCTGGAGCTCGTCGCCGCGTCCGCCGCGGAGAACTCGGCGAAGTCGGACGCGACCGTCGACGAGTGGCTGCCCGAGCATCCGGACGACGCGTGCGCCCTCGTGGTGCGGCAGGTGTCGATCAAGGTGCGCACGGAGCTCAGCGTGACGCGCGCGGAGCACGACGCGATGGCGCGCGTGCTCGACGGCTGCGGGGACCTGCCGCTGCTGTCGTCCGACGACGTGCCGTGGCCGCCGCCCGTGCGATGACGCCGGGTGGTGCGGCCGGGTGGTGACACCGGGCGGTGACGCCGGATCTGCATCGTGGGCGAACCGATCGTCCGCTCGCTCCGAAGAGACCGCAATGCGCCGGACCCCAGAGACGCGATGCACCACGGGTCCGGATGTCATGGGGAGAGCGGTCGCACGGACGGCGCATGGAGAGGGGTCTCGGCGCCGGGACCACGACCGCAGGGCCGGCCCGTCATCGGGTCGGCCCATCTCCATGCCGGGGTGCTGTGCGCCGAGGCGACGAGCGACGGTCAGCCGGTGTCAGGATCCCCGTCATGGCCGTCTTCCCGCCCCGGACGCCGGAACGCGACAGGGTCGGGCCCGTCGTCTTCTCGCAGCTCCGGACCTCCTTCCTCCTCGCCGACAGGGGGACCGTGCAGATCACCGGCGAGATCGCGGACATCAGCACGAGCCGTACGCGCTTCGACCTCGTGGACACCTCGGGGGCCCTCGACGCCAGGACCCGTTCCATCCCCGTGATCTGCCGGCCGGAGACCGTCCGGGGGCTGCTCGTCGGCGATGTCGTCGAGCTCCGAGGCGCGTTCGACCTCCTCGAGCAGGACTGCCTGCTGGTGCTGCGACCGATGCGGGTGACCAAGAAGGAGCGCAGGGGCCGGCTGCCTGCCGCCGAGCAGCGGGCCGGCATCGCCCGTGATCCGCGGACGTGCGCCGCAGCGCGGGACCGGCTGCGACGCCGCACCGCCCCGCCGCCCCGGCTGCCGGTCCGCGCGGGGGCGCCGGGTTCCCTTCGAGTGACGTTCATCGGTCCGCTCGGCGATGTCGCGCAGGCGGACATCACGGCGGGCCTCCGGCTCGACAGGCTGGAGCCCCGATGGCGTGGCATCCCGTTCCACGACAGCCAGGCGATCGCGGACGTGATCAGGTCGGTGTCCCCGGAGGACACCGACCTGATCGTCGTGTACCGAGGCGGCGGCAGATGGCGGGACGGGGTCGCCCTCAACGACGTGCGGGTCGTCAATGCCGTCGCCGAGGCGGCCGTCCCCGTCGTCACGGCCATCGGCCCCACCGCGACGGAGGCAGCGGTCGCGTGGGTGGCCGACGGCGCCTTCCGGACGCCGACCGACGTGCGGAAGGCCCTCAACGCGCATCAGCACGTGGGCAACCCCGATCCCGACCACGTGCGCCGACCGCGACACGGCGCGCGAGGCAGGGGCTCCTCGACGACGGTGGCGTCCGCGTGCGCCGCGGAGGGTCCGTCCGACCCGGAGTCGTCGTCCGCGCATCCGGACGCGCACGTGGTGGCCGCCCGGGCGGAGGCGGCCTCCGCTCGACGGGCGCTGGTCGAGGCCGAGCGGACCTTCGCCCTCCACCGCATCCGGGTCCGGGCCGTGGTCCTCGGCTCCACCGCCGCGATGGCGACGATCCTCGCGACGGTCAGCCTCCGCGCGTGGATGGCCGGCGCGCCCTGGTACGCGGTCGTCGGCAGCGGCCTCGGCCTCCTGATCGCCGGGTCGGCAGGGTCGGTGTTCCTCTTCCGCGGACGCTCACGTGCGCTGCGTCCTCCTCGACGCGTCCGCGTGGGCACGCCCCAGGTGGGCGAGGACGCCTGGTTGTCCGCGATGCGCCACGCCTCCGCTCCCCGGCGGTACCGCCGCCTCCACGGAACCGCGGACGGAGGATGACGGTCAGGAGAGAAGGCCGAGCACGCCCATCCACGCCGTGCCGACGACGCCCCAGATGACGATGAGCACCACGGCCATCACGAAGCCGACGCGGAACCACTCCCTGGTCGTGACGTAGCCGGATCCGAACACCACGCCCGACGGCCCCGACGCGTAGTGCGAGATGCCGCCGAACAGGTTGCCGATGAAGCCGAGCACGAGGGCCGCGAACAGCGGCGGCGTGCCGGTCGCGACCGCGGCGCCGAGGAACACCGCGTACATCGCGACGATGTGGGCCGTGTTCGACGCGAACAGGTAGTGCGAGAAGAAGTAGACGAGCGCGAGCACCGCGAACGCCCACGGCCAGGGCAGGCCGCCGACGGATCCGGAGACGGCGCCGCCCACGAGGTCGATGACGCCGAGCGCGTCGAGCTGGTCGGCCATGCCGACGAGCACCGCGAAGAAGATGAGCGTCGACCACGCGGACGCGTTGGCCGCGAGGTGCGACCACTTGAGCACGCCCGTGACGAGCAGCACGGCGATGCCGCCGAAGGCCGCGGCGGTCGCGGGGATGCCGAGGAGGGATCCGCCGCACCACAGCACGAGCAGCAGCACGAAGGTCGCGGCCATGATGCGCTCGTGGCCCGACAGCGGCCCGAGCCCGCGCAGCTCCTCGCGGGCGTGCGCCGGCGCCTCGGGCGTGCGGGTGAGGGTCGGCGGGTACACGCGCGACATGGCCCACGGCACGACGATGAGGCTGAGGAGACCGGGCACGAGCGCCGCGAGCGCCCAGCCGCCCCAGGTGACCTCGATGCCGAGGTCGGCGGCGGCCTTCTGCGCGACCGGGTTGCCCGCCATGGCCGTGACGAACATGGCCGACGTGACCGTGTTGACCTGCACGCTCGTGAGGGCGAGGTAGGAGCCGAGGCGCCGGCGCGACGCGTCGGAGTCGGGGGTGGATCCCTGCACGCGGCTGAGCGACGCGACGATCGGGTACACGACCCCGCCCGCCCGCGCGGTGTTCGACGGGGTCGCGGGCGCGAGCACGAGGTCGGTGAGCGCCATGCCGTACGCGAGCCCGAGGCTGGATCCGCCGAGCCGCGATACGAAGGCCAGCGCGATGCGGCGCCCGAGGCCCGTGACGAGGAAGCCGTCGGCGATGAAGAACGACGCGACGATGAGCCAGATGGTGGGGTTCGCGAAGCCGACGAGCGCCTCGCCGTCGGTGGTCATGGTGCCCGTGAGCATCGCGACCGCGAGGCCGACCAGCGCGACGGGCGCGGTGGGCAGCGGCTGGAGGATGAGCGCGAGGACCGTGCCGACGAAGATCCCGGCCATGTGCATGCCGCGCGGGTCGACGCCCGCGGGCGGCGGCACGAGCGCGATGCCGACCGTGACCGCGACGATGACGAGGACCTGGATCAGCCGGGTGCGGCGCGCGGCGCGGGCGGCGGCGTGCGCCTCGGCGGCCGGGTCCGCGTCCTCCGCGACCGAGGCCACGCCGTCGGGCGCGGGATCCGCGTCGTCGCGCCCCGCTCCCCCGGGCGCCGGATCCGTCCCGGTTCCGGGGGCGGACGAGGGGCCGGGGGCTGCGGGAGGAGGGGTCATGACCGGCCCATCTTCCGCGCGTGCGGGGCCCGATGCCACTTGTCTTCATAGTGTTCACGCGCGCGCCGCCCGCCGGCCGGAGAGGCGACGGGCGGCGTCCGCGGGTCAGGCGGGTCAGGCGGGTCAGGCGGCGAAGCCCGTGGAGGTGACGACGTGCAGGCGCTGCGTGGGCCGGGTCATCGCGACGTACAGGCCGGCCGCGCCGCGCGACGTGTGCGCGAGGATCTCGTCCGGCTCGGCGATGACGACCACGTCGAACTCGAGGCCCTTCGCCTCCTGCGATCCGAGCACCGCGATGGGCCGGCCGAGGCCGCCCACGCCGATGCCGACCGCGGATCCGAAGCGCTCGGCGAGCGCGCGGTGCAGCTCCTCGACGCGGTCGTCGCGCGCGATGACCGCGAGCGTGCCCGCCTCGTCGCCCTCGCGCTCCTCGTCGACCACGTCGACGACCGCGGCCACGACCTCGTCGGCCTGGACCTCCACCGTGTCGATGGGGTGCTCGCCCTCGCGCACGGCGCGCGAGCGGGTGACCGGGAGGCCGTGCGCGAGGGCCATGCGCTCGGCGGCCTCGGCGATCCGCGCGGGCGTGCGGTAGTTGACGGTGAGCTCCTCGAGGCGCCACTCGCGGCCGAGCACCGGGCCGAGCGCGTCCTGCCAGCTGGTGACGCCCACGGCGGAGCTCGCCTGCGCGACGTCGCCGACGATCGTGAACGAGCGCAGCGGGCAGCGGCGGAGGAGCACGCGCCACTGCATGGGGCTGAGCTCCTGCGCCTCGTCGACCACGATGTGCCCGTAGGTCCAGGTGCGGTCGGACGCGGCGCGCTCGGCGGTGGTGCGGCGCGCGGCCTGCTCGGCGAAGCCCTCCGCGAGGCGCTCGGCCGTGACCATGCCGCCGACCCCCATGTTCTCGATGGCCTGCTCGGCGTTCTCGATGTCGCGGAGCCGCTGCTGCTCCCGCTCGCGGGCGCTCGCGTCGGCCTGCGCGCTGAACTCGCCGAGGAGCTCGGCGGCCTCGTCGAGCAGCGGCACGTCGGCCACGGTGAAGGGCGCGTCGCGGTCGCGGCGGAGGAGCGCGCGCTTCTCGGCGCTCCATCGGGGGGTGAGCGAGGCGAGCCAGTTCGGGCGCGCGTAGAGGTCCTGGACCAGCTTCTCGGGGGTGAGCGGCATCCACGCGGTGTTGAGCGCGACCTTCACGTCGTACGAGGTGCGGAGGTCCTCGCGGAGCATGGCGAGGTCGCTGTCGTCGAGGGCGCTGCCGTTGCGGCGCATCTGCGACGCGAGGACCTGCGCGAGGGAGCCGAGGGCCGCCTTGTTGAAGACGACGCGGGCCTCGTTGTGCGGCTTCCGGCTGTCCTGCGCGCGGCGCAGCGCGTTCGCCACGAGCGACGGCTCGAGCACGATGCGCTCGCCGTTCACGTCCAGCGTGACGGCCTCGGTGGGGACGACCTGGCGCGAGCGCACGGCGCGCTGCAGCAGGCCGGCCATCTCGGATCCGCCCTTCACGGCCGCGACCTCGGGCGCGTCCTCCGCGGCGGCGTCGATACCCGGGTAGAGCTGCCCGACGCTCGCGAGCACGACGCCCGTCTCCCCGAGGGACGGCAGGACCGCCTCTATGTACTGGAGGAACGAGCGGCTCGGCCCCACGACCAGCACGCCCGAGGACGCGAGGCGGTCGCGGTGCGAGTAGAGGAGGTACGCCGCGCGGTGCAGGGCGACGGCGGTCTTCCCCGTCCCCGGCCCGCCCTGCACGACGAGCACGCCGCGGAGGTCGGAGCGGATGATGCGGTCCTGCTCGGCCTGGATGGTGGCGACGATGTCGTTCATCCGGCCGGTGCGTCCCGCGGCGAGCGCGGCGAGCAGCGCGCCCTCGCCCTGGAGGCTGGTGCGGCCCTCGTCGAGCAACGTCGGGTCGAACACCTCGTCCTCGACGTGCACCACCTCGCGGCCGTGCGTCGTGAGGTGGCGGCGGGCCCGGGCGCCGAGCGGGGTGGCGGCGGTGGCCTGGTAGAAGGCGCTCGCCTGGGGCACGCGCCAGTCGAGGAGGAGCGGCTGCAGGTCGTCGTCGCGGAGGCCGATGCGGCCGATGTACCGGTAGACCGGATCGCCGGCCCCCGTCGTGGGCGCCGGCGCGCCGTCGCGCGGCTCGTCCTCCGGCAGGTGCCCCGCCTCGAACTCGAGCCGGCCGAACACGAGGCGCTCGTCGACCTCACGGAGCGCCTGCAGGCGGTCCTCGTAGATGCGCGCGAACGCGTCGCGCTCGGAGCGGTTCTGGTGCGTGCCGCCGGTGGGGCTGTCGCGCACCATGACCAGCTGATCCCGGGTCTCCGCGCGCACCGCGTCGAGTCGTCCGTAGAGGCGGCCGACGTACGCCCGCTCGCGATCCAGCTCCGTACCGGTCACCTGCACACACCCCTCGGGAATCCGGCGTCAATCCTACCGAGACGAGGGGGTCGTCCCGGACCGCGGGTGCCCCCGACGGGAGCGGCGGACGACGGCCGGCGGAGGGGTCAGCGGCGCGTGCCGACCAGGCTCTGCGGGCCCGTCGGGCTCGGCCGCGCGCGCCGCCGGAGGGCGCGACGGCGGGCGTTCTCGGAGCGAGCCGTGAGGATCAGGGCCACCACCACGCCGATGAGGGCGCCGAGCCCGTTGTGCACGACGTCGCGGACGTCGGAGACCCGCGTCGGGAGGAACGCCTGCGCGGTCTCGATGAGCGCCGAGAGGCCCACCCCGAGCGCGATCGCGAGCCACCAGCGCGGACGGCCGAGCAGCAGCACGAGGAACATGCCCACCGGCACGAACATCACGACGTTCGCGGCGCCCTCCACGACGGAGTAGGTGATCCACGAGGTGCCGTCGTGCCGGTGCAGGGCCCGCAGCCCCCGGAAGAGGAAGCCGTCGATGCGGCGGTCGTAGGGCTCCGGCGACAGCGTGATCCACGCGACGAGCCCGAGGTACAGGCCCGTGGCGGTGCCGAGGAGGGGGTGGCGGAGGAGCATCCGTCCATCATCCGGGCATTCCCCTGGGTGCCGGATCCGCCGCAGGTGCCGGTTCCATGACGTCGTGTGGCGATCTCCCCCTCCTCGGGGATGAGGCCGTGGCACCCTGTGCGTGCAGCGCACCCGCGAAGCCTCGCGTCCCGTCCGCATCCGCGACCGGGACACGCCTGCGATCCTCACCCGCTCGCCGCGGACGGTCGTGCAGGCCGTCCGACGGCACGAGAGACCCGCGGAGGTCCCCATGCTCGACAGCACCGATCGGATCCTGACGTCGCACGCCGGCAGCCTGCCGCGCACGGACGCGCTCATCGCCGCCAACGCCGCCCGCGCCGCGGCGCGGAAGGCCGCCGTGCCGCCATCGGACGCGGACGGCGCCGGGCCGGACGCCGGGCCGGACGCCCCGCCCGCCGACGGCCTCGACGAGGTCCTCGCCGACGCGGTCGACGGCCTCGTCTCCCGCCAGCGCGAGGTCGGGATCGCCCTCCCCGGCGACGGCGAGTACGGCAAGGCCATGTCGAGCGCGATCGACTACGGCGCCTGGTGGTCGTACTCGTTCCAGCGGCTCAGCGGCCTGGAGCTCGTGCCCGGCGGCCCGTTCTCCTCCGAGCCCGTGCGCAGCTCACCCGGCGACGTGCGGTTGACGACGTTCCCCGACCGCCGCGACTGGACGATCTTCGCGGACGCCTACGGGGACCCGTCGAGCGGCATCACGGTGGGCGACGCGCCCCTCGACTTCCCGAGCGCCACCGGCCCGGTCGCCTACACGGGCCACGCGGCGATCCAGGCGGACATCGCGCACCTGCGCCACGCGCTCGACGAGAACGGGTACGAGCAGGGGTTCATCACGTCCCTCTCCCCCGGCAGCGCGTCGCGCATCGGGAACCAGCACTACGCGACCGAGGAGGAGTTCATCTGGGCGTGCGCGGACGCGATGCGCGAGGAGTACGTCGCGATCATCGACGCGGGGCTCGTGCTGCAGATCGACGACCCGTCCATCGCGGAGAACTGGGACCAGATCAACCCGGAGCCGAGCGTGGAGGACTACCTGGCGTTCACGCGCATCCGCGTGGAGGCGCTCAACCACGCGCTGCGGGGGCTTCCGCAGGAGCGGATCCGCTTCCACCTGTGTTGGGGCTCGTGGCACGGGCCGCACACGACGGACATCGAGTTCCGGCACATCGTGCGGACGATGCTCGACATCGACGCGGGCGCGTACTCGTTCGAGGGCGCGAACGCGCGGCACGAGCACGAGTGGCGCGTGTGGGAGGACGTGGAGCTGCCGGACGGCAAGGTCATCGTGCCGGGCGTGGTGGGGCACGCGACCAACGTGGTCGAGCACCCGGAGCTCGTGGCCGACCGGATCGAGCGCTACGCGCGGCTCGTGGGGCGGGAGCGCGTGATCGCGTCGACCGACTGCGGGCTCGGCGGGCGGATCCACCCGCAGATCGCGTGGGCGAAGCTGGAGAGCCTGGCGCAGGGGGCGGAGATCGCGACCCGGCGGCTCTGGCGCTGAGCGCCGCGGGACGACGGGAGGCCGGACGCGTGGTGCGCCCGACCCTCCGTCGTCGCGTGTCGCGTGTCACGTGGCGCGCGACTCGTGGGGCGCGACTCGTGGCGTCGCGTCAGAGCGTGAGGATGGCGTGCACGTCGTGGCCGACCAACCGCTCCCTGCCGCCGAGGCCGTCGAGCTCGAGCACCACGCCGATGCCGGCGACCTCGTAGCCGGCGCGCTCCAGCAGGCGGGCGGCGGCCTGGAGCGTGCCGCCCGTCGCGAGGACGTCGTCGAGGAGCAGCACGCGGGATCCCGGCATGAGCTGGCCCGGGTGCAGCTCGATGGCCGCCTCGCCGTACTCCAGGTCGTAGGACTCGCGCAGCACCTCGCCGGGGAGCTTGCCGGCCTTGCGCACCGCCAGGGTGCCGACGCCGGAGGCGTAGGCGGCGGCCGCGGCGAGCAGGAAGCCGCGCGCCTCGACGCCCGCGACCGCATCGACGGGGCCGCCGACGGCCACGAGGTCGTCGACCACGGCGCGGAGGGCGGTGCCGTCGGCGAGCACGGGAGTGAGGTCGCGGAAGAGGATCCCCGACTGGGGGAAGTCCGGGACGGTGAGCAGCAGGGACGCGACGAGGTCGGAGACGGGGGTGTCAGGCACCCGACAACGGTAGTCGGTGGCGGGGCAGCGGCCGTCCGCCAGGTGGATGTGGTGGGCTGGGCGCGCCCCGACCGCCCGCACCCGCATCGACCCGAGGAGCCCATGGACCCCGTCGAGATCCTGCGCGACCTCGTCGCGCGCGCGACCGCCGTCGAGGCGCCGCTCGAGGCGGGACCGGCGCTCGTCGCCGTCGCGCTCGCCGCGGCGCTCGTCCTCGTGCCGCCGGCCTGGCGGATCACGCGGCACGCCGTGACGATCGTGCACGAGGGCGGCCACGGGCTCGCGGCGACGCTGAGCGGGAGGCGGCTCGCCGGGATCCGGCTGCACTCCGACACCTCTGGCCTCACCGTGAGCGTCGGCCGACCGCGCGGGCCGGGCATGGTCGTGACGCTGCTCGCGGGGTACCCGGCGCCCGCGCTCGCGGGCCTCGGCGCCGCCTGGCTCGCCGGCCAGGGGCGCTCCGCCGCCGTGCTCTGGCTGTGGCTCGTGCTGCTGGCGCTCGTCGTGATCCAGGTGCGCAACTGGTTCGGCCTGTGGTCGTGCCTGGTGGCGGGCGTGGTGGTCGGGGTGATCGCCGGGGTCGCGCCGGTCGTCGTGCAGGGCGTCGCGGCGCACGCGCTCGCGTCGTTCCTGCTGCTCGGCGCGCTCCGGGCGACCCTCGAGCTGCAGCGCGCCCGCTCCCGGCGGGGTGGCGACGCGTCCGACGCCGACCAGCTCGGGCGGCTGACGCACCTGCCCGGGATCCTGTGGGTCGGCGTGCTCCTCGTCGTCGCGGCCGCCTGCCTCGTCGGCGGGGTGCTGCTGCTCGGGATCCCGGCGCTCCTCGGCGCCTGACGCGATCCGCCCGCCCCGCACGCGACGCGGCCGCCGCGCCCCGGGGACGCGGCGGCCGCGGGAGGACGGGACCTACATCTCCTCGTGCGTGTCCGGGTCGCCGTCCCAGAGGCGCGACTGCGGGCCGGATCCGATGAGACGCACCTCCTCCTCGCTCAGCTCGAAGCCGAAGACGTCGAGGTTGGTGCGCTGGCGCTCGGGGTCCGTGGACCGCGGGATGGGCAGGGCGCCGGACTGGATGTGCCAGCGGAGCACCGCCTGCGCGGGCGTCACGCCGTGCGCTTCGGCGGCGGCGACCACGTGCGGGTCCCGCATGAGCTGCTCGCGCGTGCCGAACGGCGACCAGCTCTCGGTCACGATGCCGCGGCGCGCGTGCTCGGCGCGGAGGTCGGCCTGGGTGAAGGTCGGGTGCAGCTCGACCTGGTTGACGACCGGCAGCACGCCCGTCTCGTCCTCGAGGCGCTGCAGGTGCGCGGGCGTGAAGTTCGAGACGCCGATGGAGCGGACGAGGCCGCGCTCCTTCAGCTCGACGAACGCGCGCCAGCTGTCGACGTACCTGTCCACGCTGGGGTTCGGCCAGTGGATGAGGTACAGGTCCACGTGGTCGACGCCGAGCGTCGCGCGCGACTGTTCGAAGGACGCGAGCGTCTCCTCGTAGCCGTGGTGGCGGCCGGGCAGCTTGGTGGTGAGGAAGAGCTCCTCCCGCGGGACGCCCGAGCGGCGCATCCCCTCGCCTACCGCGGCCTCGTTGCCGTAGTTGAGGGCCGTGTCGAGCAGGCGGTAGCCGGCGCCGATCGCGCCGGAGACGAGGTCGGCACCCGCGTCGTCGTTGAGCCCGTACGTGCCGAGGCCGATGGCGGGGATGCGGTTCCCGTCGGACAGTTCCAGTGTGGGGATCGTGGTCATCCCCTCACGCTACGCCCGGGTCAGGCGCGGTCGACGGGGGCGGATCCGGCACCGGCCGCGGCGTCGTCGGCGGACGCGTCGTCCGCCTCGTCCTGTTCCCCGGCCTCACGGGCATCGGCCTCGGGATCGCGCCCGAAGACGGTGCCGAGGGCCCACGCGATCATGCCGCAGACGGTGAGGATGTCGGCCACGTTGAAGACGGCGAACCACTCGACGGCGATGAAGTCGACGACGTGCCCCGACAGCGGCCCGTCCTCGGCGCGCGTGATCCGGTCGAACAGGTTGCCGAGCGCGCCGGCGAGCACCGCGGAGAGCAGCAGCACCTGGAGCGTCGAGGCGCGGTGGCGGATCTGCCAGCCGACCCAGACGGCGAGGCCGAGCGCGAGCCCGATGATGCCGACGGTGAGCAGCGGCCCCACCTCGGCGCCCATGCCGAAGGAGACGCCGGGGTTGTAGACGAGGGCGAACCGCACCGTCGGGACGAGCTCGATCTGCCGGCCGCCGCCGAGGGAGTCCACGGCCCAGCGCTTGCTGATCTGGTCGAGCACGAAGCCCACGACCACGACGACCGCCGCGAGCGCCACGACGACGGGGCGGGAGATGCGCGGACGGCGTGCGGCGGGGGGTGCGGTGGTCACGCGACGAGCCTAGGCGGTGGTCGCGGCCGGATCCTCCGGGCTGCCGTCCGCGTCGGCGACGGGCGCGGCGGCGGCGCGGTCGCGGATCCGCGTGGCCGCCTCCCGCGGGAACGTGCTGCGGACGAGGTGGCGCGTGCCGTCGGCCGACTCGATCGACACGGCGGGGCCGGCGTCCAGCAGGACCGCGGCTCCCCCGCCCGGGAGGGCGCGGACGCCGATGCCGCGGACGGACCGCGGCCGGAGGTGGTCGACGACCGTGCAGTCCGCGATGGCCGCGTACGGGATCCGGATGCGCTTCACCGGCACCAGCGCGACCTCGACCTCGTCGGGATCCAGCGTGATGCGGATGCGGAACGACCCGACCACCGCGCCCGCCGCCAGCAGCACGAGACCCGCGACGATCCCGAGGACGCCTCCGCCGGTGGCGACGACGACCACGAGACCCAGCGCCGCGACCGCGAGCCCGACGACGCGGATCGCGCGCGGGGCGGGTGTGGTCTGGCGGAAGCGCGCGTCGGGCGAGGGCGTGGTCACGCCCTCACCCTAGGTGCGCGGCGGTTCGCCCGGGTCGGGCAGACCGGTCCGGCCGACGGGTCAGGCGTGCTGCTCGTCGTGCTCGCCCTCGGCGATCTCCTCGATCAGCTTCGCGTTGAAGGCGGGCAGGTCGTCGGGGTTGCGGCTCGTGACGAAGCCGCTGTCGACCACGACCTCCTCGTCGACCCACTCGGCGCCCGCGTTGCGCATGTCGGTGGCGAGGGTCGGGTACGAGGTCATGCGGCGGCCGTCGACCACGCCGGCCTCGATGAGGATCCACGGCGCGTGGCAGATGGACGCGACGGGCTTGCCCGCCGTGAAGAAGGCCTTGGCGAACGCGACCGAGTCGGCGTCGACGCGGAGGTCGTCCGCGTTCACGACGCCGCCGGGCAGCACGAGGCCGTCGTACTCGGACGCGTCGGCGTCCTTCACCTGGACGTCCACGTCGAACGTGTCCGCCTTGTCGATGTGGTTCAGGCCCTGCACGGTGTCCGACTTCGGGGACACCAGCACGGGCGTGCCGCCGGCCTCCTGCACGGCCTTCCACGGCTCCGTCAACTCGACCTGCTCGAAGCCGTCCGTCAGCAGGAAGGCCACCTTGCGGCCCTGGATGCTCTCTCCGGTCATGTGCGTTCCTCCTCGTGAGAGTGGTGCCGCCCGGTCGGACGGCGCGTTCGACGCTACGCTCGCGCGCCGCCGGCGACCGCGGTGCGGAAGACGTTCACAGGGCGTCCAGAGACGGCGGTGTCGATCGCGAAGACGCCGCCCGAGAGCGGGTGCTCCTCGAGCTGCTCCTCCGTGAGGTTCTCCCGTGCGGTGCCGATCACGAGGGTGCGGAGGTCGGGGCCGGCGAAGGCCACGGACGTGACGTTCGGCGCCGGGATCTGGATCTCCAGGTCCTTCGTGCCGTCGGGCGCCCAGCGGACGACCTTGCCCGCGCCGTAGATCCCGTTCCACGCGTAGCCGTCGACGTCAAGGGTGAGGCCGTCGCTCATCTCGCCGTGGATCCAGCGCTCCGGCTCCCCCAGCTCGCCGTCGGCGGAGTAGGGCGCGCGGTAGACCGTCTTCTCGGACGTGTCGGTGAGGATCATCGTGCGGCCACCGTCCGTCCACTCGAAGCCGTTGGTGATGGCGAAGCCGCCGAGGAGCGTGCGCAGGGTGCCGGAGCCGTCGATCGAGTAGATCGCCGCGTCGGGCTCGCCCTCGGTGACGTCCATGGATCCGATGACGAAGCGGCCGCGGGGATCGACCTTGCCCTCGTTCATCCGGATGCCGTCGTGCGCGTGCCGCACGTGCGCGAGCTCGCGCGTGATGCGGCCCTCCCGGTCGACGAGCACGATGCGGTCGCCGAGCCCCGCGACGTAGCCGCCGTCGTCGGCCGGCTGGAAGGACGCCAGCGGCGGCGGCAGCTCGAGGACCGTGTCGTCGGATCCGTCGACCGCGCCCGTCCACGGGCTCCGGTGCAGCGTGCCGGCCGTGATGTCGTTCCACATCACGTCGCCGGCGGGATCCCACCAGAGGCTCTCGACGAGGATCGCGCGGGCGTCGCGGAGGACGCGGAGGTCGGAGGTGAGGGCGCTCATGGATCCAGCCAAGCACCCGGGGGGCCGCTCGTCCGTCGAGCGAAGCGCCGGCCGCCCTCGCTGGACGCGCACTGTGAGCGCACTCACCGTTCGTGCGACACGGATCCGGCGGGCGTACCGTCGAAGGCAGGCCGGACGTCGCGCGAACGCGCGCCCGGCCCACGCGGGCCCGTCCCACCGGACGCCGCGCCGCACGGATCGGGAGACCCCCGACCCCACGAGAACGAGAACCGAGGAGTCGCACATGACCACGACCGTCGAACGCCCCACCAGCGCATCCGCGAAGGCCACCCAGCCCGAGGGCTCCAAGCCCACCAAGCGCCAGAACGCCGAGCGCGGCTTCAAGGCCAGCGAGCAGCTGCACGAGAACATGCAGAAGGTGCTCGTCGACCTGATCGAGCTGCACATCCAGGGCAAGCAGGCGCACTGGAACGTCGTGGGCAAGAACTTCCGCGACCTGCACCTCCAGCTCGACGAGATCATCGAGTCGGCGCGCGAGTTCAGCGACGACCTGGCCGAGCGGATGCGCGCCCTGCACGCCACGCCCGACGGCCGCAGCGACACCGTCGCCGAGACCACGACGCTCCCCGAGTACCCGCAGGGCGAGGTGGACACCGCCGAGACCGTCGACCTCGTGACCCAGCGCCTCGAGGCCGCCGTGCACACCATGCGCGAGGTCCACGACGACGTCGACGAGGAGGACCCGACCACCGCGGACCTGCTCCACGGCTTCATCACCGCGCTCGAGCAGTACGCGTGGATGGTCTCCGCCGAGAACCGCCGCGTCGGATCCGCCGCCGAGTAGCGCGAGCAGCACGCACATCACGATCCGAGGGCCGCGCCACCAGGTGCGGCCCTCGTCATGTCCGCACGCATCACGATGACGCCCCTCCCGAGGGGCAGTGAGGAGACCGAGATGGATCTCGGCATCACAGGGAAGACCGCGCTCGTCACGGGCGCCGACTCGGGGATCGGGTGGGAGACCGCCCGCATCCTCCTCGCGGAGGGCGCCACCGTCGTCCTCAGCGACCAGGACCAGGGCGCGCTCGACGAGGCCGCTGCGAAGCTCGACGGCGGCGACCGCGTGCACGCGTTCGCGGCCGACGTGACGAGCGTCGCCTCGCTCGACGCGCTGCACGAGAAGGTGCAGGAGGCCGTCGGCGACATCGACATCCTCGTGCAGTCCGCGGGCATCACCGGCGCGCAGGGGCTCTTCCACGAGATCGACGACGCGGGCTGGACGAACACCATCGAGGTGGATCTCCTCGGACCCGTACGCCTCGTGAAGCGGTTCCTCCCGTCGCTCCGGAAGGGCGGCTGGGGCCGGATCGTGTTCCTCGCCTCCGAGGACGCCGTGCAGCCGTACGACGACGAGCTCCCCTACTGCGCCGCCAAGGCCGGGATCCTCGCGCTGTCGAAGGGCCTGTCGCGCAGCTACGCGAAGGAGGGCCTGCTCGTGAACGCGGTGTCGCCCGCCTTCATCCACACGCCCATGACCGACGCGATGATGGAGAAGCGCGCCGACCAGCTGGGCACCTCGACGGAGGACGCGATCGAGTCGTTCCTCGACGAGGAGCGCCCCTACATGGAGCTGAAGCGCCGCGGCGAGCCCGCCGAGGTCGCGAACGTCGTCGCGTTCCTCTGCTCCGACCTCGCGTCGTTCGTGAACGGATCCAACTACCGCGTCGACTCCGGATCGGTGGCGACGATCTGATGGCCGGCCTGTCGAAGGGCGACCGCGTCACCTGGAACACGCCCCAGGGCGAGACGCACGGGAAGGTCGTCGAGGAGAAGACGAAGGACTTCCAGCACGACGGCCAGCACTTCACGGCATCGGGCGACGAGCCCGCGTACATCGTGGAGAGCGACAAGTCCGGCACGACCGCGGCCCACAAGGGATCCGCGCTGACGAAGAGGAAGTAGGCGCGGCCTCCCCCGCGGGTACCGGCGACCGGTACCCGCGAGGGGCGACCCGGCCGGATCCCCGCGCCTAGGCTGTGGCCGATGGACACCGGGACCGCCGACGCGACGCGCGCACGCACGCCGCGCGCACCCCGGCACCGCGACGGCGTGGAGCTGTTCGTGGACGTGGTCGTCGGCCTCGTGCTCGCGGGCATCGCCGTGAACCCGCCGGTGGACGTCCAGGAGGCGGGTCTCCACGTCGCCGTCCTCATGCTCCTGGCGGTCGTCGTGCGCTCCGTGTACCCCGGCGCGGCGCTCGCGCTGGCCTGGGTCATGGCGCTGGCGCAGTGGCACGTGGGTGAGCGCCCCGGCTTCGCGGACCTCGCCCTCCTCCTCGTGCTGTACTCGACCGCTCGGCGCGGGTCGCGTGCGACGGCCGTGCTGGGCGCCGCCTCCGCCGTCGTCGGGGGTGCCATGGCCACGGTGTACCTGCTGCACACGGGCGCCCGCTACTCGCTCCTCATCAGCCCGGGCGGCCTCGGCGCCATGATCTTCGTCGCGGCCCCGGTCCTGATGCTGCTGCTCGCGTGGCTGACGGGTCTCGTGATCCGTGTGGTCCGCGCCCGCAGTTCGGAGTCGCGCCTCCGCGTGCAGGCCGAGGACACCGCCGTGAAGGCCGTCGACCTCGCGCAGGCCGAGACGCTGCGGGCGAGCATGGCGCGCGACGTGCACGACATCGTCGGGCACTCGCTCGCGGTGATCATCGCGCAGGCCGACTCGGTGCAGTTCCTCGACGACGAGGAGCGGATCCGCGGCGTCTCCGCCACCATCGCCGACACCGCGCGGCGCTCGCTCGCGGAGGTGCGCGAGGTGCTGAGCGGCACGAGCACGGCCGACGGCGACGACGGGCCCGAGGACCTCGACGCGGTCGTCGCGCAGGTGCGGGCCGCCGGCGTCGACCTCGTACACGAGGTGCGCGGGCAGCGCCGGGCCGTGGATCCGGCGCGCCAGGTCGTCCTGCGCCGCGTCGCGCAGGAGATGACCACCAACGCGATGCGGCACGGCGCCGCCGGCGGCCGCATCCGCCTCCGCGAGACGTGGCGCGCGGCCGACGTGGTGCTCGAGGTCGAGAACCCCGTCGTCCCGCCGGGTGCCGTGCCCGACCGCGCCGGCCCGCTCGGCCTCGAGTCGCTGCGGCTCGGCACCGGCGTCGAGGGCATGCGCGCCCGCCTCGCCGCCGTCGGCGGCGACCTCGAGGCCGAGGCGGTCGACTACCTGTTCACCGCCCGCGCGCGCATCCCCCTGCCATCCGCCCATTCCATGCCCGTGCCGGGAGGCCGCCCGTGATCCGCATCGTGCTCGTCGACGACCAGCAGCTGTTCCGCGGCGGCGTGCGCGTCGCCCTCGACGCCCAGCCCGACCTCGAGGTCGTCGGCGAGGCCGGCGACGGACGGGAGGGCCTCGCGGTGATCGACGAGCTGCGACCCGACGTCGTGCTGCTCGACATGCGGATGCCCGTGATGGACGGCCTCGAGACCGTGCGCGCGCTCTTCGGCGGCTCGCGCGCCGAGCCGCCGCGGGTCATCGTGCTGACCACGTTCGCGCTCGACCGCGCGTCCGCCACCGCGATCCGCGGCGGCGCGAGCGGCTTCCTCCTCAAGGACGCGACGCCCGCCTTCCTCGCGGCGGCCATCCGCGCCGTGCACGCGGGCAGCGCCGTGCTGGCGCCCGACGAGCTCACGCAGCTGTTCACGTCCGACGCCGCCGCCGCGCCCGCTCCCCCGGCGCCGCCCGCGTTCCGGTCGCTGAGCGCGCGCGAGAAGAACGTCTTCGGGCACGTGGCGCGCGGCCTCTCGAACGCGGAGGTCGCCGCGCTCGAGTTCGTGAGCGAGTCGACCGTGAAGACGCACGTGAGCAGCATCCTCGCGAAGCTGGCGCTCCGGGATCGCGTGCAGCTCGTCGTGTACGCGCACGACCACCGGCTCGTGGAGCGCTCGGGGGCGTAGCGGATCAGCCGCCGAGCGCGCCGCCGCAGCGGTGGACCTCGGTCGCGAGGGCGTCGATCTCGGCGCGCGCGGTCTCCGCCGGGACCGACGGATCCACGTCCTCCGCCCAGATCGTGAAGTCGACCTCGGTGCCGTCCTCGGCGTCCGCGATGCCGGTGAGACCGTGCATCCGCTCGAGCGTGCCGGTCTTGCCGCGGATGCGCCCGGCCGCCGCGTCGGCCTCGCCCGTGAACCGGCCGCCCTCCGCGAGGGTGCCGGTGCGGCCGGCGACGGCGAGACCGGCGTCGACGATCGCGAGGTCGTCGACGTGCTGCGCGATCCGCACCATGAGCCGCGTGAGGAGGAGCGCGGGAACCCGGTTCCCGTCGGACAGGCCGGAGCCGTCGATGAGCACGACGCCGTCCATCGGCAGGTCGAGCGCGGCGAGGGCGGTGGGCGTGCCGCTCCGGATGTCCGTCGCGGCGCTCCCGGCGCCCGTCTCGATCGCGACGAGCCGCGCCAGGGTCTCGGCGAGCGTGTCGTCGGAGTGGGTGAGCATGTGGCCCACGAGGTCGCGCACGGGCACGGACTCGACGGTGCCGAGCACGGCGGCTCCGGCGGGCGCGGTCACGAGCGGGCCGTCGGTCGCGACGCCGTCGCCGTTGCCGTCGCCGAGCAGCTCCGCGAACGCGTCCGCCGCGCGCGCGACGGCCGCGTCACCCCGGCGCGAGTAGGGCTCGGCCGGGTCGTCGCGGTCACCGTCGACCATGAGCGCGGTGATGTTCGACATGGATCCGCCGCGCCGGGCCTCCAGCGGCCACTCCGGCAGCCAGGCGGGACCGGTGAAGAGGCTGCTGTCGACCTGGAGGCGGCGGACGGGCACGCCGGCGGTGTCGGGGTCGGCGCGCCGGGCGTCGAGCACCTGCCGCGCCAGGTCGTCGAGGTGCGGGGCGCCCGGGTAGACGCCGTCGGTGCCCGACGGCAGACGGCTGAGCGTGGGGTCGCCGCCGCCCACGAGGACGACCGTGTCGGCGCGCGCGCCCTGCACGACGCGCGTGGCGATGCGCCGGTCCGGGCCGAGCGCCTCGACGGCCGCCGCCGCCGTGAGGACCTTCATGGTGCTGGCGGTGGGGGCGGGCACGTCGCCGCGCACGTCCGCCAGGGTCGCACCCGCGCCGCGGTCGACCTCCGCCGCGGAGAGGTGCAGCGTGCCGGTGGACCAGCCGCCGGTCAGCGCCTCGACCGTGCAGCCGGCGGGATCCGCGGAGGCGCCGCCGACCGGCGACGGGATGATCCCCGTGGCGACGCCGGCGCCCACGACGGCGGTCGCGACCACGGCCGCGAGGAGCGCCCGCCGTCGCCGGGCGACGCGCGAGCTGGGGCGCGGCGACCGTCGCACGGGCGCGGGCTGGGATCCGGTCATGTCCCCAGGGTAGGAAATGCGGAGGCTGCCCGCCTCCGCCGCGCGGACGATTCGCGTGGGCGGACACGCGGCATCAGCGCAGCAGCCCGCCCTGCCGCCCCGACTCCGCCCAGGCGAGCGCACGCGTGACGACGCGCTCGCTCACGTCGAGCACGCGCGCGATCTCGGCGGTGTCGCGGCCCTTGGAGCGCTCCTCGACGGCGATCATAAGCTTCCGCCGCGTGATGCCCTTGGGCAGCGATGGCGGGGCGGGTGCCGTCGGCGCGGGTGCCGCGGCGGGCTCGGCCGGTCGGCGGCGGTGCTTCTCCTCAGCCGCGGTCGCGTCCACGGTGGCCAACGCGAGCGTGACCGCGAAGAGGCCGCGCCCGGCGGCGGTGCCGGCCTCCAGCCCGTCGCGGATGGCGCGGAAGGCTATGCCGCGCGCCTCGAGCCCGTTGAGGATCCGCACGACGTCGGCTGATCCCGGCCCCAGCCGATCGAGGCTCACGACGAGCAGCTCGTCGTTCTCGCGGAGGTAGTCGAGGGCGTCCTGCAGGCTCGGACGCGCGGCCTTCGGGCCCGCGGCGACGTCGACGAAGATGCGCTCGCAGCCCGCGGCGTCGAGGGCGTCGACCTGGTCCTGGTACGACTCGTCGGCGCGCGCGACGCGCGCGTATCCCACCAGCGTGGTCATGCGCCGTCCCTCACGATGCTCTCCCCCTGCTCCTGCCTCCCCCTCAGCCGAGCGCGCGACGGGCGGACGCCTCTGAGGCGCCCGCCCGTCCGCTCACGCGCGGATCAGCTCGCGTCGTCGGACTGCGGCGAGGCCGTGTCCTTCTTCTCCTGCAGGCGCTCGATCTGCTCGCTCGCCTCCGCCTTGTTGAGGTCGGCGGGGATCTCCTCGCCGGCCTGCGTGGCGAGCGAGTCGAGGTAGCTGCGCTGCGCACCCGTCATCGGCTCGTCGCCCGTGACCCACGTGCTCGGGTCCTTCTCGGCACTCTGGGGCGGCGTGGGCGTGGAGGAGCCGAGCATCTCCTTGTCGCCGGTGGTGTCCTGGTTGGCATCGCTCATGGTCGTGTCTCCTCGTGGTCGTGATTCTGACGCTACTCGCGACCCCCGACGCTCGACCGGCCGGGCGGCAGACGATCGACACCGAGCGGCTAGCGCCCGCGACGGGCGGGGCGCGCCGAGGCCGACCAGCTCGATCCACCGGCGAGGCGGGCCGATCTCGCGCGCCTCACCGGGTGAGGCGCACCGTGTCCTGGAAGAGCTCGACGATGTTGTACATGAGGCGCACCGAGTTGATGGGGACCAGACGGACGCGCCCGACCGAGGTCGGCTCCGGGCGCAACCAGCCGACGTCCCCCGTGCGGATCTGCTCCGCCTTCTTCGCGAGCGCCGGCGAGACGACCGCGTAGCGCGTCCACTCCCCCGCCGCCCAGGCGCGTCTCGTGACCCAGCTCGCGTCTGCCGGCACCGCGGGCTCCTGCCCGGGCGCGGCATCGACGCGGCGCTGGATGAGGTCGGCGTCGTGCTCGTCGACCTCGTCCCCGTGGGCGAGCGACCAGGCGGGTCCCAGGCGCAGCCACGAGGTGAGGAGCCCGAGCGAGACGGACCGCGTGGTGCGGTGGAGGGACACGACCGTCGACCCGGCGTCGTCGATCCGCTGCGCCGCGACGAGCGCGTCGGCTCCCGCGTACCAGCTGTTGAAGGTCGTGTGGCGACCCCCGGTGTCTGCCGTGGCGCCGAAGAGCGTCTTCGCCTGGGACCGCACCGCGAGCAGCGACTCCCCCTCGGGCGTCATGCCGCCGGAGGCGGAGACCAGGCCGAGCTCGCGGAGCTCGACCATCTGCGCGGAGCCGCTGTCGACACGCGCGAACACCCCGCGGGTGCGGAGGGTCGCGAGCTGCTCCCAGGCGGCAGCGCTCATGGTCAGCTCGCTCGGGGGGAAGGGCTGGGATGCGCCGACGCCGGTGAGCAGCTCGAGCTGCACGCCGTGACCGATGCGTTCCATGGCCGCGAGGTCGAGCGGTGTCCCGGTCATGCGTGCACCCTCATCTCGGTCGAGCTGGCGATCATGTTGAACATCTCGTCGTACGCCAGGAGATCGACCACGTCGCAGCTCCCCGTGACCTCGATCGAGCGCGACCCGGTCGAGAACACGTACTGGGCGACCGCCACGCACACGCCGGACGCCTCGTAGAGGTAGTGCACGACGCGGCCCATGGCGTCGTCGCGGTTCCACTCCATGTCGGAGTAGACGTGCGACCAGCCGGAGTACGCGTGCGCCTGGGCGATGCAGCGGGCGCCGAGCTCGACGATCGTCTCGGTCGACTCCCGCACGAGGACCACGGCGTTCGCTCGGAAGGTGGCGTCCTTCCTCTGCGGTTCGGCGATGACGACCACGCGGTCGTCGCCCGTCTCGAGGATCTCCCACGTGGTGGGCATCCCCATCGTGATCAGTGGTGCTTCGACGGGTATCCAGTTCGTCGTCATGTGCGCTCTTCCCGTCTATTCGTCATCTCGGCATCAGTGGTCACGAGTCCGCCTTATCCATCGCAGATCCGGCGATGTCCCCTCCGATCTCGCCGCCGATGGCCCCGCCGAGGACGCCGCCGACGAACCCGCCGATCAAGCCCCCTCCGAGCGGGAATATCGCCTCCCCGACAGCGATGCCCACAGCCTGCCCGACGCCAGAGCCGATTTCTGCGCCCACGGCAGCGCCGGCGGTCTTCACAACAGCGTGTAGACCCGCACGGGCCACACGCGTCCCCTCATTCCAATCGGGATGCCGTGCCTCGTCTTTGCTCATCTCGTCCGCGAAGGTGGTCACGCCGGATACGACGGTCCCCGCTACCCCCAGCCTTCGACCCCAATCGCCAGCCGTGCTCTCAACGGCATGGTCAGGCCCCCCCGCCGAAGGGGTTCAACGCCTTCACCACGTCGCGACCCAATTGCTTCAGGTCGGGCGGCGAGACCTTGAACAGCGCCTGACCGGAGGCCTTCGCCTCCAGGATGGCTTGGAAGGTGGGCTTGATCTCCGTCGACACGTAGAGACCCTTCGTCACGATCCCCTGCCCGAAGACCACACGGGGATCGTCCATTACCATGCCGACCTGCTGAGCGGCGTTGGTCACCTGCGTCTCGGTATCCCGGCCCAGTTTGACCAGCGCGATGGCGCAGTCCACGTCCGCCTGCTCCACCGCTTCGTTGAATTGCGTCACGCGCGCATCGAGGTCGAATTGCTGCTGGAGCGGCTTCGAGCGATAGCTGTCGCTAGCCGGTGTCCCTGCGGACGCAGCGGGGACGGGGCCAGCCAGCAGCATGAGATCCAACAAGGCATGTTCCTCGACGAGAGCACTCCTTCGCCTCTCCAGGTCGGCGAGAGCCGAGGCGTAGTCATTCAGCGCCTTCTTCACAGCGGCTGCGTCCTGACCTATCGTCGACGAGAGAGTCGTGGGGCCGGACAGGGCGCTGAAAGCGTGATCGGAGTCGGGCGTCTCGAACACGTCGGCTACGGACAACCGAGACCAGGCCCCCTTCACCGTGTTCATGACGTCGTCCACCGCCGGACCGAGCTTGTCGAAGCCCGCGGCTGCTGACTCGATTGCGGCCGAGCTCGGCACAATTGCGATGTCGGGGCGGGTCACCGTCCTATCCCCTCTGCGGAGTGGGACGCCATCTCCTCGTCTCCCTGGACATACGCATCGAGGGCGAGCTTCGTCTGGTCGGCCGCCTGCTCGACGCCACTCCTGACCTTCTGGATCTGCGAGAGGAAGGGGTTGCGGGCGAGCCTCGCGAGCGCGGCCGCGGTCTTCGGCCCCGCGATCGCTGAGGCCGCGTCGATCGCCGCCTGAGCAGCCGTCGCCACATCATCCAGACCCGAGATGCCCATCTTGGCGTCGGCGATGGCTGACCCCGCGGCTGCGGGGTCGATGCGCCAGCCGTTGCCGCTCACTGGCGGCGTCATGCCGTCACCCCCTGCTGGCGCACGCCACCGGGCCGAAGGAGCGCACGCGCGACTGGTGGGAGCGTTGGGGCAGCTGATGGACGTTCACCAGGGGCCGGCCGCTCGGCGCCGCGCGGCGCGCGCGCTGGACTGCAGCGCAGGCGACGCGCCTGGCGACGGGAGCAGGGTTCGTGAACGTTCCGATGCGGACGGTGACATGCGATGGATCGAGCGTGGAGGACACGGGCAGATCCCCACAGGTGTTAGAAATCCGCGCGCCTATTCCCCGCAGGTGCGTCAGAGCCCGATGCTCATGTGTTCAGCGGCCGGATGCCCGGACGCAGCGATGAACCCGCGTGCGGTCTAGCCCCGAGATCCTCGCCAACTGGACCGCGCGACCGGAGCTTCCGGGCTGAGACTCATGAAGAGCGCGCCCAGCAGCGCGCTACCTGCGGAACAGGAGACCCCCGGGCCGGGAGAGGCTGTCGCCGACGAGAGGTGAGGAGCGGAGAGCGCGGCGACCAGGACAGGAGCGACGACGCGCAAAGCGTGCATCCGCGTCGAATTCCGATGTCCGAGCGCGAACACCATCCGCCGACCGAGCGCCGTCACACCCGAGTCACGAATGCGCGTCCTCGCCGGACTTGCATTCGCGAGCCTCACCGTTCGGTGGCGTCGGGCGGGAGGCCGCGTCCGCGGCGCCGTCCGACGGACCCACGTGACTGGCCGGGGCCTCGCGTACCGCCCCTCCGACGACCCCGCCCAGCCGCGACGCCGCCGCGAATCCCTTCTCCTCGCCGCCGCCGAGATCCTCACCGAGCGGGCCACTCAACGGCGGCGTGCCTTTCTCCGCCACGGAGGCGACGATCCTCTTCCGCGACGCTCCGGGGTCCAGCCCCATCTGGACCTTGTACCACCGCGGCAGGAACGGACGCGGCAACCAGGCCATCCCCACAAAGCTGAGGCCCGCGAACGCGAGACCCGCGTACAACACGGGATCAGAGACCGGCTGCGGCAGAACTCCTCCCACGCCGGTCACCAAAAACCCCACGCCCATCCAGCCGAACGCCACAGGCAATACCCGGTAGATCCGGAACCTCCCTGCCCACCCCCGCCAGACGCCGGAGAAGGCCAGAGCCCCGATTGCGGCGAAGATCCCGCCCACGACGAAGAAAATCACGAAGTCGGAGGGGTCACGGTGCCCATCAGCGACCACCGCGCCAGCCGCGGCGCTGGAGGACAAGGGATGCGCGACGAGCAAGACGAGTGACTTCACCCGCGAAGCCTTCCATCCCTTCGGGGTTCGTGCGTGCGACCGTGCACACCCTTCTCCGCGTCACCGCCGAGAACCTCCCCGAGCGGCCCCCGCGACGGAGGATGCCCCATCCTGGACCCGGAGATGGCGGCCTTCTTCCGCGTCGAGCCGCACTCCAATCCCATCTGGGCGATGTACCACCGCGGCAGGAACGGACGCGGCAACCACACCATGCCCAGCAGGCTCAGACCCGCGAACCCCAGAGCAGGGAACACCACGAAATCGGACAACGGCTCCGGCAAGCCCCCCCCCACACCGCTCAGATCGCCCGCGGCGGTCGGCGCGGCGGGAGGGCGGGTCAGCGCCGCCCGCCGCGCAGCAGCGCCTCCCGGTGGTCGGTGACCGCCCGCAGCAGCCGCCGCTCGTCGTCGAGGTGCCCCGCCTCGGAGCGGCCGGATGCCGCGGGCCGCTCGGAGAGCATCCGCTGCCGCGCGAAGGCGAGCCGCGTCGCGTCGCGCGTGAAGAGGCTCATGGCCCGGCCGGCGTCGCCGCCGCGGGTGCGCGCCCACAGCCGCGCGCGGCGCCGGCCCTGCCAGGTGCTCAGCATCTCGACCTCGGCGGGCGTGAACCAGCCGACGGCCGCGTACTCGCGGAGGCGGCGGCGGGTGAGGTGGATCTCGTACCGGCGCAGCAGGATCACGACCGCCACGAGGAAGGCGAAGATCGGCACCTGGAGAAGCACGTAGAAGGAGAGGAAGTCGCCCGTGATGGTGACGCCCGTGTTCCAGAGCGCGTGCAGCACGATGGCGCCGACCAGCCCGATCGCGCCGAAGCCGAGGGCGGCGCCCTGGCCGCGGCGGGCGCCGTAGCCGATGGCGATGCCGGTGATCATGGTGAAGGTCACGTGGGCGAACGGCGAGAACAGGCCGCGCATGACGAAGGTGCCCACGAGGGTGCCGGTCGTGCCGGAGACGAGCGGGCCGCCGAAGTACACGATGTTCTCCGTGAAGGCGAAGCCGGCCGCGATGGTGGCGCCGTAGACGACGCCGTCGACCGGCCCGTCGAAGTGGCGGCGGGCCACCCAGAAGATGAGGAGCAGGCCGACGGCCTTCGCCGACTCCTCCACGAGCGGCGCCTGCACCGACAGCTGCAGGAACTCCGTATAGCGCGTGGGCACGCCGATCGCCAGGCGCGCGTACTGCGCGACGAGGTCGAAGACGAGCGCGATGGCGACCGACGCGGCGGCGCCCCAGAGCAGCGCGAACAGGAGCGCGAGGCGCGGCTCGGGCTCCCAGCGGTCGACCCAGCGGATCGCGAGCAGCACGCCGGCGAGCGGGACGAGGGCGAGGAGGGCGCAGATCGCGACGGCCTGGATCCCGAGGCTCAGCACGAGGTAGGCGGCGACGACGAAGCCGACGAGCAGCAGCACGGCCACGCCCACGACGCCGAGCAGAGCCGACGCGGTGATGCGGCGCGGCCCATGCGGCGCGGGGAGCTCCATGTGGCGCGGCAGCGAGGAGGGCGACGGGCGGTGGACGGTCACGGGGACGGACGGGTCGGTCACGACGGCCCTCTCTTCGGCGGATCGGCGTCGCCAGCCTACCGACGGGATCGGCGGCCGCCCGGGGCCACGACGCCCGCGGACATGCGGCCGTCGCGGGCTCGCGGATCTCGCGATCAGGCCGCCTTGCCGGGGTTGAGGATCCCCTGCGGGTCGAACACCCGGCGGATCCCGGCGGCCAGCCCCATGACGTCGTCGCCCAGCTCGTCGGCGAGCCAGCGCCGCTTGAGGAGGCCCACGCCGTGCTCCCCCGTGAGCGTGCCGCCGAGGTCGACGGCCGCGCGGAAGAGGAGGTCGGCCGCGCGCCAGACGTCGTCCGGGATGCCGGTCGCGTCGCCGTCGGGCGTGGTCGGGTCCTCCGGGATGCAGAAGTTCGGGTGGAGGTTGCCGTCGCCGGCGTGCGCGACGGTGGGGATGGCGAGGCCGGTCTCCCGCTCGATCTCGCGGATCCGCGTGAGCATGTCGGCGAGGCGCGACCGCGGCACGGCCACGTCCTCGATGAGCACGCGTCCGCGGGCGGCGAGCGCCGGGTGGAACGCGCGGCGGATCGCGAGGAGGCGCTCGCCCTCGTCGGCGTCGTCGGTCACGTCGGCCGTGCCGCCGCCCGCGACGACGACCTCGACCACGCGCGCGGCCTCGTCGGCGGCGTCCGGGCCGTCGCAGCGGACGAGGAGGTGCGCGGATCCGCGGGAGGAGTGGTCGGTGCCGAGGAACGCGTCGATGGCCTCGAGCGCACCGGCGTCGATCAGCTCCATGGCGGCCGGGCGGATCCGGGCGGCCGTGATGGCGGATGACGCGGCCGCCGCCTGGGTCGCGTCGGGGAAGAAGGCGGCGACGGTCGACGGCGTCGCGGTCGGCAGGGGTCGGAGGCGCACGGTCGCGCGGACGATGACGCCGAGCGTGCCCTCCGAGCCGATCATCAGCGCCGTGAGGTCGTAGCCCGTGACGCCCTTCACGGTGCGGTGCCCGGTCTCGATGACGCGGCCGTCGGCGAGCACGACCGTGAGGGCGAGCACCGCCTCACGCGTCACGCCGTACTTGGCGCAGAGCAGGCCGCCGGCGTTGGTGGCGATGTTGCCGCCGATGGTGGAGATGGCCTTGCTCGCGGGATCCGGCGAGTACCAGAGGCCGAGCGGGGCCAGCCGGGCGTTGAGGTCGTCGTTGAGGACGCCGGGCTCCACGACGGCGAGCTCGTCGGCCTCGCTCACCTCGAGGATCCGGTCCATGCCCCGCACCGACAGCACGATCTCGCCCGCGGTGGCCGTCGCCCCGCCCGCGAGGCCCGTCCCTGCGCCGCGCGTGACGACGGACGTGCCGGTGGCGCTCGCGATGCGGAGGGTCGCGACGACGTGGTCCACCTCCGTCGCGCGGACGACGGCGATCGGATCCGCGGGGCTGCGGTAGCCCGACCGGTCGGAGCGCGCCTCCTCGAGGGACGCGGCGTCGGTGACGACGACGTCGCCGAGGGCGGCGACGAGCTCGGCGCGGACGGCGTCTGCGGGCGCCGACTCGGACGCAGGGGCGGTGCGGATCACGGCGTCGTCGATCATGCGATCCACCCTAGGTCGCGCGCCGGCCGCGGTCGGCGGCGTCGGGCAGGCTGGGCGCATGGACTCCCCCGGCGCCGCCGCGCCCGCCGCCGCCCGCGGACCGGTCGCGCCGGCGCACGTCGCCCGCACGACGATCGCCGTGCCCGCGCCCTTCGACGGTGGCGGCGTGATCCGCTTCCTCTCCTGGCACGCCGTCGCGGGCGCCGAGGAGGGCGACGACACGTCGTTCACGCAGTCGGCCCGGCTCGCGCACGGCTCGGGGACGGTGACGGTGCGGCTGCTCGACGCCGAGCCGCGCGACGACGCGACCGACGCGACCACCCGCCTGGACGTGACCACCCGCGTCGAGCATCCGGCCGACGCCGCCGAGCTCCTTGCCGGAACGCGCCGCCTCCTCGGCCTCGACGTGGACTCCGCACGCATCGACGCCGACCTCGCCCGCGACCCGGCGCTCGCCGCGGCCGTCCGCGCGACGCCCGGCCTCCGCATCCCCGGCACGCTGGATCCGCGCTCCACCCTGTTCCGCACCATCGTCGGCCAGCAGATCTCCGTCGCCAGCGCCCGCGCCACCCACGGCCGCATGACGGCGGACCTCGGCGAGGACCTGCCCGCGTCGGTGGCGCACGGATCCGTCACGCGCCTCATGCCGTCGGCCGCCCGCATCGCGCGCGACGGCGCGGAGCTCCTGCGCGGACCCGCGCGGCGCACGGCGACGCTGATCCGACTCGCCGAGGCCCTCGAGACGGGAGAGCTGGTGATCGCGCACGGCATGCCGCGCGCCGAGCTCCGGGCCGCCCTCGTCGCGTTCCATGGCGTGGGCCCCTGGACCGCCGACTACGTCGCGATGCGCGCGCTCGGCTCCCCCGACGTGCTCCTGTCGGGCGACCTCATCGTCCGCCGCGGCGCGGCCGCCCTCGGCCTGCCCGACGAGGCACGCGCCCTCGACGCGCGCGCGGCCGCGTGGTCGCCGTGGCGCTCCTACGCGACCCTGCACCTCTGGCGCGTCATGACCGACGGGATGCCGGCGGCGGGCTGATCGCCCGATCCGTCAGCGTGCGCGACGGCGGCCCGACGCCCCCAGCCCGCCGATGACGACGAGGAGCACGAGGGCCATCGCGATGACGCTCCCGATCGCGACGACGGATGCGCCGCCAGCCGCCAGACCTGCGGCGAGCGCTCCGAGCGACGCGACCAGCGCCCCCAGGAGCACGATGAGGATCGTTCGGGATGCGCTCTTCGCGTCGGACATGCGGCTCCTCGTGGCGTCGTCGCCGCGTGCGGGGCAGCGGTCGCCTCCACCGTATGCCCGGCAGTGCCCGGCCGCTCCCCGGTCGCTCCCCGGTCGCAGGGTCCCCCACCGCGTGCTGTGCCTAGGCGCTCTTCCTCTCGGCGGACTTCCTCGGGGCGGACTTCGCCGCCTGGGACTTCTTCGGAACGGACTTCGCCGCCTGGGACTTCTTCGCGGCGGGCTCCTTGGCGGCGGGCTCCTCGGCCGCGGACTTCTTCGCGGCGGCCTGCTTCCCGCTGGATCCCTTCGCCGCCGGTTCCTTCGCGGCGGTCCCCTTCCCCGACGCCTTCGCGGCGGTCCCCTTCCCCGACGCCTTCGCCCCCGCCTTGCGCGCCGGCGCCTTCCCCCCGCCGGATCCCCCACCCCGGCTCCGCTCGATGCTCCGCTTGAGCGCGTCCATGAGGTCGAGCACCTCGCCGCCCGCGTCCTCCTCGTCGGAGTCACCCTCCCCGAAGGTCGCGTCGGTGTCGAGGGAGTCGCCCTGCGCGAGCTTCGCGTCGATGAGCACGCGCAGCTGCTCCTGGTACTCGTCGCTGAACCTCGACGGGTCGAAGTCCTCCGCGAACCCCTCCACGAGCTGCGCCGACATCTTGAGCTCCCGCGGCGAGACCTTGGGCGCGGCGTCGAGCGACGGGAAGTCGGCCTCGCGCACCTCGTCGTCCCAGAGCAGCGTCTGCAGCATGAGCACGTCGCCGCGCACCCGCAGCGCCGCGAGCCGGGTGCGCTGGCGGAGGGTCACGTGCACGATCGCCGTGCGGTCCGTCTCCTGCAGCGTCCGGCGCAGGAGCGCGTACGACTTCGGACTCGACGAATCCGGCTCCAGGAAGTAGCTGCGGTCGAGCATCACCGGGTCCACCTGGTCGCTCGGCACGAACTCGACGACGTCGATCTCCCTGCTCTTCTCCTCGGGCAGCGCGGAGAGGTCCTCCTCCGTGATCACGACCGTGCGGTCGCCGTCGTCGAAGGCCTTGTCGATGTGGGCGTAGTCGACGACCTTGCCGCACACCTCGCAGCGGCGCTGGTAGCGGATCCGCCCGCCGTCGGCGTCGTGCACCTGGTGCAGCGGGACGTCGTGGTCCTGCGTCGCGCTGTAGACCTTCACGGGCACGTTGACGAGGCCGAAGGTGACGGCGCCCTTCCAGATGGCTCTCATGGGTCGAGTGAACACCCGCGGGGCCATGCTGGAGCGATGGCGGGCGCGAAGCAGCAGGTGGAGGTCGAGGGGCGGCGGATCACGCTGTCGAACCTCGACAAGGTGCTGTACCCCGCGACGGGCACGACCAAGGGCGACGTGATCGCGTACTACGCCGCCATCGCGCCGCACATGCTCCCGCACCTCCGCGACCGGCCCGTGACCCGCAAGCGCTGGGTCGACGGCGTCGGCACCGACGAGCACCCGGGGAAGATGTTCTTCCAGAAGGACCTCGACGCGCACACGCCCGAGTGGGTGCTGCGGCGGGCGATCCAGCACCGCGACCACCAGAACGACTACCCGCTGGCGAACGACGTGGCGACCCTCACCTGGCTCGGCCAGATCGCCGCGCTCGAGCTGCACGTGCCCCAGTGGCGGTTCGGCCGCACGGGCGACGAGCGACGGCCCGACCGCCTGGTGCTCGACCTCGACCCGGGTCCCGGCGCCGGCCTCCCCGAGTGCGTGGAGGTCGCGAAGGCGGCCCGCGCGATCCTCCGCGACATGGGCCTCGAGCCCCACCCGGTGACGAGCGGATCCAAGGGCATCCACCTCTACGCCGCGCTCGACGGCAGCCACGACGCCTCTCACGTCTCCGAGGTCGCGCACGAGCTCGCCCGCGCGCTCGAGGCCGACCACCCGGATCTCGTCGTCAGCGACATGAAGAAGGCGCTGCGGACCGGCAAGGTGCTCGTCGACTGGAGCCAGAACAACCCCGCCAAGACGACGATCGCGCCGTACTCGCTGCGGGGGCGCTCCCGGCCGACCGTCGCGGTGCCGCGCACCTGGCGGGAGCTCGCGTCGCCGGGCCTGCGGCACCTGGAGATGGACGAGGTGATCGCGCGGATGCGGAGGCGCCGGGATCCGCTCGCCCCCGTCGAGGAGGGCCACCGCGAGAGCCTGGAGCCGACGCCCGAGCGGCTCGCGTCCTTCGCGCGGAAGGAGCCCGACGCCGCCGACGACCGGCTCGCGACGTACCGCGCCAAGCGCGATGCCACCAAGACGAGCGAGCCTGTCCCCGCCGACGCGCCCGCCCCGTCCGAGGGCCGCTCCTTCGTGATCCAGGAGCACCACGCCCGCGCGCTGCACTGGGACTTCCGGCTGGAGCACGACGGCGTGCTGGTGAGCTGGGCCCTCCCCAAGGGCGTGCCCACGGAGCACGGCACGAACCACCTGGCGGTGCAGACCGAGGACCACCCCGTCGAGTACGGGTCCTTCGAGGGCACCATCCCCGCGGGCGAGTACGGCGGCGGCGAGGTGACCATCTGGGACGCGGGCACCTACGAGCTGGAGAAGTGGCGCGACGGCGAGGAGGTCATCGCGACGCTGCACGGCCGGGGCGCGGGCACCGGCATCGACGGGCCGCGGCGGTACGCGCTCATCCACACGGGCAGGCACGGCAAGGCCGACGCGAACTGGCTGATCCACCTGATGGAGCCCGCCGGCGCGCCCGCGAAGGCGCCCGGGAAGCAGGCACGGGCCGCGGGGCTCGAGAAGGCGGCGGGCCGCACGCGCGTCGGCGCGCGACGGAAGGGGGGCACCGCGTCCGCCCCCGCGCCCATGCTCGCGACCGCGGCGACCGGCGCCGGTCTCGACCCCGACGAGGAGTGGGCCGTCGAGATGAAGTGGGACGGCTACCGCGCGATCGCCGTCGTCGCGGACGGCCGCGCCACGATCACGAGCCGCAACGGCGTCGACCTCACGGCCGCCTTCCCCGAGCTCGCCGAGCTGCCCGACGCGCTCGACGTCGACGACGCGGTGCTCGACGGCGAGATCGTCGTGCTGGGCGAGGGCGGCCGCCCCGACTTCGGCCTCCTGCAGACGCGCCTCGGCCTCACGGGAGAGAAGGAGGTCGCCCGCGCCCGGAAGGCCGCGCCCGTGCACCTCATGCTGTTCGACGCGCTCGCGATCGGCGACCGCGTGCTCGTGGAGGAGCCGTACCGCGAGCGCCGCGCCGCCCTCCTCGACGCCATGCGGTCGCCGGGCCGCGGCCGGATCCAGGTCCCGCCCGCGTTCGACGGCGACCTCGACGGAGCGCTCGCCACCAGCCGCGAGCTCGGCCTCGAGGGCGTCGTCGCCAAGCGCGTCGACGCGCCCTACGAGTCGGGCCGTCGCTCCAGCGCCTGGGTGAAGGTCAAGCACCACCGGGCGCAGGAGGTCGTGGTCGGCGGCTGGCGGCCCGGATCCGGCAGCCGCGCGTCCGGCATCGGCTCGCTGCTCGTCGGCGTCCCCGGCCCCGACGGCCTGGCGTACGCGGGCCGCGTGGGCACGGGGTTCACCGAGCGGGACCTCGCCGACGCCCTCCGCCGCTTCCGCCCGCTCGCCCGGAAGACGAGCCCGTTCGCCGACGTGCCGGCCGCCGATGCCCGCGACGCGCACTGGATCACGCCGCGCCTCGTCGGCGAGGTCGAGTTCGCCGAGTGGACCTCCACCGGCCGCCTCCGCCAGGCGTCGTGGCGCGGCTGGCGGCACGACAAGTCGCCCGACGAGGTCGTCCGCGAGGACTGATCCGCGCACGGGCGGGCGCGTGCACGCGGGGTGGACGGTCCATGCACGTTATGACCGCAACCGCGCCCGTCCGCGCGCGCCCGATACGCTCGGGGTCATGAAGTTCGCCCACCTGCTCGCCGACGACGGCGTGACCCCCCGACTGGCCGCGATCGTCTCGGAGGGCCAGGCGCTCTTCCTCGATGAGGTGCTCGACGACTCGCCCCGCGACCTCCAGGACCTCATCGAGCGCGGCGACGACGAGATGGCCCGCGTGCGCGCCACCGTCGAGCGCGCCGTCGCGAGCCGCACCAGCACCACGCCGGTCGACGGCCTCACGCACGCGTCCGCCGTGCTCCGCCCGCCGGCCGTCTACGCCGTGGGCCTCAACTACTCCGCGCACGCCGAGGAGCTCAACATCACGAGCGCCTCCGCCCCCACCGTCTTCGCGCTCTGGCCGAACTCGCTCGCGGGCCACGAGGGCACCACCAGCTGGCCGCGCTCGCTCAGCGAGGAGGTCGACTACGAGGTCGAGCTCGGCGTCGTCATCGGCCGCGCCGCCCGCGACGTGTCCGAGGCCGACGCGCTCGACCACGTCTTCGGCTACACGGTCGTCAACGACATCACGGCCCGCAACCTCCAGTTCTCGGAGCAGCAGTGGAGCCGCTGCAAGAGCTTCGACGGCTTCTCCCCCACGGGTCCCGTCGTCGTCACGCGCGACGAGGTGCCGGATCCGCAGGACCTCCGCATCACGACGGTCCTCGACGGCGAGACGGTGCAGGACGGCAACACCCGCGGCATGGTCCGCACGGTCGCGCGTCTCGTCTCCTACCTCTCCACCTCGTCCACACTCCAGCCGGGCACGCTCATCTCCACGGGCACCACGAGCGGCGCCGGCTACTCTCGTGACCCGCAGATCTTCCTGAAGGACGGCAGCACGGTCACCGTCTCCGTCGAGGGCGTGGGCACGCTCACGACGCACACGCGCATCCTCTGACGCGACCCGGGCGGCCGGCGGATCCGCGCGTACGCTCGATCGCATGACCGACCGCGCGCAGGACCCCATCCACGACCACTCCATCCCGGAGGACGCCGACATCTCCGCGCCCGACGCGGCGGATCCCGAGACGGACGAACTGCACGACGCCACGGGCCGCCGGGACGACGCGGACGCGTAGCCCTCCCGGCCGACGCACGCCCGCCGCGTCTAGGCTCGACGCATGATCAACCGTCTCCTCTTCCTCGCCGGCATCGGCACCGGCTACGTCCTGGGCGCACGCGCCGGGCGCACGCGCTACGAGCGCATCGCCCGCACCTCGCGGTCCGTGTGGTCGAGCGAGCCCGTGCAGCGCGGCGTCCGCCAGGCCCAGACCGTGCTCGATGAGAAGGGGCCGGTCGTCGTCGAGCGCACGGTGGAGACCGCGCGCGAGGTCGCGGACTTCGTCGGTCACGCCGTGCAGGGCGCCGCGGTCGCCGTCGGCCGCACCGCGCACACCGTGGGCGAGCGGATCGGCGCCACCACGCAGGACATCGCGGGCCGCGTCGGCAGCACCACCCAGGACATCGCGGGCCGCGTCGGCAGCACTACCCAGGACATCGCGGGCCGCGTCGGCGACACGGCCAAGGACCTCGGCACCCGCACCGCCGGCCAGACCAAGCACGTCGTCGACCGCGTCGGCCAGCAGGCCACGGAGGTCGGCCACCGCGTCGCGGAGACCGCCGAGGACGTGCGCGACCGCGTCGTCGGGGGCGCCGAGGAGGCGCGGACGCGCGTCCAGGCGACGGCGGACGACCTGCGCGAGCGTGGCGAGGAGGCCGGCCGCCGTGCCGTCTTCACGGCCGCCGAGGCGCGCGACGAGGCGCTCGCGTCGTTCGACGACGAGGACGAGACGGGTCCCGTCGTGATCCCCGCCACCGGCGCCGCCCTCGCGGGCGAGCAGGACGCGTCGGCCGACGGCGCCGAGGACGAGGCCGACGAGGACCTCGACACGCTCGGCCCGGACGACCTGGGCGAGCCCGCCGACGCCGACGAGGAGCAGCCCACCGGGGGCGCTCCTGCCCCCGTGCCCGCGCCCGCGAAGCCGAAGGCGTCCGCGTCGGCGAAGAAGACCGCGCCGAAGCCGAAGGCGTCCCCGAAGCCGTCGGACGCCCCGCACGTCCCCACCCCGGCCGACATCGCCGGATCCGTGCACCGCGAGGAGCCCGCGCACCCCGCCCCCGCGGACGACGCGACCGGCACCACCGCGGCCCGCACCACGTCCGAACCGGACGCGTAGCGCCCGCCCCGCCGACCGACCCCGCGAGCGCGGCGGACGGGTACGTCGAGGCGTGGGCGACGGGTCAGTCGCGGCGTGCGCGACGGGTCAGGACGCCGGCGGGATGATGCCCACCGCGGGTGCCGCGCCCGCCTCGACCTCGGCGAGGAACAGGTCCGCCGCCTCCCTGTCGACCGGCGACTCCCCACCGCAGTACGCGCAGCTCACGACGCGGCGGATGAGGAACGGGAACACCGGGATGAAGAAGAGGGTGAACCACCGCGCGCGCCGCACCAGCCGCTGCGCCGCCTCGTGCCTGCACAGCAGGCACACGAAGAAGAGCTGGCCGAGGATGCGCACCATGCCCCGCGTCCCGAAGATGATCATGATCGATTCCCGTCCTGTCCCGGCGCCGCGGAGAGCGGATCGCCGGTCCAGAGTAGGGGCGCCCCGCGGCGGTGCGGGCCGGTCGCCGGCTGTGGTATGCGAGCCGACGCCGGGCTCGGCTCAGTTCAGGGCTCCGCCCTCCTCGGCCGCATGGGCCGCGAGCATCTCCGGCGTGATCACGGACATCGCCGCCGTCACGGGCTCGAGCCCGGAGAGCCGGTCGGGCGCGAGGATCTTCTCCACCTGGCTCCGCGTCATCAGCCCCGCCTCCACCACGAGGTCCGGGATCGAGGCGCTCGTCATGAGCGCCGTCTTGGCGAGGCTGGAGGAGGCCGCGTAGCCGATGTACGGCGTCAGCGCCGTGACGACGCCCACCGACGACTCCACCTGCGCGGCGAGCCGCTCGGTGTTGGCCGTGATCCCGTCGATGCAGTTCACCCGCAGCGTCTTCGCCGCGTTCCGCAGCCAGCTCAGCGACTGGAGCAGCGAGTGCGCGATGACCGGCTCGAACGCGTTGAGCTGCAGCTGCCCGCCCTCGGCCGCCATGGTCACCGTCACGTCGGCGCCCGCGATGGAGAACGCGACCTGGTTGACGACCTCGGGGATCACCGGGTTGACCTTGCCGGGCATGATGCTGGATCCCGCCTGCCGCGGCGGCAGGTTGATCTCGCCCAGCCCCGCCTGCGGCCCCGACGACAGCAGCCGCAGGTCGTTGCAGATCTTGGACAGCTTGATGGCGCCGCGCTTGAGCGTGGAGGACAGGGTCATGAAGACGCCCGCGTCGCTCGTCGCCTCGATGAGGTCGCTCGCGGTGACGAGCGTGTAGCCCGTGATGGCGCTGAGGTGCCCGCGCACGGCGGCCGCGTAGTTCGGGTCCGCGGTGATGCCCGTGCCGATCGCCGTCGCCCCGAGGTTGATCTCCGAGAGCAGCGGCACCAGCTCGCCGAGCCGCGCGTGGTCCTCGCCGAGCGTGGTGGCGAAGCCGTGGAACTCCTGGCCGAGCGTCATGGGCACGGCGTCCTGCAGCTGCGTGCGCCCCACCTTCAGCACCTGCGAGAACTGGGCGCCCTTGGCGAGGAACGACCGTCGCAGCAGGTCGAGCTCGTCGAGCGTCTGCAGCAGCGAGTGGATGAGCGCGACCTTGAGCGCGGTCGGGTACGTGTCGTTCGTCGACTGGCTGCGGTTCACGTCGTCGAGCGGGTGCATGTGCTGGTAGTCGCCGAGCGCGTGGCCCGCCTTCTCGAGGGCGCGGTTCGCGATGACCTCGTTGGTGTTCATGTTGGTGCTCGTGCCGGCGCCGCCCTGGATCACGCCGACCACGAACTGGTCGTGCAGGTGCCCCGCGATGATCTCGGAGCAGACCTCGTCGATCTGCTTGGCCTTCCGCGCGTCGAGCACGCCGATCTGCACGTTGGCGCGGGCCGCCGCCTGCTTCACCTGCGCGAGCGCGATGACGAACTCCGGGTAGACGCTCAACGGCCTGAGGCTGATGGGGAAGTTCTCGAGGGCCCGGGCCGTGTGGATGCCCCAGTAGGCGTCCGCGGGGACCTCGAGGCTCCCCAGGCTGTCGGTCTCGATGCGGACGGGGTGGCCGTCCGGGTGCGGGATGCGGTCGTCGTTCGGGCTCACTGGTGTCATGGGAGGCTCCATCGTCTCGTCGCTCGTGGCAGGAGGATCCCCCGACCCTACTAGCGGCGCGCGGCCCGCCCGAGGGCGCCCGGGCACGCGGATAGGCTCGGCGGATGCGCCGCTTCCTCGGGATCGACCTCGCCTGGGCGGAGGGCACCGCGACCCGCCAAGCGCGCGAGACGGGGCTCGCCTGCATCGACGCCTCCGGCCGGGTGCTCGACCTCGCCACCGCGCGCGGCATCGACGAGGTGGTCGCCTGGGTCGCCCGATGGGACGGACCCGGCGCGGTCGCCGCGGTCGACGGCCCGCTCGTCGTCGCCAACGCCACGGGCAGCCGCCTCGCCGAGAAGGAGGTCGCGTCGCGCTACGGCCGGTTCGGCATCTCGGCGTACCCGTCGAACAGGGGCCTGCCCGCCCAGGGCGCGGTCGCGCTCCGGCGGCGGCTGGAGGACGCGGGCTGGGAGTACGACGACGGCTCCCCCGCCGATCGCGACGTCGACGCCCGCACGATGCTCGAGTGCTACCCGTACACGACGCTCGTCGGCGCCCCCGAGCTCGGCTTCGACGGGATGAAGCCGCGGTACAAGCGCCTCGCGCCGCTGCTCGCCACCGCCGAGCGCCGGCCCGCCCGCGCCGCCGAGTTCCGCGTCGTGCTCGACCGCGTCGCGGGGCTGGCGCAGGCGGATCCGCCCCTCGACGTGACGACGCACCCCGGCTCCGCGGCGCTCGTCGCTGACGGCCCGGCGCTCGTCGAGCGGCAGCACAAGCACCTCGAGGACCTGCTCGACGGGCTGATCTGCGCGTGGACCGCCGCGTACTGGGCACGGTACGGCACGACCCGCTCGCAGGTGCTCGGCGCGACCGACCCGGTGGTCGACGAGCTCGGGCGGCGCGGCACCATCATCGCGCCGGCACGGCCGCACCAGCGGGCGCCGCACGATCCGCTGCACGCGCCCGCGGTCTGAGCCGGACGGTGAGCCCGTCGGCTGAGCCCGTCGGCTGGGCCCGACGGGCCGCCGGACAGCCGGTGCGGATCAGCCCCGGCGCCGCCCGAAGCGCAGCTGGAGCACGAGGAGGAGGTTCTTCACGAGCGTGTCGCTCGGGATCTTCGACTCGCCCTCGGTGCGGTCCATGAACACGATGGCCACCTCGGTCGGCTGCGTCGCCTCGCGGAGCGCGCGCTGCTTCATCTCGATCTGGAAGCCGTAGCCCGTGGTCGTGATGGTGGACGGCCGGATCCGCCGCAGCAGCCCGGTCTCGTAGAGGTTGAAGCCGCCCGTGTAGTCGGTGATGCGGGAGCCGAGGAACAGTCGCGTGTAGAGGTTGCCGCCCACGCTGAGGAAGCGGCGCTTGAGGTCCCAGTCGGGCGTCGCGCCGCCGCGGATGTAGCGCGAGGCGACCACGAGGTCGGCGCCGCCGCGGACGCGGCGCAGCATCTCGGTGATGTAGGCCGGGTCGTGCGAGAGGTCGGCGTCCATCTGGAGGATGTGGGTGGGCGGCTCGTCGGATCCGAGCAGGAGCTCGAACGCCCAGATGTACGCGGCGCCGAGGCCGGCCTTCTCCGCGCGGGTCTCGACGCGCACCGAGAACGTGTCGGTCTCGACGCTCGCCGCGAGGTCGCGGACGAGGGCGGCGGTGCCGTCCGGCGAGGAGTCGTCGACGATCATGGCGGTGATCGCGAAGTCGCGGTTCTCCGCCGCCATGGCCGCGAGCCGGGGCAGCAGCTCCCCGACGTTGCGCGCCTCCTCGTAGGTGGGGATGACGATCGTGAGACTGCTCAAGCTGGTGGTTCCGTCTCCGAGTCGAGGGGTCGACCCGTTCTCGGGCCCCGACGAGTCTAGCCAGCCACCGCGCATCCGCCCGCGAGCCCCTGCGCGCGCCCGTTATGCGCTTGTTACACTCATCACGGCTCGGCGCCCTGACGCCGTGAGCGTCCGCCGAACCGAACGGCGACGACGCCGGATGCCGGGAGGACGCGCGTGACCAAGCTCCTCGCCGACCGCCGCGTCCGCTTCCTCATCGCCGGGCTCCTCAACACGGGGCTCGACTTCGTGCTGCTCAACTGCCTCATCCTCTTCGCCGGCATGCCCGTCCTCGCGGCGAACCTCGTGTCGGTCACGGTCGGCATCACCATCTCCTACTTCCTCAACCACTTCTTCGTGTTCCGCCACGGCGAGCCCGTCACGCTGGGGCGGTTCCTGCGGTTCCTCGCCATCACGGGGTTCAGCTCGCTGCTGCTGCAGAGCGGCGTCATCTGGCTGTTCGAGCAGGGCTTCGACACGACCTTCGGCCGGTCGCTCCTCACGTTCGGGACGATCGCGGAGATGGAGTTCCTCGAGGTCAACGTGGCCAAGGCCACGGCCGTGCTCATCGGCCTGGTGTGGAACTTCACGCTGTACCGGCTCGTCGTCTTCAAGACGTCGGCGACGGACGGCCACGACGCCGCCGGCCCCGCGGGCGCACCCGCCGTCGGCGGCACCCCTGCGGTCCGCGCCGGCGCCTCCGCCGACTGAGCCGCCTCCCGGCTAGAGCAGCTTCCCGACCTCGGTCACGAGCTGCTGAACGCCGAGCACCACGAACAGGAGCGCGGAGACGCCCATCACCGTGTTGCTGAGCGGACGGTTCCGCCACGCGCGCGGCGTCCGCTCGGTGTTGAGGAGCACGAGCAGGGTGATCGCGAGGAACGGCATGAACAGCGCGCCCAGCACGCCGTACGCGATGATCAACCCGATCGGCTGGTCGAGGAACAGCAGGCCGATGGGCGGGATCGTGAGCCACACGATGAACCCCCGGTAGTAGCTGCCGCCGAGGCGACGGCGCGGGTCCTCGACGTCGAGGCCGCGGACGTTCCCGAGGAAGTCCGCGAACATGAGCGAGACGCCGTTCCACACGCCGAGGATCGACGAGAACGACGTGGCGAAGAACCCGAGCAGGAAGAACCACGTCATGAAGGCGCCGTACCGCTCCCCCAGCACGTCGGCGAGCTGCACGAGCCCGCCCTCGCCGTCGGCCAGCGCGATGTCGGCCGAGTGGAGCAGCTCCGCGCCCACCACGAGCATGGAGAGCACGAAGACGCCGCTCATCACGTAGGCGACGGAGTTGTCGATGCGCATGACCTTCATCCAGCCGGGCGCGACCCAGCCCTTCTCGCGCAGCCAGTAGCCGTAGGCGGCGAGGGTGATGGTGCCGCCGACGCCGCCCGCGATGCTGAGCGCGACGACGAGGCCGCCCTCGGGGATCGTGGGGACGAGGCCGGTGAGGAGCGCCGGCACGTTCGGCACGGTCACGACGGCGGCGCCCACGACGGTGACGAACATCAGGCCGACGAAGACGGCGATGATCTTCTCGAACGCCGAGTACCGCCCGAACCAGACGACGACGGCGCCGACGAGGCCGCAGCCGATCGCGAAGACCTTGAGGTCGACGCCCGGGAAGAGCGCCGCGAGCGGGAGGGCCGAGGAGCTCATCGCGGCGGCGCCGTAGACGAGGCCCCAGATGAGGATGTACGGCCCGAAGTACCACGTGGTCCAGCAGCCGACGCTGCGCCAGCCCTCGAAGATGGTGCGGCCCGTCGCGAGCGAGTACCGGCCCGCGCCCTCCACGAGGAAGATCTTGATGATGACGCCGAGGACGGCGGCCCACAGCAGCGCGTAGCCGAAGCGGGAGCCGGCCACGAGGGTCGCGACGAGGTCGCCCGCGCCGATGCCCGTGGCGGCCACCACGAGGCCCGGGCCGATGATGCGCCAGCGCTTCGCCGACTCCTGGGGTTCGCGGACGTCGCCGCGCGTGTCGAGGTCGGTCATGAGCGGGCTCCCGTGCGTCGTCGAAAGGGGGTCCCGTCCCACCTTACGCACGGCTGGGCGCGTCGCGACGGCCGGGGCCGTCGCGACGCCCGCGGATCAGACGCCGAGCAGCTGCTCGATCGGCCCGCGCGCGAAGAACACCAGGAACCCGGCGGAGACGACCCAGAGGAGCGGCGACACCTCGCGCGCGCGACCGGAGAACGACCGCACGAGCACCCAGGAGAGGAAGCCGACGCCGATCCCGTTGGCGATCGAGTACGTGAGCGGCATGACCAGCACCGTGAGGAACACGGGCAGCGCCACGGAGAAGTCGGTCCAGGAGATGTCGCGGATCTGCGACGCCATGAGCGTGCCCACGATCACCAGCGCCGCGGCCGCGACCTCGAGCGGCACCACCTGCGTGAGCGGCGTGAAGAACATCGCGAGGAGGAACAGCACGCCCGTGACCATCGACGCGAGACCCGTGCGGGCGCCCTCGCCGATGCCCGAGGCCGACTCGATGAAGACCGTGTTCGACGAGCTCGACGTGGCGCCGCCGGCGACCGCGCCGAAGCCCTCGACGACCAGCGCGCCCTTGAGGCGGGGGAAGTCGCCGCGCTCGTCGGAGAGGTCGGCCGCCTTGGCGAGGCCCGTCATGGTGCCCATGGCGTCGAAGAAGTTCGTGAAGACCAGCGTGAAGACGAGCATGAGGCTCGAGATGATCCCGATGCGGCCGAAGGCGCCGAAGTCGAACGCGCCGACGAGGCCGAGGTCCGGCAGCGACACCGGGGCGCCCGGCAGCACGGGCGCGTTGAGGTTCCAGCCCGTGGCACCCGAGGTGTTCGACGGGCCGATGTGGAAGACCTGCTCCACCACGATGGCGATCAGCGTGGTCGCGACGATGCCGATGAGGAGCGCGCCCGGCACCCGGCGGGCCATGAGCACGCCCATGATCACGAGGCCGACGATGAACACGACCGTGGGCAGCGACGCGATGGAGCCGTCGATCCCGAGCGCGAGCGGCGAGGCCGGCACGCCCGTGCCGCGCACGAAGCCGGAGTCGACGAAGCCGATGAACGCGATGAACAGGCCGATGCCCACGGTGATGGCGGTCTTGAGCTCGCGCGGGACGGCCCGGAAGATCATCGTGCGGAGGCCCGTGGTGGCGAGCAGCACGATCACGAGGCCGTTGATGACGACCAGCCCCATCGCCTCCGACCAGGTGACCTGGCCGACCACGCTGACCGCGAGGAACGAGTTGATGCCGAGTCCCGCGGCGAACGCGAACGGCAGGCGCGCGACGAGTCCGAAGAGGATGGTCATGACGCCCGCGGTGAGGGCCGTCGCGGCGCCCACCTGCGTGGCGCGGAGCCAGTTCCCCTCGACGTCGAGCGTGGCCGCGTCCGCGCTGAAGCCGCCGAGGATCAGCGGGTTGAGCACCACGATGTACGCCATCGTCACGAAGGTGAGGACGCCGCCGCGCACCTCGCGGGCGTAGGTCGAGCCCCGCTTCGTGATCTCGAAGAACCGGTCGAGCGCACCGCGCGCTCCGGAGGTGTCGGGGGCGGGGGACGACGTGCGCGCTTCGGTCATGGCTTCTTCCGCGAGGGGTCGGGTCGGGCGACGGGGAGAGGAGAGGAGCCGACGACCTTGTCGGACGGGATCGAGCCTAGGGGCGGGCGCGCGGACGGGACCAGCCCGGATGCGCGCCGCCGGTCAGGAGTGCAGGGCCGGGATGATGAGGTACACGCCGTAGAGCACGGCCAGGCCGCTCAGCGCGAAGCAGACGTAGCCGCCCACGGTCGCGGCCTGCGGGCGGATGCCGGTGACCGACACCTTGTCGCCCTCGTCGTCGTACTCGGTGCCGACGGCGAGCAGCCGCACGCCGAGGGAGAAGAGGCACACCACCGCGACGGCGCCCACGAGGGCCGCCACGGCGACGACGAGGAACGCGCTCCAGTCGATCATGCGGCCTCCCTGGCCTTCCGGGCGGCCTTGGTGGCCTTGCGACCGCGCACGGCGAAGCCCGCCGCGTCGACCTCGACGATGGCGTTGCGGGCGTGCACCGCGTTCCGACGCGAACGCCAGAAGATCCAGACGATGACCGCGACGCCGACGACCGCGTCGATGACGAACCCGACCGTGCCGGTGCTCGCGACGAACGCGGCGACCGCGCCCACGATGGCGGCCGACGGCAGCGTGAGCAGCCAGCCGAGCGCGATCTTCCCCACGGTGTTCCAGCGCACGGACGCGCCGCGGCGGCCGAGGCCCGAGCCGATGACGGATCCGGAGGCGACCTGCGTGGTCGAGAGCGCGAAGCCGAGGTGGCTCGACGCGAGGATGGTGGCCGCGGTCGACGCCTCGGCGCTGAAGCCCTGCGCGGGCTTGACCTCGGTGAGGCCGGATCCCATCGTGCGGATGATGCGCCAGCCGCCCATGTAGGTGCCGAGCGCGATGGCGACCGCGCACACCGCGATGACCCAGAACTCGGGGCCGGAGCCCGCCGCCTGGAAGCCGCCCGCGATGAGCGTGAGCGTGATGATGCCCATGGTCTTCTGCGCGTCGTTGGTGCCGTGCGCGAGGGCCACGAGCGAGGACGTGAAGATCTGGCCGTAGCGGAAGCCGCCGCGCTCGTTCGGGCCGCTCGAGCGGCGCGTGATCGAGTAGGCGAGCTTCGTGGTCGTGTACGCGATGAGGCCCGCGATGGCCGGGGCGAGGAGCGCCGGGAGGATGACCTTCGACATCACGACGCCGAAGTCGACCGACCCGAGGCCCGCCCCCACGACGGCCGCGCCGATGAGGCCCCCGAACAGCGCGTGGCTGGAGCTCGACGGGAGGCCGCGGAGCCAGGTGACGAGGTTCCAGACGATGGCGCCCATGAGGCCCGCGAAGATCATCGTCGGCGTGATCTGCACGCCGCCGTCGCCCTCGCGGATGATGCCGCCCGAGACGGTCTTCGCCACCTCGGTGCTGAGGAACGCGCCCACGAGGTTGAGCACCGCGGCGATCGCGACCGCCACGCGGGGCTTCAGCGCGCCGGTGGCGATGGGGGTGGCCATCGCGTTGGCCGTGTCGTGGAAGCCGTTGGTGAAGTCGAAGAACAGCGCCAGGACGATGACCAGGACGACGATGAGGGTGAGATCCACTACCGGATCCCTCGAGCGGATGTCACAGTCCTCGATCCTAACGGCTTGCACACGGGCGGCCGGGACGGGCGACCGCGCGATGACGGTCGGGTGAACGTCCGGGGCCGGGCGCCGGTCAGATGTGCGGCACGAAGTCGCGCCACGCGACCCGGCGGTCGGCGTGCGGGTCGTGCTCCACGCGGTCGACGACGTCGAACACGTAGGTCGCCCGGCGGCGCGGGCCGCTGTCGCGGATGCCGCCCGGGCGGATGCGGGCGCGCACGCCGACGCCCCGGCGCGACGGGCCGCGCTCCCCCGCCGCCCCGGTGCCCGCGGTGACGTCGTCGGCCTCGGCGAGGTCGCGCGCGACGTCCTCGTCGTCGCCGACGTACGCGGGCCACGACTCGTCGACCGTGCCGTCCTGCGCGAAGCGGAGCCAGGCGAGGCGCATGCGCTCGCCCGCCGCGACGAACGCGCGCCGGCCGCCCAGGAGGGTCATGCCGCGGCCGAGCAGGGAGTCCATCCGGTCGAAGAGGGCGAACAGCTCCAGGCCGTGGGTCGCGTCGAGGCCCATCAGGCGCACGAGTCGCGGCGCGACGTCGAAGCGGTAGAAGTGCACGGGCGCGTGGCGGGCGTGGCGCTCGGCGACCTTGATCGACGGGAACCAGAACGCGTAGTCGCCGCCGAAGTCGAGCGCGGCCCGGCGCTTCGGGAGGCCGGGGTACAGCGCGGCGAGCTCGTCGCGGTGCTCCTCGTCGGTCTTCGCGAACACGGCCTCGATGCGCGACGGCGTGGTCGCGAGGATGTCGAGCCGTCCGGTGAACAGCGAGCCCTCGCGCTCGTTGGTGCCGATGATGAGCGGCACGCGCGCGGCCCGGCCGTGCTTGAACGCGTCGAGCGGGCGCTCGGGCAGCACGTCGCCGTCGATGACCGGGCTGAACGTGATCGTGCCGGGCTCCTGGTCGGGCGTGCGGACCATGAGCTCGTTCGCGGCGGTCGCCAGCGTGGACGAGCTCGCGGTGGTGAGGAGACGGACGGCCTCCGCGTCGTCGGGCGCGCGACCGGCGCGATCGGCGAGGATCCCCACGAACTGCTCCGCCCACCGCGCGGTCTGCTCGGCGGGGTAGACGGCGTTCGTGGGCGAGCTCTGCGCGATGGCGCGGGCGAAGAGGCCGTGCGCCGACGGCGTCGCCATGAGCGTCGTGACGGCGTTGCCGCCCGCGCTCTCGCCGAAGACCGTGACGTTCGCGGGATCGCCGCCGAACGCGCGGATGTTGTCGCGCACCCACTCGAGCGCGCGCACCTGGTCGCGGAGGCCGAGGTTCGACTCGATGGGCCGCTCGGGCGTCGAGTAGCGGCTGAAGTCGAGGTAGCCGAGGGCGCCGAGCCGGTAGTTGAAGCTGACGTAGACGATGCCGCCCTGGCGCACGAGGCCCTCGCCCTGCACGGGGACCTCGCGCGAGGATCCGACGACGTAGGCGCCGCCGTGGATGAAGACCATGACGGGCCGCAGCTGCGACTCCCGGTTGACGCGCGCGGCGTCGGGGCTCAGGCCGGACGGCGCGATGACGTTGATCGTGAGGCAGTCCTCGCCCATCGGCGTGCCCTGCGGCGCGCCCATGAACGCGCCCGCGCTGACCTGCGGCGCCACCCGGCCGAAGTGCTGCGCGAAGCGCGCGCCCTCCCAGCCGACGACGGGCTGCGGGGCCCGGAAGCGGAGGTCGCCGCGGGGCGGCGCCGCGTACGGGATGCCGCGCCAGGCCTCGACGCCGCGCTGGCGCACGCCGCGCACGGTGCCGCCGGTGACCGCGACGTCCAGCTCCGACGGGTCGTACGCCGGCATCGGCGGATCGGCGTCGGGGGTCACCCGACGAGCTTACGTGCCCGCCTCAGGCTCCCGGGACGGGCGTCGCGAGCAGCCGCTCGATCGCCCGCTGCGCCCGCCAGAGCGCCGACTCCGTGCGGAGGCGCTCCGCCTCGTGCAGCACGCCGAGCGCGAAGGAGCCCTCGCCGCGGGCGGCGAGGCGGCGGGCCTCGTCGCGGAGCACGCGCTGCATGGCGAGGCCGTCGCGGTGCTCGCCGAGCTCGTCGTGGACCTCCTCGGCGGCCGCGGCGAGGCGCATGGTCTTCCGGCCGAGGATCGGCGCGGTGCGGCCGCTGACCTCCTCCGCCGCGTAGCGCAGGCGCTTCGCGGCCTTGCGGACCTCGTGCAGCGCCTCCACGCGCGCGGCCTCGCCGGGCGCCTCCTGGGCGACGGCGGCGCGGCGGCCGACCCGCTCGGCGTCCCGGCGGAGGGCGGCGTGCAGGGCGGGACCGGCGGGCGCGCTCGCGTCGTGCGTGAGCGGCGGATCCGCCACGAGCCGGTCGAGGTCATCGAGCAGCGCGACGTAGCGCGCGGACGAGAGCGCCCGGATCACGCGCTCGCGGGCCCGGCGGTACCGCTCGTCGAGGACGTCGTGCAGGGCGTCGCCCACGTGGTCCGGCACCGTGTCGGCGTCGTGCTCGACCACGGACCAGACGACGCGGTCGCGCAGCACCTCCATGTCGCGGGCATCGCCGAGCACGACGCCGAGCGCCGTGAGCTCGGCGCGCAGGGGCGCGGTGGCGGCGGGGTCGATCACGTCCTGGTGGGTGCGCAGGGCGCTGCGGAGGCGACGGACGGCGACGCGCATCCGGTGCACGGAGTCGGGCTCGTCGGCGCGCACGTGCGGGTCGGCGGCGACGAGGTCGCGGACGCCGCGGGCGAGGATGGCGCGGGCGACGTCGGACGCCGGGCTCTCCTTCGTGAGGGTGGCGGGATCCGGCAGCGCGGGTCCCGCGGGCGCCTGCCGGCCGAGCGCGTCGGCGCCGAGGGCGCGGGCGAGCTTGGAGGCGCTGTCCGAGGGGCGGGCGCCCGCGTCGAGGACGTGCCGCTCGATCCGATCGAGGAGCGCCGTGCGTTGCTTCCGCTTGGCGGGAGCGTCCGGCAGAAGCTCCACCTCCCACTCGTGCCAGGCCCGCACCGTGCCGCCGCGGACGTCGGATCCGGTGACCCGGTCGTCCGCGAACTCCGCGACCGCGCGGCCGCCGTCGTCGTGCAGCGTGACGGTGGTGCGCACGGTCTCGAGGCGCGCGAGCGGCGTGAGCTCCCGGCCGCGCACGTGGACGGCCACCTGGTCGAGCACGGGGCCGGGGATCGCGCCGTCGTCGTCGTCGCCCTCCGCGAGAGGCCAGCCGAGCTCGGTGCGGCCCTCTCCCCCGTCGGCCGGCAGCTTCACGTGCCAGCCGGCGTCGTGCCCGCCCTCGCGGCGGCGGAGGATCATGCGGCGGTCGGCGAGCGCGTGGTCGGCGGTGTCGAGGTAGACCGCCACGAGGGTGACCGGATCCGCGGCCCGGGCCTCGGCGACCCCCTCGATCCCCGTGAAGTCCGGGACGGGGACGCCGTCCGGCATGTCGTACTTGCGCTCGATCTCGACGGACTCCGTGTGCACCATCCCCCCTGTGTAGCGCACCCGCGTGGACGCGACCAGCCGCCGGGCGTCCCGGGAGCGGCGGAGTCCGGGCCGTGGGTCAGACTGGCAGGCATGCCCGTCCGCCCGACCTCCGCCGCCACGCGCGCCGCCGACATCGCGCGCGGACGCGTCGCCGCGCTCGGGGTCGCCGGGCGCACGGGGCCCGACGCCGCGGCAGCCGTGCGCCCCGACGGCGACGCCGACGAGCGCGCCCTGCACCGCCGCCAGCGGATCGGCCGCGAGCTCGGCTGGTACGCCTGCCGTCGGGCGGTCTACGGCGTCATGAAGCACCGCGGCATCGACATGGCCGCGAGCCTCACCTTCTACTCCACGCTCTCGCTCGTCCCCGCCGCGGTCGCCGTGCTCAGCCTCATCGGGCTCGTGGGCGACACGCGCGCCGGGGTCGAGGGCGTGCTCGGCGTGCTCACCGCCGTGCTGGGCGGCTCCGCGGTCGACGTGATCCGCGACCCCGTCGAGCAGCTCGCCGACGGCCCCAGCTCCGGCATCGCATTCACGGTCGGCTTCCTCGGCGCGCTCTGGACCTCGGCCGCCTACGTGACGGCGTTCGGCCGCGCGATGAACCGCGTGCAGGAGACGGAGGAGGGGCGTCCGCTCGTCAAGTACCGGGCGCTGATGCTCGCGGTGACGATCGTGCTGCTCGTCGTCAGCGTCGTGATGGTCGGCATGCTGCTGCTCACCGACGAGGGCGCCCGGGCGCTCGGGCAGCACCTCGGCCTCGGCGACACGACGCTCGTGGTGTGGGCCGTGGTGAAGTGGCCGCTGCTCGTGGTGCTGCTCACGGGGATCATCGGGGTGCTGTACGCGGCCACGCCGAACCTGCGCCGCCGGCGGGTGGACCTGCTCACCTGGGGCAGCCTCGTGGCCATCGTCGCGTGGGGCCTGGGCACCGCCGGGTTCGTCGCGTACGTGACGCACGTCGCGACCTACGAGTCGACCTACGGGGTGCTCGGCGCGGTGATCGTGCTGCTGCTGTGGCTCTACATCGGGAACCTGTCGCTCGTGCTGGGCGGCGAGCTCGACGTGGAGATCATCCGCGCCCGGCAGCTGCAGGCGGGGATCCCCGCGGAGCACGCGCTGCGCCTGGCGGTGCGGGACACGACCCGGACCGAGCGCCTCGCCCGCCGCCGCGCGCTCCTCGAGGACGAGGGGCGGCGGCTGCGGGAGGCGCGCAACCCGGCGGATGCGCCCGCGGACGACGACGGGGAGCGCCGGGCGGACACGCCGCCGACGCTCCCCGAGGACGACACGAGGGAGGTGCGGGTCAGGAGGCGCTGGTCCGCACGACCATCTTCCCGACGTTCTCGCCGCGCATGAGGCCGGTGAAGGCCTCGAACGCGCGGTCGATGCCGTCGATCACGGTCTCGTCGGCCGTGATGCGGCCCTCGGACAGCCACGGGCCCATCTTCGCCGCGAACTCGGGCGCGAGGTCCTGGTGGTTGCCGAGGGTGAAGCCGCGGAGCGTGAGGCCGCGCGTGACGATGCGGCCAGTGTTGCGGATCGCGATCTCCTCGCCCGTGGAGTTGTAGGTCGAGATCGACCCGCAGTTGGCGACGCGGCCGCCGTCCTTGAGCGCGCCCAGCGCGGCGGAGAGGTGGTCGCCGCCGACGTTGTCGAAGTAGAGGTCGATGCCGTCGGGCGCCGCCGCCGCGAGCTTCGCGTCGAGGTCGCCGCCGTGGTAGTCGAACGCGGCGTCGAAGCCGAGCTGCGACGTGAGGCGCTCGACCTTCTCCGGCGTCCCGGCGCTGCCGACGACGCGCGAGGCGCCCAGCAGGCGGGCGATCTGGCCGACCATCGAGCCGACGGCGCCGGCCGCGCCCGAGACGAAGACGACGTCGCCCTCCTGGATGGACGCGATGCGCGTGAGGCCGACGTACGCGGTGAGGCCCGTGAGGCCGAGCACGCCGAGGTGCGCGGAGGACGCCACGCCCGGGACCTCGGGGACGGGGCGGAAGCCGCCGGCCTGGCCCTGGGCGACGTCGCGCCAGCCGAGCATGTGGCTGACGAGCGTGCCGACGGCGAGGTCGTCGGAGCGGGACTCGACGACGCGGCCGACCGCGGATCCGGTCATGGTCTCGTCGAGCTGGAACGGCGGCACGTAGGACGGCACGTCGTTCATGCGGCCGCGCATGTAGGGGTCGACGGAGATGTACTCGTTCTCGACGCGGACCTCGCCGTCCTGCAGGTCGGGGAGGTCGACCTCGACGCGGCGGACGTCGTCGGGGGTGGGCTCGCCGGTGGGGCGCTTCGCCAGCTGCCACTGGATGCTGCGTGCAGTCATGGGTCTCCTTGCGTTCTCGGGGTGCGGGCGGTCGGACGGCCGGCCCGCGGCGCTCGTGGCGCGGCCCCACCCAACCACCGCCGTCTGGGTGCGGCACCCAGCGAGCCGTGGCCTCGTGACGTGACGGCCGGGCGCGTCGCCGCGTCCGGCCGTCCTTCGTTCTGTCCCGCCCGAGTCCTCGCCCGGGTCGCGCTACGCGGCAGTCGTCGCCGCGCGCTCCTCGACGTGCGCGGCGAGCACGTCCCGCACGCCCGTCCACGTGTGGGCGCCGAACCGCTCGCGGTCGACGTGGCGCAGCTCCGCCTCGCCGCTGTACATGCTCACGAGGTACTGCATCCCCTGCCAGGCGGGGAACGCCTCCTGCTCGTCGCGGCCGAGGCGGCGCATCGCCTTGCTCGCGGTGGCGAGGACGCCCGTGGATCCCGCCCACTGCAGCGCGAACGGCGTGCCGGTGACCTCGGTCATGATGCGCGCGAGGTCGCGCGCCGTGACCCGGTCGCCCGCGACCTCGACCGCGCGGGGCGCGTCGTCGTCGAGGGCGACGAGCGCGACCACGCGCGCCGTGTCGTCCTTGGTCGTGAAGTCGAGCACCTGGTCGGCGGACGACCAGTAGAGGACGCGGCGCCGGTCGAACAGCACGATGGGCGCCTGGCCGGTGAGCATGTCGGCGAAGGCGCCGATGAACACCGAGGTCGCGCGCACGGGCGCCGCGTCGAGGTCGGCCGAGAACTCGCGCCGCAGCTCGAAGTTGCGGTTGCTGCCGGGGGTGACGCGGCGGTAGTCGGCGGAGTAGTCCGACGGGATGAAGCGCGGGACCCCGGCGGCGACGGTCGCGGCCAGCAGCGCGCGCTGCGCCCCGACGATCACGGCACGGGCGCCGCTCACGGCGGAGACGACGACGCGCGCGCCGGCGACCCCGCGGATCAGCGCGGCCCGGTCCGTGTACGCCGCCTCGACGACCTCGACGCGCGGGTCATCGCCCCACGCGTCCCGTGCGGCGCTGCTGCCGGGGCGGGTGAGCACGCGGACGCGCGCGCCCGCCGCGAGGAGCTCGCGGACGATGCGGCGGCCGATGTCGCCGGTGGCGCCAGCCACGACGACGGGGCCGGATGCGGATGCGGGGGAAGAGGTGGTCACGAGTGTTCTCCGTCTCGGGGGGTGCGGCGCGCCGGTCGGCGCGAACGATGGGGGGCCGCGACGGGCTGCTCGAGGCGCGCCACGTCCGACTGCTCGGCGACGGGGCCCGCGGCCTCGCCGATGCCGACGGCTACGCGGGCGAGGAGGCGCCGGAAGGCCGTGCGCTCGGCCGGGGCGAGGTCGCGCATCAGGCCGTCCTCGACCTCGCCGAGCGCGACGCGGGCCGTCGCCAGCAGGGCGCGTCCGGCGTCCGTCGCGACGACCTGGCGGACCCTCCGGTCGCGCGGGTGCGGCTGCCGCTCGACGTGCCCGCCCGCGGCGAGCGCGTCGATCACGTACGTCATCTGAGTCTTGTCGATGCCGAGGCGCTGCGCGAGCGCGAGCTGCGACGACGGCTCCTCCGTGGTGATCGCGACGAGCACCTGGTACCCGCGCGGGCCGCCCGGCACATCCGCGACGGCGGTCTGCGCCGTGCGCACGAAGCCCTGGTAGACGGCCTGGATGGACCAGCCGAACTGCGTCTCGATGCCGCCGGAGCCCCAGTCGATGCCGGACGCGTCCACGTCGGGGTCGTGGTCGGCGCGGTCGCGGGTCGCGGCGGAGGAGGAGGTCATGGGGAGAACGTATCCCCAGAAGATCGTCTTTTGCAAATACGATCTTCGCGCGCGATGGATGGCCGGCGCGCAGCACCGCCCCCGGCTCAGCCGCCGAACGGCCGCAGCGACACCGACTCGAGCGTGCCGTCGCGCGTCTGGTCGACCACGAGGCGCACGGCGCGCGCGACCGACGCGGGCTCGAGGTACCGCGTCTCGTCGTACTCCCCGCCCTCCTTGGCGCGGAGCTCACGTTGCATGTCGGTGGCGACGCGTCCGGGGTGCACGCTCGAGACGCGCACGCCGTGCGGTCGCTCCTCCTCGCGCAGGGCGTCGCCGAGCGCGCGGAGGGCGAACTTGGATCCCGCGTACACGCCGCCCGTGGGGTTGGCCGTGAAGCCGGATCCGGAGTTGACGAGCACGACCTGCCCGCGGGCCGCCCGGAGCGCGGGCAGCAGCACGCGCGTCACCTCCGCGACGGCGAAGACGTTGACCTCGAAGACGCGGCGCCACTCGTCGACGGGCGTCTCGGCCACGGCGTCGCCGCCGATCACGCCGGCGGAGTGCACGAGCACGTCGAGGCGGTCGAGGGCCGGCACGAGGCCGGCGAGGCCGCCCGCGGCGAGGTCGGCCGGCCAGCCGACCGCGTCGGGCAGGGAGGCGGCGAGCGCGTCGACGGCGGCGCGGTCGCGGCCGTGCACGATCACGCGGTGGGTGCGGGCGAGGTCCTCCGCGACGGCGCGGCCGATGCCGCGGGTGGCTCCCGTGACGAGGGCGACGGGGCGGGCGTGGTCGGTCATGGATCCTCCTGGGTCGCGGTCCTCCAGGCTACCGACGGCATCCGGCCACCCGTCGGGCGCCGCGGGGAGCATGACGTAGCGTGAAGGGACGGCGGCCGCGAGGCGCGTCGACCCGCCGCCCGAGAGGATCCGCCCGTGCACGCCCGCTTCCCCGCCAGCCTCGAGGTGCTGCGCCAGGAGGCCCGCGACGAGCTGGACGCCGTGATCGAGCACCGCTGCCGGAACGGCGACGACCCCTGGGAGGTCATCCCGCAGCTGCCGACCGTGGACGAGCACGTGGTCGCGACCCTCCGCCAGGACGCGCTCGAGGCCGACGGGATGGCCGAGGAGCTCGCCCGCGTGCGGCATCCGTCGGCCGAGCCGGGCGTGGTCGCGCGCTTCGAGTACGGGCTGCTGCGCGCCATCGCGCTCGAGCACCCGGACCTCTCGCGTGCGGTCTGGACGCTCATCGGCCGCATGGAGCGCGACCTCCGCCGACGCGCCTGAACCGGTGATGAGAGCGGCATTCGCCCTCGGCGAACGCCTTGGCACTCCCCCACTCCGAGTGCTAATCTGAACGCAGTTGAGCCGAGGGGGCTCAACCCCGGAGATCATCACCGCAGATCATCAGAGGAGTCGAGCATGAACATGACCTTCGATCCGTTCCGCGAGCTGGACCGCGCGGTGGGCGCGCTGGCCGAGACCCGCCAGGCGAACCGGCCGATGCCCATCGACCTGCACCGCGAGGGCGACACCTACGTGCTGGCCGCCGACCTCCCGGGCATCGACCCGGGCTCGGTCGACATCGACGTGGACGGCCAGCTGCTGACCATCCGCGCTGAGCGGACTCTCGCCGGCGACCAGAACGTCCGCTGGCTGACGCGCGAGCGCGTGGCCGGCACGTTCCTCCGCCAGCTCACGCTCGGCCAGGGCATCGACACCGAGCGCATCTCGGCGCACTACGCCAACGGCGTGCTCAGCGTCACCATCCCGGTGAGCGAGCGGGCGAAGCCGCGCAAGATCGCGGTCACGTCCGACGAGCAGCAGGGCCAGGGCGGCCAGACGCTGACGGTGGAGCAGGGCGCGCACGCCGCGAGCTGATCCGCCCGGGCGCCGCATCGGCGCCGACACGACGAGGAGCCGTCGTCCGCATCCGCGGGCGGCGGCTCCTCTCGCGTCCGGGCTTACGCGATCCACGGTCACGCGCGCCACCCTCACAGCGAGCCGCAGTCAGGAGACGCGTCGTGGGACCCGCGTCCGAGCCCGGACCGAACCGTCTCGACCATGGATGCTGATCTCCCCTCCGCCAGCCCCCCAGATGATCTCGCGAGCGTGAGCGGCAGCCTCCGCCTGGGTGCCGAAGTGAGCCGAAGCAGATGGTGACCCCACGATGACAATGTCCCATCCACCAGCGCCGGAGGGGACCACCTCGCCCTCGACGTCGACTCCCGGGTCGCTCGCTGAAGCGGTGGGCCCGGATTCTCCCTCTTCGACCAGGGGGGCGTACTTCCGATGCGCGTTCTGCTTGGAGGTGCGCAACGCCATGCCGATCGCCGTCCACGAGTCGCCGGCACGCCGGGCCGCGCGAACCGCGTCGACGAGCCCCTCCTCCGCCGCCTCCACCGCCGTCCGGGCAGCGGCGATGCGCCGGAGGTGCGCAGCGTCACGCATGGTCGAGGGATCGATGCTGTCGATGAACTCCTGGACGCCCTCGTCGGCGACTCCCGCTTCCCTCCCGCTCATGTGTACGTCTCCTCTCATAGGTACTCGAACCGGCCCGGCCGGAGCACGTCCGCGTGGATGACACGTGCTGGCTCGTCCGCAGGGACGAGGACGATCTCCAGCAGCCGCCCGGTGGGATCCGCTCCGATCACGAGCATGCGCAGTTCCCCGCGGTACTCCTGCTCTCGATAGCGGAACGGATGATCCAAGGCGTGCATGATGTCTTCGTCCGAGATGCCGTGCTTCCTCGCACTCGGCACGATCTCCACGCCGTCATCATCTCATTGACGCGGGTGAGCGTCAATGAGTTGATGACGGCCTCGATGTTCAGCCGATCCGCGGCCGCAGCCCCCGATGGATCGCGAGCGGATTGCGCAGCGAGCCGTGGATCTGCATCACCGGCGCCTGGAGGTCCACCATCCGCCGGTTGTCGCGCAGCTGCAGCCGGTTCAGGCACGAGCGGTCGAACGACGGCGTGAACAGGTCGAACCGGGAGAAGCGCTCCGCGAGCTCCGGGTGCGCACGCTCGTGGTCGGCGAGCGCCTCCGCCGCCACCCGCCACAGGCCGTCGGGGCCGAGGTCGTCGCGGTCCTCGACGAGCGCGGCGGCGAACCGCAGGAACCCGTCCATCACGTCGGTGAAGACCGTGAGGGTGCGCTCGTCCTCGGGGATCTCCATGCGGATCCGCCGCACGTCCTCCGGCAGCTCGCGCTCCATGTCGAAGAGGGCGACCTCCTCGGCGATGTCCTTCATCAGCACGCGGACGACGACGTGGTCGCGGAGCACGAGGATCACGTTCTCGCCGTGCGGCATGAACGCGAGGTCGTGCGCGATCAGCGCGTGCGCGAGCGGCACGAGGTAGGCGTCGAGCCAGCGGCGGATCCATGCCGCGGCGCCGATCCCGGACGCGTCGATGAGCGCGCCCAGCACCGTGTCGCCGTGGGCGTCGACGTGCAGGAGGCTCGTCATGCTCATCAGCCGCTCGCCCTCGGCGAGACCCGGCACGGGCGACTCGCGCCAGAGCGCGGACAGCATCTTGCCGTGGGAGTGCCCGGGCGGCAGCGCCGAGTCGACCCGGGCGTCGCGCACGCCGACGGACGCGACCTCGCGGAGGATCCCGAAGCCGAGGCGCGCGAACTCGTCGTCGCCCGTCACGAGCGCGTGCACCCAGTCGTTGATCGCCGGGGTGACCGCCATGTAGGCCGGCGACAGCCCGCGCGTGAACCCCATGTTGAGGATCGACAGCGACGTCTTCACGTAGCAGCGTTCCGGGGTCGTGCGGTTGGCCCACGTGCGGATCGACTGTTGGGCGCCGTACTCGTCGTCGCCCGTGCCGAGGAGCACGATGTCGCGCGTCGCGATCAGGCCGGCGAAGGTGACCGTGACGACGTTCTCCCACTGCCAGGGGTGCACGGGCACGAGGACGCGCTCCGCCGGGTCGATGCCGTGGTCCGCCATCCGGGCGCGGAACCGCCCGCGGACGACCGGGCCGAGCTCCGCGTCGAGGAACGCCTCCCGGTCGAGGCCGTCGACCGAGGCGAAGTGCGCGAGGCGCTCGTGCACGGCGAGCCAGAGGATCCGCACGTCCTCCCCCGCCTCGGGCGCGTACCGGTCGTGGTCGTCGAGGTCGAAGCCGATGCGGCCGTTGGTCGCGACGAAGCAGGGGTGGCCCTCGTCCATCGTCGACTCGACCTCGGCGTAGGACGCGGTGAGGAGGCCGCGGGCGTCGGGCACGTCGCGGAGTCGCGAGAACGCGGCGGCCGAGAGCGTGCTCTGGATCTCGTCGAGGTAGACCGGCAGCACCTCGTCGGTGATGCCGAGGCGGTCGCGGAGGTCGAGCACCAGGTCGATGGCGTCGAGGGCCGCGGGCTCGCCGTCGACCGTGCGGCGGATGCTCGCCTCGTCGACGTCCCAGTGGTCGAGCTCGAGGATCCTGGCCCGGTACGCGTAGGCGCTGCGGCCGTCGGCGCTCGCGACGCGGTAGTCGGCCCAGGCGCGCGGGTCGTGCGGCGTGCGGGGTGCGCCGGGTGCCCGCTCCGGATCCACGCGCTCGGGCTCGACGAGCAGCTCGTGGGCGAACTCGGCGAGCGCCTTGCGCACGAGGTGGCGCGTGGCGGCGGCCCAGGCGTCGGGACGGAGGTGCGCGGCGGGGTGGACGCGCGGATCCGGCTCGGAGGTCCTCGACGCGGCAGCCGGCCGGGACTCGGGGTGGGTGTCGAGGGAGCGGTCGTGGGTGAGGGTCATGGCGTGTCCGTCCGTGGGGGTGGCGTGCGGGAGGGCGTCGTCGCGCGTGGCGACGCTGAGGAGCGCGTGCTTGGCGCCGAGGTCGACGACTCGGAGCGGCCGGAAGCCGACGAGCTCGTTGAGGCGCTGGATCCGGGTGTTCCGGACGTCGGGCTCGACGACGAGGCGCTCCACGGCCGGGTCCCGGAGCAGGTGCGCGACGACGTGCCGCATGACCGCGGTCGTGAACCCGGGCAGCGGGTCGCCGGCCGGCGGGGCGACGAGCAGGTGCATCCCGCGGTCGCCGGGGAGCGGATCCAGGTGCGCGCCGATGGGGTCGTCGGCCGGGTCGTACGCCTCCACGAGGAACGCGGGGACGCCGTCGTGGAGGCCGATCCAGGCCTCGCGCCGCGGATCCGCCGCGATGGACCGGTACTCGGCCCGCACGTCGTCGAGGGTCGCGTGCTCCATCTGCCAGAAGCGGGCGCGGGGCGCCGTGACCCAGGCGTGCACGAGCGCGGCGTCGGCGTCGGGGTCGAGCGGGCGGAGGTCGAGCCCGTAGCGGGGCTCGGCCCCGAGGTCCGCTCCGGCCGCGGCGTCCGCGTCGGGTGCGGCGGTCGAGGCGGGCGCGGGCGCGCTCACGCGAGCACCCCCGATCCGGCGACGGGCGCGTCGTCCGGCAGCCCGAACTCCTGGAACGCGATCCGCTCCTCCACCGCGTACGTCTCGCGGCCCGTGATGGCGCGCAGGATCCGCGAGTTGCGGTGCGCCGTCATCCCGAGGTCGGGCGCCACGAAGCCGTGCGTGTGCACCTCCGCGTTCTGCACGAAGAGCGTGCCGGCGTCGTCGACCGTGTGCTCGCGTGCCACGTCGAGCCGGCCGCGCGCGTCACGGTGCACGCGGTCGCCGAGCCCGTCGAGGATCCGCGGGGCCTGTGCGTCGTACCCGCTCGCCATGATCACCGCGCCCGTCGGCCACTCGCGCTCGGCGCCCGTCTCCGCATGCCGGAGCCCGAGGACCGCGCCGCCGTCCGGCGTCGCCCGGGACGAGACGACCTCCGCGTTGGTGAGCAGCCGCGTCGGCACGCCGGATCCCGCGTCGCCGCCGGGCGCCAGCCGCCCCTCCGCCCGCAGCGCGTCGAAGGCGAGCCGCTTCCGGTAGAGCGTGTGGAAGACGTCGTCGATGAGCTCGGAGTCGATCCCCTTGTAGAGGTTCCGCTGCTCGCGCAGGAGCACGTCGCGGGCCTCCGCGGTCAGGCCGAAGAAGTGGTCGCTGTACTCCGGGCTCGTCATCTCGAGCGTGAGCCGCGTGTACTCGAGCGGGAAGAAACGCGGCGAGCGCGTGATCCAGTCGAGCCGGTACCCGCGGGAGTCCACGTCCTCGAGGAGGTCGCGGTAGATCTCGGCGGCGCTCTGCCCGCTGCCGACGACCGTGATCGCATCCCGCTCCTGCAGTGCGTCCTTGGCGCCGAGGTAGCCGGAGCTGTGCACGACGCCCGGGAGGTCGCGCACGGCCTCGGGCAGCCACGGCGGGGTGCCCACGCCGATCACCAGGTTCCGTCCGCGGTGCACGTGCGCGCCGCCCGCGGAGTCGACCGACTCGACGACGTACGCGCCCGCGGCCTCGTCGAAGGAGACGGATCGCACGTCGCGGTCGAGCTCGATCCCCCGCGCGCGCTCCGCCGCCCACCGGCAGTACGCGACGTACTCGCTGCGGAGCACGAAGAAGTCCTCGCGGATGTAGAAGGAGTAGAGCCGCCCGGTGTCCTTGAGGTAGGCGAGGAACGAGAAGCGCGAGGTCGGATCCGCGAGCGTCACGAGGTCGGCCAGGAACGGCGTCTGCAGGTGCGCGCTCGGCAGCATCATGCCGGGGTGCCAGTCGAAGCGCGGCTTCCGCTCCAGCACGACGAGGTCGAGGTCGAGCGGATCCGCGAGGCACGCGAGCCCGAGGTTCGCCGGGCCGAGGCCCACGGCGGCGACGTCGCGGATGCGGTCGGGCGCGCCGACCGATGTCGCGGCGCTCATCGGGCGACCTCCGCCACTGCGTCGACGGCACGGGCGGCGTCGGCGGCGTGGCCGGCCTCCGCAGCCACGGTGACGTCGCCCAACCCCGCGTCGAGCGCGTCCCCCGCCGCCACGACCATCCCGAGGATCTCGCGGATGTGCGCGTCCGTGGTCGCGGGGTTCAGCAGCGTGAGCTTCAGGTGCGCGCGCCCGCCGACGCGCGTCGCCGCGACCATCGCCCGGCCCGAGTCCTGGATCGCCTGCCGGATGCCGCGGTTCACGGCGTCCGAGCGGGCGCCCGCGTCGGGCCCCGCGGATCCGTCCCGCTCCCCCGCCGGCACGTACCGGAACACGAGCGCGCTGATCTCCGGGCGCACCACCACCTCGAGCGCCGGATCCCGCCGCATCGCGAGCCAGGTGCGGTCGGCGAGCGCGATGACGTCGTCGAGCATCCGTCCGACCCCGTCGGCGCCCACCGTGCGGAGCGTGAGCCAGAGCTTGAGCGCGTCGAAGCGCCGCGTGGTCTGCAGCGATTTGTCGACCTGGTTCGGGATCTCCTCGTGGGCCCGGTCGGCGGGGTTCAGGTAGTCCGCGTGCAGGGTCGCGTGCCGGAGCGTGCGGCCGTCGCGCACGATCAGCGCGCTGGAGCTCACGGGCTGGAAGAAGGTCTTGTGGTAGTCGACCGTCACGGAGTCGGCGTGCTCGATCCCGTCGAGGAGCCGCCGGTGCCGGAGCGACGTGAGGAGGCCGCCGCCGTAGGCCGCGTCGACGTGCAGCCAGATGCCCTCGCGGCGGCAGACGTCCCCGATCACGGGGAGCGGGTCGACGCTGCCGAAGTCGGTCGTGCCCGCGGTGGCGACCACGGCGATCGGCAGGAGGCCGGCCGCGTAGCAGCGCGCGAGCTCGCGCTCGAGGGCGTCGACGCGCATCCGCATGGCGTCGTCGGCGGGCACGCGGATGACCGCGTCGGGCGCGAGCCCGAGGATGCGGGCGCTCTTCTCCACGCTGAAGTGGCCGACCTCGCTCACGAGGATCCGCATCCGCTGCCGGTCGGCCATCGACAGCCCGTGCACGGCCGCCGCCTCGTCGCGCGCGAGCAGCAGCGCCTGGAGGTTCGACTGGCTGCCGCCGCTCGTGAAGACGCCGTCCGCGTCGTCGCCGAGGCCGATGCGGCCCGCCGTCCAGTCGATGAGCGACCGCTCGATGAGGGTCGCGCCCGCGCTCTGGTCCCACGTGTCCATCGACGTGTTGACGCTCGAGAGGATGAGCTCCCCCGCGAGGGCCGGGATGAGGATCGGGCAGTTGAGGTGCGCGACGTACGACGGGTCGTGGAACCAGACGGCGTCGCGGAGGTAGAGGTCGTCGAGCTCGTCGAGCGCGGCGTCGAGGCCGCCGAGCGGGCGGTCGAGGTCGAGGCCCGCGAAGGAGCGGCGGAGGCGGTCGGGCGTGATCCCGGTGAACGGGCCGTCGGCGCGCCGGGCGGCGGAGCGCACGTGGTCGGCGGCGGCGCGGAGCGCGGCGTCCCAGCCGGGGAGCGAGCGGTCGGAGAACAGCGCGGCGGCGGGGTCCGCATCGGCCGCGAGCGGGTCGGCGCGGCGGTCGGCGAGGAGGGTAGAGGACAGGGGGACGGGGGCGTGCGGAGTGAGAGACATGGGTCCTTCGCGGTCGAGGTGGAGCCGTGTCCGGGTCACGAGCTGGCGTGCGAGTTAGGTAAGGCTCACCTACTATCGACGTGCTCGGGCGAGAACGCAACCCGGCCGACGACGACCCGCGGGGACCCTCCGCGGGGCGGTCGCGCGACCCCGGATCGGGGGCGCCCGGGCCGCACGGCGTGGCAGAGGCACCTGGTGACCGATGGGTCCGTGCCGTGCGTCCCTCCTCGCGGCGAGCCGCCTCAGTGGTGGAACAGCCGCAGGCCGGTCCGGACATGGACGATCCCGTGCTCCGCGCACGCGGCCGCGACCTCGTCGGCGCGCACGGATCCGCCGGGCTCCGCGATCCAGCACACACCGTGCCGCCGGGCGTGGTCGACGTTGTCGCGGAAGGGCAGGAACCCGTCGGAGACGAAGGCCACGGCATCGAGCCCCGCCAGCCATGCGCGTCGTCGGGCGGCGTCGATCACCGGGACTCCGCCGAGGAGCACGCGGGACAGTCGGGATGCCTCGTCTGGCGTCATGTCGCCCTCGAGGCAGCGGATCCGCCCGTTGATCCGCTCCTGTCGCCCGACCCCGGAGCGGAACGCCATGTCCCGCACCTCCGGGAGGCGCCGCAGCCACCAGGCATCGGCCTTCGCGCCGGCGAGACGCGTGCAGTCGACCCGTGACTGCTGCCCCGCGCCGATCCCCAGGGTGACGCCGTCGCGGACGTACGCGACGGAGTTCGACTGTGTGTAGCGGAGCGCGACCATTCCGAGGAGCAGGTCGTCCACGGCGCCATCCGGCAGCGGCCCCCCGTCCGCGGGCGCGAGCAGCCGCCGGTCGATCACCATGTCGTCCCGCGGCTGCGTGAGACGCACCCCGTGCACGTCCCGTGACTCCTCGGCAGGAGGCACGACGCGCTCGTCGGCCTCGAGCACGACGAAGGCGCCGCCCTTCTTCCGTCGCAGGATGTCGACGGCGCCGGGCTCGAAGGCCGGGGCGATGATCCCGTCGGACACCACGGACGACACGCGGGTCGCCAGATCGAGGGTGACCGCGTGGCTGACGGCGATGAAGTCGCCGTAGGACGACTTGGGGTCGGCATCCCGGGCCCGCAGGTACGCGCTCGTCACGTCGTCGACCTCCTCCGCGGCGTCGAGCCCGGCGTCGGCGCGGAGCACGGCATCCAGCCCGCCCGACCGGGCGACGCCCGCCGGGGACACGTGCTTGAACGACGCGGCCACCACCGCGCCGAGTGCGACGCCGGCCTCGCGCACGAGCTGCCACGCGTTCAGGGCGTCCAGGACGTTCACGTAGGAGAGCTCGCCGTTGACGACGGAGAAGGGCATGGCGTCCGGGAGGACGGGTGCGAGCCGCGCAGGGTCCCGGTGCGGGTTGATCCCGTATCGCATGTCCATGTCGCCATCGCCTCCTGCGGTCGTCGTGACGCGTCGCACCCGCGCGTCGGGAGCGGTCGGGATCGTGCCGCGGGACGCCAGTACATCGAGGATCCGCCCGGCGCCCGCTGCTCCGTGCACAGGCCGGGACCGGGTCGCCGCCCGCCCCCGCTCGTAGGGTGGGGGCATGAGCGATCGCGACGAGCACGCAGACGGCATCCGCACCGGGCGCGGCCCCGGCGATCCCGACGGGCTGGTGACCGTGGACGACGTGGTCGCGGCCGACGGCGGCCCCGCCGGCGTGGGAGACGCGGTCCGCGAGCCGGAGGGCACCGACTACGGGCACGCGGAGGAGGACACCCTCGCGGTCGAGGACGCGGATCCGGCGAGCGCCGAGTACCCGGAGCTGCCGGACAACCGCTCCGTCACCGCGGCCGACTCGCATATGAGCGCGCCCGCCGACGACGCCGCCGGCCACGTCGACCCCGAAGGCCGCTGACGTGACGGATCCGACGGCCGACGGCCCCGCGCGCCACCCGCTCGCCGAGCCCGCAGCCATCGACGCCGACTCGATGGAGGAGCTGGCGGAAGCCGCCGAGGAGGACGCCCGCGAGGACGCCCCCGACCCGTTCGGCGAGGGTCCCGACGACATGTGATCCGGCTCGGGATCCCCGGCGACGCCCCGCCCGGATCCCGTGCATGGGCGTTGCCTGAACGCCACCACACGCCGCGGGAGGCCGAGCGTAGCGTCGGCCGCATGGACACCGACGACCCGCGCCTCCAGCCCGCGGACACCTCAGACACCAATCAGGACAAGGACTTCATCTCGCCCAGCGAGGACGACACGCAGGTGAAGCAGGAGCAGCAGATCGTCGAGAGCGAGGGCGTCTCCGACGACGTGCCCGCCGCCGCGGACGACGTGCAGGTGCTCCCCGGATCGGGCGGACCCGACGACGTCGGTGAGATCGACGTGGATCCCGACGAGCTCAACCTCAGCGGCGACTCGATCCCCGGCCACCCCAAGCCCGAGGCGGGTGAGTGACCGTGACGGACGCCACCTCCACCGCCCCCGGTGACGACGCCACCGGCGACGACACGGCCCTCGACGCGGTCGGCATGGACCAGGAGACCGTCGTGAACGACGCGGTCGCCGGCGAGACCGTGCTGCCCGACACCGACGAGCCCGTGGAGCAGATCGACGAGGACGACGCGGTCGCGGCGGCCAACGCCGAGCCCGAGGCCGACGCCCTCGGCGTCGACGGCGAGGCCGAGGCGGTCCTCGCCGACAACGACCTCGCCGGCCAGGACATCGACCTCGACGACACCCCGCCGAGCTGACGCCCGGCACCCCACGCACCCGCACGACGCACCAGCCGAAGGAGAGCACATGAGCACCGACCAGTACACGTTCCAGGACCCGACCAAGATGTACGCCGACATCGACCCGACCGCGCAGCAGCAGGACGGGCCCGGCCTCGACGCCGACCTGGACGAGACCGCGGACCGCGGCGAGAAGACGTACCGCGGATCCAGCCGGCTCGAGGGACGCAAGGCCCTCGTCACCGGCGCCGACTCCGGCATCGGCGCGGCCGTCGCCATCGCCTACGCCCGCGAGGGCGCGGACGTCGCGCTCTCCTACCTGCCCGAGGAGGAGGAGGACGCGAAGAAGGTCGTCGCCCTCATCGAGGAGGCGGGACGCACGGCCGTCGCCATCCCCGGCGACATCTCCACCGCGGAGTTCAGCCGCGAGCTCGTCGCGAAGGCGGTCGAGGGCCTCGGCGGCCTCGACATCGTCGTCAACAACGCGGGCAAGCAGCAGAACGTCGACGCGCTCGAGGACATCTCGGACGAGGAGTTCGACCTGACCTTCAAGACCAACGTCTACGCGATGTTCTGGATCACGAAGGCCGCGCTCCCCCACCTGAAGCCGGGCTCGACGATCATCAACACGTCGTCGATCCAGGCCTACGCGCCGTCGCCGAACCTGGTGCACTACGCCACGACCAAGGCGTCGATCAACGCGTTCTCCAAGGGCCTCGCGCAGCAGCTCGCGCCCAAGGGCATCCGCGTGAACGTCGTCGCGCCCGGCCCCATCTGGACGCCACTGCAGACCGCGGGCGGCCAGCCCGCCGACGCGCTGCCCGAGTTCGGCGAGCAGACCCCGCTCGGCCGCGCCGGCCAGCCGGCCGAACTCGCCCCCGCCTACGTGTTCCTCGCGTCGAACGAGTCGAGCTACGTGATCGGCGAGACGCTCAACGTCAACGGCGGCATGCCGACGCCGTAGCGACCTGACGTCGGGCGCAGGCCGGACGCGCTCGCGCGAGGGCCGGAGGGGATCACCCCTCCGGCCCTCCGTCGTCCACGGGGGTGGCCAGCGCGGAGGCGGACGCGCAGCGACCATGGCGGCGCTCCGCCACGATGCGCCGGGTGATCGTCCGGTGATGTGCGGCGAGCACCGCGGTCCGCGCCACCACCTCCGCCAGGGCCATCGTGACGAGCGCGGTCGACCACGTGCCTGCCGCGTGCAGGTCGAGACGGACGCTCGCCTCGGCGATGATCCGCCCGCCCCCGTGGAGGGCGATCAGGCCGAAGGCGAGGCGCCCGCCCATCCCCGCGATCCACGCGGCCGCCGCGAGCCAGGACGCCCGGGCGACGACGACCCCGGCGCGCGCCTCCACCCGGGTGAGGAGCCCGCACGCGATGCCCAGCGCCGCACCCAGCGCGCCGAGGCCCGCGACGAGCGCACGGTCGGATGCGAACGGCGCGACGGCGCCGAGGTACTCGACCCCCGCCCAGGCCACGAGCAGGACCGGCCACAGGAGGCTGAGGAGCGTCAGGCGTCGACCCCGGAGCTGCCGCACCACGAGCAGGATCAGCGCGATGGAGACGAGCGCGTCCGACACGTCCATCCGCGACCCTCCTCCACCTCCGGCATCCGGCCCGTCGGTGCCGGAACAAATACATCTGCATGCGATGCATCTGTGGCAGATGCTATTGTCCATCCAGGGCAGGCGCAAGAGCCCGCGTCGTCAGCGAAGGAGGTGGGCATGGCCGCTCGGGAGCCCGCGATCGACGTCGTCGCGCTGAGCCGGCTCGCCCGGATCCTGCGCGAGATCGCCCTCGAGGCCAGCCAGGGCGGGCGCGACCTCCCGGTGACCGGCGGCGAGCTGACGCTCATCGAGGCCGTCGCCCGGCAGCCCGGCAGCACCATCCGCCAGCTCTGCGAGACGACCGGGCTCGCGCAGAGCTGGGTCTCGACGCTGGCCCGGCAGCTGGCCGACAAGGGCGTGCTGCGGCTCGAGGCGGATCCGGCCGACGGGAGACGCACCCTCGTGCGGCTCGCGCCGGAGACCGCTCGGCGCGCCCTGCACGAGGAGGGGCGCCGACCGATCGGCGACGCCCTGACACGCGCGCTCCCCCATCTCGACGCGGCCGACGCGGCGGAGCTGGAGCGCCTCCTCACGAGGGCCCATGCGCTGATCGCACCCGGACGCATCCGGGACGCCGAGCGCGCACCGGAATAGGGTCGGGGGATGTCCGGCACCACGGCCCGCGTCGGCGGGAACGTCCTCGCGGGGCTCGTCTCCGCCGTCCGCCTCGTGCGTCGGCCGCGGCCGCTGCATCCGCACGGCGTCGCGCTCTCCGGGACGCTGACGCCCGTCGCGGGCCGTGCCGCATCCGGGCTCGCGTGGCTCGACGGGCTCGACGCGCCGCTCGCCGTCGACGCCCGCTTCTCCCGCGGCGGCGGCCTCCCGCCAGCGCTCCCCGACGTGCTCGGGCTGGCACTGCGGATCCCGGACGGCGGCGGCACCACGGTCGACCTGCTGCTCGCGACCACGGGCCTCTCGCCGCTCGGCCGATTCCTCCTCGCACCGCGGCGCGCGCTCTCCGGCGCGCGACTCACCACGCTGATGCCGTACCGCGGATCCGCGGGACCGGTGCTCGTCGGCGTGCTGGTGGACGCGGATCCGCCGCTGCCGGCCGGCGCCGCCGACCTCGGGCGGGCGCTCGCGACCCGGCCCGCCGGGATGCGGCTCGTGCACGCGACGCCGCGCGGGCGGTGGCACGTGGCGGCGCGCATCGAGCTGGGCCACGACGCGAGCGGGCCGCTCGACACGGCGACGCGCGCGGATCCGGTGCTCGCGGCGCCGCCCGGGGACACCACCTATCCGTGGACGCGGCGGCTGCGGGCGCCGGGCTACCGGGCCGCGCGACGCGGCCGACCCGTCGCGTCCCAGCATGCGGCGCAGGATCCGGACGCCTGACGGGAAGCGGACGACCGACGCGATGGTGATCGGTAGGCGGCCGTCACGCGCTCATGGACGCAGGTCGGGCCGGAGGAGATCCCCCGGCCCGTCCGACACGTCAGATGCGTCAGGACTTGCGGCAGCGCGAATACTGGATGTAGGGGATCACCGCATCCATGCCGTGGACCTTGCAGTCGGATTGCCGGACGACGGCGCTATCGAACAGCGCGGTCAGGCTCTTGAAGCACTGGTCGCCGAGGTGGTAGAAGTTGCACACGTCGGTCGCGGCGCCGATCGATCCGTCGGGGTATTCGGGGTCGAGGTACCGCGGAGCGATGTACAGCCGCCCCGTCGGCTGACGGCGGTCGCTCGCGGCCACGGCCCCGGCGTCGGCCGGGCGGCTCTCCGAGGAGTGCGTCCACGTGGTCGTGCTCGCGGCCGACGCCGCATCCGTCGGCGAGGCGACGGAGACCCCGAGGGTCACGACGGCGGCGAGCGCCAGGGCGGCGGACAGGCGGCGGGCGACGCTGCGGATCTGAGATGACATGGGTGCTCCTTCTGCGCGCGAGAAGGGGGGGGGATCGCGGCGGATCGAGACGCTAGCGGGTCCTCGGGGCCGGGCCGTGCGCGCGGCCCGCGCCTGTGCACTCGGCCCCTGACCTCCGGCCCCGGTCCGCCGGCCTCCGGACGACCCGCTGCGCATCCGAACGAGTCCGGACGTGCATGCCGAGCGGGACGGAGGCAGGACCCGGGAGACGGTCCGACGGGCCGGAGGAGACCTCCGGCCCGTCGGACCGTACGGAGAGCGCGGGTGCGCTCAGGAGGGGCCGGAGGGGTCCCGGCCGGGTGCGCGCCGCGCGACCGTCAGCGGCCGCAGCGCGACTGGAAGGCGTCGGGGAACACGATGGTGTATCCGCCGGTGATGTTGCAGGTGCGCCAATCCACCATTCCCTGTCCACGCCGGAGGACGTAGGAGGCGATCGTCACGCAGGCCCTCCCCGTGTGATTCGCCGTGCAGATCTGGACCGCGAGCTTGTCGGGGTCGGTCTGGCCGTACGCGAGTCGCGCGAGGTCGTACGGCGTGACGAAGAAGGGGCGGTTGACCAGTCCCGCCTGGCTCGCCGTGATCGAGCCGGCGTCCGCGGTGGAGGACGAGGTCGGCGCGGCGGGGGCGGCGGATGCCGAGCCGGCCGGAGTGGAGACGGAGACGCCGAGACCGACGACCGCCGCGAGGGCGGCCGTCGCCAGGAGGCGGCGAGAGGTGCGTCGCGGGGTGGTTCCGAGGTGAGAGGGCATGTGGACTCCTTGTGGTCCGCGGCGACCGTCGCCGGGGAGCGATCGAACCGTAGCGATGCGCCGCGCCGCGCCGGACCGCCTGTGGACGGGTGCCGCCGTGCCGGTGGCGCACCGGAGCGGGGACGGACGCGTGACGCGGACCCAGCCCGCGTCGACGCGCGGAACGGGCCGGAGGAGATCCTCCGGCCCGTTCCCTCCGTCATCGCGCCGGCAGCGTGAGCGCCGGATGCCGCCGACGATCGCCCCCGCGACGCGGGCCCGGCGGTCGTCGTGGTCCGGCACCGGCCGGATGTGCCTCCGTCACCGGCCGCAGTGCGACCGGTGCGTCGAGAAGTACGAGATGGTGAAGCCCTGACCGCGCTGGCACGTGCGCGGGTCGGTCGTCCCCGGCCCGCCCCGGAGCACCAGGGTGAGCGACTCGACGCAGCCCAGGCCCGAGTGGAACCGGGTGCAGATCAGGCCCGCGAGCGCGCGGGGCTGGAGTGTCCCCGACTTGATGTTGTCGACCGCTCGCGGGCTGACGTAGAACGTGCGCTCGATGGGATCCGCCTGGCTCGCCGCGATCGGGTCCGCCTGCGCCGCGGAGGACGAGGTCGACGCGGCGGGGGCTGCGGATGCGGAGCCGGCCGGGGCGGACATCGACACGCCGAGACCGAGGACCGCCGCCAGGGCGGCCGTCGCGAGCAGGCGTCGGGTGGTGGACGGCGGGGTGGTCGTGAGGCGAGAGGACATGGGGCCCCTGATGGTCCACGACGACCATCGCCGCGGAGCAGTCGAACCGTAGCGACGCGCCGCCTCCCGGCGGGCCGCCTGTGCACGTGCGGGCGAGGGCGCGCCGCAGACGGCGGGTGCGTGCCACGCGCACCCGCCGCGGGAGCGGCCCCGGCTCCGGCCCGTTCGGCATCCGGCTACCGAGGCAGAGGGCACCGCTCCGCCCAGGAGGGTCCGGAGCGGTTCCGCGCAGGGGCTCGGCGCGCGTGGATCAGCGGCCGCAGTGCGATTTCCCGAACGAGGGGACGACCACGGTGTAGCCGCTCAAGCCCCCGCAGGTGAACACGGTCACCCGACCGAGGAGGCGCAGGCCGGCCTCCACGAGCGGCACGCACGTCCTCCCCGATCCATGTGCCGTGCAGGTCTTCACCGCGAGTCCCGCGAGGGAGATCTGTTGGCTTGCCAGCATGGAGAGGTCGGTCGAACTAACGAAGTAGGTGCGAGAGGAGATGTGCAGCCATTCGCTCGCCGCGATCGGATCGGCTACCGGGGACGAAGATGCGGACGAGGAGGCCACGACGGGCGTCGCGGTCGCCGGACCGGCCGGCGTGGCGACCGAGACGCCGAGAGCGATGACCGCCGCGAGGGCGGCCGTCGCCAGCATGCGCCGTGGGGTGAGACGCGCGGCGGCGCCGAGGGAAGAGGACATGAGGACTCCTGGTGGTCCGCGGCGACCGTCGCCGGGGAGCAGTCGAACCCTATTGACGCGCCGCGAGCCGTGCCGGGCGTCCACAGGAGCGGACGTGAACTCCAGACGGACGACTGGGGTGCGCCGGTCGCACCCGCCGCGTCAGCGGATGCGCTGGCCCGGCCTCCTCGTCATCCGCCGAGGACGAGGTCGGCGCGGCGGGGGCCGCGCTCGTCGTGGCCGCTGAGGATCGACCCGCCCGGCCTTGTCACTGCTCGCCCGCGGGCGTTCCCTGGGGAGAGAGCGCCGACGGCGGCGCCGGAACCGGCAGGAGACCCCATGAGGGAGCTGAAGCTCGTCGCGGCCATCACGAGGATCGAGGACGCCGAGGCGCTGGATCCGATCGTCGACCGGGTGAAGGGCGTCGTCACCGCGCTGCTGAAGCCGCGTGCCCTCGCCGACCTGCTGCACGGGGTGCCGTTCGGGCATCCGCTGCACCCGGTCGCCGTGCTGATCCCGACCGGCGCGTGGGTCTCCTCCGCGGTCCTCGACCTCCTGCCCGGCAACGAGAAGGCCAGCCGCGCGCTGGTGGGTGTCGGGATCCTCAGCGCCGCGCCGTCCATCGTCTCCGGCTACGCCGACTGGTCGCAGCTGCACGAGCAGCAGATGCGCGTCGGCATCGTGCACTCCGCGGCCAACGCGCTCGCGACGGGCCTCTACGGGCTCTCCTGGATCCAGCGGGCGCGCGGCAAGCAGACGAGCGGCCGGCTGCTCGGTCTCGCGGGCCTCGGGCTCGTGTCGGCCGGCGGCTTCCTCGGCGGCCACCTCGCCTACCGGCAGGCGGCGGGCGCGAACCACGCGGAGGACGTGCCGCACCGCTTCCCGGTGGGCTGGCAGGAGCTCGGCCAGCTCGACGACCTGCCCGACGGCCGCCTCACGAAGCGCGACGTCGCGGGCCTGCCCGTGCTCGTGCGGCGCCACGGCATGACCGTCGACGCCCTCAGCAACGTGTGCAGCCACCTCTCCGCCCCGCTCGACGAGGGCGAGCTCGGCACCGACCCCACGACCGGCGAGGCGTGCGTCACCTGCCCGTGGCACGACAGCGTCTTCAGCCTCGCGACCGGCGACGTGATCCACGGACCTGCCACCGCGCCGCAGCCCCGCTTCGAGACGCGCGTCACGGGCGGGCTCGTGGAGGTGCGGCTGCCGAACGCGGGGTGATCCCGACACGTCAACCGGCTGGATCCGGGCCGAGAGGACCCGCGTCGACCCGCGGGCCGGCTCGCAGGAGCACCGCCGCGGCACCCGCGAGGACGACGCACATCACGATGAGCAGCGCTCGGTAGGGCATGTGCGCGACGAGCGAGGCCCCGACCGCGATCGCCGCCGTCTGCGGCACCGTGAGCGCCATGTCGAACGCCGAGTGGACGCGGCCGCGCAGGCGATCGGGTGACCGCCTCTGGATGAGGGTCGTGCAGCCGACGACGAGCGGGGGCAGGGCGGCACCCAGGACGAGGGAGCCGAGCAGGACCGCCGGCGCGTCCGGCAGCATCCAGAGCAGGAAACCCGCGGCGAGCGCGGCGGATGCGCCGCCGGCCACTCGCAGCTCCCCGCGCCACCGGATCAGGCGCGCGGACAGGACGCCGCCGACGAGGGCGCCGGCGCCCTGCAGGCTGGACGTCGCGCCCAGGAACGACGGCTCCAGCCCGAGGCCCTGGCTCACGACGGCGAACACCACGCTCTCCGAGAGGCCGAGCGCGCCCCACACCCCGGCGCAGACGACCACGATCACGCGTAGCGCCGGATCCGTCCGCACGTGCGCGAAGCCCGCGCCGATGTCCGCCCGCACCGACACCGTCCGGTCGCGCGGGGACGGGGTCGGCTCGTCGACCCGTATGACCATCAGCGTGACGACGGCCACGGCGAACGAGACGGCGTCGACGACGGCGACCATGCCGCCCCCGAACGCCGTGAACAGGCCGACGCCCACGACCGGGCTGAGCACGCGGGCACCCTGCTGGACCGTCTGGAGCAGGCCGTTGGCGTCGCCGAGCAGCTCCTCCGGGACGATCGCCGGCAGGAGGGCGGACTGCGCCGAGGAGATGATCGTGGACGCGGCGCCGTAGAGCGTCATGACGGCGTAGACGAGCCGCACGTCGCCGGCATCGCGCACCAGCAGCAGGAGCAGGACCACGGCGCCCGTCATCGCGTTCACGATGATGAGCAGGGGCCGCCGGCGCACCCGGTCGACGAGCACCCCGACGAACGGCGAGGCCAGGGCGGGCGCGGTGAGGAAGAGGAACGTCGCGGCGGCGGCGCCGTCGGATCCGGTCAGCTCCCGCACCCACACCGCCGTCGAGAGGAACAGGGCGGTGTCGCCGAAGATCGAGGCGATCTGCCCGCCCAGGTAGATGCGTGAGCGGCGATCGCCGAACAGTCGCGCGAGGGGCCGGGCGGCGATCCCTGTCACGGGGCAGGGCGCATCGGGTAGCCCAGCACGAGCAGCTCGACGGGCAGCGCCCCCGCGGGCCGGGACGCGGGATCCGTGCGGCGCTCGCCGTGGAGCGGCCGGATCATGTCCTCGATGCGCTGCCGCAGCTCCGCGAGCTCGGCCGGCGTCAGCCAGTACCCGTACTGGTCGTGCACGGCGGCGTCCCGCCACTGCTCCGGGTACGCCGTCGCCGTCTCGCGCCACTCCCCGTACCGCGCGAGCCACCGGTCGACGAGGACGCGGTGGAGGACCTCGCCCGCCCGCCGCTCCTCCGCGCTCCCCTCCGACTCGAGGTGGAGGCCGTCGCTCGTCACCTCCCACGGACGTGCGCGCCCGCCGGGACGCGCGCTCTCGCGGACGAAGCCGTGCTCCGCGAGATGCCGCAGGTGGAAGGAGCAGAGGCTGGGCGACGCTCCCACGCGAGGGGCGAGCTGCGACGCGGTGAGGGGACCGTCGAGCGTCATCTCCTCGAGGATGGCGAGCCGCAGCGGGTTCGCGAGGGCTCGGAGCTCGGCGGCGCCCGTGACGCGTCGCTGTTCGGACCGGGCATCGAAGGACATCCTTCGATGGTCGCGACGCGAGCGACGCCGCGGGCGCGTCCTCCACAGCCGTCGTCGGCGATCAGGCCGTCGCATCCGCCGTCCCGCGCAAGCTCACGACCGCGACCACCGCGCAGCCCGCGAACGCCACGGACCCCGCGATCGTCGGCACCGCGATGCCCGCCGTCGCGAGCGCGCCGCCCAGCGCGGATCCGACCGCCAGGCCGAGCAGGCTGAGCACGCGGCCGGCGGCGCCCACCCGGCCGAGCAGCGGATCCGGCACCAGGCGCTGCCGGAGCGAGGTCGCGCAGACGCTCCAGACCACCGCGTGCAGGATGTAGAGCGCGAGCAGGACGCCCGCGACGACCGGATCCCGCGCGACCGCGAGCCCGGCGAGGCTCGCGCAGCCGAGCGCGAGGGCGGCCGTGATGGTCCATCGGGCGCCGAGGCGGGAGCGCAGGGGCGCGGCGATCGCGGATCCGGCCAGGCCGCCGAGCGCCGACGCCGCGAGGAGCACGCCGTAGCCGGCCGCGTCGAGCCCGAGCCGGTCGCGCGCGAAGAGCACGAGCACCGAGAACGGGAGCATGTAGCCGACGCTGGCCAGGCCGCCGATGAGGGCGAGCGATCCGACCACACGGTGCCGCGCGAGCCAGCGCACGCCCTCCGCAGCCTCGCGCACGACGGAGGCGCGCGGCCCGTCGAGGGGAGCCGCGGCGGGCGAGCGCCGCGGCAGCGCGAGCGCCATCGCCCCGGCTGCGAACCACAGCCCGCCCGTCACGTAGACGGGCACCGCGGCGGCGAGAGCGAACAGGATCCCGCCGAGCGGCGGCCCCACGAACTCGTCCGCCACGAGCTGGGTCCCCGCGATGCGCGCGTTGGCCCGGTCGAGGCCGTCCCGCGGCACGAGCGACGGCAGCACGGCGACCGCGGCGCCGTCGGCGGCGCTCTCGAGCGCGCCGACCACGGCCATCACCGCGTAGAGCACGACCAGGGAGCCGGCGCCCGTCTGCAGCGACACCGCGAGCGCGAGCACCGCCACGCCGCGGAGCGCGTTCGCGACCACGAGCAGCGTGCGCCGGTCGAGCCGGTCGACGTGCACGCCGACCGGCAGCGCGACCACGAGCCGCACGAGCGCGTAGGTGGTTGCGAGGCCAGCGACGAGCCGTGGGTCGTCGGTCAGGCCGGCCGCGACGAGCGGCATGGCGACGAAGACGAGCCCGTCCGCGAGGTTGGAGAGCGCGTTCGCACCCCACAACGCCCGGAACGGGCTCGTGGATCTCACGCCGGGCTCCCCGGGGCGGCGTGCGCCCCGAGGAGCCCGGTCATCGGGATCAGATCCCGGTGCCCTCGGACGCGGCCGTCCCGGGGCCGACGTCCGCGGTGGTCGCGCCGGATCCGGCCGTCGCGCCCGCGGCGGTCGAGCCGAGGAACGAGCTCAGCGCCGTGGCGACGTCGATGCCCGTGGTGTCCTTGAGCAGCTTCGGCAGCGTCGCCATGTTCTCGGCCACCGAGCGGTTGAGCGCGTTCGCGCCGTCCGCCGAGATGATCGTCATGTTGTCGACGTTCGCCAGCGGCGCCGCCATCTCGCGGGCGATCTCGGGCATCGACGCGATGATGCGCGCCTGCAGCGCCTCGCGCGACAGCTTGTTCTGCGCCTCGGCGAGCGCGGCGGCCGCCTCGGCCTCCGCCTGGCCGCGGGCCTGGATCGCGTCGGCGTTCGCCTTCCCGAGCGCGGTGATGGACGCGGCCTCATTCACGGCCGCGGTCTTCGCCGCCTCGGCGTTCTGCGTGCGCTGGTAGACCTCCACGTCGACCTTCGCCTTCTCGGCGTCGCGGGCCGCCTGCGCGTCCTGGACGGTCGCGTACTTGCGCGCCTCGGCGGGGAGCTCCACGTCGATGCGCAGGCGCTCCTTCGAGACCTCGGCTTGGGCGGCCACGGCCGTGCGCTCCTGGTCGGCGACCAGGCGGTCCTGCTCGGCCTTCGCGAGCTCGCCGGCCGCGAACGCGGTGGCGTTGGCGCGGTCGGTGTCGGCCTTGATGGCCGCGCGGCGCAGGTCGAGCTCGAGCTGGCGCTCGGCGGTCTGCTGGTCGTTCTCGATCGCGGCGAGCGCGGAGATCCGCTTGTTCTCGGCCTCCGCGACCTCGGCGATCTGGCGGGCGCGCGCGGCGTTCGAGCGGGCCCGGTCGTCGAGGTAGGTGCTGCCCGGCGTCGTGATCTCGCGGACGTTGAGCGTCTCGATCTGGAGGCCGAGCTCCGCGAGGTCGTTCTTCGTCTGGTTCACTGCCTCCTGCGCCACGACGGAGAAGCTCTTCACGAGCTCGTCCACGGGACGGTCGCCGATGAGGCCGCGGATGGCGCCCTCGAGCGACTGCCGCACGATCTCCGGCAGGGCGTCCTGCTGGAGGAGGTAGCGCTGCACGGCGCGGCGCACGCCGTCCTCCGTGCCCGTCACCTTGAAGTTGACGGTCGCGACGACGGCGGTGTTGATGAAGTTCGCGTCGCGCGCCTCGGCCGTGACGCTCGTCTGGTACTGCTCGAGGGAGAGCGTGAAGCCCTCCTGGAAGATCGGCCAGATGAAGGTCCGGCCGCCGATGATGACCTTCTGCGGGCTGGAGAACCCGGCCCCGCCCTCGCTGCGCTCGGCGTTGCGGCCGACGATGACGAGCGCCTGGTTCGGCGGCACGCGGCGCACGCGGGAGGCGATGAACGCCACCAGCGCCACCAGGATGACGATGACGACGATGACGGCGATGGCTGTCGTGCCGCCGGATATCAGGTCCACGGGATGGTTCCTCTCGTTGGGACGGGTGCTGCTAGGTGAGGGGGTCCGCGTCCGCGGGCGCGTCCGGCTCGACGTGCACCCGGAACCCGTCCTCGGAGACGACGCGGATGCGGGTGCCGACGGGGAGGCGCTCGTCGCTCGTGGCGAGCCGGCGCTCCAGCTCGCGGATGTGCTCGAGACGCACCTCACCGCCCGCGGAGGACGTGGGCGAGGTGACGACGCCGACCATCCCGACGGGCGAGTACGTGCCGCCGCTCTCCTGCTTCGCGACGAAGCGGACGGTGAGCTGCACCACGACGAGGGCGACGAGCGCGAGGGCCACGGCGATCGCGATGGCGCCGCCGGAGCCGATGCCCGCCTGGTCGGCGAGCACGCCGCCGACCCCGTAGATGGCGAGGGCCGCACCCAGCGCGACGCCCGAGACGAGGCCGTCGCCGCCGCCGATCGCGTCGAGCAGGTCGCCGAGCACGATGCTGGAGAGGAGGAGCAGGAGGCCGACGGCGCCGACGACCACGAAGACGATCACGCGGGGGCTCCGGGGCAGGCCGCCGCGGGCGAGACGTGCGCGCCGTCGTGGTGCGTGGTCATGCGGGGCCGATCTGCCGTGTGCGTGTCCCTCGAACGTACCGGGTGATCCGCTCCGCGTCGCGTCCTCGTCCGGGGGCCGCTCGACGCCCTATGCTCCGCGTCGCCGCGCGTAGCCTCGGGAGGTGATCCTCCTGTTCGGCACCCGCGCCCGCGACGCCCTCATCGTGATCGTCACGTTCGCGTGCCTCCGCTGCGGCGTGGCGAACCCCCAGCGCGTGCTGCACCGCACCGTCCGGCTCACGGCGTTCCTCGTGCCGCTGATCCGCCTCCGCTCCACCTACCGCGTGGTCTGCCCGCACTGCGGCCTCGAGACACGGCTCACGAAGGACCAGGCGATGCACGCGCTCGAGTGGGCCGTGCGGAACCGCGGCGCGCGGCGCTGACGCGCGCCGTCGACCCGCCGTCCGCCGCGAGCACCCGAGCGCCCGCGCCCCCGGACGGGGTGCTCCCGGACACCGCCCGCCGCGCTCCCAGGAATCCCGACCACGGGTTAGGAATAAGTTTCGCCCGCCGCCTAGAGTGGCGAGTGGCGCCACGCGCCGATTCCATCGACGACGACGGAGGGGATGCGACGATGCATTCGATCAGCAGGAGACAGGCTCTGGGGGTGGGGGCCGCCGCCGCGGGCACGCTGGCCCTCGCGTCCTGCTCGGCACCGGGCGGGAGGCTGGTCAACTCCGACCCGCCGATCCCGGCAGCCGCACCGGGCGAGAAGGTCACGCTCACGTACTGGGCGTGGCTGAAGGACCTGCAGAAGGTCGCCGACGTGTGGAACGCGCAGAACCCGGACATCCAGGTCGAGGCCGTGTGGATCCCCGGCGGCAACGCCGGCGGCTACAACAAGATGTACTCGGCCATCACCGCGGGCGGTGGCCCCGACATCGGCCAGGTCGAGCTCCGGCAGCTCCCCGAGTTCCTCCTCGCGAACGGGCTCGTCGACCTCACCCGCTACGGCGTCGAGGAGTACGAGGACCGCTACGACGAGGCGCTGTGGAAGCAGGTCAGCTTCCAGGACGGCGTCTTCGGGATCCCGCAGGACTCCGGCCCCATGGCCTTCTACTACCAGCCCGAGCTCCTCGACCAGGTGGGCGGCCAGCCGCCCGCCACGTGGGACGACTGGGCCGCCATCAGCGCCGAGGTCCGCAAGACCGGCGCCGGCAACTACCTCGACTGCTTCCCCGTCTCGGACGCCAGCGTCTTCACCTCCTACGCGACGCAGGCCGGCGCGAACTGGTTCCGGATCGACGGCGAGCGCTGGGTCGTCGACATGCTCGACGACCGCACGAAGGAGGTCGCCGCGTTCTTCGACAAGGCGATCGACGACGACGTCGTCAACACGACGTACACGGCGTACTCGCCGCCCTGGTACGCGGCCGCGGCCGACGCGAAGATCTTCGGCGCCACGAGCGCCAGCTGGGGCGACGCCCTCATCCAGTCGGTCTCCGGCGCGGAGGGCAAGTGGCGCGTGGCGCCCATGCAGACGTGGTCCTTCGACGGGGCGTACGGGTCGAGCTACCTCGGCGGATCCACCGCGGCCGTGCTGGCGAACAGCAAGCACCCGGTGGAGGCGCTGAAGTTCATGACGTGGATGACGACCTCGCCCGAGGGCATCGACGCGATGATCGAGAACTCCGGCATCGGCTGGTCCCCGGCGACCGACTACATCGGTGCGGCCCGGCAGGAGCCCAGCGCGTTCTTCGGCGGCCAGAGCTACAACCAGGAGGTCTTCGTCCCCGCGGCGAAGGAGCAGAACCTCGACTGGACCTGGTGCCCGCTCACGCAGTTCACGCTGAACACGCTGCAGGACGAGTTCCGCCGCAAGCTCACGAGCGGCCAGACCCTCGTCGAGTCCCTGCCTCTCGCGCAGGAGGCCGTGATCGAGGCCTTCCGCAACAAGGGGCTCACGGTCGAGGCGGCGTCCGCATGAGCGTCGACACGCGGCCCGCGGGCTCGCGCACCGCCGTCCGTCCCACCCGCGCCCCGCGCTCGGGCGTCAGCCGTGGCCAGCTGAAGAAGTCGCAGACCATCGCACCGTGGGTGCTGCTCGCGCCGTTCCTCGCGGTCTTCCTGCTGACCTTCGTGCTCCCGATCATCTACGCCGTGTTCCAGTCGTTCACGACCGTGCGCCGCGAGGGCCTCTTCGGCGAGCAGGGCGTGACCACCGCGTTCGCGGGGCTGGAGAACTACGTGCTCGCGCTCCACAACGACGCCTTCACGGCGTCCATCGGCCGGGTGCTGCTGTTCGGCATCGTGCAGGTGCCGGTGATGATCATCCTCTGCACGATCCTCGCGCTCCTGCTCGAGTCGGCGTCGGCGAAGTGGCCCCAGTTCTTCCGGGCGGCCTACTTCATGCCGTACGGCGTGCCGGGCGTGATCGCGACGATCCTGTGGGGCTTCCTCTACATCCCGGGCCTGTCGCCCATCATCGACATCGGCGAGATGTTCGGGGTCCAGCTCGACTTCCTCGGCGCCGGCACCGTGCTGTGGTCCATCGCGAACATCGTGACCTGGACCTACACGGGCTACAACATGCTCATCATCATCGCCCAGCTGAAGTCGATCCCCGGGGACGTGTACGAGGCCGCGCGCATCGACGGGGCGGGCGCCTGGCGCACGGCCTTCTCGATCCAGCTGCCGCTCATCCGGCCGGCGCTCGTGCTCGCGAGCGTCTTCTCGATCATCGGCACGCTGCAGCTGTTCGCGGAGCCGCAGGTGCTCAGCACCTCGGCGCCCGCGATCGACTCGCAGTACACGCCGAACCTGTCGGCCTACACGACGGCGTTCGCGTACAACGACTACGGCGTGGCCGCGGCGCAGGCCGTCATCATCGCGCTGGCCGCGTTCGTGCTGTCGTTCGTGTTCCTCGGCATCACGAACCGGAAGCCCAAGGAGGAGCGGGAAGCCGCCGCCGCGAAGAAGAAGGAGGCGCGCGCATGACCGCCACGGAGATCCGACCGACCACCGGCGAGGGCGCCGGGGACAAGGCGGAGCAGAAGCGCCTCGCGCAGGCCGCCGAGGCGAAGGTGAGCCGGCCCTCCAAGGTCGGGAAGACGAACGGGGCGGGCACGAAGCCGGCCACGCGGATCCTCGTCACGGCGATCCTCACGCTCGTCGCGCTGTACTTCCTCGTCCCCGTCTACTACATCGTGGTCGCGGCCACGAAGACGACGGCCGACCTGTTCAGCACCAACGGGTTCCTGTTCGCGAACATGAACCTCTGGCAGAACCTCACGATGGTGTTCACGTACGACGACGGCATCTTCGTGCGCTGGTTCATGAACTCGGTGCTCTACGCGGGGGTGGGTGCGCTCATCGCGACGTACTTCGCCGCCGCCGGCGGGTACGCGCTCGCGAAGTACAGGTTCAGGGGATCGAACATCGTGTTCGGCACCATCCTCGGCGGCGTGCTCGTGCCGGGCACCGCCACCGCGCTGCCGCTGTTCCTGCTCTTCAGCAGCATGGGGATCGCGAACACGTACTGGTCGGTGCTCATCCCGTCGCTCGTCTCGCCGTTCGGCTTGTTCCTCTGCCGGATCTACGCGCAGGCGTCGGTGGAGGACGCGGTGATCGAGTCGGGCCGGATCGACGGCGCCAGCGAGCTGCGGATCTTCCACACGCTCGCGCTCCGCTCGATGACGCCCGCGCTCGTGACGGTGTTCCTCTTCCAGCTCGTCGGCATCTGGAACAACTACTTCCTGCCGCTGATCATGCTGGCCGACGACAAGCTGTACCCGATCACGCTCGGCCTCAACAACTGGCGCAGCCAGGTCGATCGGCTGCCCGAGTTCTACCAGCTGACGACGGGCGGTGTCCTCGTCTCGATCATCCCGCTCATCATCGCGATGATCGTGCTGCAGAAGTTCTGGCGGGGCGGTCTGACGGACGGCGCGGTGAAGGGCTGACCCACCCGCGCACGGATCCGGGCGGCCGGGCAGGGCGACCTCCCCGGCCGCCCGCGCATTCGGCGCGGCGCCCCCGGACCCACGATGATGGATGAGCGGCACGTCGCCGCCCCCGCCCACGCGCAAGGAAGCCCATGACGCACGCCCTCCCCTACTTCGAGGACTTCGCCCCCACGACGGGCCCCGCCCGACGTCCCCGTTCCTGCCTGCACTCCGACGCCCCGCGGATCGTGCTGAACGGCGACTGGCGGTTCCGCCTCTCCCCCACGCCGCGCGGCCTCTCCGACGAGATGGCCGACCCGGCCTTCGACGACTCCGCCTGGGACGAGATCCCCGTGCCGAGCCACTGGGTGCTCGGCCAGGACGGCCGCTTCGGCCTCCCCGCCTACACGAACGTGCAGTACCCGTTCCCGGTCGAGCCGCCCTTCGTGCCGGACGAGAACCCCACGGGCGACTACCGCGTCGAGGTCGACGTGCCCACCGACTGGGAGTCGCTCGAGCGCGTCGTGCTCCGCTTCGAGGGCGTCGAGTCGGCCTTCAAGGTGTGGCTGAACGGCGACGAGGTGGGCACCGCGATGGGCTCGCGCCTCTCGCACGAGTTCGACGTCACCCCGTTCCTCCGCCCGGGCGTCAACGTGCTCGCCGTGCGCGTGCACCAGTGGTCCATCGCCAGCTACCTCGAGGACCAGGACCAGTGGTGGCTGCCCGGCATCTTCCGCGACGTCACCCTCCTCGGCCGCCCCCAGGGCGGGATCGACGACGCGTGGACCCGCGCCGAGTACGACCACGAGACGGGCGCGGGCACCGTGCACGTCGAGGTCGACGCCGAGCCCGCCGCGTTCCCCGTCACGTTCGAGGTGGAGGACCTCGGGATCCACGTCACCTGGGACACGCCCGACGACGTCGCCCCCGTGCACGTCGACCGCGTCGAGCCGTGGAGCGCCGAGAGCCCCACGCAGTACCAGGGCTTCCTCCGCACCAACGCCGAGGCGCTCTCCATCCGCCTCGGGTTCCGCACCGTGCGCATCGAGGGCGACCGCTTCCTCGTCAACGGCCGCCGCGTGGTCTTCCACGGCGTCAACCGTCACGAGGCCCACCCCGAGCGCGGCCGCGTCTTCGACGAGGAGCACGCGCGCGCCGACATGCTGCTGATGAAGCAGCACAACGTCAACGCGATCCGCACCAGCCACTACCCGCCGCATCCGCGCGTGCTCGACCTCGCCGACGAGCTCGGCTTCTGGGTCATCGACGAGTGCGACCTCGAGACGCACGGCTTCGAGTTCGGTGGCTGGGTCGGCAACCCCAGCGACGACCCGCGCTTCGCCGACCACTACCTCGACCGCATCGAGCGCACGATCGAGCGCGACAAGAACCACCCCTCCATCGTCATGTGGTCCCTCGGCAACGAGGCGGGCACCGGCCGGAACCTCGCCGCCATGTCGGCCTGGGTGCACCGCCGCGACCCCGGCCGCCCCGTGCACTACGAGGGCGACTACACGGGCGAGTACACCGACGTCTACTCGCGCATGTACTCGAACCTGCAGGAGACCGAGTCCATCGGCAGCGACGCGATCCCGGGCGACCTCCTCGGCTGCACGCCCGGCGAGGGCATGCGCCAGCGCACCAAGCCCTTCATCCTCTGCGAGTACGTGCACGCCATGGGCAACGGCCCCGGCCAGATCGGCGAGTACGAGGACCTCGTGCTGCGGTACCCGCGCCTCCACGGCGGGTTCGTGTGGGAGTGGCGCGACCACGGCATCCTCACCGAGACCGCGGACGGCGAGGCGTTCTACGCGTACGGCGGCGACTTCGGCGAGGTCGTGCACGACGGCAACTTCGTGATGGACGGCATGGTCCTGCCCGACGACACCCCGACGCCCGGCCTCGCCGAGTACAAGGCCGTCGTGCAGCCCATCGCGTTCCGGCTCGAGCGGGAGGGCGGATCCGCGTCCCTCGTCGTGGAGAGCCGGTACCACTCGATCTCCACGGCGCACACGAGCCTCGTCTGGGTGCTCGCGGTCGACGGCGACGACATCGCCACGGGCGTCCTGGACGCCGAGCCCGTCGCGGCCGGCGACACCGTCCGGATCCCGCTGCCGGCCGACGCGCTCGACGCCGGCGACCCCGCGGCCGGCGGCACCGAGGGCTCTGCGCCCGAGGTGTGGCTCACCGTGCAGGCGATCCTCCGCGACGACGAGCCGTGGGCCGAGGCCGGCCATGTGGTCGCCGTCGACCAGTTCGACCTCACGCCCGCGCCGCGCCCCGCCGTGCCCGCCCGCTGGCTCGACGCCGACGAGGAGACGTACCCCGCGTCCGGTGCCACGCGCCTCACCCTCGGCGACGGCGAGTTCGACCTCGCCACCGGCCGCCTCGTGCGGCTCGGCGGCCTCGAGGTCGACGGCCCGCGCCTCGAGCTGTGGCGCGCGCCCACCGACAACGACCGCAGCGACAGCAGCGGCTCCTACGAGCTGGCGGATCCGCGCCTCACCTTCGGGAAGGGCGTCCCCGGTCCGTCGAGCGAGGCGCGCTGGCGCCAGGCCGGCCTCGACCGGCTGACCCACCGGGTCCGCTCGGTGAAGGTCGGATCCGGCTCGCTCACGGTCGTCGTGCGCACGAGCGCGGCGCAGTCGTTCGACTCGGTCGACACGACGTACTGCTGGACCGAGGGCGCCGACGGCGCGCTGGACGTGCGCGTCGACATCGTGCCGAGCGCCGGCTGGGCCATCACCTGGCCGCGCGTCGGGATCCGCATCGACCTGCCCGCGAGCGTCACGAACGCGGAGTGGTTCGGCACCGGCCCGTTCGAGTCGTACCCCGACTCGCGCCGCGCGGCGCTCGTCGGCCGGTTCTCGTCGCTCGTCGACGACCTGGGCGCCGTGTACTCGCGGCCGCAGGAGACCGGCCACCGCAGCGACCTGCGCGAGCTCGAGCTCGGCACGTTCGACGGCGAGCGCGGCATCGTGATCGAGGCCCGGCCCGACACCGCGGGCCGCCGCCCCGGCTTCACGGCCTCGCGGCACACGCCGCAGGAGCTCGACCGGGCGGCGCACCCGCACGAGCTGCCCGCCAGCGAGGCGGTGCACCTGTACATCGACGCCGCGCAGCACGGGCTCGGCTCGCGCGCGTGCGGACTCGACGTGCTGCCCGAGCACCAGCTGTGGCCCTCGGCCCGCACGCTGGAGCTCACCCTCCGCAGCCGCTGACGCGGGAGCGGGACCGGGTCGCCCGTCCGGGCGGCCCGGCGCACGCCCTCCTCCCCCGAGGGCGAGCAAGCTGGAGACGACGGCGTCCGATGGCGGGCGCGAGGAGGACGCATGACCGACACCACCGAGCAGGGCACCGCGGGCACCAACTGGGCCGGCAACTACGCGTACCGGGCCCGGGAGGTCCGCACGCCGACGAGCGTCGAGGAGCTGCGGACGATCGTCCGCGAGGCGACGCGCATCCGCGTCCTCGGCTCCCGCCACTCGTTCAACGACATCGCCGACTCCGAGGTGCTGGTCTCGCTCGCCGAGCTGCCGGCCGACCTCGTGATCGACCGCGACGCCAGCACCGTCACGTTCTCCGCGGGCCTCGCGTACGGGAAGCTCGCGGAGCTCCTCGGCGAGGAGGGCCTGGCGATCCACAACCTCGCGTCGCTGCCGCACATCTCGGTCGGCGGCGCCATCGCGACGGCGACCCACGGATCCGGCATCGGCAACGGCAACCTCGGCACGGCCGTCACGGCGCTCGAGATGATCACGGCCGACGGCGAGACGGTCACGTACCGCCGCGGGGACGACGACTTCGACGGCGTCGTGGTGGGCCTCGGCGCGCTCGGCGTGGTCACGCGCGTGACGCTCGACGTGGAGCCCGCCTACCTCGTGCGCCAGCGCGTCTTCGAGGGGCTCAGCTGGGACGCGTTCGACGAGAACCTCGAGGACGTGTTCGGCGGCGCGTACAGCGTCAGCGTCTTCACGCGCTTCGGCGAGGCCACCGACCAGGTGTGGCTGAAGAGCCGCGTGCAGCTCGGCGTCGACGGCCAGCCCGAGGACGAGGTCGTCATGGCCGACTACTTCGGGGCGCCCGCCGCGACGGAGGAGCGCCACCCGATCCTCGGCATCGATCCGGTGAACAGCACGTCGCAGCTCGGGGTCGTCGGCCTCTGGTCCGACCGCCTCTCGCACTTCAAGATGGGCTTCACGCCGAGCGACGGCGAGGAGATCCAGTCGGAGTTCCACGTGCCGCTCGACCGGGCGGTCGAGGCCGTGCGGGCGCTGCGCGACATGGGCGACCGGATCCGGCCGATCCTCCTCGTCTGCGAGCTGCGCGCCGTCGCCGAGGACAGCCTCTGGCTGAGCCCCCAGAACGGGCAGGCGACCATCGGCCTGCACTTCACGTGGAAGCGCGACCAGGAGGCCGTCGAGGCGCTGCTCGTGGAGCTCGAGGCGGCCATCCGGCCCTTCGGCGCCCGCCCGCACTGGGGCAAGGTCTTCACCGCGACCGCGGCCGACATCGCCCCGCTGTACCCGCGATCGGGCGACTTCCTGGCCCTCGCCGAGCGCCTGGATCCGACGGGCAAGTTCCGCAACGCCTGGTTCGAGCGCTCGCTCCTCGGCTGATCCGCATCCGCCGCTGACCGGGACCGCACCCGGGATCCGCGACGCGCCGACGCCCGCGTCCGCGCGCCGCGGATCCCGGGTCGGCGTGGAGAACGGCGCGTAGGGTGAGCAGCATGTCGCCCGAGACCTCCTCCTACGTACCTGCCCCCGGGCGGATCACGATGTTCTCCACCACCTGGTGCGGCTACTGCCGCCGGCTGAAGTCGCAGCTCGACCGCGCGGGCATCGGCTACGACGAGGTGGACATCGAGCAGGTGCCCGGCACCGCGGAGCTCGTGGCCGCCATCAACGGCGGCAACCAGACCGTCCCCACGGTCCTCTTCCCGGACGGCTCGTCCGCCACCAACCCGTCGCTCGCCGACGTGACCGCGAAGGTGGCCTGACATGCAGCACCACGACCTCAGCGAGATCCCCGACTTCCTGGCCGCGTGGATGCGCGAGCAGCGCTGGTTCGCCTCCAAGGGCACCGAGCCGCGCCTCGAGCGCATCGGCGGCTGGAGCTTCAGCGACGAGGGCTGGTTCGCCCGCATCGAGACGCACCTGATCATCGACCACGGCAGCGCGAAGCCCGTGCTGTACCAGGTGCCGCTCACCTACCGGCAGGCGCCGCTGGAGGAGCTGAAGCCCTTCCACATCGGCACCACCGTCGAGGACGACGGCGTCGAGCTGCACGTCTACGACGGCCCGCACGACCCCGCGTACGCGTGGGCGCTCATCCGCACGATCCTCGACGACCGCGAGGCCGACGTCGACGAGACCTCGCTCGGCGCGACCGCGCGCGGCCAGCGCCAGCCGGGCGTGGAGATCGCGACCGTCGTCGGATCGCACGTGCTCTCGGGCGAGCAGTCGAACACGTCGATCATCTACGACATGGTCTCGGCCGACGGCCAGGCCATCAACCCGATGATCGTCAAGGTGTTCCGGGCGCTGCACCACGGCGAGAACCCGGACGTCGTGCTCCAGTCGGCCATCGCGGGCGCCGGATCCCGGCTCGTGCCGCAGACCATGGGCAGCGTGCTCGCCGAGTGGAGCGACTCCGGCCGCGAGGAGGGGCGCGCCATCGGGCACGTCGCCTTCGCGCAGGAGTTCCTGCCCGGCGTCACCGACGCCTGGCGCGTCGCGCTCCGCGCCGCCGAGGCCGACGCCGACTTCCAGGCCGAGGCCCGTGCTCTCGGCGAGGCGACCGCCGACGTGCACGCCACGCTCGCCGCCGCGCTCCCCACCGTCGAGGCCACGCCCGACGTCATCGAGGGGATCATGGTCAGCTTCCGCCGCCGTCACGCGACGGCCGAGCGCGAGGTCCCCGAGATCGTCGCCTTCCACGACGCCATCGCGAGCGTGTACGACGCCGCCGAGAAGGGCGTGTGGCCGAAGCTGCAGCGCATCCACGGCGACTACCACCTCGGCCAGGTGCTCTCGGTGCCGAACCGCGGCTGGGTCCTCCTCGACTTCGAGGGCGAGCCGCTCCGGCCGATGCACGAGCGCTCGCTGCCCGACGTCACGCTCCGCGACGTCGCCGGCATGCTCCGCTCGTTCGACTACGTCGCCGGCTCCTACGCGCTCGCGCACCCCGGCAAGTCGGCCGCCACGTGGGCGTCCGCCGCCCGCCGCGCGTTCGTCGACGGCTACATCGCCCGCTCCGGCACCGACCTCCGCGCGAACCGGGCCCTGCTCGACGCGTTCGAGATTGACAAGGCCGTCTACGAGGCGATCTACGAGGTGCGCAACCGGCCGGGCTGGCTGTCGATCCCGCTGCAGGCCGTCGCGCGCCTCGCCACCCGCTCGAGCACGCTCGGGGCGCCGACCACGCCGGGCGCGACCGGGCCGCGCGAGGCGGGGCCGATCACCTCCTGATCCGCGGGGACGGCCGGGCTCCGGTCGTCCCCCGTCGGTAGGCTGGCGGGATGACCGACCCCGCCGTCCCGGCCGTCTCCTCCCCCGCATCCGACTCCCCCTCCAGCCCTCCCGTCGCGGACCAGCGCCCCCTCGAGCGCACCTTCCACGGCGACACGTTCGTCGACCGGTACGAGTGGCTGCGCGACAAGGACGACGCCGACGTGATCGCGCACCTCGAAGCCGAGAACGCGTACACGGACGCGGCGACCGCGCACCTGGAGCCGCTGCGCGAGGCGCTCTTCACGGAGATCAAGGACCGCACGCAGGAGACCGACCTCTCCGTCCCCGTCCGCGAGGGCGACTGGTGGTACTACGCCCGCACGGTCGAGGGCTCGCAGTACGCGATCCGCTGCCGCCGTCCCGTCGCCGATCCCGACGACTGGACCCCGCCCGTCATCGAGCCCGCGGCCGACGGCGCCGCGACGCCGGGCGAGCAGATCCTGCTCGACTCCAACGTGGAGGCCGAGGGCCACGACTTCTTCTCGCTCGGTGCGTTCGAGGTGAGCCCCGACGGATCCCTGCTCGCCTACTCGACCGACACCGAGGGCGATGAGCGCTTCACGCTCAAGATCCGCGACCTGTCCACGGGCGAGGACCTCGCCGACGAGATCCCCGGCACCAGCCACGGCGCCACCTTCTCGGCGCACGGCGACCACCTCTTCTACGTCACGGTCGACGACGCCTGGCGCCCCGACACCGTGTGGCGCCACCGCGTCGGCACGCCCGCGACGCAGGACGTGAAGGTGTTCACCGAGCCCGACGAGAGCTTCTTCGTGGGCTTCGGCATGACCCGGAGCCGCCAGTACCTCGTGATCGAGGTCGGGTCGAAGATCACCACCGAGGTGCTGCTGCTCGACGCCGGCGATCCCACGGGCACGTTCCGGCCGGTCTGGCCGCGCCGCCACGGCGTCGAGTACGACGTCGACCACGCGGTCATCGACGGATCCGACCGGCTCCTCATCCTGCACAACGACGGCGCCACCAACTTCGAGCTGATCGACGTGCCGGCCGACGACCCGACCTCCACCACCGACCGCCAGGTCGTCATCCCCCACGACGACGACGTGCGCCTCGAGGACGCCAGCGCGTTCGCCGACCACGTCGTCGTCTCCTACCGCCGCGAGGGGCTCACGCGCGTCGGCGTGATCCCCTTCGACCGCGTCCTCGACGGCGAGCAGCTGCACGAGATCGCGTTCGACGAGCCGATCTACACGGTCGGCACGGCGGGCAACCCCGAGTTCGCGCAGCCCACGATCCGCCTCGGCTACACGAGCCTCGCGACCCCGGCCACGACCTACGACTACGTGCTCGCGACCCGGGAGCTGCGCCTCCTCAAGCAGCAGCCCGTGCGCGGCGGGTACGACCCCGACGACTACGTGCAGACCCGCGAGTGGGCGACCGCGGAGGACGGCACGGAGATCCCGCTGTCGGTCGTCTACAAGCGCGGCCTCGTGCACCCGGGCACGCCCGCGCCGCTCCTGCTGTACGGCTACGGCTCCTACGAGGCGAGCATCGACCCGTCGTTCTCCATCGCACGGCTGTCGCTGCTCGACCGGGGCATGGCGTTCGTCATCGCGCACGTGCGCGGCGGCGGCGAGATGGGCCGCCGCTGGTACGACGAGGGCAAGACGCTCACCAAGCGGAACACCTTCACCGACTTCGTGGCATCCGCCGACCACCTCATCGCGCGCGGGTGGACGAGCCCGGAGAAGCTGGTGGCCGAGGGCCGCAGCGCCGGCGGCCTGCTGATGGGCGCGGTCGCGAACATCGCGCCCGACCGGTTCGCCGGGATCCTCGCGGGCGTGCCGTTCGTGGACGCGCTGACGAGCATCCTCGACCCGTCGCTGCCGCTCACCGTGATCGAGTGGGACGAGTGGGGCGACCCGCTGCACGACCCCGAGGTGTACGCGTACATGAAGTCGTACACGCCGTACGAGAACGTGCGCGAGGGCGTGGAGTACCCACGCATCCTCGCGGTCACGAGCCTCAACGACACGCGCGTGCTCTACGTCGAGCCCGCCAAGTGGACGGCCCGCCTCCGCGAGGTCGGCGCGCCCGTGCTGCTGCGCACCGAGATGCAGGCCGGCCACGGCGGCAAGTCGGGCCGCTACGACGCGTGGCGCGAGCGCGCGTCCGACTACGCGTGGGTGCTCGACGTGGCGGGGCTGGCGTAGGGCTGGACTCCGCGAGATCTCCGCGGCCGCGCTGCCCGCTGTCGGGGCGCGCAGCGCGGCAGCGTCGCAGCGCTTCACGTCGCTGGGGTCACCGCTACTTCCCGCGCTCGGAAAGGGACGCGATGAGGCACCTCTGTGGAGTCCCCGGTCTGATCCGACGGGCTCGTTCCGGCCCAGGAATCGGCTACCATTGAGGCAATCGACCCCCTCCCAAGCCTCTCCACGATGCTCAAATGGGAGGGGCCTTTTTCTTTCCGAGGGGTGCGATGAAGCCCTACCTGTCCTGGCACGATCAGACCGCTCTGATGGTAGGCCGTGGCCTGATCGTGCCCGACGAATCGGACTGCGCCCGGTTCCTGGCGGCGCACAACTACTACCGCTTCTCGGGGTACGCGCGGTACTTCCAGACGGCTCCCCATCTCGGCGACGACGACTTCGTGAGCGGGACGGCGTTCGACGACGTCCGAGGGGTCTACGTCGCCGACGACGCACTGCGCGATTCTCTCGTCCGGCCGCTCGCTCAGGTCGAGCTCCTGCTGCGGTCGCATGTCGCACATGTCATCGGTCGCGAGCACGGCCCCTATCAGGCGTATCTCGAGCAGGACTTCTACACGGATGTCGGAGGTCGAGAGGCCACCGTCGAGTCCTGTCTCCGGGACATCGACCGCAGCAAGGACCGGCACATCCTCCGCTACCGCGGGCACGCAGGAGAGGACTCCGACTACAGCCGGCTGCCGGTGTGGTCCGCTGTCGAGGCATGGTCGTTCGGGACCCTGTCCAAGGCGATCGAGCGGGGAGCACAAGGAACCCTCGCCGACTCCGTCGCGACCAGCATCGGTGTGGCGAAGGCCGGATTCGCCTATCGCGTGAGGGCCTTCGTCTACCTCCGCAATCGCTGCGCGCATCACAACAGGCTGTGGAATCACTCCATCGTCGATGCCGGACCGACGCCGAACAACGTGCGGACCAAGGCCAAACGGATCGCGGGCCAGTTCGGCCCTCGATCGGTGCTCGACGTGATCGCGTCGCTGGATGACATGATCACCCGCGCCGACGTCGCCGTTCCTCTCCTACCGATGCTGGTCGAGACCCACGAGCGGGAGGGCCGATTCTGGCGGGGTCTGGCTGCGCCCGAAGGGCCGACAGATCACGCAGACGGTCCGAGATGACCGTCTGATTCGTCGTCCCCCGACCGTGGGCTCGCATGACGCATCGACCTCATCGTCGCCTCGGGACGTCTCGGCCTCGCTGCTCGACCCGGCGGGTGCGACGCGTCTCCCCTAGGGTGGATCCCTGACACGGGGTGCCCACGAGGGCTGAGATGAGACCCGTCGCACCTGATCCGGTTCGCACCGGCGGAGGGATGTCACCATGAGCGCTGCGCGCACATCAGCCCACGAGATCACCGGGACGGGGTCCGCTTCGGCGGATCTCCTCCACCTGCTGCGGGAGCGCGTGCCGCTCGTGCAGTGCATCACGAACGCGGTGGTCACCGGCTTCACCGCGAACGTCCTCCTCGCGCTGGGCGCCGCGCCCGCGATGACCGACGTGCCGACCGAGGCGGGTCCGTTCGCGCGCATCGCGTCGGGGCTGCTCGTCAACCTCGGCACGCCGCACGCGGAGCAGCGGGAGGCGGCCGTCGAGGCGGCCCACGCAGCGCGCGAGGCGGGCACGCCGTGGGCGCTGGATCCGGTCGCGGTCGGCGTCCTGCCGGTGCGCACGCGGCTCGCGCACGAGCTCGTGGCGCTGTCGCCGACCATCGTGCGCGGCAACGCGTCCGAGATCATCGCGCTCGCGACCGGCGGCGCGGGCGGCCGCGGGGTGGACGCCACCGACGAGGTGGAGGCGGCGCTCGACGCCGCGACGCTCCTCGCGCGCACCTACGGCACGGTCGTCGCGGTGTCCGGGCCGGTCGACCACCTCACGGACGGGACCCGCCTCGTGCGCGTGCACACGGGCGACGCGCTCCTCACGAAGATGACCGGCGGCGGCTGCGCGCTCGGCGCGGTGATGGCGGCGTTCGCGTCGACGGATCCGGATCCGCTGCGGGCCGCCGTCGCCGCGACGAGCGTCTACACGATCGCCGCGGAGATCGCCGCGGAGGGGACGCGCGGGCCCGGGTCGTTCGCCGTCGCGCTGCTCGACGCGCTCGATGCCGTCACGCCCGAGCTCGTCGCGCAGCGCGAGCGCCTCTCGTGAGCGCGCTCGACCTCTCCGTCTACCTCGTCACCGACCCCGCCCTGTGCGGCGCGCGCAGCGTGCCCGCGGTCGTGTCCGCGGCTGTGGCAGGCGGGGCGACGGCCGTGCAGATCCGCGACAAGCACGCGAGCGCGGCCGAGCTGCTGGCGACCGTGTTGGCCGCGGCGGACGCGATCGACGCGCACGCGGCCGCGCATCCGTCCGCGCCCCGACCGGTGCTGCTCGTGGACGACCGCGTCGACGTCGTCCTCGCGGCCCTCGCCCGCGGCGCGCGGGTGGACGGCGTGCACGTCGGCCAGTCCGACGTGCCGGCCGACCTCGTGCGCCGGATGCTCGACGCCGCGAGCCCCGACCACCGCCTCGTCGTGGGCCTCACCGCGAACACGCCAGCGCACGTGGAGGCGGTCCGCGCGCTCCCCGCGGGCACGGTCGACTACCTCGGCGTCGGCGTGATCCGCCCCACGAGCACCAAGCCCGACCATCCGGCGCCGCTCGGGCACGACGGGTTCGGGATCATCGCGGGCCTCTCCCCCGTGCCGTGCGTCGCGATCGGCGGCGTCGACGTGGGCGACGTGGCCGCGATCGCGGCGGCGGGCGGCGCGGGCACGTCCGTCGTGTCGGCGATCTGCGCGGCCGAGGACCCGGAGGCGGCGGCGCGCGAGCTGGCGGAGGCGTGGGAGCGGGTGCGGGTACGCGCGAGCGCGGGATCCGCTGGAGACGCGCGCGCGGCGGAGTCCGACGCGGCGGAATCCGACGCGACAGAGCCCGGCGCGCCGGCCGCGGATCCCGCCGATGCGGCGAGCGCCGAGCCGGCCGGCGACCCCGCGGCGGGCGACCCGACCCGCGTCCCCCGCGTCCTCAGCATCGCCGGCACGGATCCGACCGGCGGCGCGGGCATCCAGGCCGACCTCAAGTCCATCGCGGCGAACGGCGGCTACGGCATGGCCGTGGTCACGGCGCTCGTGGCGCAGAACACCAGGGGCGTGCGGGAGATCCACGTGCCTCCCGTCGCGTTCCTCCGCGCGCAGCTCGACGCGGTGTCCGACGACGTCGTGATCGACGCCGTGAAGATCGGCATGCTCGGCTCGGCCGCGGTGGTCGACGAGGTGGCCGACTGGCTGCGGGCGGTGCGTCCGCCGGTGGTGGTGCTGGATCCGGTGATGGTCGCGCAGTCCGGCGACGCCCTCCTCGACGCCGACGCGACCGAGGCCCTCCGCCGCCTGCTGCCGCTCGCCGACGTCGTCACCCCGAACCTGCCCGAGCTCGCGGCGCTCCTCGGCGCGCCCGAGGCCGAGGGCTGGGACGAGGCGCTCGCGCAGGGCCGCGACCTCGCGGGTCGCCACGGCGTCCGCGTGGTCGTGAAGGGCGGGCACCTCCGCGCCGACGACTGCCCGGACGCGCTCGTGACGCCGGGCGCGACGTCCGCGGATCCGGCGGTGGACATCGTCGCCGGCCCGCGCATCGCCACCACCAGCACGCACGGCACGGGCTGCTCCCTCTCGAGCGCGCTCGCGACCCTGCACCCGCGGCGCGGCGACTGGCTGGTCGCGCTCACGGAGGCGAAGGGCTGGCTCACGGGATCGCTCGCGCACGCGGACGACCTCGACGTCGGATCCGGCGCCGGCCCGCTCGACCACCTGCGCGCGCTGTGGGACGCGGCCGGCACGCACGCGGGATCGATCGCCGCGGAGATGTGGGCGGGATCCGCCGACCTCCGCCGCGAGATCGACGAGCTCGCCTTCGTCCGCCGCCTCGGCGACGGCACCCTGCCCGAGGCGTGGTTCTCCCACTACCTCGCGCAGGACGCGATCTACCTCCGTGCCTACTCGCGCGTGCTCGCGCGGGCGAGCCAGCTCGCACCCACGCCCGACGCGCAGGTCGTGTGGGCGCGGGCGGCTGCCGACGCGATCGCCGCGGAGTCGGCGCTGCACGCGGAGTGGCTGTCGCGGCACCCGGCGCCGATGGTCGCCGGGCCGGTGACGCGCGCCTACGTCGACCACCTGCTCGCGCACGCCGCGTCGAGCGACTACGCGGTGCTGGTCGCGGCGCTGCTGCCCTGCTACACGATCTACGCCGACGTCGGCACGCGGCTCCGCGCGGCGGGCGCGGCGGCGACGGCGTCCGGCGACGCGCATCCGTACGGCGCCTGGCTCGCGACGTACGCGGATCCGGCCTTCGCGGAGGCGACCCGCCGCGCGGGCGAGCTGGTGGACGAGGCGGCCGTGCTCGCGGGTCCCGCCCGGCGCCCGGCGATGCTCGCGGCGTCCCTCCTGTCTTCCGCCTACGAGCGCGACTTCTTCCGCGCCCCGGAGGCCCTCGGCTGATCGTCCACCGCACGGGCGCCCGGAGCCTGGGGACGCCCGGCCGCGTTCCCAGCCGCCCCCGCGGGAGGATGCCCGTGCCCCGACGCGACACCGCGCCGGGGCTCCCCGTTCCACGACCCGGGCACCCGCGTGCCCGACAGAGAGGACACCGCATGCGCGTCCAGGCCGAGACCCCCGCCATCACGATGCCCGCCCACCAGTTCACGGGCGAGGTCCACCTCCGCTGGCTCTCCACCCCGCAGACCGCCGACCAGCGCGCGGTCGTCGCGGCCGTCACCTTCGCGCCCGGCGCCCGCAGCGTCTGGCACACGCATGTCCTCGGGCAGACCCTGCACATCACGTCCGGCATCGCCCGGGTGGGCACGCGCGGCGGCGGCGTCGTCGAGGTCGCGCCGGGCGGATCCGTGTACATCGAGGCCGGCGAGGAGCACTGGCACGGCGCCACGGCCCACGCGCCGATGGAGCACATCGCGGTGCTGGAGGACGGCGACGACCCCGTCGCCGCCGTCGGCTGGGGCGAGCACGTGACCGACGAGGAGTTCCTGCAGCCGGCCGTGCCGGCGTCCGTCGCGACGCCGACCGCCACGCCCGCGGCCGGGCACCACGTGCCGCTCGGCACCCCGGTGCTCGTGCACGCGCTGCACTACACGGCGATGTTCGGCCCGAAGCCGTTCGACGAGGCGCTGCTCGTGTACCTCGACAACGGCTCGTACAAGATCCTCTCGCCCGGCGAGGAGCACTACGGCAGCTACGTCTCGGCGGCGGAGACGGGCGTCGAGCCCCGCCACGTGGCGTTCCTGTCCTGGCCGTCGGACGACTGGGAGCGCAACGTCGCGAGCCACACGCTCACGTTCTCGGACGACACGGGCGCCTTCATCCAGTCGCTCGTGCTGCCGGGCGACGCGGTGCCGCGGGCGCAGCACGGCTTCGCCGAGGTGGTCGCGGATCCCGAGCGCGTCGACATGACGGCCTCGTGGGAGCAGCTGCGCGTCACGCACGCCGAGGTGTTCGACCGCCTGCGGGAGCGCGCGCACCGCTGATCGGGTGCTGCCCGCGGAGGCGGGAGGCAGGCGGGTGGCGCGTCCTCGGGGACGCGCCACCCGTGCGTCTACTCGGCGGCGGTCGCGGGATCCGCAGCGGCGCCGGCGACGCATCCGCCCGCCCGGCTACGCTCGGTCCGTCCTCCCGAGGAGACCATGCGCGCCGCCCGGCCGCCGTCGCTGCTCCGGACCCGTCCCTCCCGAGAGCCGAGAACATGACCACGACCACCTCGCAGCCCACCCGCGCCCAGCGCCTCGACGGACTCCCCTGGACCCGCGCGCACTCGCGCATCCTCGGCGGCAGCGGCGTCGGCTGGGCGCTCGACGCGATGGACGTCGGCCTCATCTCGTTCGTCATCGCGCAGCTCGCGGTCGTCTGGAAGGCGGATGCGGGGCAGCTCGGCCTCGTCGCGTCCGCCGGGTTCCTCGGCATGGCGATCGGCGCGAGCGTCGGCGGCCTGGTCGCCGACCGGATCGGCCGCCGGCAGGTCTTCGCCCTCACGCTGCTGGTCTACGGGGTGGCCACCGGTGTCTCGGCGCTCGCGATGTCGGTGGGCGCGCTCATCGCGCTCCGCTTCGTGGTGGGCCTCGGGCTCGGCGCGGAGCTGCCGGTCGCGTCCACGCTCGTGAGCGAGTTCTCGCCCGCGCGGATCCGCGGCCGCGTCATCGTGATCCTCGAGTCGTCGTGGGCGGTCGGCTGGACCGCCGCCGCGCTCATCGGCTACCTCGTGATCCCCACGAGCGACGACGGCTGGCGGTGGGCGCTCGCGCTCGGCGCCGTGCCCGCGGTGTGGGCGATCGTCGTGCGGCTGCGCCTGCCGGAGTCGGTGCGGTTCCTCGAGGGGCGAGGGCGGCACGCGGAGGCGGAGCGCGTGGTGCGGGCGCTGGAGGCGGCGGCCGGGAGGGCGCCCGCGCCCGACGCCGACCGCCCGGCGAGCCCCGCGTCGGATCCGGCCGACGGCCCCGAAGCCGCTGCCGCCTCCGACGGCGCGCCTCGCGAGCGCCTCTTCGGCGCGCGCCTCCGACGCCGCACGCTCTCCCTCTGGATCGTGTGGTTCTGCGTCAACTTCGCCTACTACGGCGCCTTCATCTGGCTGCCGACGCTGCTCGTCGCGCAGGGCTTCTCGCTCGTGCGGTCGTTCGGGTACACGCTGCTCATCACGCTCGCGCAGCTGCCGGGGTACGCGGTCTCCGCCTGGCTGGTCGAGCGGTGGGGGCGACGGGTGACGCTCGCGGTCTTCCTCGCGGGATCCGCGGTGTCGGCCGGCCTCTTCGGCACCGCCGACGACGTCACCACGATCCTCGTGTTCGGCGCCCTCATGTCGTTCTCGAACCTCGGCGCGTGGGGCGCCCTCTACGCCGTGACGCCGGAGCTCTACCCGACCCGCGTGCGCGCGACGGGCGCCGGCAGCGCGGCGGGCTTCGGGCGCCTGGCCTCGATCGTCGCGCCGCTGTGCGTGCCGCCGCTGCTCGCGCTCGGCGGCGTCGCGCTGCCGTTCGGCGTCTTCGCCGCGGTGTTCGCGCTGGCCGCGGCTGCCGCGCTCACCCTGCCGGACCTCCGCGGCGCGACGCTGGAGGACTGAGCGGGCGGATCCGGTCGGTACGCTCGGAGTCCCGATCCGAGGAGCCGCCGTGATCCTGTCTGTCGTGATGCCCGCCGTGATGGTGGTCGTGGTGATCCTCATCGTCTTCGCCGTCATCGGCACCAAGCGCTCCAACCCGACGCAGGACGCCCAGGACGCCGTCGCCCGCGCGCGCCGCGCGGCGCGGAAGTCCGAGCGCGAACGACGGAAGGCCGAGCGCGGCTAGCGCCTTCCCGCATGACGACGCCCCCGCGACCGGCTGGTCGCGGGGGCGTCGTCGTGTGGAGCGGATCAGCCCGCGGCCAGCGCCTCCTCGAGGAGGTGCGAGAGCGCGTCGAGCTGCACGGACGTGGATCCGGCCTCGTCGAAGTCCTCGCCGTCGAGCGCGCGCGCCGCGAGGCCCGCCTTGCTGTCGATGAGCTCCGCGATCTTCGCGTCGATGGTCTGCGCCGCGATGATCCGCCACGCGGTCACGGGCTCCTCCTGGCCGATGCGGTGCACGCGGTCGATGGCCTGCGTCTGCTCCGCGCTCGTCCAGCTGAGCTCGGCCAGCACCACGTTCGACGCGGCCTGCAGGTTGAGGCCCACGCCCGCCGCGGTGAGCGAGCAGACGACGACCTGCACCTCGGGGTCGTTCTGGAAGGAGTCGATCGCGTTCTGGCGCGCCGCCGGGGACTGGTCGCCGCGGATCGACACGGAGCGGATGTCGCGCTTGGCGAACGTGGCCTCGGCCTGGTCCATCACGTCGACGTGCTTCGCGAAGAACACGACCTTGCCGACCGAACGCGCGAGCTGCGCGGCGTAGTCGGCCGCGAGCACGGCCTTGGCCTGGCCGATGCGCCGCACCATGGTGAAGACGTTCTCGCCGGTCTTCTGCGCCTTGGCCTCGTCGAGCTCCGACTGCGCCACGAGCCGCACGAGGCTCGCGCGCTCGGACGCGGGCCCCTCCATGACGTCGGGGACGGTCGTGCCGCGGGCGCCCACGAGCGCCGTGAAGCGCTTCACGAGGCGCGCCGCGAGCTCGCGCTCCGCCTGGCGGATCGAGCGGCCCAGGTCGTCGTCGAGCTCGACCGGCAGATCCGCGATGCGCTTGGAGGGCAGGTCGGTGGCGACGTCGATCTTGCGGCGGCGCACGATGCCGAGGTCGATGACCGCGCGGCGGGCCTCGGCGAAGAAGCCGGGATCCGCGGGCGTGAGGCCCGCTTCCTCGAGCTCCGCCATGAGGCGGGACGAGGGCTTGTCGCCGTCGATCCAGCCGAGGAGCTGCCAGATGGCGCGGAAGTCGTCGATGTCGTTGATGAGCGGCGTGCCCGTGAGCGCCATGAGCAGCGGCGCCGACTGGCGCTGGCGGATGCTCTCCGCGAGCGCGAGCACGAACTTCGAGCGCTGCGACTGCAGGTTCTTGATGAAGTGCGCCTCGTCGACGACCATGCCGCGGAACCCGAGGGTGCGCAGCCAGCCGATGTGCCGGTCGAGCACCTCGTAGTTGACGATGACCACGTCGGCGAACGCGTCGAGCGCGGCGCCGTCGCCGTGGATGACGGTGGCCCGGCGGTGGGGCGTCCAGCGCTCCACCTCGCGCTTCCAGTTCATCTTCACGACGTTCGGCACGACGACGAGCAGCGGGTACGCGTCGGCGACGGAGGCGGCGAGCAGCGCCTGCGCGGTCTTGCCGAGGCCCGGCTCGTCGGCGAGCAGGAACTCGCGGTGGCCGAGGCGCACGCTCTCGAGGAAGCGGGCCTGGTGGCGCATCAGCTCGAGGCCGTGCGGCGACAGGCGGTCGATGCGGGGGCTCTCCGGCAGGTCCATGCTCGCGATGCCGCCGCCGGCGCCGTACTCGAACGACTTGAACAGCGGGCCGAGGAGCTCCCAGTTGGCGAGGAGGCGCGCGGGCGGCGCGGCGGGCGCCGGCCGGTCGAGGTCGGGCTCGAGGAACGGGTTCGCGAGCACGCGGGCCTTCACCGACGGCGGGACGACCTGGCGCTCCACGAGCTTGGCGAGCGCCGGATCCTCGGGCTCGGGCTCGGGCTCGTCCTCCACGACCATCTCCACGCCGCCGTCGAAGAGCATGTGCTTGCGGAGGGCGCGGGCGGCCTCGGAGAGCTTGGCGTCCGGATCCAGCAGCGGCAGCACCGAGGTGTCGCGCGCCGCCGTGCGGGCGAGGATGCTCGCGATGCCGTCGAGGCGCTTCAGCGTCTCGGCGCGCTCGGGGTCGCTGAGCGGGGTGGCAGGGTCCTTCGCGTGCGTGCGCTCCTCGCGCATCAGCACCGCGATGACCTGGAACTTCGTGCGGTTGACGGGCTTGAGCTTGCCGCGCTGGGCGGCCTGCTCGATCTCGCGCACGGCGCGCGCCAGGACGGGGATCAGCCCCTCGTTGTCGATCGTGCGCGTGCGGGCGGAGGACCGCCGCTGGCCGGTGCGAGCCATGCAACTCCTTGTTCACTGCCGGGGCCAGGCGCTGCCTGCGCTCCCGGATCGGAAGGACTCAGCGTCCGTCGCGCACGGTGACGCGTGCGGTCGGACGGCGGCGAGGGGACCTTCCTCGAGCAACCGGGTTCACCGGGTCGGGGGTGGGATGCGGGTCCGCCGCCTGCGCCCGGCCGCCTCGGGGAGGACGGGCACAGGGAGAGTTTAGGGTACGCCGCGGCCCCCGCGCGCCGGTGTGCGCGGGGCGGCTCGGCGGGGTCCGGGAAGCCGGCGGCCGCCCGCGCTCGCGCCGCATCCGGCCCGGTCGCCGCGGATGGCCCGGCCTAGGGTGGATGCATGACGGATCAGGCGACACCCACCGGCACCAACGAGGCGGGCGCCCCCGGCCGCTACGTCGAGGAGGGTGAGTTCACCCGCGACACGAACTACATCGAGGACCGCATCCTCCGCGACGGATCCCAGGGCTGGCCCGTCGAGGCCGGCCGCTACCGTCTCGTCGCGGCGCGCGCGTGCCCGTGGGCGAACCGCTCGGTCATCGTCCGCCGCCTGCTCGGCCTCGAGGACGCCATCTCGCTCGGCCTCCCCGGCCCCACGCACGACGCGCGCAGCTGGACCTTCGACCTCGACCCCGACGGCCGCGACCCGGTCCTCGGCACCGAGCGCCTCCAGGAGTCGTTCCTCGCGCGCTTCCCCGACTACCCGCGCGGGATCACGGTCCCCGCCCTCGTCGACGTCCCCTCCGGCCATGTCGTCACGAACGACTACCCCCAGATCACGCTCGACCTCTCCACCGAGTGGACCGAGCACCACCGGGAGGGCGCGCCCGACCTCTATCCCGAGCACCTCCGGGCGGAGATCGACGAGGTCGCCGACCTCGTCTTCCGCGACGTGAACAACGGCGTGTACCGCTGCGGCTTCGCGGGCTCCCAGGAGGCGTACGAGAAGGCGTACGACCGCCTCTTCTCCCGCCTCGACTGGCTGAGCGACCGGCTCCGGACGCAGCGCTACCTCGTGGGCGACACGATCACCGAGGCCGACGTGCGCCTGTTCACCACGCTCGCCCGCTTCGACGCCGTCTACCACGGGCACTTCAAGTGCAACCGGCAGAAGCTCGACGAGATGCCGGTGCTGTGGGCGTACGCGCGGGACCTGTTCCAGACGCCCGGGTTCGGCGACACCATCGACTTCGTGCAGATCAAGCAGCACTACTACCTGACGCACACCGACATCAACCCGACGCGCGTCGTGCCGGTCGGCCCCGAGACCTGGGGCTGGCTCGAACCGCACGGGCGCGAGGAGCTGGGCGGCCGGCCGTTCGGCGACGGCACCCCTCCCGGCCCGGTCCGCGAGGACGAGCGCGTGCCCGAGGGCCACGGCGCCGTGCCGCGCGGCGGACGCGTGACCCGCCCGTCGGAGGCGCGTGCCTCCGTCTCCGGCCAGCCCGTGCCCGGATCGGCCGACGCCACGGCGGACCGCTCCTGATGGCGGCACGCACGCCCGCGACCTCGCTCACCCCGCGTCGCCGGATCCTCGGCCTCGCCATCCGCCACGTCCCCGCCGTCGCGCGCTCCCTCCGCGGCACACCCGCGGCGGGAACGCGCGTCGTCCGGCACCGGGCCGGCACGCAGGGCCTCCCCCTCGACGTGGCCGTGTGGACGCCGCCCGGGCACGACCGCTCGGCGACCGGATCCCCCGTGCTCGTCGTCCTCGCCCGGCACGACGGCGACTGGCTGCCCTCGACGCTCGCGAAGGATCTCCGCGCGGTCGTCGTCACGATGGCCCCGGACGACGACGCGCAGGCGCTCGCCGGCTTGTCCTGGATCGCCTCGCACGCCGCCGGCTGGAACGGCACGCCCGAGCGCCTCGGCATCCTCGGCGACGGCCCGGGCGCCGACCGCGCGCTGCGGATCACGGCCCTCGCGCGCGACGCCGACGGGCCGGCCGTGCTGCGGCTGGTGCTCATCAGCCCGTCGGGCGACGTGCCCACCGGGCAGGCGTCCGACCGGCAGGGCCACGGGCTCGACCGGCTGCCGGACGCGCTCGTGCACGTGGGCGCCGCGGATCCGCGGCTCGACCACGTGGTCGAGGGCGTCGCCGCGCTCAAGGCGGCGGGCGCGAAGGCGCGGCTCGTGCGCATCCCGCGCGCGGAGCAGGGCTGGCTCGCCTACCCGGCGGCGGATCCCGCGCTCGCCCGCCGCTCGCTCGACGAGATCGTCGCCTACCTGCGCCGCGGCCTCACCGAGGAGCGCGCGTTCGGGGTCGGCCCGGCGTAGGCGCGTCCTCCACCGGCACCTTCACGAGGATCCCGGCGGCGACGAACACGATCGCGGCCACGTACTGCAGCGACTGCCAGGTGACGGCCTCCACCGGGATCACCGCGACCGGGTTCCACATCACCGCGACGGCCGCGAGCAGCGCCGCGCTCCACCAGCTGCGGGCGCGCACCGAGAACACGATCATGATGAGCGCGAGGATCGCCACCGCGAACCGCACGACCGTGAACAGGTCGCCGTCGATCACCGCGAACCCGGCCAGCAGCACGATGGCGCCGAGCAGCCCGGGCGCGAGCGACGGACGGGTGAACGCGGGGGCGGCGGGGGTGCGGGTCACGCGCCCAGTCTGCCAGGGGGCGCCGGGCGGGAGCCGCGCCGCCGGACGCGCGGACGCCCCGTCTCGATCGGGATCGAGGCGGGGCGTCCGTCGTGCGGGTCGTGCTACTTGATCGACTCGACCGCGGTCTTCACCTGCGCGGCGACCGTCTCGGACAGCGGCGCGGCGCCGGCCTCCATGCCGGCGAGCTGCTGGCCGTCCGTGCTGGTCACGTAGCCGAGGTAGGCCTTGACGAGCTCGCCGACGGCGGGGTCCTTGTACTCCTGGCAGGAGATGAGGTAGCTGACGAGGACGATCGGGTAGACCCCAGCGGCCTCGGTCGTGTAGTCGAGGTCGAACGCGATGTCGTTCTCCTCGCGGCCCTCGGACTCGGGCGACGCCTCGACGATGGCGGCGGCCGCCTCCGGGGAGAAGCCGACGAACTCGTCGCCGACCTTGATCTTCGCGACGCCGAGCGTGCCGGCCTTCGACGCGTCCGCGTAGCCGATGACGTTCGTGCCGCCCTTGACGGCGTCGACGACGCCGGTCGTGCCCTGGGCCGCCTCGCCGCCCTGGTAGGGCCAGACGCCCTTCGGCTCCGCGTCCCAGACGGACTCGGCCGTGGTGTTGAGGTACTTGGCGAAGTTCTCGGTGGTGCCCGAGTCGTCCGAGCGGTGCACGGCCGTGATGCTGGCGTCGGGCATCGTGGCGTCGGGGTTCAGCGCGACGATGGCCGGGTCGTTCCACTTGGCGATGGTGCCCTTGAAGATGCCCGCGGCGGTGGCGGCATCGAGGTTGAGCTCCTTGACGCCGTCGATCTGGAAGATCATCGCGATGGGCGAGATGTAGGCGGGGATGTCGATCGGCTTCGTGCCGTCGGCGCACTGGCCGAAGGTGCCGGTGAGCTCGTCGGTCTTGAGCGCGCGGTCGGAGCCGGCGAAGGCGGCGTTCTGACCGCCGGCCATGAAGGCCTCGCGTCCGGCGCCGGATCCGTCGGGCGAGTAGTTGATCGTGACGCCGGTGTTGGCCGTCTGGAAGGCCTTGGTCCAGGCCTCCTGAGCGGAGCCCTGCGACGAGGCGCCGATGCCGTTGAGGGTGCCCTCGAGGGTGGAGCCGGATGCGGCGCCTCCCTCGGCGGGGGCCTCGTTGGACGCGCAGGAGGAGAGGGCGAGGGCGACGACGGCGGCGAGGGCCGCGGCGCCGGTGAGGCGGGTGCTGTTCACGGGGGTGGAGCCTTCCAGATGGATCGGGTGGTGGTCACTCGGCCGGTGCGGGGCCGTGGGCGACGCTATGCAGGCGGATCCCCGGGGTGGGGTACGGGAGGTGGACGCCAGGTGGACGCGAGCTTTCCCGCAGGTGCGGGAAAGCGGATCGGGCCCGTGATCCCGGGCCTCGCCCCTCGAACTGGGGGCGTCGCCGGTGGCCCTCGGCACGGGATCGCGGGCCGGCCTCCGTCGCGAGGATGAAGTCCGCCGCCCGGGCGCCCTCCGGCCGCGACGCGCTCCTAGCCTGAGCCCATGACCCCACCCCGTCTCCTCGCCGCCGTCGCCGCGCCGCTCGCCGGCGTCGCGTACGCCGCCGTCTGGATCGTCGCCGAGTCCGGGCGCTCCGGCCTCGCCGGCGTCGCGACCCTCGCCGTCGCGTACGGCGCGGCCGTCGCCCTCGCCGTGTGGCTGCCCGCCGCGTCCCTCGCGATCGTCGTCGCGATGCCCGTGCTGCAGCTCGCCGGGTACGCGCCGCCCGTCGACTCCACCACCTGGCCGATGCTCGCGGCGATCGGCGTGGTCGCGTTCGTCGTCGGCGCCACCGGCACCCGGCGGATGCGCGTCGCGTCCGCGGCGGCAGCCGTGGTCGGCGCGGCGGTCGCGGCGCTCGGCCTCGGCAGGGGCACCGCATCCGGCCCGACCGCGTGGGTCGGCGTCTCCTCCGCGCCGGACGCGACCGCCCTGCTCGTGCTCGGCGCGGTCGGCGCCGTCGGCGTCTGCGCGGCGCTCGGCGCGGGCCTCGGCGCGGCCGTCCGCCTCGGTCGCCTCGACCGCGTGCTCGCGGACGCCGAGGACCGCCTCGCGCAGACCGACCTGGAGCTGCGCCTCGGCCTCGAGCGCGCCCGCATCTCCCGCGACGTGCACGACTCCGTCGCCCACGCGCTCACCATCGTCGTGGCGCAGTCCGAGGGCGCGACCGCGATGTCCGACCGCCAGCCGCAGGTGGTCCGCGGAGCCCTGACCGCGATCTCCGGCGTCGCCCGCGACGCGCTGTCCGACGTGCGCGGCCTCGTCGAGCGGATCACCGAGGCCGGCGACGAGCTGCTGTCGCTCCAGGACGTGCCACTGCTGGTCGAGCGCATGCGCGAGGTCGGCATGGAGGTGGCGGTCGACGAGCTCGGCGAGCGCCCCGCCCTCCGGCCCGCGCAGCAGCTCGCGGTCTACCGCATCGTGCAGGAGAGCCTGACGAACGCGCTCAAGCACGGCGGATCCCGGAGCCGCGCGTCCGTCGTCCTCGACTGGCGGGGGCCCGGCCTCGCGCTCCTGATCCGCTCCTCGGGCACCGCGCCCCTCGTCGGTCGGGGCTCGCTCCCGGGCCCCGGCGCGGGGATCGCCGGGATGCGCGAGCGGGCCCGGATCGGCGGCGGCTGGCTGACGGCCGAGCCCGACGGCGCCGACGGGTTCGTCGTCACGGCCTTCCTGCCCGCGGACGACGCCGTGGTGCCGGATGCCGCCGACGCCGACGCGACCACCGCCCAGCCCGCCGCGGTGCCCCGTGGCTGACCGCGTGCGCGTCGCCGTGGTCGACGACCAGCGGCTGTTCACCGAGGGGCTCCGGATGCAGATCGACGCCGCGGACGACCTCGAGTGCGTCGGCATCGCGGACGACGGGCGCGCCGGGATCGACCTCGTGCGCCGCGAGCAGCCCGACGTCGTGCTGATGGACCTCCGCATGCCCGTGCTCGACGGCCTCGCCGCGACCGCGTCGCTCCGCGACGGCGCCGACCGGGCCCCTCGCGTGGTCGTGCTCACGACCCTGCGCGACGACCGCGCCGTGCACGCGGCCGCCCGCGCCGGCGCCTCCGCGTTCCTCACCAAGGACGCCCGCCCCGAGGTGCTGCTCGCCACCGTGCGGGCGGCCGCGGCGGGCGACGTCACGGGCGACCCCGAGGAGCTGCTCCGCGACTTCGGCGCCCCGCCGCCCCGCGCCGACGTGGGCGCGCTCGACCGCCTGACCCCGCGCGAGCGCGAGACCTTCCTGCTGGTCGCGCGCGGACTCACCAACAGCCAGATCGCCGAGGCGGCCTTCGTCTCGGAGTCGACCGTGAAGACGCACGTGCAGGGGGTGCTCGCGAAGCTCGGCCTCCGCAGCCGCCTGCAGGTCGTCGTCTTCGCCCATGAGAGAGGACTGGTGCGCTCGTGAACGCATCCCCCATCCGCGCGTCCGCCGGGCGCCTGATCCGCCGGATCCGCACCCCGCGCGGCGTCGTCGCCACCCTGGTCGCCGCGGGTCTCGTCGGCGTCGCCGTCGTGAACGCGCCGGCGCCCCGCACCGAGCCCGTCCCGGATCCGCCCGCGCAGGACGCCGCGGCGTGGACCATGCCGCTCGACGCGGCCGTGGGCGTCTCGATGGACGCCGGCGACGTGGCCGAGGACATCCGCCTGCGCCCGTGCCTCACCGCCCAGGGCATCGCGGACGAGGCGCCCGCGCTCGACCCGGCGGTGCTCCTCGCGCCGGAGTCGCACGCGGACGGTCGCCTCGTCGCGCCGCCGCTCGACGAGGCCCGCGCCGCCCGGTACGGCCACGGTCCGGTGGTGGATCCCGCGCGCGCCGAGCTGCGGGAGTGGCGGATGGCGCGCAACGACGACGACGCGCGCGGCCGCGCGCTCGATGCCTGCCTCCCCGGTGTCCGCGCGGGAGTCTGGGCGCACCCGGGCGCGAACCAGGACATCCAGATGCGCGCGCTCGAGCTGCGCGCCGACGCCCGGGAGCGCGCCCTGGGCGACCCCGCGGTCGTCGCGGCGGCCGACGCGTGGCGCGGTTGCCTGGCCGAGTCCTCCGCCGACGAGCTCCGCGACCGGGGCCGCCCGCTGCCCGCGGATCCGATGACGCTGCTCGAGCCCGGCGACGACGCGCCCGCGGCGGACACCGCGCTCGCCCGCGCCGACGCCTCCTGCCAGGCGTCGTCGGGCTACCGCGCCGCCCTGTACGACGCGCAGTGGCGCGAGGAGTCGCTCGTGACCGCGGCCGACGCCGCCATGCTCTCCTCCGCGCGTGCCCGCCAGGTGGTCGCGACGACCGCCGCTGTGCGCGAGGTGCTGCTCGGCGACGGCGCGGAGGCGGACGACCGCGGCTGAACGGGATGCCGCGCAGCTGACCCGGACGGCGCCCGGCGGACGGGATCCGCTCGGGCGCCGCACGGCCCGTGGCAGGCTGGCGCCCTCCCCCTCCACCCCGACGAGAGGCGCTCCATGCCCGAGACCCTCGACGCCCAGCTCGACCGCATCGTCGCCGCGCGCGACCGCGACGACATGGGCCCGACCATCGCCGCCCTCCTCCCCCTCCTGGAGCGGCACCCGGACGACGCCCGCGTGCTTTACGAGGTCGGCGGCGCCTACGACACCGCGGGCGAGGAGGCCCGGGCGCTCGAGCTCTACGAGCGCGCGGAGGCGCAGGGTCTCACGGGCGACATCCGCCGCCGCTGCTACCTCCAGCACGGCAGCACGCTGCGGAACCTCGGGCGCGTCGACGAGTCGCTCGCGCTGTTCGCGCGGGTGCGGGCCGAGTTCCCGGACTCGTCGTCGCTCGCCGTGTTCGAGGCGCTGACGCTGCACGCGGCGGGGCGGGCGGATGCGGCGCTCGCGCGGATCCTCCTGGTCGTCGCCGACCGCGTGCCCGACCCGGAGCTGCAGCGCTACCTGCCCGCCATCCGCGGCAACGCGGAGCACCTCGCGTCCCTCGACGCGGCGGAGCCCGCGTAGCCGACGCGGCCGGGCCAGCGGAGCAGGGACCGCCCGTCCCGCGACGGGCACCGCCCGCGCCGTCGGATACCGTGGACGGGCCCGTCCGCCCGACCCCGTCGGGCCCCGCCTGCCCCGAGGAGCCCCCATGCGCGCCGTCGTCTACGAGGAGTTCGGCACGACGCCGGTCGTCCGCGAGCTGCCCGACCCCGTCCCGTCCGCCGCCGGTGTGGTCGTGCGCGTCGAGGCCACGGGCGTCTGCCGCAGCGACGCGCACGGCTGGCTCGGGCACGACGACGGCATCGAGCTCCCGCAGGTGCCGGGCCACGAGCTCGTGGGCCGGATCCACCAGGTCGGCCCCGAGGTCACCCGCTTCCACGTCGGCGATCGCGTCACGGTCCCCTTCGTCTGCGCCTGCGGCCGCTGCGAGGAGTGCCGCGCCGGCAACGGCCAGGTGTGCCGGGACCAGACGCAGCCGGGCTTCACGCACTGGGGCTCGTTCGCCGAGCTGGTGGCGCTGCACGACGCCGACGTCAACCTGATCCCCGTGCCCGAGGGCCTCGACGCCGGTGCCGCCGCGCTCCTCGGCTGCCGCTTCGCCACGGCCTTCCGCGGGCTCGTGCACCGGGCACGGCTGCAGCGCGGCGAGCGCCTGCTCGTCGTCGGCTGCGGCGGGGTGGGCCTCAGCGCCGCGATGATCGGCATCGCCGTGGGCGCGGAGGTCATCGCGGTCGACATCGACCCGGCCGCCCTCGCGCGCGCCTCGGAGCTGGGTGCCGGGTACACGATCGACTCGTCCGGCATGTCGGAGGAGGACGTGCTCGACGCGGTGCGCGCCGTCTCCCCCGACGGCGTGCAGGTGTCGGTGGAGGCGCTCGGGCGCGAGTCCACGATGCGACTGAGCCTGCTCGCGCTCGCGCCGCTCGGCCGCCAGGTGCAGATCGGGCTGTTCGCGAGCGAGCCGGCGATGCCCGTGCCGACCATCATCAGCCAGGAGCTGAGCCTGCACGGCAGCCACGGCATGCCCGCGCACGACTACCCGGAGCTGATGGCGCTCGTGGCGTCGGGCGCGCTCCGCCCCGAGCTGCTCATCGAGCACCGGATCCCGCTCGACGACGCCCCGGCCGCGCTCGAGGCGCTCGCGTCGGGCGACCGCTCGGCCGGCATCACGCTGGTCGAGGTGGGCTGAGCCCGGTCCCGCCCGGCCCGACTACCGCGGCGCGTCGAACCAGGCGTCGACCGCGGCGGTGATCCCCGCGTCGTCGACCACGACGTCCGGGACGATGGGCACGCCGTAGCGCTTCCCCGTGCGATCCGCGTCCACGGCGTTCGTGAGGTTCACGATCGCGCCGTCGAACAGGGTCCGCGGCTCGTTCGCCGTGCTGAACCCGTAGGTCGGCTGCCCGAACGAGCGGACCCCCGCCTGGCCGACGAACGCGAGGGCGGCGGCCTCGCCGGAGCTCCCGGTCATGCCGTCAGTGAGCACGGCGATCGGCAGGCTCCCGGGCACCCGACCCGCGGCGCTCGTCTCGACGACCTTCCCGTCATCCGCGACGGCGCCGCCCTGCACCGTGACGGGGAGGGACGTGTCGGAGGACTCGAAGGACATGACCTCGCCCTCGTCGAGGAGCGGCGACAGGGCGGCGAGCATGGGCCACATGTCCCCGCCGCGATTCCCGCGGAGATCCACGACCCAGCCTCGGGTCGTCGTGGGCGCGGCGGCCACGAGCGCCTGGGCGCCCGCGTCGATGTAGCGCTGGTGCGCCGCGTCGTCCCCGCCGACGAGGGTCGGGACGACGATCGTCGTGATCCCGTCGGCCGTCGTCACGGTGGGCCGAGGCTCGGGGCCGCCGGTCGTCGGCGGCGCTCCCCGGAACTCGACCGCCGCCTCGTCCGGCGTGAGGAACGCGCTGTGGTCCCCGCCGAGCTGCGTGACCGCCTTCCTCAGCGCCGGGTAGGTGGCGCCGTAGCTGCGGGCGTCGGCGACCTTCGCGGCGACGCGGGCCCGCACCTCGGCGACCGTGGCCGGATCCGCCGCGAGGCCGTCCTCCATCCGGTCGACCGCGATGTCGGCGTAGCGCTGCGGCGACGGCGGGATGACGTAGATGCCGTGCTTCTCGAGGAGCGGCGCGGCGGCGAGGGTCCCGCCGACGAGGAGGACGACCGCCGCGGCGAGCGCGACGGCGAGGCGGCGGAGCAGGCGGGAGCGGCGGGAGCGCGTCGTGGGCACCGGATCACCCTGCCCGAAGCGCGCGCGGGCCGACGCGTCGTCTCCCCCGCCGCCGGGCTGCGATGCTGGCGGGGTGACCCGATCCCCCTCGCGACGGCCCGCGCGCACCGCGTCGGCCTGCGGCGACCTCCCGCGCGGCGTGCGGATCGGGTACGGCGTCGCCCTCGGCGGCCTGCTGCTCCTCGACGCCGCGGTGTCCGGATCCGTCGGCCAGTGCCTGTACCTCGTGGCCGTGGTGGCGCTGGCGGCGCTGACTGCCCGCGGGCGGGTCCCCGTGTGGACGGTCGGCGCCGTCGCGGCTGCGGCGACGCTCGCGACCGTGCCGCTCGCCGCGTCCGGCATCGCCGCGCCCTTCGCGCTCAGCGAGGGGCTCGTGCTGCTCGTCGCGGTCGTCGCGACCACGCGTCGGGCCGTCGGCGCGCGCGGCGCGGCGGCGGTCGCTCTCGTGGCGCTCGCGACCGTGACCCTCCCGGTGCGGCTGCTGTCGGCGGACACCGCCACCTTCGGGATCCTGCTGGTCGCCGTCGTCGCGTGCGCGCTCGCCGTGGGCGCGACGCTGCGGAACGCCGACGCCGAGCGCCGCCTCGCCCTCGCGGTCGCCACCCAGCGCGAGCGCGACGGCCTGGCCCGCGACCTGCACGACGACTTCACGAACCGCGTGACCGGCATGATCCTCCTGGCCCAGGCCGCCCGCCGCCGCGTCGACGCTCCCGGCACCGAGCTCGACGCGGAGCTCGCGCGCATGGAGGAGTCCGGCGGCGAGGCGCTCGCGAGCATGCGGCGCTGGGTGCGGACGCTGCGCGACACGGGCGTGGAGCGCGATCCCGAGCTGGCCGACGGCATCGACGGGCCCGACGACGCGATCCGCGCGCTCCTCGACACGTGGGAGGCCGCGGCCCCCGGCCGCCGCGCGGAGCTCCGGGACACCACCGCCGCGCCCCTGCCCGCCGAGGTGCGGGCGACGGCGACGCGCATCGTGCAGGAGTCGGTCACGAACGCTACCCGGCACGCGCCCGGCGCCGACCGGATCCGGGTGACGCTCGCCGAGGATCCGCACGCCGACGCCGTGGTCCTCACCGTCGTCAGCCCGCTCGAGGGCACCGGCCGGCCGGGCGCCGACCCCGTGCCCGGTTCCGCGGGCCTCGGCCTCGTCGGCATGCGCGAGCGCGCCGCGATCCTCGGCGGCCGCCTCGACGCCGGGCCCGTCGCGGGCACCTGGACCGTCCGGGCCGTCCTCCCCCGGGACGCCGGCGCATGACGATCCGCGTGCTCCTCGCCGACGACCACCCCTCCGTGCTGCGCGGCCTCGAGGGGATCCTCGCGGGCGAGCCCGACATCGCGGTGGTCGCGTCGTGCGGCGACGGCCTCGCCGCGCTCGAGGCCGCGCAGCGCCTGCGGCCGGATGTGGCGGTCGTCGACATCCGCATGCCGCGCATGGACGGGCTCGAGCTCACGCGGCTGCTCGCTGGATCCCGCGCGCGCGTGCCCGTGAAGGTGGTCGTCGCGACGACCTTCGACCTCGACGAGTACGTCTACGGCGCCCTCCGCGCCGGCGCCTCCGGGTTCCTCCTCAAGGACGCGGGGGCGGGCCTCCTCGTCGAGGCCGTGCGGGCGGCCCACTCGGGCGACCAGCTGATCAGCCCGTCCGTCACGGTGCGCCTGCTGCGGCACCTCGCGCCGCGCTCCGCCGCCACGATGCACCCGGACCTCACCGCCCGCGAGCTCGAGGTCGCCGCGCTCGTCGGGCGCGGCCGCACGAACGCGGAGGTGGGCGCGGAGCTCGTGATCTCGCTGGGCACCGTGAAGTCGCACCTCGGATCCCTGCAGGCGAAGCTCGACGCCCGCAACCGCGTGGAGATCGCGGCGTGGGCGTGGAGCTCGGGGCTGCTGCGGCCCTGAGGCATGGAGCCGGACGCGCCGGTCGGCGCCGGGCGCGCGGGCATCGGGAACGATCCGCGGAGACCGACCGAACGGCCGATGCCGCACCGCGCGCCCGGCCCGAGCATGGATCACGGCGGTCGGCCCGAGACGCGGGCCCCGCCGACGAGAGGCCCGCATGACCACCGCCCCGACGCATCCCGCCACGACCGGAAACAGCCGCGGCCCCCACCCCCGCCCCGGCTCCGGCTCCGGCTCCGAAGACGGCGGCGCCGCCCCGCGCTCCGGCATCACCCGCCGCGTCGCCGCGCTCGACGTGATCCGCGGCGTCGCCCTCTGCGGCATCATGCTCGTGAACATCGGCCCGCAGACGCGCTTCGGCACGGCCGCCGGCTTCTACGAGATGGCCGCGCTCGGATCCACGAGCGGCTGGCTCCAGCTCCTCGTGCAGCAGCGCTTCTTCCCCGTGTTCGCGCTGCTGTTCGGGATCGGCTTCGCGCTCATCGTCGAGTCCGCCGAGCGCCGCTCGGCCCGGCCGCGGCTCGTGCTGCTCCGCCGCCTGCTGATCCTGCTCGCGATCGCGATCCCGTTCGAGTTCCTCCAGCACGGGTCGGCGCTCCTGCCGTACGCGCTCGCCGGCCTCGTCGTCCTGCTGCCGAGCACGTGGCTGCCGCGGTCGCTCACGGCCGTGGCCGCCGTCGCGCTCGTCGTGGTCAGCGTGGTCGTGGCCGGCGGCGGGCTGACGCTGGTCCCGGGCATGCTCCTCCTCGGATCGGCCCTCACCCGCTACGGCGTCGTCGCGGCGATCGGCCGCTCGCGCCACGGATCCGCCGTCGTGCTCGTCATCGCCCTCGCCGCCGCCGCGCCGCTCGTCGCGTGGCAGGTCACGACCATCGCCGACTCCGGCTTCAGCACGGAGTCCGCCGCGGCCGGCCTCGCCCTCGCCGCCGCGTACGTGGCGCTCCTGTCGCTGCTCATGACGACGCGCGCGGCCCGCGCCCTCGAGGTCGCGTTCGCGCCGCTCGGCCGGATGGCCCTCACCAACTACGTGACCGGCGCCCCGCTGATGCTCGCCGCGGGCGCCCTGCTCGACCTGCCGCACGCGACCTCGTGGACGCCGATGCTGCTCGCGGTCGTCGTGATCCTCGCGGTGCAGGCCGTCGCGAGCGCCCTCTGGCTGCGCGCGTTCGCGCAGGGGCCGCTCGAGTGGCTCTGGCGGTGGGGCACGTGGGGCACACGCGCGCCGTTCCGACTCGCGCGCTGATCGGCTGCCCGCGGATCCCGGGCTCCGGCGACATGAGCGGGACCCGGGCGCCACGACGCCCGGCTCCCGCGCTCACGCGCCGGTCAGAGCGCGCCCTGGAGCTCGTCCCCGGCCGGGATCGGCACCAGCTCCGTCACGACGGGCGGCGCCTGCAGCAGGCCCGCGAGCGACGCGTTCATCCGCGCGACGACCTCGCCCGCGCCGTGGGCCGCGAGCTCCTCGCCGGAGGACCACTTCTCGAGCATGACGATGGTGCCGTCGGGCGCGTCGTGGATCGCGTACAGCTCGCAGCCGGGCTCGCCGTGCACCTCGGCGATGCCGCGGGACAGCGCCGCGACGGCCTCGTCCCGCCTCCCCTCGACGGGCGTGAAGACGGCGGTGACGACGACGGGCTGGGACATGGGATCTCCTCGGTTCGGGTGGTGCGGGTGGTGGATGGATGGACGGGGCGTCAGCGCGCCGGCGGCGCCGCGCTGCTCGACCGGGGCACGAAGTCGGCCTGCACCTCGATGCGCTGCGGCTCCGACGGGATCCGGCCCTGCATGCGCGCGAGCACCAGCTCGACGCTGTGGCGGGCGAGCATGTCGATGGGCTGCCGCACGACGCTGAGCGGCGGCGAGACGAGCTCGCTCCACGGGTTGTCGTCGAAGACCACGAGCGAGAGGTCCTCCGGCACGCGGATGCCGAGCTGCTGGATCCGCCGCACGGCCACCCCGACCTGCGCCGTGTTGGCCACCACGAGCGCGGTCGGCGGCTCCGGCAGGGCGAGGAGCGCGGTGACCGCGTCGGCCCCGAGGTCGCCGCGGAACGGCACGTCCCGCACGAGCGCCGGGTCGGCATCGATGCCCGCCGCCCGGAGCGACGCGCGGTAGCCGGCGACGCGCGCCCGCCCCGTGGACGTGTCCGCCGGCCCCGAGATGATCGCGATGCGCGTGTGACCGAGGGCGACCAGGTGGTCCGTGGCACGCGCGGCGGACGCGTCGTTCTGGATGCTGACCACGTCGATGTCGTCGAGCCCGTCGAGCGTCCGGTCGACGAACACCATGTCGACGCCCGCCCGGCGGAGGCGCTCCCACTTCTCGAGGTTGTCGCCCGCTGGGGTCGCGATGACGCCGCCCACGGAGCGGTCGAGGAGGCTCGTCAGCGACTCCCCCTCGACGTGCGCGTCCTCCTGCGTGGTCATGAGGAGCACCTGCGCGCCGCGCGCCCGGGCCTCCCACACGATGCGGTCGGCGAGCCGCGCGAAGAACGGGTTCGTGAGGTCCGGGAGGACCAGGCCGATCGCGAGGGCCTGCCCGTGGCTGAGCTCGCGGGCCGCGGCGCGGGGCCGGAAGTCGAGCTCGGCGATGGCCTCCACGACGCGCCGGCGGGTGTCGACCGCGACGGGACCGGATCCGTCGTTGAGCACTCGGGAGACGACGGAGACGGACACGCCTGCCGTGCGCGCGACGTCGCGGATCGTGGCGGGCTTCCTCACGCGACCTCCTCCGGTCGGGCCTCGCTCGTGCCCGGGCAGGCGGATCGAGTCCTCGTTGACACAGCCTACGCCCGGTGGTACAAAACTGGTACCGGTTCCACCGTGACCGGTCGACACACCCACATCGCATGCGACGACGACGTCCTCCGCCCCGGCGGCCGACGTCCCCCGCCTGCCCGGACCCGGAGGTCTCAGTGAACCTGCACAAGCTGCTCGGCGATCGCGAACGCGAGGGCCGCCCCATCCGCATCGGGCTGATCGGCGCCGGCCGGTACGGCACCATGTACCTCTCGCAGGCCCGCAACATCCCCGGCGTGCACGTCGTCGCCATCGCCGACATCAACACCGAGCGCGCACGGGGCGCCTTCGCCCTCGTCGACTGGCCGGACGAGCTGGTCGCCGCCGACATCCCCGAGGCGCTCGCGAACCGCACCACCACGATCGTCGCGGACGCCGCGGCGCTGTTCGAGAGCGACATCGACGTGATCGTGGAGGCGACGGGCAACCCCATCGTCGGCGTGCACCACGCGCTGCGGGCGATCGCGACCGGCAAGCACATCATCATGGTCACGGTCGAGGCGGACGCCCTCGCCGGCCCCGCGCTGCAGAAGCGGGCCGAGGCCGCGGGCGTCGTGTACTCGATGGCGTACGGCGACCAGCCGGCGCTCATCATGGAGCTCGTCGACTGGGCCCGCACGAGCGGCTTCGACGTCGTGTGCGCCGGCAAGGGCGCCAAGTACCTCGAGCACTACCACCAGATGAATCCCGACAACGTCTGGGAGAACTGGGAGTTCAGCAAGGAGCTCACCGACTCGGGCCAGCTGAACCCGTACATGCACACGTCGTTCCGCGACGGCACGAAGGCCGCCATCGAGATGGCCGCGGTCGCGAACGCGGCCGGCCTCGTGCCCTCGGACTCCGGGCTCACCTTCACTCCCGGCGACGTCGAGCAGATCGCCACCATCGGCCGGCCGCGCGACCTCGGCGGCGCCCTCGCCCACGAGGGCACGGTCGACGTGATGTCGAGCGTCGAGCGCGACGGCTCGCCCATCCCGCACAACACGCAGGAGGGCGTCTACGTCGTGGTCAAGGCCACGAACGACTACGTCGCCACCTGCTTCGACGAGTACCCCTGGCACCCGGACCCCACCGGGCGGTACGCGGCGCTCTACCGGCCGTACCACTACGTCGGCCTGGAGCTCAACGTGTCGATCGCCAACGCCGCCCTCCGCGGGATCTCCACCGGCCACCCCGACGGCTTCTACGGCGACGTCGTCGCGACCGCGAAGAAGGACCTGACGGCGGGCGAGCTCCTCGACGGCGAGGGCGGCTTCACGGTCTACGGCAAGCTCGTCTCCGCCCGCCACTCCGTCGCGACGGGCGCCCTCCCCGTCGCGCTCGCCCACCACGTGGAGCTGACCCGCGACATCGCCCAGGGCGAGACCGTGGGCTGGGCCGACGTGATCATCGACGACTCGCTCTCCGAGGCCATCGAGCTCCGCCGCGAGACCGAGGCGCTGCTCCGGTCCTGACCCCGCATCGCCGCACGGCTCCCGGGCGCGCCGCCCGGGAGCCCTCCCCGCACGACCCACCCGCACCGCTTTTCGATGACGAAAGGTCCACCATGCTCCTCCCCTCCCGGACGACCCGGCTCGCCCTCGCCGGCCTCGCGTCCGTCGCCCTCCTCGCCGGATGCACGGCGACGCCCGACGGCGACGCGCCGGCCGGCGGGTCCTCCGCATCCGGCGGCGTCGCCTCCCTCGTGAGCGCGGACGCGAAGTCCACGGTCGACGAGGTGAAGGCGTCCCTCGGCGAGCCCGCCGCGAAGGACGGCGTCAAGCTCTGCTATGTCACCCGCACCCTCTCGAACGAGTTCTGGGGCTACGAGCGGGACGGCTTCGAGGCCGAGGCGAAGCGCCTCGGCGTGCAGTTCCAGACGTTCGATGTGACCGACGAGTCGTCCATCACGGAGCAGCTCGACAAGGCCAAGAGCGCGCTCAACCAGGGCTGCTCCGCGATCCTCGCCTCCCCCATCTCCGCGACCGGGCTCGACTCGGTGTTCCAGTCGGCGCTCGCGGCGGGCATCCCGGCCATCGTCCTGAACGACGCCAAGAGCAGCCTGCCCGGCGTCGTCTACGTGGGGCCCGACGCGACCACCATCGGCGGCACGGCGGCCGACTACATCGCGGGGAAGCTGCCGGACGGCGGCAAGGTGGCGATGATCGAGGGCGACCCGGGCTCGTCGAACGCCATCAACCGCGGCGACGGCTTCACCGCGGCGCTCACGAACCACCCCGGCCTCGACCTCGTGGCGTCGCAGACGGCCTCGTGGGACCAGACGAAGGCGCAGGAGATCGCGACCACGATGCTCACGGCCAACCCCGACATCGCGGCCTTCTACTCGCAGAACGACGGCATGGCGCTCGGCGTGCAGGCCGCCATCGACGCGAAGGGGCTGACGGGCAAGGTGCTCCTCGTGGGCACCGACGGCATCCCGCAGGCGAAGAAGCAGATCCAGGCGGGCTCGTACACGGCGACCGTGAGCGAGCTGCCGACCACCGAGGGCGCCACGGGCGTCGACGTGGCGCTGTGGCTGCTCGCCGGGAAGCAGGTGCCGGCGTGGGTCGACGTGCCCGCGTTCATCGTCGACGACCAGAACGTGGCCCGGTACGCGACCGGGATGCCGTGACCGGCGTCGTCCGGCCGTCCCCCGTCCTCGAGGGCCGGCCGCCCGCGGGATCGGACCGGCCCCTGCTGGAGGTCCGCGGCATCGCCAAGTCGTTCCCCGGCGTGCGCGCGCTGGAGGACGTGAGCTTCACGCTCGCCCGTGGCGAGATCACGACCCTCGCCGGGGAGAACGGCGCCGGGAAGAGCACCCTGCTCAACATCCTCGGCGGCGCGCTCCGCCCGGACCGCGGCTCCATCACCATCGACGGGGTCCGGCGGATGGAGTACACCTCCCGCCGCGCCCTCGCGGAGGGCGTCCGCATCGCGCACCAGGAGCCGGCGATCGTGCCGCAGCTCACGGTGATGCAGAACCTGCTCCTCGGCCGCACGCGCCGCCAGCGCGCGACCGCGCAGGCGGACGTCGACCGGGCGCTGCAGGACGTGGAGCTCATGGGCTTCCCGATGGAGGCGCGCACGCCGGTGTCGCGCCTCAGCCCCGCCCAGCGGCACGCGCTCACCATCGCCCGCGCGTTCGCGTTCGACGCGCGGATCGTCGCGCTCGACGAGCCGACGACGAGCATGCTCGAGCACAACGTCGCCGGCGTGCTGACCCGCGTCCGCGAGATCGCCCACGGGCGCGGCGTCGGCGTCATCTACGTCTCGCACAAGATGCCCGAGGTGATGAGCGTCTCCGACAACGTCGTCGTCCTCCGCGACGGCCGGCCGGCCTACGACGCGCCCATCGCGGAGACCTCCTCGGAGGACATCGTGCGGCGCATGGTCGGCCGTGAGCTGCTGTCGTTCTCGCGGCAGCACCCCGTGGCGCCCGACGCGCCCGTGCAGTTCGAGGCGACCGGCGTCACGCATCCCTCGGGGGTCGGGCCGCTGTCCGTGGCCGTGCGCCGGGGCGAGGTGGTCGGCGTCGCCGGGCTCGTCGGATCCGGGCGCACGGAGTTCCTGCGGGCGCTGATCCGGGCGGACGCGGGCTCCGCGGGCACCGTGCGCGTGGGCGGACGCGAGGTGCGGATCCGCTCCCCGCGCGACAGCCGCGACGCGGGCATCGCCTTCATCCCGGAGGACCGCAAGCACCAGGGCCTCGTGCTCCAGACGCCGGCGTACGCCAACGTGGCGCTCACCTCGGACCGGCAGCTGAACGGCTTCGGTCCGTTCGTGAGCACCCGGAAGCAGATCGCGACCGCGGAGGAGATGGGCCGGCGCATGTCGCTGCGCCCCGCCGACGTGCGCCTCGCCGCCCGCCAGTTCTCGGGCGGCAACCAGCAGAAGATCGTCATCGCGAAGTGGATCTGGCTGGGCGCCGGCGTCTTCCTCTTCGACGAGCCGACCAAAGGCGTGGACGTGGGCGGGAAGGTCGAGATCTACGAGCTCATCGACCAGCTGGCCGCCGACGGGCACGCCGTCATCGTGGTCTCGAGCGACCTGCCCGAGATCATCTCCATCAGCGACCGCGTCCTCACCATGAGGGCGGGCCGGTTCGTCTCCGAGCACGTGGGCGACGACATCAACGAGCAGAGCATCGTGGCGAACGCCATGGGCGTCGCGGAAGGAACATCATGACCTCGCCGGAGACCCGGAGCATCCCCACCCGCCCGAAGCGGGCGCTGAACCTGCAGGCGGTGGGCATCTACCTCGCCGCCGTCGTGCTCTTCGTCGTCCTCGGCGTGCTGAACCCGGCCTTCCTCACCGTGGGCAACCTCCGCGACGTGGCGGTCTCGGCGAGCGTGAACGCCATCATCGGCATCGGCATCACCTTCGTGATCATCACGGGCGGCATCGACCTCGCGGTCGGCGCGATGGCGAGCTTCGTCGGCATCGTCAGCTCGACGCTCATGGTGGGCAGCGGGCTGCCGCCCGTGGCCGCGCTGGTCGCGGGCATCGCGCTCGGCGTCGTCGCCGGCGCCGTCAACGGCCTGCTCGTGACGAAGCTCAGCCTCCCGCCGTTCATCGCGACGCTCGGCACCATGAGCGTGTTCCAGGGCGCCGCGTACGTCGCCACGAACGGCAAGCCCGTGTACGACATCCCGCCGGCGTTCGTCCTGCTGCTCAACAGCTACGTGGGCGGCGTGCCGATCGTCGTGATCGTCGTCGCGGTCGTCGGCGTCGCCGCGTGGCTGCTGCTGCGCAAGACCGTGTTCGGGCAGAACGTGATCGCGGTGGGCGGCAGCGAGGAGACCGCGTGGCTCTCGGGCGTCCGCGTGCACCGCGTGAAGATCGCCGTGTACTGCATCGCCGGCGGGCTCTCCGGGCTCGCGGGGCTCGTGATCGTGGCGCGCATCGACGCCGCGCAGCCCGACGCCGGCAGCCCGTACCAGCTCACGGCCATCGCGGCCGCGGTCATCGGCGGGGCGAACCTCATGGGCGGCGAGGGCCGCATCGCCGGCACGCTCGTGGGCGCGCTGATCCTCGGGGCGCTCACCAACGGCCTCGTGCTCCTCAACGTCCCCAGCTTCTACGAGCAGATCGTGACCGGCCTCGTGGTGCTCATCGCGGTGACGCTCGACCAGGGCGGCAAGGGCTGGCCGATGCTCTCGCGGGCGAAGCGGCGACGGCAGCGCGAGGAGGAGGTCGGCGCACCGGCCACGTCCTCGATGGCGGCGGTCGACCGATGACGCGCGGCGCCCTGCCCGGCCTGTCGGGCGCGCGGGTCCTCGTGACCGGCGGCGCGGGGCTCATCGGGGTCCCGACCGTCCGGGCGCTGCAGGACGCGGGCGCCGTGGTCACGGTCCTCGACCGGACGGGCGCCCGGGAGGGGACGGCCGCGCGCACGGTCGTCGGCGATGTCACCGAACGCGCGGTCGTCGCCGACGCGGTCGCCGGGCAGGACGCGGTCGTGCACCTCGGCGGCTACGCGGGACTCGGCATGGCGGATCCGGTGGAGACGTACCGGGTCAACGTCGTGGGGACGTTCGCGGTGCTCGAGCGGTCCGCCGCGGCGGGCGTGGCGAAGGTCGTCCTCGCGTCGAGCATCAACGCGAACGGCTACCCGCTCGGCGCCCGTCGCGCCCAGCCGCCCGTGCTCCCGTACGACGAGGACTCCGCGCCCGACCTCTCCGACGAGTACTCGCTCTCCAAGGCGGCGAGCGAGGACGCGGCGCGCATGGCGCACGCCACCTGGGGCCTCGCGGTCACGTGCCTGCGCTTCCCGCTGGTCCGCGACATCACGGCCGACGGCGGGCGCGTGTTCGGCGCGCACGTCCGGGCGGCCGTGGGCGCCGATCCGCGTCGCCAGGCGGCGGAGGGCTGGAGCTACCTCGACGCGTCGGATGCGGCGCGCGCCGTCCTCGCCGCGCTCCTGCACGAGACGCCGCCCGCGCCGGGGATCCTCGTGGCCGCGCCCCGCACGTACCTCCGCACCCCGACCGCGACGGCGCTCCGCCTGCACGCCCCCGGCGTCCCGACCCGGCCGATCGCGGGACGCGACGTCGCGCTCGACCTCACGCGCTCCCGCGAGCTGCTCGGCTTCGCCTCCCGCGTGCACCTCGACGATGTCGCGCCCCACGAGCTCCTCGACCTGGAGGCCGGCGCGTGAGCGTGTCGCTCCTCGGGCTCGGGCCCATGGGCGCGCCGATGGCCGAGCGCCTCCTCGCGGCCCGCGGCGAGCTCGTGGTCTGGAACCGCACCGCGTCTCGGGCCGCCGAGCTCGGGGCCCGTGGCGCGACCGTCGCGGCGACCCCGCGGGAGGCGGCCGCGGAGATCACGCTCACGGTCCTGCCCGACCTCCCCCAGGTGGAAGCGCTCCTCGACGGCGACGACGGGCTGCTCGCGGGGTGGCGCGAGGCCGGCATCGCGGATCCGCTGCTCGTCGTCCACGGCACCGTGTCCCCCGTCGGCGTGGCCGCGTTCGCCGCCCGCGTCCGGGCGGAGCACGGCATCCGCGTCGTCGACGCGCCGCTCAGCGGCGGCACCGCGGGTGCGCACGACGGGACCCTCAGCATCATGGTCGGCGGCGAGGCGGAGGACGTGGCGCGCATCGCCCCGCTGCTCGCGCACCTCGGCCGCACGGTGCGGCACCTCGGGCCGAGCGGATCCGGCGCCCTGGCGAAGGCCTGCAACCAGGTCGTGGTCGCCGGCGTCGTGACGGTCGTCTCCGAGGCGATGCTGCTCGCCCGCAGCGCCGGCCTCGACCCGGCCGTCGTCGTCGAGCTCCTGCAGGGCGGGCTGGCGCGCACGGCCGTGCTCGAGCAGCGCGCGGCCAAGTGGATCGACGAGGACTTCGTCTCCAGCGGCAGCGCGCGCAACCAGCTCAAGGACCTGCGCTTCATCGCGGAGGCCGCCGACCGCGCGGGGGTCGCCCTGCCGACCACCGCGACGGTCGCCGACCTGTTCGCGCGCATGGTCGACGACGGGGACGGCGACCTCGACCACACGGGCGTGTACCGGACGATCGCCGCGCTCGGGCGGCCCGCACCCGGGCGCCACGCGCCGCGGGACGGGGACGACCGGCACCCGGCCGACGGCGCCGCGGAGACCGCACGATGACCGGCCGCGCCCGCGGCATCGTCGTGATGGGCGTCTCCGGATGCGGCAAGTCGACGGTGGGCGCGGGCCTCGCGGACGCGCTCGGCGGGCGCTTCGTCGACGCCGACGACCTGCACCCGCCCGCCAACGTCGCGAAGATGGCGGCGGGTGTGCCGCTCGACGACGCCGACCGGGCGCCGTGGCTGGCGCGGGTCGCCGAGGTGCTCGCCCAGGGCACGTCGGCAGACGGCACGCCGCCGGGCGCCGCGCCGGGCATCACGGTCGTCGCCTGCTCGGCGCTGCGTCGCCGGTACCGCGACGCGTTGCGCGACGGATCCGGCGCCCGGCTCGACTTCGTGCACCTGGTCGGCGATCCCGCGCTGCTCGAGCGGCGGATCACCGCCCGGACGGGCCACTTCATGCCGCCCGGCCTCCTCCTCTCGCAGCTCGCCGCGCTGGAGGGGCTCGACCCCGACGAGCGCGGCGTGCTCGTCGACATCGCTCCCCCGCCCGGGTCCGTCGTGCGCGCCGCGCTCGAGGGGCTCGCCGCCCTGCCCCACCGGGAGGACCCGCCCCGTGCCTGAGCTCGAGATCGTCGACGCGCACCACCATCTCACCGACCTCCGCCGGTCGTACCCCTGGCTCGAGGGCCCGCCGACCACGCGCTACCACGGCGACGACCTGCCGCTCCGCCGCGACTACGACGTCGACGACTACCTCGAGGACGCGCGCGACGTCACCCTCCTCGCCTCCGTCCACGTCGAGAACGGCGCCGCGGACGCGCTCGCCGAGACCGCGTGGATCGACGGGCTGTCCCGGGAGCGACGCGTGCCGACCGTGCACGTGGCGCACGTCGACCTGCTGCGGCCCGACGCCGCGCGCCTGTTGGAGGAGCACGCCGCGTTCCCCGTCACGCGCGGGATCCGCGACATCCTCAACTGGCACCCGGACCCCGTCTACACGCACCGCGACCGGGGCGACGTCATGCAGGATCCCGCGTGGCTCGCGGCGTTCGGCAGGCTGGAGGGCCTCGGCCTGTCGTTCGACCTGCAGGTCTTCCCCTCGCAGCTGCACGATGCCGCGGCGCTGGCGGCACGGTTCCCGGGCACCGCGATCGTGCTCGACCACGCCGGCATGCCGATCGGGCGCGACCGCGACGCCGTCGCCGCCTGGCGCGCGGGGATGCGGGCCGTCGCCGCCCAGCCCGGCGTCACCGTGAAGATCAGCGCCCTCGGAACCAACGACCACGCGTGGACGCGCCAGTCGATCCGCCCGTTCGTGCTCGACACCCTCGAGGCGTTCGGCGCCGAGCGCACGATGTTCGGCAGCAACTTCCCGGTGGACGGCCTCTACGGCACGTACTCCGACCTGTACGGGGCCTTCGACGCGCTCACGTCCGAGCTCTCGCCCGCCGAGCGCCGCGCGGTGTTCGCGGGCACGGCGGATCGCTTCTACCGGATCGGCGTGGGCGCCGCGACCGCGTGAGCCGGTCGCGGCGCCAGGTCGCTCACGGCCGCGGGATGTTCCGCAGGTTCGAGCGGGCGAGCTTCGAACTTCCCGAGCCGCCGCTTCCCCACCGCCGCACAATTATTCACCTATTGTGCAAATAAGGACTTCACAACCCGCACCGGGATTCCCCACTATGAGAATAACTATTTGTGAAACAAAACAGTACTGCGGAGTGGGGTGCGGCACAAGACATTGAAGGACATCACTGCAGATTCTTTTCTCCTGGCAAGCTCTAGCCGCCGGCTCCTCGCGATTGGAGCCACCTAGCGAGAGACAAATCATTGAAGAAGCGAATCAAAATCACCGCCGCGTGCACTGCGAGCTTGGCCTTGCTGCTCGGGCTGAGCATGGGCGCTCCCGCCATGGCGGCCACGGGTGGCACGTCGCCGGATGCTCGTCAGACCGTCGTCTCGCGCTACACCACGACGGACCCCGCGTGCGTCGCCTCCGTCACGGCGGCCATCGCCGCCGGTGACGGTCACGCCTCGCTCGCCGTCTGCACCGGCACCGTCACGCTCAGGCAGTCGACGGCACGACAGGTGACGAAGGCCGACCTCAGGCAGGCGCGGTCGAGCATGAGCACCGAAAGCTTCGACGAGCTCTCGGCCGCCGTGACCGATGGCGTGGTGCGACACAAGAACTACAGCCAGAATTTCAACAACATCACCGACAGCGAGACGCAGGCGGGCGACTTCTACTACAACGGCAGCAACGTGTGGGTGACGGGCCCCTTCCTCGGGCGGGTGGGCAGCCACAACTGCACCGTCGACTACGCCGTGGGATGGACAGTCGCCAGGGAGGAATGCTCGGACATCGGCACGCCGACGCAGCGTGACCTCCGCATGCAGTGGGGCTTCTCCGAGGCGTTCGGGCCCCTCAGCGGGGACAAGATCTACACTATTCACTTCAATTCCTACGGCAGCATCTGGCAGTAGGGGAGACGACTCCATGCTCGAGAACACGAACTACGCGCACCTCGGGGTGCTGCTGCTCGTCATCGTGGCCCTCGTGCCCGCGGTCATCGCCATGGTGGCGACTGTCCGCTCGCGCGATCTGGCGACGGTGGTCAAGCTGCTCTGGCTCCTCCTCCTGACGGTCCCTCTCCTGGGAATCGTGCTGTGGCTCGGGGTCCGGCCCACGCGGTCGACGACCGCCGGAGGGCATGGCGACACGCGCTAGCCAGCGGGAGGTACGGGGATCGAGTCCGCCCGGCTCGGTCCCCGCTGCCAGACGATCGCCGGTGGCTCCTTCCGCTCCGGACACGCGGGACACCTCGCTCGCGACGCCCGAGAGGCGTCGGCTACGGCCGCGGGATGTTCCGCAGGTTCGAGCGGGCGAGCTTCACGGCCTCGCCGACGCCGCCGTTCATCACGATCTTCGACATCGAGAGCGCGAAGCCCTTCACCTGCGCGGCCGAGATCTCCGGCGGGATCGAGAGCGCCATCGGGTCGGTCACGAGGTCGACGAGCGCGGGCCCGTCGTGCGCGAACGCGGCCTCGAGCGCGCCGCGGATGTCGGCCGGGTCCTCGACGCGCTGCGAGTGGATCCCGAGCGCGGCGGCCACCGCGGCGTAGTCGACCATGGGCACGTCCACCCCGAAGTCGGGGATCCCGTCCACGAGCATCTCCACCTTCACCAGCCCGAGCGTCGAGTTGTTGAACACGACGACCTTCACGGGCAGCTGGTACGCCGCGACCGTCACGAGCTCGCCCATCAGCATCGCGAGGCCGCCGTCGCCCGAGACCGACACGACCTGCCGCTCCGGGTACGCGACCTGCGCGCCGATGGCCATGGGGAGCGCGTTGGCCATGGACCCGTGCACGAGCGAGCCGATCATCCGCCGCCGCCCGTTCGGCGTGAGGTAGCGCGCGCTCCACACGTTGCACATGCCGGTGTCGGCCGTGAAGACGGTGTCGTCGCCCGCGACCTCGTCGAGGATGCTGGCCGCGTACTCCGGGTGGATCGGCTTCAGCTTCTCGGCCTTCGACGTGTACGCGCCGACGACCTGCTCGACTTTCTTGTCCTGCTCCTTCAGCAGCTTCTCCAGGAACCTCCGGTTCGTCTTCCGCTCCACGAGCGGCAGCACCGCGCGGATCGTGGACAGCGCGTCGCCGTGGATCGCGATGTCCACGTCGGTGCGACGGCCGAGGCGCTCGGGCGCGATGTCGATCTGCGCCGTCCGCACCTCCTTGCCGGGCAGGAACTGGTCGTAGGGGAAGTCGGTGCCGATGAGGATCAGCAGGTCGGCGCCCGAGATCCCGGCCGCCGCGGCGCCGTAGCCGATGAGGCCCGTCATGCCGACGTCGAACGGGTTGTCCTGCTGGATCACGTCCTTGCCGCGCAACGAGTGGCCGACGGGAGCCGCGATCTTCTCGGCCAGCTCCATGAGCTCGGCGTGCGCTCCTCCCGCGCCGCGGCCCGCGAAGATCGCGACGCTCTTCGCCTCGTCGATGGCCGCGGCGAGCGCGCGCACATCCTCCTCGGCCGGCACGATCGCGGGACGCCTGGGCAGCGAGAACGCGGGCGCCTCGCCCTCCGCCTCGAACTCGGCGACGTCGCCCGGCAGCGTGATGACGCTGACGCCGCCGAGCGCGAGGGAGTGCCGCATCGCCTGGTCGACGACGCGCGGCGCCTGCACGGCGGTGGAGATCATCTCCGTGTAGTGCGAGCACTCGACGAAGAGGCGGTCGGGGTGCGTCTCCTGGAAGTAGCCGGAGCCGATCTGGTTCGTGGTGATGTGGCTCGCGATGGCGAGCACGGGCGCGCCCGAGCGGTGCGCGTCGTAGAGGCCGTTGATGAGGTGCAGGTGGCCGGGGCCGCAGGATCCGGCGCACACGGCGAGCTTTCCCGTCAGCTGGGCCTCGGCGGACGCGGCGAACGCGCCGGCCTCCTCGTGCCGCACGTGGATCCAGTCGATGCCGCCCTTGCGGCTCCCTCCCGTGCGCCGGACCGCGTCCACGATCGGGTTGAGGCTGTCGCCCACGACCCCGTAGATGCGGCTCACCCCCGCCTCGATGAGCTGGGCGATGAGCTGGTCGGCGACCGTGCGTGCCATGGGAGCGTCCTTCCGTCGGTGCATCCAGTCAATACCCGACGGCTCCGCGCCGCCTCCGCGGCGGGCTCGCCGGGCGCGGCGGGAATGCCGCCGGATGCGACGCGCGTTGCCCCGGGGGGACCGACACGCGAGAGACCCCCGCCCGCCCCGCCGCATCCGACGCCGACCCCGCCGCCGCTGCGCTGGCCGAGGCTGCGCTGGCTGAATACGAGGCCTGGCACCGCGCCCGCCTCGCCGCCGTGACGAGCCCGTTCGGCAGCCTCGCGCTGATCCAGACGACATGGCTCGAGCCCGGCCAGGAGGTCAGCGACCTCGAGGCGCTCGAGGGCCAGCCCGACACCGTGCAGCTCACCCGCATCGAGCGCATCTCGCTCGACACCGGCGAGCCCGAATACGGCTACCGGCTCTGGGACGCGGCGTCCCCGAAGAACCGCGCCTTCGTGGACATCGAGGTCTACCCGTACGCGCCCGAGTGGATCCTCGAGGGCCGCTTCGAGCGCGTCGACGACGACCGGGTGATCCCGTTCGAGCACATCGCCGACGCGGGCCGCACGCGCGAGCTGCCGGTGCCCGGCGACATCGTCGTGACCATCGAGGGCGAGGAGGTGCGCCTCAGCGCCTTCGCCGACGGCGACCGCCTCCAGCTCGTCTTCGCCGACGCCACCACCGGCCGCGAGAGCTACGCGCCCAGCCGCTTCCTCTTCCTCCCCCGCCCCGACGGCGACGGCCCCGTGACCCTCGACTTCACGCGCGCCGTCGTCCCGCCCTGCGGCTTCTCCGATTGGATGAACTGCCCCCTCCCGCCCGCCGGCAACCGCCTCGCCGCGGCCGTCCGCGCGGGCGAGCGGGGCGTGGTCTACCGCGACGAGGCCTGACTAGTCATTCTCGTTAGGAAGTCCGAGCAGAATCGGGCGTGTACTGATTGTGTGCTACTGTTGTACACATGGATATGTGGAATGTACGTGATGCCCGAGCCCGATTCGCAGAGCTCCTGACGGCTGCTCGACAGAAGGGAGCCCAGACGATCAGGCAGTCCGGGCTTCCCGACGTGGAGGTGGTCGCCGCACAACCTCGCCTCCCGATGCACCATCTGGTCAATTCGCTGGCACGATGTGACGCGATGGAGATCGTGCTGAGGCAGCACGAGCGCAGTGTCGAGGCACCGGCAGGACAAGAGCGTTCGGATCTCCATCTCCCGCCGAACCTCTCCGGGGATGTCCTGGCGTGGGCTCTCGAAAACCAAGGCGAGTTCCAGGCCGCGAGCTACGTCGTGAGCGCCGTGAAGTCGATGCGGAGACTCCAAGCGGCCCTGGGTCTCCCACTTTCTTCAGCCTCACAGGTGCTGACGGGGCTCCGACTGACTGCAGCAGAACCTGTCGTCAATGCCGGCACAGTGCACTGGATCGAGAAACTGGTTCGGGAGCGATGGGGAGAAGAAGCAACCTCGGTGCTCGGATCTAATTGGTCCGAGTCAGTCGAGCGCGCCCTTCACCCTTAGCCCGCCATTCGCACAGTCAGAGGTCACGACGCGACCTTACGGGCTCGTCACCCCAGAAGCTCGGGCCGCACGAACTCCCTCCCGTGCACGTGCTGGTCGAGGAACGCGAGCACCGTGCGGTACCAGACCACCGACTGCTGCGGCTTCAGCACCCAGTGGTTCTCGTCCGGGAAGACGAGGAACCGGTGCGGCGTCGTGCCGTCGTCGGCCGCGTGGTGCTCGGCGAGCTCCGACCACAGGCGGAGGCTCTCGCCGATGGGCACGCGGTAGTCGCGGTCGCCGTGGATCACGAGCATGGGCGTCGAGATGTCGCGCACGGAGTGGTGCGGCGAGTTCCGGTCGAGCCCCTCGGCCGAGAAGATGCTCTGCCAGTACTGCGACGAGTCGGTGGTGGGTCCGAACTGGTCGAGCGACCACAGGCTCGCGTGGCTGACGATCGCGCGGAAGCGGTCGGTGTGACCCGCGACCCAGTTGGCCATGTAGCCGCCGAACGAGCCGCCCAGCGCGGCCGTGCGGGTCGCGTCGACGTCGTCGCGCGCCTCGACGGCGTCGGTGATCGACATGAGGTCGGTGTACGGCGCCGCGCCCCAGGCGTCCCAGCCGCGCGCGATGAAGTCGAGGCCGTAGCCGGTGCTGAGCGCGGGATCCGGCAGCAGCACCGCGTAGCCGCGGGCCACCATCACCTGCGGCGTCCAGCGCCAGCTCCAGGCGTTCCAGCTGTTGAGCGGGCCGCCGTGGATCCACAGCAGCAGCGGCGCGGGCGCCTCGGCCGACGCGCCCTCCGGCAGCATCAGCCAGCCGCGCACGCGGGCGCCGTCGGAGGCCGTCGTCTCGACCTCGGTCATGGTGCCGGTGGTCGCGGGGATCGGCGCGGGCGTCGCGAGCTCGGTCACGGATCCGTCGGCCGCCGACACGCGCACCGGGTGGGACGGCGCCATCCACGAGGAGCGGAGCGCGAGCACGTCGCCGGTCTCGCGGTCGACCCGCACGTCGGTGTAGGTGTGGTCGTCGGTCGTGAGCTGGGCGACCCGGCCGTCGAAGCCGATGCGGAACACGGGACCGCGGCCGTCCTGGTCGGCCGTGACCACGAGGGCCTCGGAGTCGACGTCGAACTGCAGCGACGACGGCCAGCGGTCCCAGTCGGCGGCGACGCGGCGGGCGTCGGATCCGTCGAGGGCCGAGACCCAGAGCTCCTGCTGCGTGGGCGCGGCCGGCGTCGCCCGGTCGGTGCGCACGTACGCGAGGAGGGCGCCGTCGGGGCTGATGGCGGGCATCTCGAGGTCGACGCCGGGCACGTCGAGGAGCGTGCTGCGCTCGCCGGTCGCGACGTCGATGGACACGAGCGCCTGCCGGTACCCGCGGCGCTCCTTCACACCGACGGCGACCACGAGCGTGCGGCCGTCGGGGCTGATCGCGGCGGCCGCGTGCTCGAGCGTGCGCCCGGGCCGGGGCGTGAGGTCGCGCGGCCTCGGGAGCGACGCCGGATACGGCTGCGCGGTGGCGCCGGGCGCGGACGCCGCGGAGCCGCCGTCCTCCGCCTCGGCCTCGGCGGCGAGCGCGGCGGCCGCGTCGGCGGTCGTGGGCCGGGCCGGCTCCTCGGCGAGCGCGCCGGCGAGGTCGATCGCGAGGAGGTGCGTCTCGGCGGGTCCGAGGTCGTGGTCCCAGTACCGCACGGGGTAGCTGTCGTGCAGGATCGCGTTCACCTGGAGGTCGGCGCGCTTCCTCCGGGCCACGGCGTCGGCCTCGAGGGAGCCGGATCCGGGCAGCAGCGGCGCCTGCACGACCACGGTGGAGGCGTCGCGCGCGACGGCCGCGATGCCGTCGACACCGCCCGCGAGCCGGGTGATCGCGCGGGCCTCGCCGCCGGCCGCGGGCAGGATCCACAGCTGCGCGGCCTCTCCCCCGTCGGCGTCGTCCGCGTCGGGGCGGGAGGAGACGAAGAGCAGGTCGCCGTCGGCGGTGAAGGCCGCGCCGCCCTCGCTCTTCGCGGAGCGGGTGAGGCGCCGCGGTGCGCCACCGCCCGTCGCGGGGACCACCCAGAGCGCGTGGCGGTAGCCCGTGCGCGCGGGGTCGAGCGTCGTGACGGTGAGCACCGCGCGGCGTCCGTCGGGGGAGAGCACGAGGCCGCCGAGGCGCGGGATGGCGATGAAGTCGTCGAGCTCGGAGAAGGGGATGCGGGAGTCGGGCATCCTCCTACGCTAGCCGCGGCCTCGGCGCGGGACCGGGCACGCGCCGCGCGGAGGGGCGTCGTCGACCGTCGATTTGCGCCCAAAGCATCGGCGGCGGACCGGTAGGATCTGACGCATGGAGCGGCGAGCCGGTCGGATCGGGAGGCCCGCGCGCGTGTCGCGGAGGCTCATCGCGGAGGCGGCCCTCGAGGTCGGCCTGAGCACGCTCACCCTCACCACGCTCGCCCAGCGGCTGGGCGTCGACCACTCGACGCTGTACCGCCACGTCGCCAGCCGCGACGACATCGTGCTCCTCGCCTGCGACACGGCCATCGCCCGGATGGACTGGCCGGACGTGCCCGACGCCCCCGCCGCGGAGCTGCGCGCGCCGGGCGACGCGTCCTGGCGCGCGTACCTGGAGCAGGCCGTCGAGGGCATCTGGGACATGTACGACCGGCACCCCGGCCTCGCGAGCGCCATCCACCACCTGCACGCGGCACCCGACCAGGTCGTGCTGCGCTTCACGAGCGCGATCCGCGACCTCGTCCGGATGGGCTTCGCCGAGGCGGAGGCGGTGCTGGTCCTCGACACCGTGATGGACATCGCCGTCGAGTCGTACGTCGCGTGGGAGCGGGCGCTCGCGCTCGACGCGGCCCCGCCGGCGCGTCCGCCGTCCACCGCCCCCATCGCGGACGCGACGGCGTCGGCGAGCGTCGGCCGCGGGCTCCTCACGCGGGCTTCGGGCCGGATCGCCGCGGACCGCGTGGCTGAGGAGGACGCCGGTCACTCCCCGCACGCGTCCCGTCGCGGCGGACCCGCCCACTCCTCGGGGGCGCCCGATGCCGGGCACGCGCGCGAGGAGGAGGCCCAGCGCGATGCGCTCGGCACCATGGTCCGCGTCACGGCGCGCTTCTCGGGAGAGGTCGAGACCGGCACCGCCACGACGCCGCGGGACTGGTGGCGGCGGAAGCTCGCCGTGATCCTCGCGGGCGTCGCCGACCTGCGGGTCGCGGGCGACGCCTGACCGGCTCCCCGACCGGGCGCCCCATCGGGGCGTCCCGTCAGGGCGTCCCGTCCGCGCCGCCGTGGTGGGAGGCCGCCCGCTCGTAGGTGCACTCGGCCACCCCACGGCCGTCCTCGCTCACGGCGGTGGCGATCAGGGTGAAGCCGAGGCGCTCGCACAGTGCCCGCGACGAGCGGTTCGCCGCGTCCGTGCGGGCGATGATCCGGGGGGATCCGTCGGCGAGGGCCGCCGTCACCACGGCCGAGACGGCCTCGGTGGCGAGCCCCTGTCGGCCGTGGTCCGGGTGGAAGACGTAGCCGACCTCGGCGCCCTGCTCCCGTCGGACGAGGCCCACCTCCCCGACGACGACGCCGGTGCCGAGGAGCTCGACCAGCAGCACCAGCTCGTCGCCGGGCCGGGAGAAGGCGGAGGCGGCGTACAGCGCGAGCTCCGCCGCCGTCTTCTCCCGCGTCCAGGTCCCGGCGCCGAGGTGGCGCGCGACGTCGGGTCGCGACCGGTAGGCGTGCACCGCGTCGACGTCAGCGGCCCGCGGGCGGCGGAGGCGCAACCGCGGCGTCTCGATCACCACGTCGCCCGCGAGGTCGACCATCGTCCGTCCCCGCTAGACGCCCGGGCTCACGGCGTCGCCGTCGTCGCGACCGTCGTCGCCGCCGCCGTCCAGCACACGGGCCAGCACCTCCCGCACCGCGGCCGCGCCGTCGGGCCCGAGGTGCAGCCGGTCGTCCGTGAACGCCGGGTTGAGCTCGCCGTCGCCGAAGCCGAGCACCGGCCACAGGTCCACGTGCTCCGCGCGCACGACGGGCGCGAACTGCCGCAGGTGGATGTTGACCACGCGGATCCGCTCGGCCATCTCCCGCCCCCGCGGCGGCACGGAGAGCACCACGAGGCGCGCGGCCGGGAGGTCGCGTCGGAGGTGGGCGAGGATCGTCTCGAGCGCGCGCACCGTGAGCTCGGGGCCGCGACGGAGCCGACCCAGGTCGTGCGTGCCGACCGAGAGCACGACGGTCGCGGGATCCGCGGCCACCACCTCCGGCAGGAGCGCGAGCACATCGTCGGTGGTCTGGCCGGCCCGGCCGAGGTCGGTCGTCGCGTCGTCGTCTCCCGCGTCGCGGGACGGGAGGAGGGCGCTCCAGTTGCCGTCCCCGGTGAGGCTGTCGCCCAGGAGGACGGTGGTCCGCGTGCGGGGTGCCATGGTGTCGCCTCTCGTCGTGCCCATCATGGCCCCCGATCCCGGCGATGTCACCGGACGGCGGGACGCCCTAGCCGCGGTTCCGGCGGAGCGCCCCGCTCCAGCGACGGCGCCGCCGGGGGCCGGCCACGAGCGCGATCACGGTGATCACGAGCGGCACGCTGAGGATCGTCGCGAGCAGCGCGCCGGCCTCGCCCGGTGTGATCCGCATGCCGAGCACGTCGACGGTCACGCGCGTGGCGGCGTGCTGCGTGAGGTCGGTGATGCTGCGGCCGTCCGCGGCCTCCGCGGGCAGCGGCGTCCAGGCCTCGGAGGGCGTGGTGCGCGGCTCGGGTGCGCGCGCGGCGCCCGCCCCCGCGTCGGACGCGCCGAGCGCCGCGAGGTCGGCCTGGGCCTGCACCGGCGCCGAGACGCTCATGGTGACGGCGGTGGCGAGGCCCGCGGACGCGAGCGCGATGCCCGCGAGGGTCAGGAGGATGAGGCCGATGCGCGGCGCCCCGGTCCGCCGGCTCACCGGGCGGCCCCCGCGGGCGCCGACTCCGGCTCGCGGGCGGTCGTGGCCGCGAGCGCCTTCGCCGTGATGCGGTTGGCCATCGACGTGAAGATCACGCCATGGAACGGCAGGATCGAGAACCAGTAGAGCCGGCCCGCGAGGCCGGACGGGAAGAAGATCGCCCGCTGCCGGTAGTCGCTGCCGCCGCCCTCGCGCGGCGTGGCGCTGAGCTCCAGCCAGGCCTCGCCCGGCAGCTTCATCTCGGCGCGGAGCCGGAGGCTCGAACCGCGCTCGATGTGCTCGACGCGCCAGAAGTCGAGCGCGTCCCCCGTCTGCAGGGAGGTGGCGCTGCGCCGGCCGCGGCGGAGGCCGACGCCGCCGACCAGCTTGTCCATGTAGCCGCGCGCCGCCCACGCCACGGGCAGCGAGTACCAGCCGTTGTCCCCGCCGATCGACTCGATGACGGCCCACAGGTCCTCGGGCGCCGCGTCGGTCGAGCGCTCCTTGAGGTCGAGGTAGACGGTGTGGCCGGACCAGTCCGGGTCGCTCGGCAGCAGGTCGCTCGGCGCGCCGACGACGGCCGAGTCCTTCCAGCTCGTCTCGACGACGCCGTCGCGCATCCGGCCGAGCGCGAGGCGCACCGAGCGGCGGTAGCCCGTGAGCCCCCCCTCGGGGTCCGGGATGTAGGTGGAGATGTCGTGCTCCCCCATCACGCAGTCGTATTGCAGCGACTCGATGATGGGCACGGCCAGCGTGCGCGGGATGGGCGTGACCACGTTCACCCAGTGGGCGGCGAGGCGCGGCGCGAAGATGGGGATGGAGGCGATGGGCCGCTGCGGCAGGCCCGCCTCGACCGCGTAGCCGTTCATCATCTGGCCGTAGCGCAGGACGTCCGGGCCGCCGATGTCGAAGGTGCGGTTGAGGTCGGCGGGCAGGTCGGCGCTGGCCACCAGGTAGTAGAGGACGTCGCGGATCGCGATGGGCTGGATGAAGTTCCGCACCCAGGCGGGCGCCGGCATGAAGGGCAGCACCTCGGTGAGGTGGCGGATCATCTCGAACGACGTGGAGCCGGATCCGATGACCACGCCCGCCTGGAGCGCGATGGTCGGCACGCCGCTGGCGAGCAGGACGTCGCCCACGGCCTTGCGGCTCGCGAGGTGCTTCGAGAGCTCGTCGGTGTCCGGGTGCAGCCCGCCGAGGTAGACGATGCGTCCCACGCCCGCCGCCTTCGCGGCCTCGGCGACGTTCCGGGCGGACTCGCGCTCGGACGCGGCGAAGTCGCCCTTCGCGCCCATGCCGTGCACGAGGTAGTAGAGGACGTCGACGCCGTCGACCGCCGGCGCGAGCGTGGATGCGTCGGACAGGTCGCCCTGCACGACCTCCACGTCGTCGCGCCAGGGGACGTCCGTGAGCCGGCGCGGGTCGCGGACGAGCACGCGCACCCGGAAGCCGGCCTCGATGAGGCGCGGCACGAGCCGACCGCCGATGTAGCCGGTCGCTCCGGTCACGAGGGCGAGACGGGAGGCGACGCTCGGCGATGTCATTCCCTCACGCTAGGCAATCAGCCTGGCAAGCGGCTCCCAGGAGCCGGGGTGCCGCGTGGGCGACGGCCGGGGATCAGCCTTCGGCGGACTCGAGCTCGGCGAGGTACCGGCGCCAGGTGGCGCCGTGCTCCGCCTCGCACGTGGCCCAGTCGACCGGGACGCCGTGGACCAGGTCCTCCAGCAGGTCGAGGTGCAGGCGCCAGCTCGCCTTGAGGACGTTCGCGATGCCCGAGGGCAGCAGGCCCGAGACCGTCACGAGGAGCTCGGTCTGCCGATCGCGCGGGCCGCCGGGGACGTCCTCCAGGCGCAGGTGGAAGCGCGCCGTGACATCGCCCTCGTGCAGGAACGTGTACTCGATCTGGCGCTCCTCGTCGAACCGGCTGACGAAGCCGCCGGCGGCGGAGGAGAGGCTGCGGTCCGGCACGGTCATCCACTCGAACCAGAAGTCGCCGCCCTCGCGCTGCTCGACGGTGGCCTCCGCGAGCCAGCCCGAGAGCATGTCGCCGTCGGACACCGCGTCCCACACGATGGGCGCGGGCAGGTCGATGAGACGGCGGAAGACGAACTGGTACGGCAGGAAGACGGTGGACGCCTTCGCCTCGTCGAGCAGGGAGCCGGGGAAGGACGGGAAGCGGGCGCGGGTCTCGGTGACCTCGTCCTCGAGGCCGGTGGAGGCGGGCATCCCCTCGTCGAGCTCGCGGGAGGCGAGGCGGGCCTCGGCCGCGTCAGCGAAGTCGAGCGCGGGGGCCGAGCCGCGGCGCGCAGGCGCGGCGTTCTCGGCGCGCGGGTCGGAGGGCTCTCTGGGGGCCTGTCCGGGGGCGTGATCGGGATCCACGTGCCGAGCCTAGGCGCGGAGCCGCCGGACGGCCCATGAATTCCACACAGGTGTGAGGGCAGCCGGGTCCGGCGGAGGGCGCAGGACGGGCCGCGCGTCTCCGGTCGAGGCCTCCGCCCGCCCCTATCCTGGACGCCGGTGGACGGGCGGATCCGGGACCGGGACAGGACGAAGATGCCTCGCACGCTCGCGCTCGCCGTCGACTTCGGCGGCACCAAGGTCGACTCCGCGCTCGTGGACGACGCCGGCCGCGTGCTCGAGGGGAGCCGCTTCCGGCGCCCCACGGGACCCGAGCGCTCCGCCGACGAGCTGCTCGACTCCGTCCTCGGCGTGGCCCGGCAGGCACTCGAAGCGCTGCCCGCCGACGCGGAGCTCGTGGGCACCGGCCTCGCCGCCGCCGGCCCCGTCGACGTGCGCGAGGGCCTCGTCTCCCCTCTCAACGTCCCCGTCTGGCGCGACTACCCGCTCCGCGACCGCATCGCCGAGCTGACGCCCGACGTGCCCGTCACCCTGCAGGTCGACGGCCTCGCGATCACGCTCGCCGAGCACTGGGTCGGCGCGGGGCGCGGCTACGACGACGTGATGGGCATGATCGTGTCCACGGGCGTGGGCGGCGGCCTCGTGCTCTCGGGCCGCACGGCCGCGGGGGCAACGGGCAACGCCGGCCACATCGGGCACGTCGAGGTCGCGGGCTTCGACGACCCGTGCAGCTGCGGCGGGCAGGGGTGCGTCGAGGCCGTCGCGTCCGGGCCCCGGAGCGTCGCGTGGGCGCGCGCCCGCGGGTGGACGGGATCCACCGGCGAGGACCTCGCCGCGTCGTACCGCGACGGCGACGATACGGCCGTCGCGGCCGTGCGCCGCGCGGGCCTAGCGATCGGCCGGGCCATCGCGTCGGCCAGCTCCCTCGTCGACCTCGACGTGGTCGCGATCGGCGGCGGCTTCAGCCGGGTCACGCCCGACCTCTTCGACATGATCCGCGAGCCCCTCGCGCTCCGCACGCAGTTCGGCTTCGTCATGAAGACGCGCGTCGTGCCGACCGGGCTCTCGGAGGACGGCCCGCTCATCGGCGCGGGCGCGCTCGTGCACCGCAAGGAGATGGTGCCGAGCTTCTGACCGGGATCCCGGTCAGCGGACGCGCGCGGCCTCGTCGCGCGCGGCGCGGTCCCAGGTGTCCTCGAGCATGCGCGGCCTCGCGAGGTAGAAGCCCGAGGCGGAGGCCACGGCGACCATGGCGAACAGCATCAGCAGCGGGACGGTCCACCCGCCGGACAGCTCGTGCAGCACGCCGAACAGCAGCGGCCCGAGGGCGCCGATCGAGTAGCCGATGCCCTGCACGAACCCGCTGAGCGCGACCACTCCCCCGTGCGTGCGGGTGCGCAGGTTGATGAGCACGAAGACGAGCGGGAACAGCAGCGGACCGGATCCCGCGGCGGCCACCCACAGGAGCGGCGCCGCGGCGGGCGCCACCAGGAGGCCCACGTAGCCGACGACGAAGAACAGCACGCCGACCTGGATCAGGATGCCGACGTTCCGCATCCGCGCGGCGAGGATCGGCATGATGATCGCGGCCGGCAGCCCCATGAACCCGAAGACCGCGAGCAGCGCGCCGGACGCGACGGGCGACTGGCCCGCCGTGTCCTGCAGCAGCGCGGGCAGCCAGGCGAACATCGCGTACGCGTTGAACGACGACGCCGCCTGGATCCCGACGAGCGCCCACGCGACCGGCGAGCGGAACACGCGGCCCGTGACGGCGGCCGGCGCCTCCTCCACCCGGTCGAGCCCGGCCGCGGCCGCGCGCTCGCGGCGGGTGTGCCGGTGGTGCTCGACGAGCAGGGCGATCCACGGCGCGAGCGCCACGACCGCGACCCCGGCCCACGCGCCGATCGCGACGCGCCAGCCGGCGCCGTCCGCCAGCGGCGCGGCGACGAGCGACGGCACGCCCGTGCTGATCGACATCATCACGGTGGTGACGGAGGTGAGCGGCCCGATCCGGCCGGGGAAGTACTTCTTCACGAGCGGCGGCAGCAGCACGTTGCCGAGGCCCATGCCCGCGAGCGCGAGGATCGTGCCGATGCCGAAGACGACCACGTGCGACGAGCCGGCGCGCACGAGGTGCCCGGCGATCATGGCGGCGAGGCCCACGACGACCGTGAGCTCGAGGCCCAGGCGGCGCGAGATCGCGGGCGCCAGGAGGCCGAAGAGCGCGAAGCAGACGGGCGGCAGGGCGCCGAGCACGCCGATCGACACGGTGTCGAGCGGCACGTCGCGGCCGATCTCGTCGACGATCGGCGAGAAGACGGCGACGGCGGTGCGGAGGTTCAGGGCCACCAGCACGATGCCGACGAGGGCGAGGAGCGCACCCGCGCGGGGAGCGGCGGGAGGAGTCGTCACCACCAGATTCTACGGCGGCCGGAATAGGCTCTCGGCCATGAGCGAGATCTCCCGTCACCTGCCCCTCAGCCAGCGCCCCTCCGAGCCCGAGGCGCGCGTGACGGGCGTCTGGAGCGCCGAGATCGCCGACGTCCTCGACCGCACGGCCGACCTCCTCGCCTCCCTCGACGCGGACGGCTGGGAGGCCGCGAGCATGTGCGAGGGCTGGACCGTGCGCGACGTCGCCGGGCACGTCGTCTGGCGGGTGGGCGCGAGCAACGGCGCCATGGTGCGCACGGCCGTGGGATCCATGCGCCGCCGCCCCCACCTCAACCCCATGCACGTGATGGACGACCTCAGCGCCGACGAGGCCCGCCGCGCCCCCGAGGACCTCGTCGCCCGGATCCGCGCCATCGCCGCCGAGAAGCGCGCCGGCAAGGGCCGCAAGCGCCTGCCGGAGCTCCTCGAGGTGGTCGTGCACGCGTTCGACATCGCGCACGCGCTCAAGGTGGACCTGGAGCTCGACCACCGCTCGACGGGCGCCGTCGCGGTGGCCCGCGCGGCGATCGCGCCCGCCGGGATCCGCGGCGTGCTGCGCGCCCGGACGCTCCGCGCCTCCGACGCCGGCTGGAGCGTGGGCCACGGCCCCGCCATCGAGGCCACCGCGTCGACGCTGATCATGTACCTCTTCGGCCGCACGCCCCGCCCCGAGGGCGACGCCGCGGGAGACGCCGCCTAGATCCCGAGCACCGCACGGGTGCGCACGACGTCGTCCGTCATCTGCGCGATCAGCGGCTCGCGGCCCTCGTACGCGACCATGCCGCGGATCCGGCTGACGAACACGACCTCGACCTCGTGGTCGTACAGGTCGAGCGTCTCGTCCAGCACGAACGCCTCGACGACGCGGGGCCGGACGCCCGCGAATGTGGGGTTCGTGCCGACGGAGATGGCCGACGGGTAGGTGCGGTCGCCGTCGCGCAGCCAGCCGGCGTAGACGCCGTCGGCCGGGATGAGGCCCTCGGCCTCGGGCGAGAGGTTGGCGGTGGGGAAGCCGAGCTCGCGGCCGCGCTTCTCGCCGTGCACGACGACGCCGCGGACGGCGGGGCAGCGGCCGAGGAGCTCCGCCGCGGCCGTCACGTCGCCGCGGTCCATGAGGTCGCGGATCCACGTGGAGGAGACCTTGCGGCTGCCGTCCGGCATGACGTCGCCGACCACCACCGTGCGGAAGCCGTGGCGCTCGCCGAGGCGCGTGAGGGTGGCGGCGTCGCCCGCACCCTGCGCGCCGAAGCGGAAGTCCTCGCCCACGAGCACGACCCGGGCGCCGAGGGCGTCGACCAGCACCGTGCGGACGAACTCCTCGGGGCTCAGCCGCTGCAGGCGCTCGTCGAACGGGAGCATGAGGGTCGCGTCGACGCCGAGCTCAGCGAGCAGCTCGATCTTCTGCCGGTTGCTCACGAGGCTCTGCGGGCGCGCGGCGGGCGCGAGCAGGGCGGCCGGGTGCCGGTCGAACGTGACGACGGCCGAGGCCAGGCCCTCGTCGGCGGCGATGCCCAGGAGGCCCTGGATGACCGCGCGGTGCCCGGCGTGCACGCCGTCGAACTTGCCGATGGTGACGGCGCTCGGCCCGAATCCTCCCGGCACCCCGGCCGGGTCGTGGACGACGATCACGTCAGCGGTCCCCGCGCACAGGGCGCTCGTCCACCGCGCTCACCCGCGAGCGTCCGCCGCGGCGCAGCCACCACAGCCCGAGCACGGGCAGCACCAGGGGGATGAAGCCGTAGCCGTTGCCGTAGACCGACCACACGCTGTCGTGCGGGAAGAGCTGGGCGTCGACGAGGCTCAGCGTGCCGACCACCAGCACGCCGACGAGCTCGAACGCGATGGTGGCGAACGCGATGCGGTACCAGCGGCGCGCGGAGTCCGGGCTCTTGGCGGGCGCGACCAGGGCGACCGTGGCGACGATGTAGACGACCGCGGCGAGCGCCGAGAGCGCGTACGCGACGGGGGCCTCGTCGAACTTGGTGAGGATCTGCGTGACGGACCGCCCGGTCGCGGCGAGGGCGAGCAGCCCGTAGAAGAAGACCAGGACCCGTCCGAGGCCGGTCATGCGCGAGTTCCGGGAGTCAGTCATGGCACCAGCGATTATCCCCTACCGGGGGAACGCCGCGATCACGCGGACTGCACGTTCCAGATGACGTCCATCCGGTAGACCATGATCGCGATGGCCAGGCACGAGGCGCCGAGGATGATCGTGCTCCAGCGCGTGCGCTCGACCAGGGCCCAGAAGATCGCGAGCGGCGGGATCACGAGGCCGCTCAGCAGGTACGCGTAGTACTCGACGAGGTTGCCCGACGGCGGGTTCCCCACGGCGGGGGCCGCGATCGCGACGACGAGCTGCACGACGAGCAGCACCTCGACGAGGGCGGTCGGCAGCACGGTGAGGTCGCTCGGCTTCCGTCCGATCGCCCCCACCACGAGGCAGAGCACGCCGGCCACGACGGCCACCGCGATCTGCGCCACCGTGAGCCAGCCGATCACGAGGCGCCCGGGTCGTCGGCCGGGAAGTTGACGAGGGACGTGCCGGTGCGGCCGCGGAAGCCGACCAGCCCCACGAGCCGGCCGTCGGGCGCGACCGCGGCGAGCGGATCCTCGGTGGGCGCCTCATCCGGAGTCGTCAGCTTCTTCCCGTGGCCGAGGTCGACGGCCTCCTGCGCGGTGAGGTGCAGCACGTCGAAGAGGCGGGCGGCCGCCTCGGCCGGCGGGATGAGGCGGTCGGCGACGACCATGTCGTCGATGGCCACGGCGTCGTCCACGTGGAAGGGCCCGACGCGCGTGCGGCGGAGCGCGGTGAGGTGCCCGCCGACGCCGAGCTCCCGGCCGAGGTCGCGCGCGAGCGCCCGCACGTACGTGCCGGACGAGCAGGTGATGCGCACGTCGAGGTCGAGCTGCGCGCCGTCCTCCTCGCCCTCCTCCGCGTCGACCGCGGAGAAGCGGAGCACGTCGAACGCGGAGACGGTGACCTCGCGCGCGGCGAGCTCGACGTCCTCGCCCGCGCGGACCCGGGCGTAGGCGCGCTTGCCGTCGACCTTGATGGCGCTCACCGCGCTCGGGACCTGCGAGATGACGCCGCGGAGGCCCGAGATCGCGCGCTCCACGTCGGCGACGGCGAGGTCGCGGATGCGGCCGGGCTCGGCGCGCGACACGACCTCGCCCTCCCGGTCGTCGGTGGTGGTGGCGCGGCCCAGGCGGATCGTGGCCAGGTACTCCTTGTCGAGGCCGACGAGGTACGTGAGCAGGCGCGTGGAGCTGTTGACGCCGAGGATCATGAGGCCCGTCGCCATGGGGTCGAGCGTGCCGGCGTGCCCGACCTTGCGCGTGCCGGCGAGGCGGCGGGTGCGGGCGACGAGGTCGTGGCTGGTCCACTCCCCGCGCTTGTCGACGAGGAGCAGGCCGCTCACGGTGGAGGGAGCGGCGCGGGGGGTCGGGGATTCCATGGCCTGACCATCATGCCGTGCGGGGACGCGTCCCCGGATCCGCGGAGGCGGCCCGGCTTAGGATCGGGTGTCGAGGGAGGGCCTGTGCTGATCGGGGTCGTGGGGGCCGGAGCGGTCGGTGGGACCGTCGCCGCGCTGCTGGAGCGGGCGGGCCACCAGGTGGACGTCACCGCGCGCGGGCCGCACCTGCGCGCCATCCAGGACCGCGGGCTGCGGCTGGCCGGCGGATGGGGCGCGCACGTCGCGCGCGTCGCCGCCGCCGAGCGCCTGGGACGGCCGCCCGAGCTCGCGGTGGTCGCCACGAAGATCGCCGACGCCCGCGATGCGATGCGGGAGAACGCCGGCTGGCTGAGGGGCATCCCCGTGCTCGTCGTGCAGAACGGCCTGTCGGGCCTGCGGATGGGCGCCGAGTGCCTGCCGCGCTCCCAGGTCGTGGGCGGGCTCGCGCTCCTCGCCACCTCGTTGACGGAGCCCGGGCTCGTCACCGTCACGGGACCCGCCGGCATCCACATCGGCTCGGCGGACGGCCCGGACGGCGCCGGGGTCGAGCTCGTGCGCCGCGTCCTCGACCCGGTGATGCCCGTCACCGTCGCCCCCGACTTCCGCGGCGCGCAGTGGACGAAGCTCGTCGTGAACGGCATCAACGCGGTCCCGGCGGTCACGGGCCTCAGCGCGCAGGCGGTGATCGCCGACCCGGTCATGCGGCGGATCGTCACGCGCGCCATGCAGGAGACCGTCCGCACGGGCCTCGCCCGCGGCGTCGTCTTCGGCTCGCTCGCCGGGCTCACGCACCGGCGGCTGAAGGCGTTCGCGTCGATGCCCGTCGGACTCGCCGGCCGGCTGCCCGTGTCGCTCGCGCGCGCCATGGGGAGCGTGCCGAACCCGGGGTCGACCCTGCAGAGCATCCGCCGCGACCGCCCCACGGAGATCGACCACCTCAACGGCGCCGTCGCCGCGCTCGCGCCGGGCGCCGGGCAGGACGCACGCGTGAACGCCGCGCTCGTGCAGCTCGTGCACGGCGTGGAGACGAGCGGACGGCACATCTCCCCCGCCGAGCTCGTGCGGCTCGTCCCGCGCTGATCCGGCCGGCCCCGCGCTCCACGAGCTCGGCCGACGGCGTCAGCAGCTGTCGGCGAAGACGCGCCGCGGGAGCTCGGGGTCGGTGACGTCGACGATCATGGTGGCCGCGCGCCGGGGGTTCACCGCGCGGATGTACCGCGCGTGCGCCTCCTGCGCGGCGGATCCGGCGTCCCCGCCGGCGGTCGCGAGCGGCTCGCCGGGCAGCAGCAGGTAGACGACCGCGTTCCAGAGGCCGCGCAGCTCGGGGGCCTGGAGGGCATCGCCGGAAACCAGCAGCACGGCGTCGTCGGGGGCGTCGGTCACGGGATCGCCGCCCGGACGCAGGGCGAACGGCAGGCCGGGCCGGCGGAAGGGGCGCACGAGGCCGTCGCGCAGCGCGTCCGCGCCCGCGGCGCCGTGCTCCGCGGCATCCGCGACGTACGCGGCGTGACCGCCCGCGCGCAGCACGTCCGCGAGGTCGCGCGCGAAGCCCGCGGGATCCGCGAGCGGGCCGCCGTCCACCGCCAGGAACGCGCGCCCGCGGCCGTAGTTGTGCAGGAACTCGTCGGCGAGCGAGGACAGGACCTCGGCGCGGGAGGCGCGGTACAGGGGCATGACCCGAGCGTAGGCCGCGCTCTCGTACGCTGGCCGCATGCCCGAGACCGCCCTCGCCCGCGACGTCAACGCCTGGTTCCGGGAGAACGCGCGCGACCTGCCGTGGCGACGCGAGGGGTTCGGATCCTGGGGCATCCTCGTCAGCGAGTTCATGCTGCAGCAGACGCCCGTGGTCCGGGTGATCCCGCGGCTCGAGGAGTGGCTCGTGCGCTGGCCGACGCCCGCCGCGCTCGCCGCGACGCCAGCGAGCGAGGCCGTCCGCGCGTGGGGCCGGCTCGGCTACCCGCGCCGGGCGCTCAACCTGCACGCGTGCGCGGTCGCGATCACGGAGCGGCACGGCGGCGAAGTGCCCGAGGACGTGGACGCCCTGCTCGACCTGCCCGGCGTCGGTCCGTACACGGCGCGCGCCGTCGCCGCCTTCGCGTTCGGGCACCGGCACCCGGTGGTCGACGTCAACGTGCGGAGGGTGATCGCGCGCGCGGTCGCCGGCCAGGGCGATCCGGGTCCCGCGCGCACCGCGGCCGACCTCGCCGCCATGGAGGCGCAGCTGCCGGCCGACGTCGCCGAGGCACGGGTCTTCAACGCGGGCGCGATGGAGCTGGGCGCGGTCGTCTGCACGGCGCGGTCGCCCCGCTGCGAGGAGTGCCCGATCCGGGGCATCTGCGCGTGGCGCGCGGCCGGCTACCCGGCCTACGACGGCCCGGTGCGCGTGGTGCAGAAGAAGTACGAGGGATCCGACCGCCAGGTGCGCGGGCTGCTGCTCGCCGAGCTGCGGTCGAGCCACTCCCCCGTGAGCGCCGCCGACCTCGCGACCGCATGGCCGGAGCCCGTGCAACGGGACCGCGCGCTCGCCGGGCTCGTGGCCGACGGGCTCGCCGTGGTCCAGCCCGACGGCACGTACGCCCTGCCGAGCTGACGCGCGCGGCGACGCGTCGATCCACCTACGCACGCACGGAGGGGGCGCGCGTCCCTCGACGCGCGCCCCCTCATCGAAGCCGGATCAGCGCTCGACGCCGGATCAGGGCGCCGTGCCGGATCAGTGCGCCGGCGTGAACCCGGGCGCCGTCGGGTCGCCGAGGTCGCCGTCGGCAACCTCGTCGTCCTCGTCGTCCTCGTCGTCCTCGTCGTCGTCCTCGTCCTCGTCGTCCTCCAGGACGCGCGGCTTGACGTACGGGTCCTCGTCGCCCGCGTATACGCCGGCCTTCGCCTGCGCCTGCACGTCGGCGTCGCGGCGACGCGCCTCCTCGAGGAGGGCGTCGATCGCGGCCGCGTTCTCCGGCACGCCGTCGAGGATGAACTCGAGCGACGGCGTGAGGCGCGCGGTGATGTTCTTGCCGACCTCGCTGCGGAGCATGCCCGTCGCGGACTTCAGGGCCGCGGCCGTGTCGGCGCGCTCCTCGTCGGTGCCGTAGACCGTGTAGAAGATGCTGGCGTGCTGCAGGTCGCCCGTGACGCGGACGTCGGTGACGGTCACGAAGCCGAGGCGCGGGTCCTTGATGCCCCGGTCGAGCTTGCGCGCGACGATCTCCTTGATGCGGTCGGCCATCTTCCGGGCCCTCGCGTGATCGACCATGGTCGACGTCCTTCCGTGACGGATGCGGCCGGGCGAGACCCGGCATCGTGCTGACGCCCCGCGGGTGGCGGGACGGGAGGGCCCCGCTCCCCTGGTGGGGAGCGGGGCCCGGATCGGCCGGGGTCAGACCCGCGGCTTCTCCTTCATCTCGATCGTCTCGATCTCGTCGCCGATCTGGATGTCGTTGAACTTGCCGAGGCCGATGCCGGCCTCGTAGTCCGTGCGGACCTCGGACACGTCGTCCTTGAACCGACGCAGCGACTCGATCGCCAGGCTGTCGCCCACCACCACGCCGTCGCGGATGACCCGCGCCTTGGCGTTCCTGGTGATGGTGCCCGAGCGGACGATGACACCCGCGATGTTGCCGAACTTCGAGGAGCGGAACACCTCGCGGATCTCGGCGACGCCGGACTGGACCTCCTCGTACTCGGGCTTGAGCATGCCCGTGAGGCTCGACTCGATCTCCTCGAGCGCCGAGTAGATGACGCTGTAGAAGCGGATGTCGACACCCTCGCGCGCCGCGCGGGCGCGGGCCTTCGGGTCGGGGCGGACGTTGAACCCGATGATGATCGCGTTGTCGATCGTCGCCAGGTTGACATCGCTCTCGGTGACCGCTCCGACGCCGCGGTGGATGATCCGCAGCTGCACGGAGTCGTCCACCTCGATCTTCATGAGCGACTCCTCCAGCGCCTCGACGGCACCGGACACGTCGCCCTTGATGATGAGGTTGAGCGACTCGACCTTGCCCTCCTCCAGCGCACGCGTGAAGTCCTCGAGGCTGATGCGCTTGCGGGCCTTCGCCAGCTGGGCGTTGCGCTCGACGGCCTCGCGCTTCTCGGCGATCTGACGGGCGGTGCGGTCCTCCTCGGTGACGAGGAAGGTGTCGCCCGCGCCGGGGACCGACGAGAGGCCCTGGACCTGGACGGGCCGCGAGGGGTAGGCCTCGTGGACCGCGTCGCCGTTCTCGTCCATCATCGCCCGGACGCGGCCGTAGGCCGTGCCCGCCACGATGGCGTCGCCCACGCGGAGCGTGCCCGACTGGATGAGGACGGTCGCGACCGCACCGCGGCCCTTGTCGAGGCGGGCCTCGATGGCCACGCCGCGCGCGTCCTTGTTCGGGTTGCTGCGCAGGTCGAGACCGGCGTCGGCGGTGAGCAGGACGGCCTCGAGGAGGTCATCCACGCCCTTGCCGGTGAGCGCCGAGACGTCGACGAACATGACGTCTCCGCCGTACTCCTCGGCGACCAGGCCGTACTCGGTGAGCTGCTGGCGCACCTTGGCGGGGTTGGCCCCCTCCTTGTCGACCTTGTTGACCGCGACCACGATCGGCACGTTCGCCGCCTGGGCGTGGTTCAGGGCCTCCACCGTCTGCGGCATGATGCCGTCGTCGGCCGCGACCACGAGGATCGCGATGTCGGTGACCTGGGCACCACGGGCGCGCATGGCGGTGAACGCCTCGTGGCCCGGGGTGTCGATGAAGGTGATGGCGCGCTCGTAGCCCTCGTGCGGCGCCCAGACCTGGTACGCGCCGATGTGCTGCGTGATGCCGCCCGCTTCGCCCTCGATGACGTTGGCGTTGCGGATGGCGTCGAGCAGGCGCGTCTTGCCGTGGTCGACGTGGCCCATGACGGTGACGACGGGCGGCCGGATCTCCAGCACGTCGTCGTCCTCGTCCTCGAGCTCCTGGTCGAGGTCGATGTCGAAGCCCTCGAGCAGCTCGCGGTCCTCGTCCTCCGGGGAGACGACCTGGATCTTGTAGCCGAGCTCCGTGCCGAGCACCTCGAAGGTGGCCTCGTCGAGCGACTCGGTCGCCGTCGCCATCTCACCGAGGTGGAACAGCACGGTCACCAGGTTGCCGGGGCTCGCGTCGATCTTGTCGGCGAAGTCGGAGATGGACGCGCCGCGACGCAGGCGGACGACCGTGTTGCCGTCGCCGCGGGGGACGCTGACGCCACCCAGCGACGGGGCCTCGCGCAGCTCGAACTCGGCCCTCTTCGTCCGCTTCGACTTGCGCGACTTGCTCTTGCCGCCGCCGCGCCCGAAGGCACCTGCGGTGCCGCCGCCGGGGCCGCGGCCGCGGCCTCCGCCACCGGGACGACCGGCGAAGCCGCCGGCCGGACGCTGGAAGCCGCCGGCGGCGGGGGCGCCGGGGCGTCCCGCTCCACCGGGTGCGCCGCCGGGACGACCGGCGCCCGCGGGGCGCTGACCGAAGCCGGCAGGACGCGCGCCCTGGCCGACGCCGCCGGGACGCGGGGCGCCGGGGCGGGGGGATCCGGGACGGGGAGCGGCCGGGCGGGGGCCAGCGGCTCCCGCGGCGGGACGCTGGCCCATGCCCTGGTTGCTCGCGAACGGGTTGTTGCCCGGGCGGGGCTTGGTGCCCATGCCCTGGTTGCTCGCGAAGGGGTTGTTGCCGGGGCGCGGGGCCGCCGGACGCGGGATCCCGGGTCGCGGGATGCCGTTGGAGGGCGCCGGGGTGCTGCCGGCGTCCGGGCGCGGGGCGCTCGGGGTCGACGCGGCCGGGGCCTCGGAGGTGGTGGACGCGGCCGACTTCTCGGCCTGCGCCTTCTCCTCGGCGGCGGCCTTGCGGGTCGCCTCGGCCTGGGCCTGGCGCTCCGCGACGGTCAGCGGCGCGACCGGAGCCGGCACGTCGGACGCCTCGGGGGCGTCAGCGGCGGGAGCCGTGGGCTGCGGGCCGGGGGTGGGACGACCGCCGGGCTTCGGGGCCGACGAGCGGCTCCCGGGGCGCGGGGCGGACGAGGGAGCCGCTGCGGGCGCCGCGGCCTGGCCGGTGACCCCGGCGGCCTCGAGCGCCGCCTTGAGCTTGCGGGCCACGGGGGGCTCGATGCTCGACGACGGTCCCTTGACGAACTCGCCCATCTCCTTGAGCTTGGCGAGTGCGGTCTTGCTGTCGACGCCGATCTCGGCGGCGATCTCGTGTACGCGTGGTTTTGCCACTGTTCTCCTGTCTGGGGGTCCTCTCCCAGGCAGGAGGGGACCGCTAGTGCTGGACGGATCTCATTTCGAGCCGCTCATTAGTTGTCCATGTGCCGTTCAGCCTGTTCTCTCGGATGCTCGCGCGCTCGGCTGGGCCGCGAGCCGCTCTCGTAGTCCCCCAAGAGCTGCGGGGTCGAGCGCCGCCTCGCTGCGCAGGGCCCGCCCGAAGGCGCGCCTCGCGATGGCTCGGTCGATGCACTCGATGGTCGGATGGATCCACGCGCCCCTGCCGGCCATCACCGCACGCTCGTCGAGGACGAGGGAGCGGGTGGGGGGATCGGCGACGATCCGCTGGAGAGCGGACCTCGGGGCACGCCGACGACAGCCGACGCACGTTCTTACCGGATCCATACTACCCCCTGCGTCCGGCGGCGGGGAGGCCGCGTCCCGCCGGGCGGCGCTCAGTCGTCGCCCTCGAGGATCGAGTCGGGCTGGATGTCGATCTTCGCGCCCGTGAGCTTGGCGGCGAGGCGGGCGTTCTGGCCCTCCTTGCCGATGGCGAGCGACAGCTGGTAGTCCGGCACGAGCGCGCGGACGGCCTTGGTCGCCTGGTCGATCACGAACGAGCTCGTGACCTTGGCGGGCGAGAGCGCGTTGCCGACGAACACGGGCAGCGACTCGGAGTAGTCGACGATGTCGATCTTCTCGTCGTTGAGCTCGGCTGTGACGGCGCGGACGCGCTGCCCCAGCTCGCCGATGCACGCGCCCTTGGCGTTGATGCCGGGCTCGGTCGCGCGCACCGCGATCTTCGTGCGGTGGCCCGCCTCGCGGGCGAGCGAGACGATCTCGACCAGGCCCTGCGCGATCTCCGGTACCTCGAGCGCGAACAGCTTGCGGACGAGCGACGGGTGCGTGCGCGAGACCGTGATCTGCGGGCCCTTCGCGCCGCGCGAGACGCTCGTGACGTAGACGCGCAGGCGCGAGCCGTGCGTGTACTTCTCTCCGGGCACCTGCTCCTCGGGCGGCAGGATCGCCTCGATGGTGCCGAGGTCGACGTGGATCATGCGCGGGTTCGGGCCCTGCTGCACGATGCCGGCGACGATGTCGCCCTCGCGGCCCTTGAACTCGCCGAGGATGCGGTCGTCGCCGATGTCGCGGAGGCGCTGGTTGATGACCTGCTTCGCGGCGAAGGCGGCGATGCGGCCGAAGTCGCTGGGGCTGTCCTCCGACTCGCCGATGACGAGGCCGTCCTCGTCGAGCTCGGGGACATGCACGGAGACGTGGCCGGACTTGCGGTCCAGGTGCACGCGGGCCGGGGGCACGCCGTCGGCGACGGGCTTGGCGTCCGCCTGGTCGGTGTGCTTGAGGTAGGCGGTGAGGATGGCCTGCTCGATGATCGAGACGAGCTCCTCGAACGGGATCTCGCGCTCGCGCTCCATCATGCGCAAGACGCTCAGGTCGATGTCCATGGGCCACTCCTCTATTCGGTTGGAAGGATTCGAGGCTACCCGACCGGGAGGGGTCGGGCAGCCCCGAGGGCGGAGCGGGAGCGGATCAGCGGTCGGCGGTGAGCGCGCCCACGACGTCCGCGAGCGCGACCGGGGTGCGCTCGTTCGTGCAGCGGTCCCAGAGCTCGGCCATGCCGTCGGCGGCGCCGCGGCCGACGATGACGATGGTGGGCACGCCGATGAGCTCGGCGTCGCCGAACTTCACGCCGGGCGAGACCTTGGGGCGGTCGTCGAAGAGCACGTCGAGGCCGGCGGCGTCGAGCGCGTCGACGAGCTCCTCGCTGGCCGTCCTGACCCCCTCGTCCTTGCCGGTCATGACCACGTGCACGTCGAACGGGCTGATGGACGCGGGCCAGAGGAGGCCCCGGCCGTCCTGCGTGGCCTCGGCGACGAGCGCCAGGTTCCGCGTGATGCCGATGCCGTACGAGCCCATGGTGACCGTGACGAGCTTGCCGTTCTCGTCGAGCACCTTGAGGCCGAGCGCCTCCGCGTACATGCGGCCGAGCTCGAAGACGTGGCCGATCTCCGTGCCGCGCGCGGTGCTGATGGGGCCGGATCCGTCGGGCGCGGGATCGCCGTCGCGCACGTCGGCCGCCTCCACGGCGCCGTCGGGCGTGAAGTCGCGGCCGGCGACGAGCGAGAGCACGTGCTTCCCGGCGACGTTGGCGCCCGTGATCCAGGAGCTGCCGTCGACGACGCGCGGGTCGACGAGGTAGCGCACCTTCGTGGCCGACGTGGATCCGAGCACGGGGCCCTCGGGCGACCACGGGCCGATGTAGCCCTTCACGAGGCCGGGCTGCTTCTGGAGGTCGCCCTCGGTGGCGGGCTCGACCTCGGCGGGGAAGAAGGCGACCTCGGCGCGCTTGAGGTCGATGTCGCGGTCGCCGGGGATCCCGACGACGACGAGCTCGCGCGTGCCGTCGAGGTGCGTGAGCGCGAGGACGATGTTCTTCAGCGTGTCGGCGGCGGTCCAGGGACGGCCGTCCTCGCGGGGCTCACGGGCGTTCGCGAGGTCGACGAGCGTGGCGATGGTGGGGGTGTCCGGCGAGTCGAAGACGCGCGCGGCGGGCTGGCCCTCGATGGGGATCGACTCGGGCACCAGCGTCGTGAAGGCCTCGACGTTGGCCGCGTAGCCGCCGGGCGACCGCACGAAGGTGTCCTCGCCGATGGGCGTGGGGTGCAGGAACTCCTCGCTCTTGGACCCGCCCATGGCGCCCGCGTCGGCGGCGACGATGACGTACTCGAGGCCGAGGCGCTGGAAGATCCGCTCGTAGGCGTCGCGCTGCGCCTGGTAGCTCACGGCGAGCCCGGCATCGGTGTGGTCGAACGAGTACGCGTCCTTCATCGTGAACTCGCGGCCGCGGAGGATGCCGGCGCGGGGGCGGGCCTCGTCGCGGTACTTGTCCTGGATCTGGTAGATCGACAGGGGCAGGTCCTTGTAGCTCGAGTAGAGGTCCTTCACCAGCAGCGCGAAGAACTCCTCGTGCGTGGGCGCGAGCACCATGGGCGCGCGCTTGCGGTCCTCGAGGCGGAACATCCCGGGGCCGTACTCGTCGTAGCGGCCGGTGGCCTGGTACGGCTCGGCGGGGAGCAGCGCGGGGAAGTGCACCTCCTGGGCGCCGATGCGCTCCATCTCCTCGCGGACGATGGCCTCGACCTTGTTCTTGACCCGGAGGCCGAGCGGCAGCCAGGCGAAGATGCCGGGGGCCTGGCGGCGGATGTAGCCGGCGCGCACGAGGAGGCGGTGGCTGGCCACCTCGGCGTCGACGGGGTCTTCCCGGAGGGTGCGGACGAAGAGCTTCGAGAGGCGTGTGGACACCCGACACAGCCTAGCGATCCGGGCGCGTCGGGCGGGCGCCGCGGGCGGGCGCCGGCGCCGGTCAGCGTCCGGTGGATCCGGCCGCGGCGTAGGAGAGGCGGAGGCGCTCGAAGCCCTCGTCGAGGGAGACGGCCGGGGTCCAGGCGAGCGCCCGGCGGGTCTCGCGCTGGTCGAACCAGTGCGCGGTGGAGAGCTGCTCGGCGAGGAAGCGGGTCATGGGCGGCTCGTCGGATCCGGGACGCACGGCCCAGACGCGCTCGACCGCTCCCCCGGCGGCGCGCGCGAGAGCGGCGGGCACGCGGATCCGGGGTGCGGGCACCCCCGCCGCCCGGCACATCCCGGCGATGAGCTCGGCGACCGGACGCGGCTCGCCGTTCGTGACCACGTACGCGCGGCCGTGCGCGGTGTCGGCGGCGGCGAGCGCGGCGACGATCGCGTCGGCGGCGTTGTCGCGGTACACGGAGTCGACGAGGGCGGCCCCGTGGCCGAGGAGCGGGAGGCGGCCACGGGCGGCCCGGTCGACGATGCGCGCGACGAGCTGGGTGTCGCCCGGACCCCAGACGAGATGCGGGCGGACGGCGAGGACGCGCATCGCCTGGTCGTCCTCGGCCAGGGCGATGAGCTCGCCCTCGGCCTTGGTGCGGGCGTAGTCCCCGCGGGCGCGCACGGGATCCGCGGGCCCGGCGCCGTCGCCCGTGATGGAGAGGCCCGTGTGCGCGACCGACGGCGAGGAGACGTGCACGAACCGCGCGACCCCGGCGGCGCGGGCCGCCCGGAGGAGGCCGCGGGTGCCCTCGACGTTGACGGCGCGGAAGTCGGTCGGATCCCCGGCGAGCGAGACCTTGGCCGCGAGGTGGACGACGGCGTCGACGCCCGCGACCGCGCGCGCGACGGCCGCCGGATCCGTGACGCTGCCGCGGAGGTCGACGACGGATCCCGGCACCGGCTCCGTGCCGCTCGCCGCGAGGCCCGACGGCTGGCGCTGGAACGTGCGGACCGCGTGGCCCTCGGCGGCGAGCCGCTCGGCGACGGCGCGGCCGAGCATGCCGCTCGCGCCCGTGACGAGGACGGTCACGGCGCGCTCACCCGGCCGCCCGAGAGGATCCCGGCGGCCCAGCGCCCGAGGCGCGCGCGGTCGACCTTGGAGTTGTGGCGGACGTCCGTCGGCAGGACCGGGACGACGATCACCGCGGCCACGGGGACGCCGACCGCGGCGCGCACGGCGGCAGCGAGGTCCGGGTCCGCGAGGCCCACGCGCCGTGCGGCCGGCACGGTCTCCACCACGAGCACGAGCTGCTGCACGCCCGCGGGCCCGACGCCCACGGCGGCCGCGCGACCGACGCCGGCGGCGGACTCGGCGCGCTGCTCGGGGCCGACGGGCGTGAGCACGCCGTCGGCGGTCGTGATGACGTGCGGGAGGCGCCCCTCGATCCAGAGCGCGCCCATGGCGTCGAGGTGGCCCACGTCGCCGGTGCGGTGGCGGCGGATCCCGTCGGCCGAGTCGCGCCGCGCGGCCCGGTCGGTGACGTGCAGCCGGTCGTAGCGCTCGTGGACATGCGGGGCCTGCGCCACGATCTCGCCGGTGACGCCGGGCTCGGACGTGAGCGCGCCGGTGGCGGCGCCCGTGGCGTCGAGCGGGCTGATGCGGATGTCGACCGGGTCCACGGGCGTGCCCACGCAGACGCCGGCGTCGCCGCGTCGGGCGGCGTCGCGGATCCCCTCGAGCGTGATGTCGGTGAGCAGCAGGCCCTCCGTCATGCCGTACGGCGTGTGCACCTCCGCGGCCGGGACGAGCGCGGCGGCGCGCGTGAGCAGCGCCTCCGACAGCGGGGCGCCCGCGGAGAGCAGCGACCGGACCCGGCCGAGGGCGACGCGGTCGTCGGCGGTCAGCGCGTCGGCGGTCGCGACGACGTTCGCGAGCACGGCGGGCGACGCGAAGACGACGGTCGCGTCGGCGGCGCGGGCCGCGGCGGCCAACGCGGACGCGGTGAGGTCGCGCGGCCGGGTCACGTCCATGTCGGGCGTGACGCTCGTCGCGCCGAGGGCCGGTCCGAGCAGCGCGAACGGCGCGAAGCCGGCGACCAGGCCGGTGCCGACGCCCACGTCGAAGCGGGAGCCGAGGGTGTCCCGGAGGGACGCGAGCTGGCGGTGCGTGTAGACGACGCCCTTGGCGGGGCCCGTGGATCCGGAGGTGAAGAGGATCGCGGCGTCGTGGTCGGCCGCGGGCTCGGGCGGGAGCACCTGCGCCCAGCCGTCGCGGGCGATCTCCGGCAGGCTCGCGGCGACGCCGAGCGCGCGGGCGACGGGCGGCGCGAGCGTGGTGACCGAGATCCGCTCCCCCGGCCAGCCGAGGGCGCGCGCGAGGGCAAGGCCCGCGGGGATGCCGACGACCATGTCCGGGCGGGATCCCGCGACCGCGCGGCCGAGGCCCTTCACGCCGAGGCCCGCGTCGGCGACCACCACGATCGCGCCGATGCGGAGGCACGCGTAGAGGAGGGCGGTGAGGTCGGCGCCGGGCGGCACGAGGAGCGAGACGCGGTCGCCGGCGCGGAGGCCGCGCGCGTGCAGACCGGCCGCGATCTCGCGCACCCGGCGGGAGAGCAGCCGCCAGGAGACGGTGCGCGGACCGGTGCCGCCGCGCGGCGCCATCTCCACGAGCACGGGGTCGTCGCTGTCGCGCAGCTCCTCGAGCAGCGCGCCGAGCGGGCGGACGGGCGCGGGCGTGCGAGGCGCGGGCGCGGCGGGAGCCGTCCCCGGGGCGACCCGGTCGGCCAGCCAGTCGAGCGCGGCGGAGGCGTAGTCGTGGTCCTCCGCGATCAGGTGGCCGGCGCCCTCCACGCGGTGCACGTCGGCGTGCGGCAGGCGCTCGAGGAGGTCGGAGAGGTAGACGTCGCTGAAGATGGGGTCGCGCGGGCCCCACACGAACAGGGCCGGGAGGTCGAGGTCGCGCAGCCCCTCCGCGATGGCGGTGAGCGTCGCGTGGCTCGGGTGCGCGGGCCCCACGGGGATGTCGGCGACGAAGCCGCGGATCCCGGCGCGCCGGTCCGCGCCCCGGTACGGCGCCGCGAAGGCGCGGCGCACGGCCGGGTCGAGCGGCGGGTGCGCGAGCGCGAGCGTGGTGGCGAGGAAGCCCGGTGTGCCGCGCGTGGCGGCGTCGTGGATCCCCGTGGCGAGCGCCAGCCGCAGCGGCCACGGGATGGGCACGCCCTCTTCCTGGTGCACGGCCGTGTTGAGCGCCATGACCCCGGCGAGCACGTCGCGGTTGCGGAGCGCCCAGCCGAGGCTGACGACGCCGCCCCAGTCGTGGCCGAGCGTGACCACGGGGCCGGTGGCGCCGGATCCGGAGAGCCCCAGCTCGTCGGTCAGCGCCTGCAGGTCGTCGAGTCGCGTCGGCAGCGTGCGGGACTCGCCCGTGCGCTCGGAGAAGCCCATGTCGAGCTGGTCGACGGCGACGACGCGCCACGCCGGTGCCGACGGATCCCGCTCCGCGCGCGCGAGCGACTCCGCCGCGATGCGCCGCCACAGGTACGACCAGGTCGGGTTGCCGTGCACGCAGAGGACGGTGCCGGCGACCGGCGCGCCCGTCGCCGCGAGCCGCGCCCCCGTGTCGAGCAGGTGCCAGCCGTGGCCGCCCGCCTCCACGACGCGCGACCAGGCGGGGTCGAGGCCCGGCAGCGGCTGCCCGTCGTCGCCGGGCACAGGGACGGTCGCCGCGTTCCCGCGGGCCTCGCGCGTCACGGCGCCGCTACCAGAGGATCTCGGTCATGGCCGTGTTGAGGCCGGAGCCCACACCCATGCAGAGCACGCGGTCGCCGCGGCTGAGGCTGTCGGCCTGGTCGGCGAGCGTGATCGGGATGCTCGCGGGACCGACGTTGCCGTACCGCGGGTACGTGAGCGGCACGCGCGACCTGTCGAGCTTCGCGGCCTTGACGATCGCGTTCGTGTGCACGTCGGAGACCTGGTGGAGGATGTATCGGTCCATGTCCGACCACTGCCAGTCGTCCCCGGCCGCCTCCTTCCACGCGTCGACGACGAGCTCCATGCCGCCGCGGAGGAGCTCCTTCGTGTCGGTGAACATTCCGTCGACGTCGCCGATGCAGAGCTCGTGGTGCTGGGTGGCGGCGCGCGTGACGCCGCCGAGGATCCGGTGCCCCTCGGGGTGGTCGCTCGTCCGCCCGAGGACGGCCGCCGCCGCGCCCGCGCCCAGCGTGAGGCTCGGGAACTCGCTGAGGAAGTCGGCGCGCGTCGTCTCGGGACGGAGCAGGCGGGCGACCGTGTTGTGGCGGATCTCGCCGGCGTCCTCGCCGTCGACGATCATCGCGTAGTCGATCTGGCCGGAGTCGATGAGGTGCCCGGCGAGCGTCATGGCGTTGACGAACCCGAGGCACGCGTTGGCGATGTCGAAGTTGAGCGCCGACGACGGCAGGCCGAGCCCGTGGTGGATGCCGACCGCGACGCTCGGCTCGAGGTGCGCGCGCGTGACGGACGTGTTGATGAGGAGCCCGATCTGCGACGGCTCGACGCCCGCCTGCGCGAGCGCCTTGCGCCCGGCCTGGGTGGCGGCCGCGTCGAACGACATGGAGGCGTCCCAGTTGCGGCGCTCGAGCACTCCGGCGACGCGCTGCAGCAGGCCGGTGGGGAGGCGGAGCCGGGAGAGCACGGGCTTCAGGCGGTCGTCGATCTCGACGGAGGTGACCGTGTGCGGGGCGAGGACGCTGGCGAGCCCCAGCAGGGAGGTGTTCCGATGCCGGAAAGTGGCGTTACCGTTCAACAGCATCCTCAGTTCGTGGGCGGTCCGCCGGGCGGACGACTAGCAGAGCCTACGCGCAGGCGGCGCGCGCGGACGCGCGGCCGCCGCGCGGGCGGGTGGGGCGGGTGGGACTAGACGAGGATCTCGGGGCTGCCGATGGATCCCGCGGGCATCTCCGCGGCGAGGCGGTTCGCCTCCTCGATGAGGGTCTGGACGATCTCGGCCTCGGGGACGGTCTTGATGACCTCGCCCTTGACGAAGATCTGGCCGCGTCCGTTGCCGGACGCGACGCCGAGCTCGGCCTCGCGGGCCTCGCCGGGACCGTTGACGACGCAGCCCATGACCGCGACGCGCAGCGGCACGTTGACGTGCTTGAGGCCCTCGGTGACCTGCTCGGCGAGCGAGTACACGTCGACCTGCGCGCGGCCGCAGCTCGGGCAGGAGACGATCTCGAGCTTGCGCTCGCGGAGGTTGAGCGACTGCAGGATCTGCAGGCCCACCTTCACCTCCTCGGCCGGGGGCGCGGAGAGGGAGACGCGGATGGTGTCGCCGATGCCCTCGGACAGCAGGATGCCGAACGCGGTCGCGCTCTTGATCGTGCCCTGGAAGGCGGGGCCGGCCTCGGTGACGCCGAGGTGGAGCGGCCAGTCGCCGCGCTCGGCGAGGAGCCGGTAGGCCTTGACCATGATGACCGGGTCGTTGTGCTTGACCGAGATCTTGAAGTCGTGGAAGTCGTGCTCCTCGAAGAGGCTCGCCTCCCAGACGGCGGACTCGACGAGCGCCTCGGGCGTGGCCTTGCCGTACTTCTGCAGCAGGCTCGGGTGCAGGGATCCGGCGTTGACGCCGATGCGGATGGACGTGCCCGCGGCCTTGGCGGCCTTCGCGATGGCGCCGACCTGGTCGTCGAACTTGCGGATGTTGCCGGGGTTCACGCGCACGGCGCCGACGCCGGCGTCGATGGCCGTGAAGACGTAGCGCGGCTGGAAGTGGATGTCCGCGATGATCGGGATCTGGCTCTTCTTCGCGAGGATGTGCAGCACGTCCGCGTCGTCCTGGTGCGGCACGGCGACGCGCACGATGTCGCAGCCGGTGGCCGTGAGCTCGGCGATCTGCTGGAGCGTCGCGTTGATGTTGGTCGTCTGCGTGGTCGTCATCGACTGGACGCTGACCTGGGCGTTCCCGCCCACCTTCACCTTGCCGACGCTGATCTGACGGGTCTTGCGACGGGGCGCGAGGACCTCAGGGACCTTCGGCATTCCGAGATTGACTGCTGGCACGGGGAAGAGCCTACGTCCGATTCCTGCACGTGGAGTGCGGCGGGGGCGCGCGCGGCCGGGGACGCCGTCCGACGCGCGGCTCAGGTCAGGCGTACGGGGTTCACCAGGTCGGCGAAGATCAGCAGCGCGCTCATGGCGCCGAACAGGATCACGACCACGAAGGTCAGCGGCATGAGCTTCGCGACGTCGACCGGTCCCGGGTCGCGCCGGCCGAACGCCTTGGCGAGGAACCGGCGCACGCCCTCGACGACGGCGCCGAGCACGTGACCCCCGTCGAGCGGCAGGAGCGGCAGGAGGTTGATCATGCCGAGCGCCACGTTGAGCGAGGCGACCAGGCCGATCATGGCGGAGGCGCGCGAGGCGACGGGCGTCTCGTCGAGGCTCGCGATCTCACCGGCCACGCGGCCGACGCCGACGACGCTCATGGGGCCGTTCGGGTCGCGCTCGCCGCCGCCGAACGCGGCCCGGCCGACGTCGACCAGGCGCTGCGGGAGGTTGAGGATGAGGTTGCCGACGGCCGCCATGTTCTCGCCCGTGGTGGTGAAGGCGGCCGACAGCGGCTGCCGCTGCACGGCCTGCGTGGGCGTGAAGCCGATGAGGCCCACCTGCTGCGTGACCGGCCTCCCCTGCTCGTCGACCTCGGGGGCGCCGCGGGATCCGGGGACGGCCTGCTCGGAGAGGACGGGCGTGATGGCGAGGGTCTGCTGCGCACCGCCCCGGTCGACGACGACGTCGAGCTCGCGGCCGGCGGAGGCGCGGACGGTGGTCGTGACCTGGTCCCACGCGGTGACGGGCGTGCCGTCGATGCTGACGATGGTGTCGCCCGGCTGGAGGCCGGCGGCCGCACCGGGAGCGGCGGGGGCGCCGGCGGGGCAGGTGGCGGGATCGGCCGAGGCGGCGGATCCGGCGGGGACGATGCACGCGTTGACCTGGCCGACCGTGGTGGTGGGCTGGGTGACGCCGAAGCCGCACAGCACCACGGCGAAGAGCACCAGCGCGAGGAGGAAGTTCATCGCCGGGCCGCCCAGCATGATGACCATGCGCTTCGGCACGGGCAGCTTGTAGAAGGCCCGGTCCTCCTCGTCGCCCACGCTCTCGGCGCTGGCCTGGCGCGCGTCCTGCACGAGGAGGTCGAAGAAGCCGCGGCCCGCGCGGTCGTCGGCGGGCGGGGATCCGCCGTCGGCACCGGGCTCCGCCTGGCCGTCCCGGCGGGAGTCGGAGCCGACGAGCTGCGCGATCCCCGTGCTGCTCGTGCCGGCGCGCGAGCTCTGCGGCGGGAACATGCCGATCATGGAGATGTAGCCGCCGAGCGGGATGGCCTTGACGCCGTACTCGGTCTCGCCCTTGCGGCGGCTGAAGATCGTGGGGCCGAAGCCGATCATGTACTGCGTGACGCGGACGCCGAAGAGCTTGGCGGGCAGCAGGTGCCCGACCTCGTGGAGGCCGATGGACACGGCGACGCCGACCACGATGATGAGCACCCCGAGGATGTAGAGGAAGACGCCGTCCATGGTGGGAGAGGCTACCTCCCGCATCCTGGGCGGACGCCCGCCGCGATGCGGATCCGCGGGGTCGCGTCCGACGGACGCCGCGCGGGGCGCTCCCCCACAGCCCGGGTCGGCGCGGCAGGCTCTCTCACGGGAGCCCCCGGCTAGTCTGGGGGCCCGCGCGACGAGAGGTGGCCCCATGCCCGGAGAACGGACCGACGGCCTCGCCGGAGCCCTGCTCGGCGGCCGCTACCGCATCAGCGGCCTGCTCGGCCGCGGCGGCATGGCCACCGTGCACCGAGCCGTCGACGAGACGCTCGGCCGCGAGGTCGCCGTCAAGGTCTTCGCCACCGACTCCGCCGACCCGAACGAGGTCGAGCGGCAGGAGGGCGAGGTGCGGATGCTCGCGGGCCTCAGCCACCCCGGCCTCGTGACGCTCTTCGACGTGGGCGACGACGTGGTCGGCGACCGCGCCCTCGCGTTCATCGTGATGGAGATCGTCGACGGCACCACGCTCGCCGACCGCATGAAGGAGGGTCCGCTGCCCGGCCCCGAGGTCGCGCGCATCGGCGGGATCCTCGCGGACGCCCTGGGCTACATCCACCGCCGCGGGGTCGTGCACCGGGACGTGAAGCCCGCCAACGTGCTGCTCGCCCGACCCGAGGCCCCCGACGAGCCGGCCGCCGCGAAGCTCACCGACTTCGGCATCGCGCGCCTCGTGGACGGCACGCGCCTCACCTCCACCGGGTCCATCGTCGGCACCGTCAGCTACCTGAGCCCCGAGCAGGCGCTCGGCCAGGAGGTGGGTGCCGCGACGGACGTCTACGCGCTCGGCCTGGTGCTCCTCGAGTGCCTCACCGGCCGCCGCACCTTCCCGGGGACGGCCGCCGAGTCGACCATGGCGCGCGTCGTGCGCGACCCGGAGATCCCCGCGCGGCTCGGGCCGTCGTGGGTCGACCTCATCGGCCGCATGACCCGGCGCGATCCGGCCACCCGGCCCACCGCGCGCGAGGTCGCGGCGGAGCTGCGGACCGGACGGGCGCCCGCGTCCGCCGTGGACGACCCGACCGCGACGTCGACGCGGGTGATGCCCGGCGCCGCGGCCGCCGCGGCCGGCCTCGGTGCCGGCGCGACGCAGGCGGGCGCCGATGCGCGCACGGAGCGGTTCGGGGCGTCCGCGGATGCGGACGCGCGCACCGAGCGGTTCGCTCCCCCGCCCGCCGACCGCGTCGACCCGACCGGGACCGGCCTCCGGGCAGCCGACCGCGACCCCGCGAAGCGCCGCGGCACACGGGCCCTCAGCATCGCGGTCGTCTCGGTGCTCATCGCGGCGGCCGCCGTGGTCGGCGTGGTCACCATCACGTCGTTCCAGGACCGCGACACCTCGTACCCGTCCGTCCCCGGACCCCTCGGCGCCAGCCTCGAGGAGCTGCAGAAGAGCGTGGAGGACGCCCCGTGATCCGCACATCCGCCCGACCCGAGGGCACCTGCCCCGAGGGCATCCGTCCCGAGGTCACCCGCGCCCCGGCATCCGCCCGCACCCGGCGGCGTCGCGCCGCGGTCGGACTCGCCACCGTGACGACCGCCGTCCTCCTCCTCGCGGGCTGCGCCGGATCGTCGACCCCCGAGGGCCGCGCGCTCGACGACCTCCAGCAGCGCACCCTCGCGGTCACGCAGTCGTCCGCGGACGGCGACTACGCGAAGGCGCTCGCCCAGCTCGAGGAGCTGCGCGCGGCCGTCGAGGCGGACCTCGCGGCCGGGACCGTCGACCAGGCACGGCACGACGAGGTCGTCGCCCGCATCGACGCCGTGCGCGCCCAGCTCGTGGCCGCGCAGGAGGCGGCGAAGTCGACGCCGACGCCGACGCCGTCTTCGAGCCCGTCGCCCTCGCCGTCCGCGACGCCCCCGCTCGCTCCGAGCCCGTCGCCCACGCCCAGCCCGACCGCCACGACCCCGCCCGCGCCGTCGCCCAGCCCCTCGCCGGGCGGCGGGAACGGCGGCGGCAACGGCGGCGGGAACGGTGGATCCGGCAACGGCGGCGGGTCCGGCAACGGCGGGTCCGGCACCGGGTCCGGCACCGGGAACGGCGGCTCGAACACCGGCAGCGGCGGCACTGGCGGCGGCGGCAACGGCGGCTCGAACGACGGCTGAGCCGTAGCGGTCGGCGGGTGAGCCGCGGCGGTCGACGACTCAGCCGCGGAGGCCGACCGCCGACCCACGCAGCCCCGCCCCGCGGCGGCACGTCCCAGGCGCCGCGGCGTCACCAGTGACGGCGGGCATCGGACCTGCGCAGGGCGGACGACGTGCCGTCCGGGGAGGTCAGCGGACGCGGGGCGGCCGGCTCGACGGCGAAGCGCCCGGTCAGACCCCCAGCACGCGGTCGGCCTCGGCGCGCGCCCAGCGCTCGGCCTCGGCGAGCGACTCGCGCGTGAGCGCGTCGGACGCCGGCTCGTGGGCGTCGACGACGCGGCGGATGGTGTCGACGATGTCGAGGAAGCCCGCGCGACCGGCGTGGAACGCGTGGACGGCCTGCTCGTTGGCCGCGTTGTAGACCGCGGGGTACGTGGATCCGGCCCGGCCGACCTCCTTCGCGAGGAGCACGGCGGGGAACGCCTCGTCGTCGAGAGGCTCGAAGGTCCAGGTGGCGGCGCGGGTCCAGTCGATGGGGACGCCCACGTCGGTCATGCGGTGCGGCCAGTTGAGGCCCAGGGCGATGGGGAGCCGCATGTCGGGCGGGGAGGCCTGCGCGAGCGTGGAGCCGTCGATGAACTCGACCATGGAGTGCACGAGCGACTGCGGGTGCACCACCACGTCAATGCGGTCGTAGGGCACGTCGAACAGGAGATGCGCCTCGATGACCTCGAGGCCCTTGTTGACGAGGGTCGAGGAGTTGGTGGTGATGACGAGGCCCATGTCCCAGGTGGGGTGCGCGAGGGCCTCGCGCGGGGTGACATCCGCGAGCTCCGCGCGCGTGCGGCCGCGGAACGGGCCGCCCGACGCGGTGACGACGAGACGCCGCACCTCCTCGGCCGTGCCGCCGCGCAGCGCCTGGGCGATGGCGGAGTGCTCGCTGTCGACGGGGACGAGCTGGCCCGGCCGGGCGATGGACCGCACCAGCTCGCCGCCGACGATGAGCGACTCCTTGTTGGCGAGCGCGAGCGTGCGGCCCTCCTCCAGCGCGGCGAGCGTCGGGCCGAGCCCCACGGATCCGGTGATGCCGTTCAGCACCACGTCGGCGTCGACCGACCGGATGAGCTGCTCGGCCTCGTCCGCTCCGAGCGCCGTGTGCTCGACGCCCGCGACGCGCGCCTGCTCCGCGAGCGCCTCGCGCTTGCTGCCGGCGCCGAGCCCGACCACCTCGAAGAGCTCCGGGTGGCGCGCGACGACCTCGAGGGCCTGCACGCCGATCGAGCCCGTGGATCCGAGGATGATGACGCGGCGCACGACGACGACCCCTACTGGCCCGCGGGGGCGGCCTGCGTGCCGAGGATGTCGACGACGAACACGATGGTGTCGGTGCCGCCGATGTCGTCGCCCTGGCCCTTGTCGCCGTAGCCGTCGGCCGGCGGGATGATCGCGATGACCTGCGAGCCCACCTTCTGGCCGACCAGCGCCTTGGTGAAGCCGGGGATGACGCCGCTCGTCTGGAACGAGACGGGCTTGCCGCCCTTGTCCCAGCTGGAGTCGAAGACCTTCTTGGTGGTCCAGTTGATGCCCGTGTACTGCACCGTGACGTTCGCGCCGTCGGTGACCGTCTCGCCCGTGCCCACCTTCAGGTTCGCGATCTTCGTCTCCGTCGGCGGCGCGGCGTCGGGGATCGTGATGGTGGGGGCGCCGTCGTCGCCGAGCACGACCGTGGGGAAGCCCTCGGGCGCGGGCTGGTCGGCGCCGTCGGCGCGCGTCGGGACCTGGCTCAGGACGTCGACCACGATGACGATCGGGTCGTCGGCGCCGAGGCCCAGCTGCGAGGCCTGCTCGGCGGCGAAGCCGTCGGCGGCCGGGACCACGGCGACGATGCGGGATCCGACCTTGGTGCACTCGACCGCGCGGACCACGCCGGGGACGAGGGCGCTGTCGTCGAGGTTCGCGGGCAGCGGCGCGTCGCCGTTGTACGCGAGCTGCGGGAGCGCGGCTCCCGTCGTGCCGTTGTAGCCGGCGAGCGCGATGTTCGCGGTGGAGCCGGCGCCGACCTCGGCGCCGTCGCCCTGCGTGACGACCGTGCGCTCGGTCGTGTCGACCTTGAGCGGCCCGTCGACCGTGACCTCGGGGGCGGACCCGAAGTCGCCCGACACCTTCACGGACTTCGACGCGTCGCCCGACTGCGTGTCGATGCACGAGGCGCCGGCCGTGCGCGCGCCCGCCGTGGGGCTGGCGGACGGATCGGCCGAGGGCGCGCCGCTGCCGGAGCAGGCGGACAGGGCCAGGACGGCGGCCGCGGCCAGGGTGAGGGGGATGCGTCGCTTCACGGGAGTCGCTTTCATCGGCGCGCCGGACGCGCCAGGTTTGTGGGAGGGACGCGGACAGTCTGCCCGATGCGGCCGGGCGGCGCCTGACAGGGACGACAGGCGAGCACCGGGATCCGACGGGTCAGACGGGTCAGACGGGTGCGACCACCGTGCGCGGCTCGTGATGCACGGGGAAGGCGACGCTCGCCGCGATGAAGCAGCGCTCCGATGCGCCCCGGTGCAGGGAGGTCGCCAGCTCGACCTGGGCGGGGTCCCGCACGGTGACGACGGGCCGCAGCGTGACCTCGACGAAGTGGCCGCCCCCGTCCGCGGTCTGGCGCATCGTGCCCGTGGGCTCGTCCGTGTACCCGACGACGACGACCCCGGCCGCGGTGGCCGCCTGCAGGTAGCTGAGCAGGTGGCACTGCGCGAGCGCGGAGAGGAGGGCGTCCTCGGGGTTCCAGCGGGCGGCGTCGCCGCGGAACGGACGGTCGGCGGATCCCAGGAGGTCGGGCTTGCCGTCGATGCGCACCACGTGGTCGCGGCCGTAGGAGCGGGGGTCGGACGTGCCGGATCCGCGGTCGCCCGTCCACTCGAGGGACAGGGCGTAGCGGTGCTCGAAGTGCATGCGATCACGCTACCGGCCCGGCTGCGGGGCCTCTCGGATCCGGGCTCCCGCGCGGGTAGGCTCGCCGGATCATGACAGACACCCTGGACTCCGCCCTCGTCGGCACTCCTGCCGGCTCCGCCTCCGACTCCCCCGCCGCGACCGCGGCTGCCGCCCGTCCGCAGGTGCCGCAGGAGCGACGCATCGTGACGGAGATCCCGGGACCGCTCTCCCGCGAGCTGCACGAGCGCCGGAAGCGCGTCGTGCCGCCGGGCGTCTCGTCGCTGCTGCCCGTGTACGTCGCGCGTGCGCACGGCGCGATCGTCGAGGACGTGGACGGCAACCGCTTCATCGACCTGGGCGCCGGCATCGGCGTGACCACCGTCGGCCACACGCGCCAGGAGGTCGTGGACGCCGCGACCGCGCAGCTCGGCGACGTGATCCACACCCTCTTCACCGTGACCCCGTACGAGGAGTACGTGCGCGTGGCGGAGCTGCTCGCGGAGCACACGCCCGGCACGCACGAGAAGCGCACCGTGCTCGTGAACTCGGGCGCGGAGGCCGTGGAGAACGGCGTGAAGATCGCCCGCAAGCACACGGGCCGCCGCGCCGTCGCGGTGCTCGACCACGGCTACCACGGCCGCACGAACCTCACGATGGCCATGAACTACAAGGCCGCGCCCTATGGCACGGGCTTCGGGCCCTTCGCCGGCGACGTCTACCACGCGCCGAGCTCGTACCCGTATCACGACGGGCTCTCCGGCGCCGAGGCGGCGGCCCGCACGATCTCGTACCTCGAGAAGCGCATCGGCGCGAGCGACCTCGCGTGCGTCGTGGCCGAGCCCATCCAGGGCGAGGGCGGGTTCATGGTGCCGGCCGACGGCTTCCTCCCCGCGCTGCAGGAGTGGTGCACGGCGAACGGCGTGGTCTTCATCGCCGACGAGATCCAGTCGGGGCTCGCGCGCACCGGCCGCTTCTTCGCGAGCGAGCACCTCGGCCTCGTGCCGGACCTCGTGCTGACGGCCAAGGGCATCGCGGGCGGCCTGCCGCTCGCGGGCGTGACCGGCCGCGCCGAGATCATGGACTCCGCTCTCCCCGGCGGGCTCGGCGGCACGTTCGGCGGCAACCCCGTCGCGGCAGCGGCCGCCGTGGCCGTGTTCGAGGCGATCGAGGCGCACGGTCTGCTCGCCGAGGCGACGCGCATCGGCGAGCACCTGCACCGCGCGCTCACGGCGCTGCAGGCGGAGCACGACATCATCGGCGACGTGCGCGGCATCGGCGCGATGATCGCGATCGAGCTCGTGCAGCCGGGCACCGGATCCACCACCAAGGAGCCGAACGCCGAGGCCGTCGCGGCCATCGCGGCGCACTGCCACGCGCACGGCGTGATCATCCTCACCGCCGGCACGTACGGGAACGTGCTGCGCTTCCTGCCGAGCCTCGCCATCTCCGAGGAGCTTCTCGACGACGCGCTCGGCGTGCTGGCCGACGCGTTCCGGGCGCTCTGATGGGGACGACCGTCGGGACGATCCCCGTGCAGGGCGCCGTGGAGCTCGCGGTGCTCGACCGCAGCGGCTTCGTGGAGTCGCGCCATGTGGGCGCGGCCGTGGTGCTGTCGGGCGAGGGCGAGGTGCTGCGCGAGGTCGGGGACGTGTCGACGCCCGTCTTCCCGCGCTCGAGCATGAAGCCGTTCCAAGCCCTCGCGGTGCTCGCGAGCGGCGCGGAGCTGACCGAGGAGGAGCACGTGCTCGCCACGGCGAGCCACGCGGCGACCGCACGGCACGTGGAGGTGGTGCGCGGGATCCTCGCCAAGGCCGGGCTCGACCAGTCCGCCCTCCGCTGCCCCGCGGACTGGCCGCTCGACCGGGCCGCGCGCGACGAGCTCGTGCGCGCCGGGATCCCCGCCTCCCCCGTCTACATGAACTGCTCCGGCAAGCACGCCGCGATGCTGCTCGCGTGCGCCACCAACGGCTGGTCCACCGACGACTACCTGCACCCGGACCACCCCCTGCAGGTGCGGATCCGCGACGTGGTCGAGCGATTCACGGGCGAGCGCATCGCGACGACGGGGATCGACGGCTGCGGCGCTCCCGTGCACGCGATGTCGCTCACGGCGCTCGCGCGCGGGATCCACCGCATCGCGACCTCCGCCGCGGGCTCCCCGTTCGCGCTGTACCGCCACGCGGCGGCCCTCACGGCGGCCGTCCGCGCGCAGGGCTGGGCCATCGATGGCCCGGGCCGCGCGAACACCGTGGTCATCGAGCAGCTGGGGCTGTTCGCGAAGGGCGGGGCCGAGGGCATCATGATCATGACCGCCCCCGACGGCACGACCGTCGCCTCGAAGACGCTCGACGGCAGCCTGCGGGCGTCGACCATCGTGGCGCTGGAGCTGCTCGCCGAGGCGGGTGCGATCACCCGGGACGACGTGGAGCGCGTGCGCCCCGACCTCGACCTCGTGGTGCTCGGCGGCGGCGTGCCCGTCGGCGCGATCCGGGTCTCGCCGACGCTCATCGGCTGAGCGCCGGGTCGGCGGCAGCGGCAGCGGGCGCGGGCTCGGGCTCCCGCGGCCCGACGGTCTCGGGCGCGCGCAGCCAGGATCGGCGCTCGACGGCGCCGTCCGGCGCGACCCGCCACACCCGCCCCGGGACGGGCGCGAGCGGCGGCGGCACCTGGCGGATGCGCAGGAGCGTGCGGACGTCCCGCGGCGCGCACCCCTCGAGCACGACGCTGCCCGCCCGGCGGATCTCCGCGAGCAGGGCGCCGCGGACGAGCCAGGCGTCGGGATCGCCGACGACGACATGCGGCATGCCGTCGCGATCGCGCGCGCCGGGGGCCACATGACCCGGATCCGGCGACCAGCCGAGCGGCAGGTCGAGCACCTCCACGGCCTCGTGGCCCTCCGCGCGGAGACGCGCCGCCGCCTGGGCGGGAGCCGACGCGACGAGCGCGTGCACCGGACCGTCCTCGAGCACCAGGGGCGGGGCCGGGTCCGCGAGTGCGGGTGCGAGTGTGGGTGCGGGTGCGGGGAGCGCGTGAGCATCCGGGCCGGCTCCCGCCGCCCGGTCCGCGGGCGGCAGCGCCACCTGGATCCGCGCCCCGCGCCACTCCCCCGCGCCCGGCCCGGCGGCCGGGTCGAACAGCGACGGCTCCCCGCCGGCGAGCACGTGCTCCTGGCGCGTCGGCAGCGCCAGGAGCACGGGCGGACCCGCCGCGGCGCCGACGGCCTGCAGCGCGCCGCCCGGCCGCCTCGCCGATGCCGCGAGCGCGACGCCCGCGTGGGGCCCCTCGCGGACCAGCGCGGCGAGCAGCTCGAGGAGGGCCGCCTGATGGTCGGGGTCGAGGCGGGAGACGGCCACGTCGAGGTCGTCGGCGAGCACGACCAGCGGTGCGGGCCGCGGGCCCGGCCTCCGGATGCGGGCCACGACGGCCGTGAGGGCGTCCCAGCAGCCCTCCGGATCGGCGGGCACCCGGCTGACCCGCACGCCCGCGGCGGCCGCGGAGGCGGCGAGCGCCCCCAGGCACGAGCTGCGCCCGGATCCCGGACCGCCGAGCACGAGGAGGTGCCCGTCCGTCGCGGGACGCCAGAGCGCGGCCGCGCGGCGCTGCTCGGCGGGCAGGTCTACGAGCGCGAACGGCAGGGCCACGTCGTGACCGTCGCCGTCCGGGGACGGGCCTGCGGACGGGGACGCGCGGAGGGGCGGGAGACCCGCGAGCCCGGCGAGCGGGACGACGGCGGGGAGCGGGTCCAGCCACGGACGACGGACCGGCCGCCGGGGCACGCGCTCGGATGCGATGCGCGCGAGGTCGTCGGCCGTGGTGACGGCGACCTGTAAGGGGCGCGCGGATCCGCCGTGCGCGCCCAGCAGGCAGCGGCCTGCCGGGGCGGCGGGCAGGTGCGCGGCGTCGGGGGTGCCGAGGAGCGCCCGGCTGTCGGCCTCGTTGTTGACGCGCAGCGACAGCCGGAGGTCGCAGTTGGCGAGGACGGCGTCGCGGACCACGCCGGCCGGCCGCTGCGTGCACAGGACGAGGTGCATGCCGAGCGACCGCCCGCGGGACGCGATGTCGGCGACCACCTCGTGCAGGCCGTCCTGGTCGGCGAGGAGCGCGGCCAGCTCGTCCACGACGATGACGAGCCGGGGGAGGATGCCGGCGGCGCGCGGGTCGTCGAGGTCGCGGGCACCCGCCTCGCGCAGGGTGCGCTCGCGGTGGCGGATCTCCGCCCGGAGGCTCTCGAGGGCGCGGCGCGCGCCGCGGCCGTCGAGGTCGGTGACGAGCCCGACCGCGTGCGGGAGGACGAGGAGCGGATCGAAGGCGGCGCCGCCCTTGAAGTCGACGAGGAGGACCGTGACCTCCTCGGGCGGATGCGCGGCCGCGAGGGCCGCCATCCAGGTGACGAGGAGCTCGCTCTTGCCGCTGCCCGTCGTGCCCGCGACGACGGCGTGCGGCCCGTCCGCCACGAGGTCGACGACGACGGGACCGTCATGCCCCGCGCCGATGGCCGCCGGGAGCCCTCCCGGACGGAGGGTCGATCGCGGATGCCCGCCCGCGGCACCGGCGCTCGTCGCGACCTCGGCGAGCGGGACGCGCGCGGGCAGGGGCGTCCGTGCCGCAGCGAGGCCGCGGCGGCGCGCGAGGGCCGCGAGCTCGTCGGCGAAGCGCGCGGCCTCCGAGAGGGAGACGAGCTCGGGCCGGACGACGCCGGCGCGGGCGGCGGATGCGGCGTGCGGCTCGCCCTCCCCGAGCGCCCCGGGCGCCTCCC